>NZ_JBJCIU010000001.1:1761137-2239890 GCF_044901715.1 Massilia paldalensis
GCTCACGGGCCTCCCGAACCGCCAGCTGCTGGGCGAGCGCTTCGCCGAACTGGAAACGCAGGCGCGCGCGTCGGGCAAGCCGCTCGGCTTCCTGCTGCTGCGCTTCGGGCGCATGGCCCTGATCCGCGAGACGCTCGGCCCGCGTGCCGAACAGGTGCTGCTGCAGCAGGCTGCCGCGCGCCTCAAGGAACTGGCCGGTACAGACCCCGTCGGACGGTTTTCCGAAGGGGCGTTCGCACTGGCGGCCGTGTGCGACGACACCGACGCTTTCTCGGCGCTGGCGCGGCGCCTGCTGGCGGGCCTGGACCCCGCCTACCAGTTCGAAGGGGAAGACCTGCACCTGGACCCGTGCATCGGCATTGCCGTGTACCCGAACGACGGCGACGACTTCGACGTGCTGGCCAAGGGCGCGGAGGCGGCCCAGCGGCTGGCCGCCGACGGCATCGGCCAGCGCTTCGCCTTCTACCGCCCGGAGCTGAACCACGGCGCGAACGACCGCTTCCGCCTGGAGAATGCCCTGCGCCGGGCACTGGAGCGGGACGAACTGGAGCTGCACTACCAGCCCCAGGTGGACATGGCGGGAGAGATCGTCGGCGCCGAGGCGCTGCTGCGCTGGCGCAGCCCGGACCGCGGACTCGTGTCGCCGTCCGTGTTCATCGGCCTGGCCGAGGAAAGCGGCTTGATCATGACGATCGGCGAATGGGCATTGCGCCAGGCCTGCGCCCAGCTGCGCGCGTGGCAGCTGGAAGGCATCGATCCGGTGCCCGTTTCCGTGAACCTGTCGATGCTGCAGTTCTCGGAGCGCATCGTGCCCACGCTGCGCCGCATCCTGGACGACTACGGCGTCGACCCCAGCCTGCTGGAACTGGAACTGACGGAAAGCGCGTCGATGGCCGACGCCGGCAAGAGCGTCGCGCTGCTGGCGCAATTAAAGGCCATGGGCATCCGCCTGGCGATCGACGACTTCGGCACCGGCTACTCGAACCTGAACTACCTGAAGCGCTTCCCCGTCGACAAGCTCAAGCTCGACCAATCGTTCGTGCGCGACATCCTGCACGACGGCGACGACCTGACCATCTCGCGCGCCGTCATCGCCATGGCGCACGGCCTGCGCCTGACGGTGGTGGCCGAAGGGGTGGAGAACGCGGGCCAGCTCGCGCTGCTGGAGCAGCTGGGGTGCGACCTGATCCAGGGCTGGCACTACAGCCGGGCCGTGCCGGCGGACGACTTCGGGCGCCTGCTGCGTGCCGGGCGGATGGCAGGCGGCACGGCATAGCAGGCGACCGGGCTGGAAACGTCAGGTGCCCACGTACACGATCTTGAAGGCGAACAGCAGGGCGATCACCCAGACGACGGGCGCGACTTCGCGCGCCCTTCCCGTGGTCAGCTTCAGCGCCGCGTAAGTGATGAAGCCGAAGGCGATGCCCTCGGCGATCGAATACGTGAACGGGATCACGAGGGCCGTGATGGCCGCGGGAATCGCCTCGGTCGTATCGCCCCATTCGATGTCGCCCAGGTCGCGCAGCATCAGGCAGGCGGCGAACAGTAGCGCCGGCGCCGTCGCGTACGGCGGCACGACGGCGGCCAGCGGGGCGATGAACAGGCAGGCCAGGAACAGCACGGCGACGGTCAGCGCCGTCAGGCCCGTGCGCCCGCCCGCCTGCACGCCGGCCGCGCTTTCCACATAGGCCGTCGTGCTCGACGTACCGAGCGCCGCGCCGGCGACGATGGCGGCGCTGTCGGCCAGCAACGCCTTGTTCAGGCGCTCCATCTTGCCTTCCACCAGCAGTCCGGCGCGACTGGCCACGCCCATCAGCGTGCCGGTGGCGTCGAACAGCTCGACCAGGAAGAACACGAGGATCACGTTCAGGATGCCGACCGCCAGCGCGCCCGGCACGTCCAGGTGCAGGAAGGTCGGGGCGATCGACGGCGGCGCCGAGAACGCCCCCTGGAACGTGTTACCGCCGAAGAAGAAGCTCAGCACCGTCACGGCGACGATGCCGATCAGGATCGCGCCGCGCACGCGCAGCCGGTCCAGCGTGACGACCAGCAGGAAGCCGGCCACGGCCATGATCGGGCCGGGCTGGTGCAGGTCGCCGGCCTTGACGAGCGTCGGCGCGTTCGGCACGACGATGCCCGCGTTCTTCAGGGCGATCAGCGCGAGGAACATGCCCAGGCCGACCGTGATCGCCACCCGCAGCGAATGCGGGATGCCGTTCACGATCATGGCGCGCAGCCCGAACAGCGATGCCAGGATGAACAGGCAGCCGGACACGAACACGGCGCCCAGCGCCGCCGGCCACGGCACGCCCATGCCCAGCACGACGGCATAGGCGAAATAGGCGTTCAGGCCCATTCCCGGCGCCATCGCGATGGGGTAGTTCGCGTACAGGCCCATGACGGCGCTGCCGAGGGCGGCAACGAGGCAGGTGGCGACGAACACGGCGTCCTTCGGCATGCCGGCGTCGCCCAGGATGGACGGGTTGACGAAGATGATGTAGGCCATCGTCAGGAAGGTGGTCAGGCCGGCCAGCATTTCGGTGCGGACGTCGCTGCCGCTCTGCTTCAGCTTGAAGAGTCGTTCGAACATGGGAGGGGTGGGTAGCGGGACGATGGCCGAAGCATAACACCCGGCGCCGGGGTGTCGCGACCCCGCCTCCTCGATTACACTGTCGCCACCATGACGACACCCACCATCTACGCGATCGGCGAATGCATGATCGAACTCCAGCGCAGCCCGGCCGGCACGGGCACGATGGACTACCGCTTCGGCGGCGACACCCTGAACGCCGCCGTCTACATGGCGCGCCTGCTCGATCCCGCGCTGGCCCGCGTGGCCTTCGTGACGGGGCTCGGCACGGACGGCATGTCCGACGAGATGCTGGCGGCCTGGGACGGCGAAGGCATCGCCACCGGGTCCGTGCTGCGCCTTCCGGACCGCCTGCCGGGCATCTACCTGATCGAGACCGATGCCGATGGCGAGCGCCGCTTCCATTACTGGCGGCGCGACTCGGCCGCGCGCCACTGGCTGCAGGCGCCCCAGGCGGAAGACGTGCTGGCCCGCCTGGCGACGGCGCGCCTGTGCTACCTGTCCGGCATCAGCCTCGCGATCCTGCCCGCTCTGGACCGCGACCGCCTGCTGGCCGCGCTGGCCGCTTGCCGCGCCAACGGCGGCAGCGTCGCCTTCGACAACAACTACCGCCCGCGCCTGTGGGACGACGCGGAGGCGGCACGCGCCGCCTACCGCGCCGCGTTGGCCCACAGCGACCTGGCGCTGCTGACGCTGGACGACGAGGCGGCGCTGTACGGCAATGCCGACCCGCACGCGGCCATCGAACGGGCGCGCGCGCTGGGCGTCAGGGAAATCGTCGTCAAGCGCGGCGCCGCGCCCTGCCTGGTCTGGCACGACGGCGCGCTGGCGGAGGTGGCCGGCGAACCCGTCGCGCGGGTCGTCGACACGACGGCGGCCGGCGACTCGTTCGGCGCCGCCTACGTTGCCGCCCGCCTGTCCGGCCAGGATCCGCAGGCGGCGGCCCGCGCCGGGCACCGCCTGGCCGGCGCCGTGATCGGCGTGCGCGGCGCCATCATCCCCCGCGCCGCGATGCCTGACTAGATGCGGCCTTCGGCCACGAGCGCGCGCGTGCGCTTCAAGGTCGACAGCAGTGCGGCGCGGTAGCCGTTGTCGCCGTCCAGCGTCGCCTGCTCGGCCCGTTCCTCCGGCCCGCCGGGCGTCTTGTCGCGCAGGCCCAGGTAGCCGTAGAAGCGCAGCATCAGCCGGCCCGCGTCGTCTTCGAACAGCTCGTTGACGATGACGCCCTCGCGCGGGCCGGTCGCCTGGAAGAAGGAGACCTTGCGCGCTTCTTCGAAAACGATGATTTCGCGCAGGTCCTGGCCGCCGATCGTGGCTTCGCGCACGATGTGGGTGGCGCTGTCCTCGACGACGTCGCAGCGGGTGCACAGGCCCGGCGGCAGGAACAGGCGGGCATCGCGTGCCTTCAGCACGAGGCCGGCCCAGGCCTGGGCACGGGTCAATGGGGCTTCCCCGGCCGGGTTGACGGGGACGGTGGCGGTCGAATAGATCATGATGTTCTCCTTGTGCGGTCGGTGAAAGTGTCAGTGCGAGGCGGCCACCGAAGCGGCAAACTCGCGGTAGGAATGCAGCGGGCGGCCCAGCATGGCGGCCAGCCGCGCGGCGGCGCCGTCCGTGGCGACCATCCCCACGTCGTGGAAGCGTTCGCTCATCAGGCGCATGTCGTAGGCCATCCACGACGGCATCGCGTGGCGCAGGTTCTGCTCGAACGCGGCGCCGTCGTCGCCGCCGTAGGCGATCGGACGTTGCAGCACGTCGGACCAGATCGCGGCGACCTGGTCGCCGGTCAGCGTGTCCGGCCCCACGATATCGATGCGTTCGGTCGGCAACGGCGCGGCCGCCTGCGCCCGGCGCAGCAGTTCGATGGCGGCGATCTCGCCGATGTCGCGCGCGTCGACCATCGCCAGGCCGCGGCTGCCGACGGGCATCGGATACACGCCGTACTGCTGCACGACGTCCTGTACGCTGCGGTCGTTGTCCATGAAATACGCGGGACGCAGGATGGTGGCGGGAATGCCCAGGTGGTCGATCATCCGTTCGACCCCGAACTTGCCGGCGAAGTGCGGCACGTTCGCGTA
The DNA here is from genome assembly GCF_044901715.1 of Massilia paldalensis. Classification (NCBI taxonomy): domain Bacteria; kingdom Pseudomonadati; phylum Pseudomonadota; class Betaproteobacteria; order Burkholderiales; family Oxalobacteraceae; genus Massilia; species Massilia paldalensis. Next base: position 1,765,806 of record NZ_JBJCIU010000001.1, read on the forward strand.
CAGGTCCGCATGGATCACGGACAGGTAGACGACACGTTCGATGCCGGCCTCGCGCGCCAGGTTCAGCGCGACCAGGGCCTGGGTGAATTCGTCGGGCACGACGGCGTTCAGCAGGAACAGCGTGGAAACGCCCCGGTAGGCGGCGCGCAGGGAATCGACGTCCAGCAGGTCGCCCTGGACGACGTCGACGCCGGCGGGGAAGGGGGCAGCGCTGATCTTTGCAGGGTCGCGGACGAGGGCGCGGACGGAGGCGCCGCGGCGGGCGAGTTGTTCGACGACGTTGCGGCCGACGAGTCCGGTTGCGCCGGTAACGAGGATGGTCATGGTGTGCTCCTAGGTTGGGGTTGAACGACGGTGATGACGTGATTCCATCGTAGCCATCCCACGACTGGTCCGATAGACGGTAATATTGGACATCCTGTCTCACTGGTGGAACACATGGACTTGCTCGCCCTTGCCGATTTCAACCTCGTTGCCCGCCACGGCGGCTTCGGCCGCGCCGCCCGGGCGACGGGCCGCCCGAAGGCCACGCTGTCGCGCCGCGTGCTGGAACTGGAGGCGGACCTGGGCGTGCGCCTGCTGGAACGCGGCGCGCGCACGCTGCAGCTCACCGAAGAAGGCAAGGCACTGCACGCGCGCACCGGCGCGCTGCTGGTCGAGATCGACGAGGCGGCCGCGGAGATCGCCTCGGGCGGCGCGCGGCCCCGGGGCGTGCTGCGGGTCAGTGCGCCGCTGCTGTTCTCCCAGGTGGCGCTGGGCCGGCTGGCGGCCGGCTTCGCGCTGGCCTATCCGGAGGTGCGGCTCGAAGTCACGACGGAAGACCGCGCCGTCGACATGGTCGAGGAGGGCATCGACCTCGTCATCCGCGTCAATCCGGATCCGGACGAGAACCTGATCGGCCGCGTCCTGCTGCGCGACCGCCTGGTGGTCGTCGCGCACCCCGCGCTGGCGCGTCCGGCTGCCGGGGCTACTCAGCTCCCTGCACCGGTACCCGCCGTCGTGCGCGGCCGCGGCGAACGGCGCGCGGCCTGGGACATCAAGGGAGCGGCGACCATCCCCTTCGATCCCGTGCTGCGCCTGTCCTCGCTGGTGATGGTGCGCGATGCCGTGCGCGCCGGCGCCGGCGCCGCGAGCCTGCCGCTGTCGCTGGTGGCGGGCGACCTGGCGGCGGGCCGGCTGGCGCACTGGGGCGACGTCGACGGCCCGGAGACGGCGTTGTGGGCGCTGTATCCGTCACGCCGCCTGCTCAGCGCGCGCGTCGCGGCCTTCCTCGACCACCTGCGTGCCGCCTTCCCGCAGGGGACGCCCGAGGAGCTGGCCGCGTTCGTGGACGCGTGAAGGCTCGACGACGTTTGGGTCGGCGCCGCCGATTTGCTACCATGTCGCCTTGTTCACTCTTTGCGATCCCGCCATGCCCAACAACAAGCGCCCCGTCCCCCGCAAACCCGCCAAGCAGGCGGAGGAGCCGGACTACGACGCGCTCGCCCAGAACCTGGTCGACCTCGCCCTCGAGATCACCGAGCGCGAAGACCTGGACCCGCCGACCCTCGCCGCGCGCGAGCAGGACCTGACGACGCTGGTGCGGCGCCTGCTGCGGCGCAAGCACGACGAAGTGCTGTACGGCGCCGTCGAGCTGGCCCTGTACACGGGACCCGAGTGCGGCCGCTACCTGCGCGAGCGCGTCGACGAGGAGGCGGCGACGCTGCTGGTCCGCCAGGACGACGGCACCGAGCTGGAGATCGACGCCTTCATGATCCCCCTGTTCGTGCACAGCACGGGCGGCCTCAAGGCCGAGGAGGCGTTCGCCGACGATGCCGCCTACGAGGAACTGGTGGACAGCTTCCGCGGCGCGGGCCTGGCCAGCGCCGACACGCGCATCGTGCTGGCACGCTGGCTGTACGACCTGGACGGCGTGGACCGCGTGCGCTACAGCGAGCTGCAGGAAATGCTGCGCGAGGCGGTCCAGGTACTGCGTTCGAAGAAGCTGGTGGCGGCGCCCACGATCGAGGCCAGCATGCGTCCCTGGCGCGACGGCGGCTACGGGCCGGAGGACGACGCGATGCAGCTGCGCTTCCTGCTCGGCTTCTCGCTCAAGCGTGCCGACGACCCGTTCTACAAGGTGCCGAAGGACGAGGCGGCGGCCGACGCCTATTTCGAGGCGCGCATGGCGCGCTACCGCATGTGGGCCGGCAGCATGGCGCCCGTGTTGCAGCGCTGCCTGGCCGCGGATCCGACGGGCGTCGAGCTGAACTTCCTGTACCAGGACCTGTTCTACGGCGCCAAGGAGCAAGGCCTGGCGGAGCTGGGCATGCTGGCGACGCTGGCCGAGGTCAACCTGCGCCTGGACGAACAGGACCGCGATCCCGAGCGGATCAAGGCCGTCGTCGCACCCGTGCAGGCGGACGGGCAGGGCGTCCTGCGCATCAACCTGTACCCGCTCGACGGCGGCGCGCCGCTCTGCACCGTCGACAAGCCGCTCGACCCGGGTGCGGAGCTCGAAGGCGAACTCGCGGACCTGTGCGACGCCCTCGGCACGCTGGGCCTGGACGGCGTGCTGCTGGCACGGGGGTTCGACGCCGGCGGCCAGCCGGAAGAAGCCGAGCCGTACCTGACGGCCTGACGACGGCCGCATCCATTGCAGGACCGCGGCGCCCGGCCGGGCGCCGCGGCGCGACCGGCGCCACCGCCGCGTCCATCCATCTCTCCAGCCGTCAATTCCGGCAGTTTTCTGCGTTATAACACGGATTTTCAGCATCTTTCATGCCCGCGCACGCCGCACTGCACAAGAACGCGGGATCCGATCTCGTAGTGTTTCTTCTTGAGCGCACGTAGGACGCGGCCTACAAGTGGAGCCCATTCGTCCGTCCCTGCTGGGGGACCGCGACGAATTTACCGAAACTCAGTGTCTTGTTAGCAGGATTGCATTCCTACACGAGCAATATTAAGAATTTTGCATGTTACGATTGCCTGGTCCGGTTGCGAGAGTGCGCCAGTTTCCAAGAGCATCGCGACAGCGTGCGACCGACAGGAATTCAGATCAACTAGAACGCCACGAAGGCGAAAGGAACTTGAACATGCCAACCCTGATCGTGTTTTGCCACCTGCGCTGGGATTTCGTTTTCCAGCGCCCCCAGCACCTCATGACGCGCCTGGCGGAACACTACAAGATCGTCCTGGTCGAAGAGCCGATCTTCCACGAAGGGCAGGCACACCTGCAGAAGCGCGAAGTCGCTCCGAACATCACGGTGGTCCAGCCCCATACCGCAATCCACGCCCCGGGCTTCCACGACGACCAGCTGCCGACCCTGGAAACCCTGCTGGCCGAAGGCGACCTGGTGCCGGAAGGCGAAAAGCCCGTCGTCTGGTTCTACACCCCGATGGCCCTGCCGCTGCTGAAGGCCTTCGATCCGGCGCTCGTCATCTACGACTGCATGGATGAGCTGGCCGCGTTCAAGAACGCCCCGAAACAGCTGCTGCAGCGCGAGAGCGCCCTGCTGAACATCGCCGACCTGTGCTTCACCGGCGGCCCGAGCCTGTACGAGTCCAAGCGCGAGCGCCACGCCAACGCGCACTGCTTCTCGAGCAGCGTCGATGCCAAGCACTTCCAGCAAGCCCAGAACCGCGACAACAGCCACCCGGACCAGGCGCACGTCGCCCATCCGCGTCTGGGCTTCTACGGCGTCATCGACGAGCGTTTCGACACCGGCCTGATCAAGGAAGTCGCCGCGGCCCGTCCGGACTGGCAGATCGTGCTGGTCGGCCCGGTCGTCAAGATCGATCCGAAAGACCTGCCGCAGGCGCCGAACATCCACTACATGGGCCAGCGCAACTATGACGACCTGCCGAAATTCCTGGCTGGCTGGGACGTGTGCCTGCTGCCGTTCGCACTGAACGAGTCGACCAAGTTCATCTCGCCGACCAAGGTGCTGGAATACATGGCTGCGGAACTGCCGTCGGTCAGCACCCCGATCACCGACGTCAAGGTCCCGTACGGCGACGTCGTCGCCATCGCCGACACCCCGGAAAAGTTCATCGCCGCCTGCGAGCGCATGCTGAACATGACCGAGGAACAGCAGGCTGCGCTGAAGGAACGCATGCGCGCCATCGTGGCCAACACCTCGTGGGACAAGACTGCCCAGAAGATGCACCACCTGATCCAGACCACGGAACCGGGCAACAAGGCCGCGCGCCTGCTGAACCCGGCCCTGGACAGCGCCGACCTGGACGAAGTCGATGCCGACAACGTCGACGCGCTGCGCATCCACCCGGCCGCGGCCAGCCGCGCTGCGGGCCAGGACGGCCGCGTGCAGGCCGCAGGCTGACCCGGCAATCCCGGCATCACTCCGTCGCCCCTGCGCAGGCAGGGGCCCAAGTTTTCAAGCGCTGTCGCAACGCTTGCGAGGTTGGGCCCCTGCCTGCGCAGGGGCGACGTCATTCACGTCACCGTGACGCGGTCGACATGCTCGTCGGCGGCTGCCGCCGGCCGGTGCGCCAGCGCGGACGCCAGCAGTCCCGCCCCCAGCAGCACCATCGCCAGCACCTCGTGCACGGCTGGCCACCGCCGTTCCCACATGAAGCCGTACAGGAGCGCGAACAGCGTCTCGAACAGGATCACCTGGCCCACCATCGTCAGCGGCAGCAGGCGGCTGGCGAAGTTCCACAGCGCATTGCCCACGACGGAGCACAGCAGGGCGACGGTGCCCATGCCGGCCGCGAACCACGCCCATTCACGGGGCCCGTGCGCCTGCGGCGCCAGCAGGAAGGCGGGGACAGCGAGCACGAGGGCGAGCGCGCCCGTGGCCACGCCCGTCAACAGGCTCCAGTCGTGCCCGCTGACCCCGTGCAGGCGCGCGAGCCAGCGGCTGTTCGTCACCGCATAGACGGTCCAGGACCCGAGGGCGCCGAGGGCGCACAGCAGGCCCAGCAAGCCTTCCGACAGCGTGCCGCTCCCGGCCGAGGCCAATGAAGGCCAGCCGATCGCCACGAGTCCGGCGATGCCCAGCAGCAGCGAGGGCGCCAGGCGGCGCAAGGGCACGGCGCCGGCGTCGCGGCTGCCGGCCAGCGTGATCGTCACGGGCAGCAGGCCGATGACGATGGACGTCATCGCGACCCCGCCCAGCTGCACCGCTCCCGCCAGGCACAGGTAGTACAGGATGTTGCCCGTGAAGCCCAGCCAGGCCAGGGCCATCCACTCCGAGCGCCCCAGCGTGCCGCGCAGGCGCCGCCACGACGGGGCGGCCAGCAGGGCGGCGATAAGGCCGTAGGCAAGATAGCGGCCGGCGGCCAGTTGCGCCGGCGTGAAGCCGCGCGCCAGTTCCGGCGCGAGGAAGACGAGGCCCCACATGGCCCCGGCCAGCAGGCCGGCGCCGAGGCCGCGCCACGTTCGATTCGACATCATCGTGTTCTCCCAAAAGCCCGAGTATGGAGTGCGCGGGGATCGCGGTCTTGGCGCTGGCTCCTGGGCGTTTGGCCGGGGCTACTGTTGGATCGCGGCCGCTACGTGCGCCGCCGGCGCCGGAATTCGGCCGGGGTGGTGCCCAGGCTGCGGCGCATGGCGCGGGTGAGGGCGCTCTGGTCGGAAAAGCCGGCGCGCAGCGCGAGCTCGGCGATCGGCAGCTCGGCCGCACCGAGCCAGGCGCACACGCGCGCCAGGCGCAGCTGCAGTAACCATGCGCGCGGCGTCGTGTCGTGCTCCTCGCGGAACAGCGCGTGCAGGCGGCTAGGACTGAGTCCCGCGCAGCGCGCCATCGATTCCGCCGTCCAGGGCGCGCCGGGATCGGCCTCGACCCGGGCCAGCAGCGCGTCCAGGCGCGACAGCGGCCGCGCCGCATCGAGGGCGAGCGTATCGAGCAGGAGTGGCGCCCAGCCGGCCACGAGCGCGGGCGTCGCGGCGCCGCGCTCGACCAGCAGGCGCATGAACTCGACCAGCTTGCGCGCCTCCGGACCCACGGGGGCAAAGCGGCGCTCGTGCAGGCGATCGCCGACGACGGGATCGAGCGTGGCCGGCGCCACGTCGACGATGAAGGAGCGGTTCAGGCCCTCGGCGTACTGGGAATGCGTCGCCCCCGGGGCGATGAAAGCGGCCTGCAGCGGATCGAGCATCCGTTCGCGGCCCTCGATCTCGAGGGCGACGGCGCCGTCCAGCGGCAGCACGAGCTGGGCGTACGCATGCCGGTCCGATTCGCGGACCCGGCCGTAGCTGCGCACATGGAGGTCGATGGGGACGGGCAGGGACATGCGTGCTTGTCGACTGTGACGGTGGTCCGCCAGTGTAGCACCGCCCGGCGCCGTCAAACCCTGTAAGATGCGCTCTACCATCGACTCAGCAAAGGATCATCGTGATCGACCTCGGCAAGACCCCGGAGACATACCCTGGCGCGCCCGCACAAGAAGAACAGACCTACCTGCCCAAGCTGCTGCAGCTGAACGGCCGGATCGGCAGGGCGCGCTACCTCGCATACGGGCTCCTGCTCAACCTCGCGCTCGTGGTGTGCCTGTTCATCGTCGCGCTGCTCGGCGGCGGCGTCGGCGACGGCAGCTTCACGCAGCTGGTGTATGGCGTCGTCGCGCTGGCGATGGCGGTCGTGCTGGGCCGGCGCCGCTTCCATGACCTCCGGCGCAGCGGCTGGTTCACGCTGTTGCTGCTCGTGCCGGTCGTGAACCTGTTCGTCAGCCTGTGGCTGATCTTCGCACGCGGTGACGCGGGAGCGAACCGCTTCGGCCCGGCGCCGGCGCCGAATACCCGCGCGGTGCTGGTGCTGGCCTGGCTGGTGCCGGTGCTCGGGATCGCCGGCATCGTGGCCGCGATCGCGATGTCGCCGCAGAAGTCTTCCTTCGAGCGGGCGCGCGACGAGATGGAACAGGCGGTTTAAGCCGGAGAAAAGCCGTCGCCCCTGCGCAGGCAGGAGCCCAGTCTTGCAGGCGTCACGTCGGTGCCCGCAGAAATTGGGCCCCTGCCTGCGCAGGGGCGACGTTTTATTTGTGACGCGTCACACGCGTCAGGCCCGCATCAGGCCAGCGGATCGATCGCGAAGGCGGGCATGCGGCCGCCGTTCTTGGCCGCTTCCAGGAACTTGTCCGAAGTGACCAGCGCTTCGTTGATGGTGACGTCCATGTCCAGGTAGCGGTAGGTGCCCAGGCGGCCGACGAAGGTGACGTTCGGTTCGTCCTTGGCCAGGTTCACGTATTTTTCCAGCTGGGCCTTCTCGCGCGCCTGGCGGATCGGGTAGTACGGGGTATCGTTTTCCTCGCACTGGCGGCTGTACTCCTTGTACATGATCGTGCCGTCGTGTTTTTCCCACGGCGAGAAGTGCTTGTGTTCCGTGATGCGGGTGTAGGGCTGGGCGTCGTCGCAGTAGTTGACCACCGCGTTGCCCTGGTAGTCGCCCTTGTCGCGGAAGACTTCGAAGTCCAGCGTGCGGTAGGGCAGGCGGCCTTCGGCATGCTTGAACCAGGCGTCGATCGGGCCCGAGTAGAACACGTGTTCGTAGTTGGCCTTGTCGGCCGGGTCGAAGCGGGTGTTCAGGTGCACGGTGATGCCCGGCACCTTGAGGATGTTCTCCACCAGTTCCGTGTAGCCGTTGGCCGGCATGCCCTGGTACTTGTGGTTGAAGTAGTTGTCGTCGTAGTTGAAGCGCACCGGCAGGCGCTTGAGGATGCTGGCCAGCAGCTGGCTCGGCTCCAGGCCCCACTGCTTGATCGTGTAGGTCTTGAAAAAGGCTTCGTACAGCTCGCGGCCGACGAAGCGCAGCGCCTGTTCCTCGAAGGTCTGGGGATTCTCGATCGACTTGTCGGCCACCGATTCCAGGAAGGCCTGCGCCTCGGCCGGACGGAAGGTCTTGCCGAAGAAGTTGTTGATGGTCAGGAGGTTGATCGGCAGCGTGAACACGCGGCCGCCCGTGATGGCTTTCACGCGATTGACGTAGGGCTTGAACTCGGCGTAGCGGTTCACGAATTCCCAGGCGCGCTCGTTATCGGTGTGGAAGATGTGCGGGCCATAGACGTGCACCATCACGTTGGTCTCGGGATCGCGTTCCGAATGACAGTTGCCGGCGATATGGGGGCGCGACTCGAAGACGTCGACGGTGTACCCTGCTTGGGCGAGCTGGTTTGCGATGACAGCTCCGGAGAACCCGGCACCGACGATGGCAATATTCTTTTTCATTCGTTTATCCTGACTGTTGGTTGTTGTCTGCCCAGGGGGCTTGAGCCGCGCGGATGCTTGTGCCGGGCGACGTGGCCGATTTCACATTCGCCGCTTGGCTGGGTTCATTCCCACGTCATTCTTATTCTGTAATGACCGCGTGGCAGACAGCCTCGTCTTGGTGCGAATGTGAAATTAGTGCAAAAAATATATCATTGAACATCCATTTTGCTCCGCACAATTGAGATCGACTGCTGAGCAGACGACGCCGCTGCCCGCGCGAGCGCCCGAAAATGCGCCGGGAACTTGCGGTCAAATAAACGGAACGCGTCACGAAAAAGGAAAAATAAAGACCGCCGGCCGAAGCCAGCGGTCTTGTCGGACTGCGTGCGCCCCGCAGGGCGGATGCGTCACTTCTGGTTCTTGTGGCTCTGCGAGCCGGCCTTCGCGTGCTGTTCCGGCGTGCCGCCGCGGGTCGAGTTGCCGCTCTGCTGGTTGTTGCCGGCGTTCTGGGACTGGTTGTTGCCCGAATTCTGCGACTGGCTGTTGCCGTCGTTCTTGTGGCTCATGGAGCCGGCGCGGCGCGCCTCTTCCGAGTCGAACTCGTGGGCATTGCCCGAAGCGTGGGCGGCGCGGCCGCCTTCCGCCGCGATCTCGCGCTGCTTCTGCGGATCCATCGATGCGAAACCGCGGTTGCTGGTATCGCCGCTCTGGTTATTGCCTTTGTTGCCACCTTGCTGGTTATTCGATGCCATGATCGTTCTCCTTGAAGAATGGTTGTCTGAGGCCACTGCCGGATCGGCGTCGGATGACTGTCGATCGGGAAGAGGTGCAACCATGGTAGTGCCCGGACCATGCATTGTGCATAGGACGCACCAGCCCGGTGCTGTAGGATGGGTCCGGCATCCAATTATTCACGAACTCAGTGCACGGAAGCACCGGGTGGGGGCGCACCGTTGCGACCGCCTTGCAGCGCCCCGGCGAGTTCCGGATCGGCCAGGCGCACGATCGACATCGGATGGGCGAAGGCGATGCCCTCCTGCTGGAAGCGGCGGTAGATTTCCAGGAAGATGTCCTGCTGGGCATCCATATGCCTGAAGTAATCGGGGCTGCGGTAGTGGTACACCACCTCGAAGTTCAGCGACCACTCTCCCCACATCATGAAGTGGGCGCGCTCGAAGTCGACGTTGGGCTTGGCGATGATTACCTCGCGGATCAATTGCGGAATGCGGCACAGCAATTCCTCGCTGGTGCCGTAGGTCACGCGCAGCATGAAGGCGACGCGGCGCGTCTGCATGCGTTTGTGGTTGTGGATGCGGCTCTTGAGCAGCTCGCCGTTGGAAAAAACCACCTGCTCGCCGCCCAGGCCGCGCACCCGGGTCGTCTTCAGTCCGATATGCTCGACGGAGCCCAGCACGTCGCCCACGATGATGAAGTCGCCGACCTCGAAGGGCTTGTCGAGCATGATGGACAGCGAGGCGAACAGGTCGCCCAGGATGTTCTGCGTCGCCAGCGCGACGGCCACGCCACCGATGCCCAGGCTGGCCACCAGCGTCGTGATGTTGATGCCGAAATTGTCGAGCACCATCAGCGTGACGATGGCCCACAGCACCAGGCGCGAGATGAAACACAGCACGTTGCTCGAGGCGCGGCGCTCGCCGTCGGCGCTCGGTCCCGAGCGGTACTGGTCGCGCCAGGCGCGCAGGCCCGTATCGGCCCAGATCGCGACCTGGACCAGCAGGGCGGCGATGCCGATGCGGGTCACGAATTTTTCCTGCTTCGCCGTCAGGTCGAGGAAGGTACTGCCCAGGTAGAAGGCCAGCGTGAGGATGAAGACCAGGTAGGTGCGCTGCAGCATGGCGCCGGCGAAATCGTCCAGCAACTTGGACGTGGGCGAGGCGCGCGCGGCCAGCCGCCGCAGCACGAAGCCGCGCACCAGCAGCATGACGGCGGTGGCGGCGACGCCGGCGCCGACGGCCAGCGCCCAGTCTTCGAGGGAATTCCTGAGGAAGTAAAAATGGCCTGCTTGGGTCAGGTAAGGCAACGTCATCGACAAACTCCGGTACGGCGTGGAAGCAGTCCCTAGTTTGGCCGGGGTGCGCATGCTGGTGCGCACAATTGACATTCGGAATTGCTGAGCCTACATTGGGCCGATGGCATCTACACACATGATCCGATGAAGGAAATGGCCGTTTCCTGCGGCACCCTGGTCGTCGACGCCGGGCACCGGCTGCTGCTGGGCCACGTCACGCACACGCCGCGCTGGGACATCCCGAAAGGCTTGCAGGATCCGGGCGAGACACCCCTGGAGGCGGCCATGCGCGAGCTCTACGAGGAGGCGGGTCTCGCGTTCGCGGCCGAGCGCTTCGTCGAGATCGGCCGCATCGACTACCGGCGCGACAAGGCGCTGCACCTGTTCCGCGTCGATGCCGGCACCGACCTGGTCGCGCTCGACGGCCTGTCCTGCCGCAGTTTCTTCCCGCATCGCAGCACGGGCAAGCCGACGCCGGAAATGGACGGCTACCGCTGGGCCACCCGCGCCGAGGTGGCGCGGCTGTGCTGGCCGCGCATGGCCGAGCGGCTACTGGCGCTCGACTGGTGAGGAGGCCGCGATGCGGGCCAGCACGGCCTCGATCGCGGCCAGCGTCGCCGGCTTGGTGAGGTGCTCGTCGAAACCGGCGGCCGCCGTGCGGGCCCGGTCGGCGCTGCCGCCCCAGCCGGTCAGGGCCACCAGGCGCACGCCGTTCCAGCCAGGATTGGCGCGCACCGCCTGGGCGACCTCGTAGCCGCTCATGCCGGGCATGCCGATGTCGAGGAACACGATCTGGGGCTGCAGTCCGGCCAGCATGCGCAGCGCGGCATGGCCGTCGTTGGCGACCGCCGCCTCGTGCCCCATCATCGCCAGCAGGGCCGCCAGGGTCTCGGCGGCGTCGCGGTTGTCGTCCACCACCAGCACGCGCAGGCTGCCGGGCGGCCGCGCCGCGGCGGCCGCATCCGGGGCAGGGCGGGGCGCCGCTTCTCCCAGCGGCAGCCGGACGGTGAACACGCTGCCCAGGTTGGGGCCGGCGCTGGCGGCCACGATGCTGCCGCCGTGCAGCTCGACGAGGCTCTTCACGAGCGACAGCCCGATCCCCAGGCCGCCCGGCACCGCCTGGCTCCCATGCGAGACGTGGGTGAACATGGTGAAGACGTCTTCCAGCGCGTCGGCGGGGATGCCGATGCCGTTGTCGGATACGGCGACCAGGGCCTCGTCGCCGTCGCGCTCCGCGGCCAGCACGATGGCGCCGCCGCGCGGCGTGTACTTGGCGGCGTTGTTCAGCAGGTTGCTGACCACCTGGGTCAGGCGCGTGCCGTCGCCGTACAGCGTCAGCGGCGCGGCCGGCAGGCGCACGTCGAGCCGGTGGCGGTTGGCCTCGATGAGCGGCGTGCTGGTTTCCACCGCGGCGCTCAGCACGTCGGCAAGCGCGATCCAGGCGGGCTTGAGCTCGACCTGGCCGCGCGTGATGCGGGCGACGTCCAGCAGGTCGTCGACGAGGTGCACGAGGTGGTCGAGCTGGCGTTCCATGATGTCCTGCACGCGTGTGGCCGCGGCGGCGTCGTGGCCGGCGCGGCGCAGCAGCTGCAGGCCGTTGCGGATCGGCGCGAGCGGGTTGCGCAACTCGTGCGCGAGCGTGGCCAGGAATTCCGTTTTGCGCCGGTCCTGTTCGGCCAGGTCGTCGTTCAGGCGGCGCAGCTCGAGGTCGGCGCGGCGCCGCGCCGTGATGTCGGTGAACAGGACCACGACCTTGCGGCTGCCAGCCGGGCCCACGCGCGCGGCGTACACGTCGTACCAGCGGTTAAGTTGCGCCGCCTCGTTCACGAAGTGCGCCGCTTCGCCCGTCTCGGCCACGCGGCCATAGGTATCGAACCAGTGCTGCTCGTGCTCCGGCCGCATGCTGCGCATGGTGCGGCCGACGGCGTCGGGCAGGCCCGTGTCGCGGACGAACGCGTGGTTGACTTCGAGGAAGCGGTAGTCGACCGGCCGGCCGGCATCGTCGTACAGCATCTCGATGACGCAGATGCCGCTGTCGATCGCGTCGAATAGCGTGCGGTAGCGTTCCTCGCTGGCGCGCAGGCGTTCCTCGGCCTGCTTCTGCACGGTGGCGTCGACGACGACGCCGCGCATCAGGCGCTGCGCGCCGCTTCGCTCGCACCGGCCGCGCGCCAGCATCCAGCGCCAGGCGCCGCCGTCGGCACGCACGCGGAACGTCGCGTGATAGGGTTCGCCGCTTTCGATGGCCTGGGCCAGCAGGGTGCGCGTGGGCGGCACGTCGTCCGGATGGAGCGCCGCGAAGAAGGCATCGACGGGGATGTCCGCGGGCACGCTGCCGGCATCCCCGGGCGGCAAGCCGTACAGGGCGAGCATGCGCGCGTCGCCCCGCACCGTGCCCCTGTCCACGTCCAGCGTCCAGGCAGCCACCTCGGCCAGGCCGATGATCGATTCCAGGCGCGCCCGCGTGTCTTCCAGCGCAGCCTGCGCGCGGTGGCGCGCGCCCGCATTGGCGTAGGCTTCCAGGAAGAATGTGGCCTTGGCCTTGAGGATGGGGCGCGACACGGGGTCGTGCAGCACGGCCAGCGCGCCTGCCTCGTAGATCGCCTCGAGCGAGAACGGCGCCTCCTTCGGGATGCCGTGCACGATCACGGGCGTGGACGGCAGCAGGCCGCGCAGGCGGCGCACGCTCTCGAACAGCGCCTCGGCGTCGCCCGAATAGCCGGCCAGGATGAGGGCGAACCCGGGCGGGCGCGCATGGCCGATCGCTTCGGCCAGGCTGCGCGCGCGCACGAGCTCATAACCGAGCTCGGCGGCCACTTCGCCGACGGCCGGATCCGACACGGGGCGATCGCACAGGAACAGCACGCGGCCGTGCTGCGGCCGCGTCATGCGCACGCGCGCCGTGTCCGGGACGCCGCGGCGGTTTCGTGTATTGCTGGGAGCATGGCGCACAGGAGATCGTTGTTATGCGTGCGACTGTAGGTGGGCGGCGATCGAAAGTCAATGTCTGCTCTTGCGCGCCAGCCCCGTCGATTTGCCGCTAGGATTGCCGAGACGATGGAGGAGATCATATGGAACGCAAGGACAGCCCCGGCGCCTACGACGTCGCGACGATCATGGGCGGCCTGTACGGCGACGGCATCATCGCCTGCCGCGGCGCCTTCGACGCGGCCTGGGTGGCGCAGCTGAAGGACGACATCGAGACCCTGTTCGCCGAGGCACGCGCCCGGCCCGGCGGCGCGCTCGAGCGCGGGCCGCAGCGTTATTACGTGGAAGTGCATCCGGAGCGGGTGCGCGGCTTCGTCGACCTCGTCAACCACCCCTGGGTCGTGGCCGTGTGCTGCGCCGTGCTGGGGCCGGAGTACAAGATCGTCGAGGCGGGCTTCGACATCCCGTTCCCGGGAGCGATGCACCAGCCCTGGCACCGCGACTTCGCATCGCCGCCGGAAACGCTCAAGGGCCGGCGCCTGAATTCGCTGGCGTTCAACATTATCACCGTGAACGTCACCGAGCAGATCGGGCCGTTCGAGATCGCGCCCGGCACCCAGTGGGACGACCTGGGCGAGGGCGATCCGATGTTCCCGCCGAAGGACAACTATCCGCGCTACGAAGCGCTGGCCCAGCGCAAGCTGCCGCAGGTCGGCGACATCTCGGCCCGTTCGGCGCTGGCGATCCACCGCGGCACGGCCAACCGCAGCACGCAGTCGCGGCCCGTGTTCGTGCTCGGCGTGGACGCGCCCGACGCCCGCAACGCCGAAAAGCACGACCTGCAGGTCACCCAGGCCTATTGGGACGGCTTGCCGGAATCCGTGCGTGCCCACCTGCGCTGCCGCATCGTGCCGGAACTGGAGACGATCGAGCAGGCGCACACGATCGAGGGATTGAAGATGGGGCTGGAGGGGTAGGCGGAGCAGCGTCGCCCCTGCGCAGGCAAGGCTCGATGTCGCGTGATCTTGCGTCGGCAGCAAATTGGGCCCCTGCCTGCGCAGGGGCGACGGAGGTGTGCGTGCAGTACTTGCTTACTGCTTGCGGCCGTCCTCGCCCTTGAGCGAGTCCGCGAGCGCGTCGGAAGCGATGCCCTTGGGCGGCTTGCCGACGCGGCGCGCCAGGTCCGATTGCTGGTCGAGGTTGACTTCCTCGGCCACTTCGTAGCGGCCGTCGTCGCCGGCCGCATCGCCGCCCGCATCGCTGCCATTGCCGCTGTCGGCCGGCAGCAGGTTTTCCGAGCGCTGCTGCGCGCCGGCCGGCGCGCGTTGCAGGTTGTCCTTGCCTTGGTCTGGTGTCGCCATGCTGTTCTCCTTGGATGGGATCTGCGGCCGATTATGGCGCAGGCCGCGCCAGGGCGGGCGCACGCTACCCGGCGCCGCCCCGCTTGCGGCGCCGCGCCGGCAGGTTCTTTTCCAGGATCGCCCAGATGATGAGGCCATACGCCGCGGCCCGGATCAGGTAGTGCCAGGGCGAGTCCTCGTGCTCGTCGAACGTGAGGGCGGTGACGACGCGGTGCACGGCCTCGATGCCGAAGGACAGCGCGAACCACAGGAACAGGCGGTCGCCCGTGCTGCGCCAGAAGCGCAGGAAGAACAGTGCGATGACGAGCGACGCCATGGCGATGGCGCCGGTAATCAGGTCGTTCATCTCATTCCTTCTCGTAGATCAGTCCGTACAGCAGCAGCAGCATGGCCACCAGCGCCGACAGCTGGCGCACGGGCAGCAGGTAGACGTCCGGGAACACGACTTTGTCCAATACAAGGAAAACATTGTTCACCGTCATCGCGATGAACGAGGCACCGCTCCAGAACAGCAGCCGGTGCCGCGTCCTCCGATAACTGCCCAGCAACAGCCACGCGCAAGCCAGCGACGTGAGCGTGCACAGCGAATAGATGATGATCGCCACTTAGGAATCCTTGCGCCACTTGAAGGCGTCGGCAAACTGCTGGGCCTTGCGGTCCAGCGAAGAGTGGATGAGGTGCGTCACTTCGACCAGGTGGGTCGAGTACAGGTCGGCCAGGCAGTCGATGCGCTCGCGCAGCGATTCCATCGCCGGCGCGTAGCGGAAGCAGTCGGCGTCCGGCGGCGGGCAACGGGCGACCATGCCGGCCGTGCACAGGTCGGCCAGCAGGCTGTCGGCGGTTCTTTCGCGCACATACAGGCGCCGGGCCAGCGAATCGCGGTGCCAGGCTTGCAGCGGGTCGGCCCGCATCAGCAGCAGGGCCTCCAGGAAGGGAACGGAAGGAATACTGGTCAGCACGAAGCGCCGGATGTCCTCGGGTATGGAGGGCTTGTCCATCGCTAATTTACTTTTGTACGAAAGTATTAACTTTTTGAAACCGCAATTCTATTACATTCTCACCAGAAATTGCCATTGCGAATTCAAGCGTGCGCACCTCAATCCGATCGTTGATCGTGCTCAAGACATGGTCGGATACAATGTCGGCCCACTTGATCTTACCGATTTACCATGCTCCGAAAGTTCTCCATCCCCGCCATCCTGATGGCCGGGCTGCTCGCCATCGCCGGCTGCCATGGCCAGTCCGACGGCACGGCGTCGCGCCACGTTTCCCGGCCAGTTCCCGCCCAGGAGCGCCACGATGCCCGCGCCGCCGCGCCCGTGCCGCAATCCTGCAACGACCACTTCGTCGGCGGCGATGCGCCGCAGATCGTCAATCCCAAGCTCGCCGTCGACACGAAGTCGCTGTGCTTCAACGTGTTCAGCGTCATGCACTCGGGGGTGACGCGCACGCCTCTCTGGTCGGCCGAGCACCTGGAGGCGCAGAACCTGCAAGCGGCCCAGGAATTGTCACGCGAGGATTCCTTCCACCCGGAGAAGCGCCTGCCGGCCTCGCAGCGGGCCGAGCTGTCCGACTATTCGCGCAGCGGCTTCGACCGCGGCCACCTGGCGCCCAATGGCGACATGCCGGATCGCGCCAGCCAGCGCGACAGCTTCAGCCTGGCCAACATCGTGCCCCAGGACGGCGAGAACAACCGCCACCTGTGGGCCGGCATCGAGGGCGCCGTGCGCTCGATGGCGAAGAAGGAGGGCGAGCTGTACGTGGTGACGGGGCCGGCCTTCCTGGGCGCGAACCTGCGCAAGGTCGGCAACGTGCTGGTGCCCACGCACCTGTATAAACTGGTGTACAGCCCGCGCCAGAAGGCCGGCGCCGCCTGGTTCGTGGAAAACCAGGCCGATGCGAAGGCCAATGTGGTGCCGATTCCGGAACTGGAACGCATCATCGGCATCAACCTGCTGCCGGCGCTGTCCGACGCCGAGAAGGAGCGCGTGCTGAAGCTGCCGAATATCCGCCAGCGCGCGAAAAAGAACCGCAAAGAGCGTCCCTCGGACGATTGACCGCCAGGAGCATCCCAATGAGCACACGCGAACCCGCCTTCACCCCCTACGAAAACGAAGCCGACGTCGTCGAGGTCGGCAACCTGATGCTGGAAAACCGCTCCGACCGCGTCACCATCTCCGGCGACGTCGACCTGACGGCCGACCGCCGCGGCCTGGAGCAGGCACGCCTGCTGCAGGGGCTGCTCGCAAGAGTCGTTGCCAGCCTCGAGGCGAAGGACCTGCCCGACCGGCTGCCGCCGCCGGACGTGAAGACCGTCGGTAATCCCTTCGCATGAGCCGGATCCGGTCGGTGCGGGTGCGCACGCAACGCCGCTGAGGCCGGGTTTTCGCCGCTGTTTTTTCGTCCGAACCGACGCGAAAACAGGGCAGCAAGCGCTCGGAATTGCAGCGAGTCAATGGTGCGCGCAACGCTGCCGCTTTGGGGTAGTCTGAAAAAAATGACAACCATTTTTGGAGGATCGATCATGCAACATACCCTGGTAGCGGTTTTCGACAACCGTAGCGATGCGCAGAACGCAATGGACGAGCTGCTCGCCTCGGGCTTTGGCCGTACCGACGTCAACCTGTCGAGCGCCGACCCGACCGGCCAGACCGACAGCGTGACCGGCAGCAGCGAAAGCCTGGGCTCGGGCGTCCACGAAGAAGGCATCGGCGCCTCGATCAAGCATTTCTTCACGAACCTGTTCGGTGCGGACAACGACGAACACGCGTCGCGCTATTCGGACGCCGTCACCCGCGGCCACCACGTCGTGACCGTGACCACGCAATCGGAGCCGGAAGTCGAACGCGCGGCCGACATCATCGAGCGCTTCGGCCCCGTCGACATCGACGAGCGCCACGACCTGAGCGGTCCGGCCAGCACGCTGGGCGCCGCCACCCTCGGCACCGGCTCCATGGCCGGCGCAATGAGCGCAACGACGGCCGGCATGCAGCAATCGAGCTCGATGTCGGCGCAGTCGCAATCGGCCGGCATGTCGTCGCAATCGCTGCAGTCGTCCAATCCCTCGGTGAGCTCGGCGGCGAATTCGTCGGTCGTGCCGGGCAGCGGCGCGCTGAACCCGAGCAACGTCGACCCCCGCTCGGACTCCCTGCAGAACGCCCAGTCGGCCTCGATGCAGCGCGACGAGGACGACCTGCCGTACCCGGCAAAGCAGGACCTGAACGACGACGTGCCGCGCGGCACCACCTACCAGGAAACGATGGGCAACTCCCAGGCCGACTTCCTGCAGACGGGCAGCGCAGCGCAGCCGCGCACCTCGGCCGGCAGCGGTTCGCTGCAGGGCACCGCGTCGCTGCAGGGTTCGAACGACATGTCGCTGGGCGGCACCGCGGCGACCACCAGCGCCGCCGGCTCGTCGATGGGCGGCAGCCTGTCCGGCCAGTCGCTGCAGCGCGGCGACGGCTTCGGCTCGAACAGCAGCCTGAGCCGTGACCGCGTGCGCGTCTATTCGCGCGCCGGCGAGAACGCCGCCGTCGACATGGGCGGCCTGGACGACGACACCTATTACCGCAGCGACTGGGACAAGAACTACTCCAGCCTGGGCGGCAGCTACGACGACTACGCGCCGGCCTACCGCTACGGCAGCGAATCGCGCAGCAAGTACAGCGGCCGCAACTGGGACGACGTCGAGTCCGACCTGCGCAGCGACTGGGACACCCGCTACGGCAGCTCGGGCGCCTCGACCTGGGAAAAGTTCAAGGCCGCAATCAAGCGCGGCTGGGACAAGATCACCCCGGACAGCAACGACGACGACTACTACCGCACCGACTGGAATTCGAACTACGCGGCCCTGGGCGGCGCCTACGACGACTACGCACCGGCCTACCGCTACGGCAGCGAATCGCGCAGCAAGTACAGTGGCCGCAACTGGGACGACGTGGAAAATGACCTGCGCAGCGACTGGGACAGCCGCTACGGCAGCTCGGGCGGCCCGTCGACCTGGGAAAAGTTCAAGGCGGCCGTGCGCCATGGCTGGGACAAGATCACCCCGGACATGAATGACGACGACGACTACTACCGCAACCACTGGAGCAATACCTACGGCACCAGCGGCGACACCTACAACGATTACCAGCCGGCTTACCGCTACGGCAACGAGATGCGCCGCAACCCGAAGTACACGGGCCGCAACTGGACGGACGTCGAGTCCGACCTCCGTTCCGACTGGGATACGCGCTACGGCAAGAACGGCGAGCCGTCGACCTGGGAAAAGATGAAGTCGGCCGTGCGTCACGGCTGGGATCGCATGACCTCGTAAGCGGTCGCACACGATGAACAAAGCCGGCGACATGCCGGCTTTTTTGTTGGGGGCGCGGGAAGACGACAGCGCGGTGTCGCCACGGCCTCAAGCGCCGTCGGTGAGCGGCAGGCTGATGCGGTTGCGGCCCATGTGCTTCGCCCGGTAGAGGGCGGCATCGGCCGTGGCGACCAGCTCCCCGGCACTGTTGTCGTGCGAGGCGATGGCGGTGGCGGCGCCGATCGAGACGGTGACGTGCGCGCCGGGTGCCAGGCCGTTGGGCACCTGCAGCGCCTCGACGCGGGTGCGGATGCGCTCGGCCACGCTGGCCGCGCCCTTGAGCGACTGGTTCGGCAGGATCACGGCGAACTCCTCGCCGCCATAGCGCGCGACGAGGTCGTTGGCGCGCATCTCGCTGGCGATGGAGGCGGCGATCCGCTTCAGGCACTCGTCCCCGCCGACGTGGCCGTTGGCATCGTTATAGGCTTTGAAATTGTCGACATCGACCATCAGCAGGGACAGCGGCTGGTGCTGGCGCAACGCGCGCGCCCATTCGGCGTGCAGGGTGTCGTCGAAGCAGCGGCGGTTGGCCAGGCCCGTCAGGCCGTCGCGGGTGGCCAGCTGTTCCAGCGCGGCCTGGGCCATCTTTTCCTCGGTCAGGTCGCGCAGCGTCTGGACGACGGCGACCAGTTGTCCGTGTTCGTCGTGGATCGGGCTGGCATCCGCCGCCAGGTAGCGGCGCCGGCCCATGCGCGGCATGTCGCACCAGCTTTCGGCGGACAAATGGCCGTGCTGCACGCCATGGTCCGCGCCTGCCTGCTGGCTGCGGCGCGCGCGCAGGCGCTGGACCGCGTCGGCGCGGTCCTCGACCAGCAGGTCGGCCAGCGTCGGGCGCTGCTCGTCGAAGAAGGCGCGCCAGTGATTGCGCGTGCCTACGACGTCGCTGGCGGAGACCCCCGTCAGGCGCTCGCAGGCGAGGTTCCACAGCATGACGCGGCACTGCAGGTCGAGCACGAACACGGGAATGGCCAGCATTTCCATCAACTGGTGGGCGAACGCCCGGTCCGGCACGCCGCCGCGCAGCGGCGGGATGGAAGAGGAAAATGACGCAGTTCGCGCGAGCGCAACGTCGGCAAGCCGCTGTGTCGATGTACTTGTCATGGCCTTCCTTCGGTTCTGTCTATTGGGAAATTGATTGCTGACAGGCACCGATTGTGCGCCACGGCCAATTGCGCACCTTTGATTTATAGCAAGGCCCAACGGGCGAAGCTTATCCGGTATCGGCCACCCAATACCGTTCCCGAAGAGCGTGCAGCACGCGGTCGACACGGGCGCACAGCAGCTCCATGCGGGCTGCCAGCAGCGGGTCGTCGATGGCGCTCTGGCGCTGCAATTGGCCCAGTTCGGCCCGGATCAAGGCGAGCTGGGCGCCCGGCCCCGTGCCGATGCCCGGAGCACCCAAGCGGCCCAGCAGCAGATCGGACTCCGCAAGCGCCAGGTCGGCACGGCTTCCGGGCGTGCACTCCCGGCAACGGGCCGCCTCGCGACGGGTGGCGGCGTCCTCGCCGTGCACGGCCCAGGAGACGAGGCCCAGCAGGACGACGATCCCTCCCAGCATCAGCATGCCGGCATGCAGCCGTTGCGGCAGGGCAGGGACGCCGACGCCGGCCACCGCATGCCAGGCAACGACACCCAGTGCCAGCAGAAGCAGCAGCAGGGCGGTGGTTGCTACCCAGAACATTGGCGATCTCATGGCGAAGCTTCCGACAGGTGGGTTAGGAATTTTCCTCAACGAGAAGGTACGTCTTTCTGAACAGAATTATTTTGCTTGCGATCAATTTTCCTGTGCGCCTCATAGGCGGACCAAAAAACGGCCCCCTTCTACGGCCGGGCCGGGGCGCGCTATAATGGAAGGTTGACGAGAGGCTTAACGTGACTTACAGCATCAAAGAGATTTTCTATACCTTGCAGGGAGAAGGCGCCCATGCCGGCCGGCCGGCCGTGTTCTGCCGTTTCTCCGGCTGCAACCTGTGGACTGGCCGCGAGGAAGACCGCGCGACGGCCACCTGCACCTTCTGCGACACCGATTTCGTCGGCACCGACGGCGAACGGGGCGGCAAGTTCAAGGAAGCGGCGCTGCTGGCCGACGAGATCGACGGCCTGTGGCCGGCATCGTACCCGGCCAGCAAGTACGTCGTGTTTACGGGCGGCGAGCCCCTGCTGCAGCTGGACGCGGCACTGATCGACGCCATGCATGCGCGCGGCTTCACGATCGCCATCGAGACCAACGGCACGCTGCCTGTGCCCGCCGGCGTCGACTGGGTCTGCGTGAGCCCGAAGATGGGTTCGACGCTGGTCGTCGGCAAAGGCAATGAAATCAAGGTCGTGATCCCGCAGGCGGGGCAGGACCTGGCCGCCTACGAGCACCTGGATTTCGAGAATTTCTACGTGCAGCCCATGGACGGGCCGCTGGCCGAGTTCAATACCAAGCTGGCGATCGACACCTGCCGCGGCAACCCGAAATGGAAGCTCAGCCTCCAGACCCACAAACTTTTACAGATTCCTTGAGAGGCGCGCTCCATGCTGACCATCACCCGCAAACTCGAATTCGATGCCGGTCACCGCATCCCCGACCACAAGAGCCAGTGCCGCAACCTGCACGGCCACCGCTACACGCTGGAAATCACGCTGACCGGAGAAGTCATCAACGTTGAAGGCAATTCCGACAACGGCATGATCATGGATTTCTCGGACATCAAGGCGATCGCCAAGGAGCATCTGGTCGATGTCTGGGACCACGCCTTCCTCGTGTACGAAAAAGACGACAAGGTGCGCGAATTCCTGGCCAGCCTGCCGGGCCACAAGACCGTCGTGATCGACCGCATCCCCACCGTCGAGAACCTGGCGCAGGTCGCCTGGAACATCCTGAAGGCGGCCTACACGGACCGTTTCGGCACCGGCCTGCGCCTGCAGAAGCTCGTGCTGCACGAAACCCCGAACTGCTGGGCCGAGATCGCGGATGCCTGACGACGAGTCGCCGCCGCTGCCGGGCATGGACGCGCCGCACACCGCGGCCGACGAGGCCTTCATGGGCCTGGCCCTGCAGGAAGCGCGCAAGGCCTGGCTGGCCGGCGAAGTGCCGGTGGGCGCCGTCGTCGTCAAGGACGGCGAGGTGGTCGCCGCCGGCTTCAACCAGCCGATCGGCCGCCACGACCCGACGGCGCACGCCGAGATCGTGGCCTTGCGCGCGGCCGCCGACAAGCTCGGCAATTACCGCCTGCCCGGCTGCGAGCTGTACGTCACGCTGGAGCCCTGCGCCATGTGCTCCGGCGCGATGATGCATGCGCGGCTGGCGCGGGTCGTGTATGCGGCGCCCGATCCGAAGACGGGCGTGTGCGGCTCGATCCTCGACCTGTTCGCGCTCGAACAATTGAACCACCACACGGCGGTGGTGGGCGGCGTGCTGGCCGACGAGGCCGCCACGATGCTGCGCGGCTTCTTTGCCGAACGGCGAGCCGCGCGCAAGGCGCCGCCACTGCCCGAGCCGCCGCAAGCGTAGCGCAAAGCACACGATTCTCCCGTCGCGCCGCCGAAATGTCGAAAATGGTATGCTGATTCCAGCAGCCGCTCGACGCGGCACGGAGAATCACTTGGACCACGCGCTCACTTACCGGGATACTTTGCGGCTTACCTCGCGGCTTAGTTCGCGGCTTATTTCCCGGCTCCCCCACCCCTTCCGGTCCCGCCCGGTGCCGGCGTCGCTGCCATGCCCAGCCTGAACGCCAACGGCATCCGCATCGCCTTCGACACCGCCGGCGATCCGAAGGCCGCTCCCTTGCTGCTGATCGCCGGCCTGGGCCTGCAGATGAGCGCCTGGCCCGACGACTTCGTCGAGGGCCTCGTCGACCTGGGCTTCTACGTGATCCGCTTCGACAACCGCGACTGCGGCCTGTCGACCAAGTTCGAGCACGCCGGCACGCCCAGCCTGGGGCTGGCCTGGCTCAAATCCAAGCTCCGTTTGTCCCTGAAACCGCCGTATGCGCTGGACGACATGGCCGATGATGCCATCGGCGTGCTGTCGGCGCTGGGCATCGCCCGCGCCCACGTGGTCGGCGCCTCGATGGGCGGCATGATCGCCCAGCTGGTCGCGGCGAAGTATCCGTCGCGCGTGCTGAGCCTGACGTCGCTGATGTCGAGCACGGGCCGGCGCGGCCTGCCGGGCCCGGCGCCGGCCGTGCGCCGTGCCTTGCTGCGGCGGCCGCGCAGCAGCATGGACGTCGACGCCGCCATCGACCACACGGTGCAATTGCTGCAGGCCATCGGCAGCCCCGCCTATCCGACGCCGGAAAAACACCTGCGCCGGCGCGTGGCCCGGGCCATGCGGCGCAACTGCTGTCCCGGCGGCATTGCGCGCCAGATGCTGGCCGTGGCCGCCGCAGGGGACCGCACCACCCAGCTGCAGCGCATCGCCACGCCCACGCTGGTGATCCACGGCGCGGCCGACCCCGTCATCCCGCTCGCCTGCGGCATCGATACGGCCCAGGCCGTGCCGGGCGCGCGCCTGGAGGTCATCGAAGGCATGGGCCACGACCTGCCATCCCAGCTGCTCGAGCGCCTGCTCGCCTTGATCGACGCCCATGCCCACGGTAAGATGACGCCCGACTCGACACCCAGGCTCTTCGTCAAACAGTGACCATTCCCCGATTCTCTCAGCGCGTCGGCATCGCCATCGTCGCGCCGGGCAGCTACGCGCCCGACCCCGAAGCCGTCGAGCGCGGCATCGCCCGCCTGCAAGCCCAGGGCATCCTCGTCCACAATTACTACGAGCACGCGCGCCGCCACCTGCGCTTCGGCGATACGGACGAAGGCCGCCTGGCCCAGCTCGACGCCGCGGCCGCCGATTCGGACGTGCAGGTCGTCATGGCCCTGCGCGGCGCCTACGGCATGACGCGCCTGCTGCCGCGCATCGACTTCGACCGCATGGCCGACAGCGGCAAGCTG
Source organism: Massilia paldalensis (assembly GCF_044901715.1). Classification (NCBI taxonomy): domain Bacteria; kingdom Pseudomonadati; phylum Pseudomonadota; class Betaproteobacteria; order Burkholderiales; family Oxalobacteraceae; genus Massilia; species Massilia paldalensis. The sequence continues at coordinate 1,789,568 of NZ_JBJCIU010000001.1, forward strand.
TTCGTCGGCTTTTCCGACATCACCGCTTTCCAGATGGCCTTGTACGCGAAACGCCGCGCGATCAGCTACGCAGGCCCGATGTTCGCCGGCGACTTCGGCGCCGAACCGCCCGTCGACTTCACGCTGGACGACTTCTGGCAATGCCTGGCCGGTCCGACCCACACGATCCGCGGGGAGGGCGCCGGTAATCCGGCGCTCGACGTCGACGGCACCGTGTGGGGCGGCAACCTGGCGATGATCTGCTCGCTGCTGGGCACGCCATACTTCCCCCGCATCGACGACGGCATCCTGTGGCTCGAAGATATTGCCGAGCACCCGTACCGCGTGGAACGCATGCTGCTGCAACTGATGCAGGCCGGCGTGCTGGACGGCCAGCGCGCCATCGTGCTGGGCGACTTTTCCGGCTACCGGCTGGGGCCGATGGACAATGGCTACGATTTCGACGCGATGCTGGCCTACGTCCGCGCGACGCTGCCGTGCCCGGTATTGACGGGGCTGGAGTTCGGCCATATCCAGCGCCGGGTGACGATTCCGTTCGGGGCGCGGGGGCATCTGGTGGCGCGCGACGGCGGCTGGACGCTGACGCTGTCCGACTATCCGACCTTGCGCGCCGGCTGACTCGGCGCCGGACGGGCGTGCTCGCTATGGCAAGGGCGGCGCAGGATGGTAAAATGTACGGTTTATTAGCATAACCGCGCAAAACCACAAAGGGTTTCTCCAGTGCTCAGTACAGCCAACATCACGATGCAGTTCGGCGCCAAGCCGCTGTTCGAAAACATTTCCGTCAAGTTCGGCGACGGCAACCGTTACGGCCTGATCGGCGCCAACGGCTGCGGCAAGTCGACCTTCATGAAGATCCTCGGCGGCGACCTCGAGCCGTCGGCGGGCAACGTCAGCCTCGATACGAACGAGCGCCTGGGCAAACTGCGCCAGGACCAGTTCGCCTACGAGGACAAGCGCGTGCTCGACGTGGTCATGATGGGCCATACGGAGCTGTGGAACGCGATCGCCGAGCGCGATGCGATCTACGCCAACCCGGACGCGACCGACGAGGACTACATGAAAGCGGCCGAGCTCGAAGGCAAGGTCGCCGAATACGACGGCTACTCGGCCGAGGCGCGCGCCGGCGAACTGCTGCTGGGCCTGGGCATCGCCACCGACCTGCACCAGGGCCCGATGAGCGCCGTGGCGCCGGGCTGGAAGCTGCGCGTGCTGCTGGCGCAGGCGCTGTTCTCGGATCCGGACATCCTGCTGCTGGACGAACCGACCAACAACCTGGACATCCACACGATCAGCTGGCTGGCGGACATGCTCAACCAGCGCAACTCGACGATGATCATCATCTCGCACGATCGCCACTTCCTGAACTCGGTCTGCACCCACGTGGCCGACATGGACTACGGCACGCTGAAGGTCTATCCGGGCAACTACGACGACTACATGGAAGCGTCGACCCAGGCCCGGAACCAGCAGCTGGCGAACAATGCGAAGGCCAAGGAAAAAGTGGCCGAGCTGCAGGACTTCGTGCGCCGCTTCTCGGCCAACAAGTCGAAGGCCCGCCAGGCGACCTCGCGCGCCAAGCAGATCGAAAAGATCAAGATCGAGGAATTCAAGCCGTCCTCGCGCGCCTATCCGTTCGTGCGCTTCGAAGGCGAGAAGAAGCTGCACCGCCTGGCCGTCGAGACCGAAGGCCTGTCGAAGTCCTACGACCGCACGCTGTTCAAGGACTTCTCGATCATGATCGAGGCGGGCGAGCGCGTGGCCATCATCGGCGCCAACGGCGCCGGCAAGACCACGCTGCTGCGCTCCATCGGCAGCGGTCCGATCACGGGCCTGGATGCCGACACGGGCCGCGTGAAGTGGGCCGAGAACGCGAACCCGGGCTACATGCCGCAGGATCCGACCGAGGAATTCGCGACCGACGCGAATCTCACCGACTGGATGGGCCAGTGGACCAAGGAAGGCGACGACGACCAGGCCGTGCGCTCGATCCTGGGCCGCCTGCTGTTCGGCGGCGACGAGGTCAAGAAGTCCGTGCGCGTGCTGTCCGGCGGCGAGAAGGGCCGCATGATGTACGGCAAGCTGATGCTGGGCCGTCACAACGTGCTGCTGCTCGACGAGCCGACGAACCACATGGACATGGAATCGATCGAATCGCTGAACATCGCGCTGGACAAGTACGCGGGCACGCTGATCTTCGTGTCGCACGACCGCGAGTTCGTCTCCTCGCTGGCCACGCGCATCCTCGAAGTCAAGGAAGACCGCGTCATCGACTTCCAGGGCAATTACGAGGATTACCTGAAGAGCCAAGGGCTCGAGTAATCGATCGTGAAATGGTGGGCACATGGCGTCCACCCTGCGCATTGCAAATGTAGGGTGGGCACCACGTGCCCACCAGTGTCCCCACCACTGACACCGACATGAACACCATCGCCCCCATCAAGACTTTCGAATACGACCGCCCGGTCGGCGGCGTCTGCTCGACCGCCGAGGCCTGGGCCCGCACCCCATCGCCCCTCGAGGTCGCCGAAAAGACGGCGCTCAAGGAGCGCATCCGCCGCCTGCTCAAGGAGCGCGAGGCCGTCCTGGTCGCGCACTACTACGTCGACGCCGACCTGCAGGACCTGGCCGAGGAGACGGGCGGCTGCGTGTCCGACTCGCTGGAAATGGCCCGCTTCGGCCGCGACCATCCCGCCAGGACCCTCGTCGTGGCGGGCGTGCGCTTCATGGGCGAGACGGCCAAGATCCTGAGCCCCGAAAAGACGATCCTGATGCCGGACCTGGACGCGACCTGCTCGCTGGACCTGGGCTGCCCGGCCGACGAATTCGCCGCCTTCTGCGACCAGCATCCGGACCGTACCGTCGTCGTCTACGCCAACACCAGCGCCGCCGTGAAGGCGCGCGCGGACTGGATGGTGACGTCGTCGATCGGCCTGGACATCGTCAAGGAACTGCATGCCCAGGGCAAGAAGATCCTGTGGGCGCCGGACCGTCACCTGGGTTCCTACATCCAGAAGCAGACGGGGGCGGACATGCTGCTGTGGCAGGGGTCCTGCCTCGTGCACGACGAGTTCAAGGGCATCGAACTGGACCTGCTGCGCGCCCAATACCCTGAGGCGAAGGTGCTCGTGCACCCGGAATCGCCGGCCAACGTGGTCGAACAGGCGGACGTGGTCGGCTCGACCACGCAGCTGATCAACGCGGCCCAGACGATGGACGCGACCCACTTCATCGTCGCCACCGACAACGGCATCCTGCACAAGATGCGCATGGCGGCGCCGGGCAAGACCCTGATCGAGGCGCCGACCGCCGGCAACAGCGCCACCTGCAAGAGCTGCGCGCACTGCCCGTGGATGGCGATGAACGGCCTGCAGAACCTGGCCGCCGTGCTGGAAGCGACCGATGGTCGCAACGCCATCGAGGTCGATCCGGACATCGGCCGCCAGGCCAAGCGCGCGATCGACCGCATGCTCGATTTCGCGGCCGCGAAGAAGTCCAAGGCGCTGCCGACGGGCGCGCTGGAAAACGAAGGCAAACTGTTCTCGGGAGTGGGACCCGCATGACGACTCTGCGTAACCCGTATGCGGACGAAGGCCAGATGGACGACAAGCTGCAGGCCGCGTTCGAACAGAACATCCTGGCCGCGCTGCTGGAAGACGTCGGCAGCGGCGACCTGACGGGCAAGCTGGTCCCCGAACAGCCACGCGCGAAGGCACGGGTGATCGTGCGCGAACAGGCCGTGCTGTGCGGCGCGCCCTGGTTCGAAGGCGTGATGCTGGCGATCGACCCGGACACGGAGATCGACTGGCAGTACGCCGAGGGCGACGTCATGGCTGCCGACAGCGTCGTCTGCACCATCGCGGGTTCGCCCCGTTCGCTGCTGACGGCCGAGCGTTCGGCGCTGAACTTCCTGCAGCTGCTGTCGGGCGTGGCCAGCAGCACCCGCACCTACGTCGACGTGGTGGCCGGCACCCGCGCACGCATCCTCGACACCCGCAAGACGCTGCCCGGCCTGCGCCAGGCGCAGAAGTACGCGGTGCGCGTGGGCGGCGGCGAGAACCAGCGCATGGCGCTGTGGGACGGCATCCTGATCAAGGAAAACCACATCGCGGCCGCCGGCGGTATCACGGCCGCGCTGAAGGCGGCGACCGCGCTCGACGCGGGCGTGACGATCCAGGTGGAGGTCGAATCGATCGCCGAACTGGAAGAAGCGCTGGCGGCAGGCGCCGTGTCGGTCCTGCTCGACAACTTCGACCTCGACATGATGCGCGAGGCCGTGCGCATCAACGCGGGCCGCGCGCTGCTGGAAGCATCCGGCGGCATCAATATGCAGACCGTGCGCGCGATCGCGGAAACGGGCGTGGACCGGATCTCGATCGGCAGCCTCACCAAGGATATCCGGGCGACCGATTATTCGCTGCGTATCGTCGGCTGATATTTCCGTGATGCGTCACGCGTGAATGGTGGGAGGGGTCAGAGCCCGGTGTTGTCGGTTGGGCTCTGACCCCGGTGTGCCACCGCCGCCGCCGAGAACCCGGGTCAGGGCCCCTGAAGGCAACACCGGGCTCTGACCCTTTGCGCTATGTTCCGCTCTCGCTCGCCCTCGCCAACGCCTCCGCGCGCGGATCGCGCAGGTGCACGGGCTGTCCCACCCGCGCCGCGATCGCATCGACCGCTTCCAGTACCTTGTCCGGGTGTGCGTAGTGCGTCATGTGTCCCACGCCCGGTTCCAGCTGCAGTTCGCTGTCCGGGACGCGTTCGTTCAGGCGCTCCGAGTTGTGGCCGAAGTCGACCACGCGGTCCTGCGTGCCGGCGATGATCGTGACCGGCACCTTCAGCTCCGGGTAGCGCTTGGACAAGGCCAGCGCGGCCGGCACCATCAGCGTGTTGTCCGCCGCGGCGGCGCGCAGCTGGCCGGGTCGCAGCGCCATCCACGGCGAGATCTGCCCGAAGCGCGGATCGACGGACAACGGCGCGAACATCTTCTTCGTCAGGGGACGCCACAGCATGCGCCCCGCCAGCGGCGAGATCGTATAACGCATTACGTCGCCCACCAGCGGGATCGCGGGGCCGGACAGCAAGGGCACGTCGACCCGCAAACTCGGATAGTAGTAACCGGACAGCAGCACGAGGCCGCGCACGAAGTCCGGCACGTCCAGCGCCATCGACAGCGCGACCTGCGTGCCCAGCGAGTGGCCGACGACGATCGCGGCATCGACGCCGATCTCCTGCAGCGCATGGTGCAGCAGCCGCGCCTGGGCCTGCGGCGTCCAGACGCGGTTGCGCGGGCGCTCGCTGTAGCCGAAGCCGGGACGGTCGAAGGCGATCACGCGGTAGTGCTCGGCCGCCTTGTCGATGATGCCGCTGTAGGCAAAATCGTTGGCGAGCACGCCGTTCCCGTGCAGCAGGACCAGTACCGGCCCCTTGCCCCGTTCGAGGTAGTGCAGGCGCACGCCGTCGACGGTGACGAAGCGGCCCTCGGGCGGATGCGCGGCCTCGGCCTGTTTCGTCTTCGCCTTCACGTAGAAGAACGATGCGGCCAGGCCGATGCCGGCCAGGAGGGCGCCCGCCTGCCAGCCTTTGATGCCGCGGCCCGCTACGGTGTTGCTCAGCTTGTTCGTCACAGTATTCCCCCGTCGAGTTGAATGGATGGCGTGTCTCCTCCGGCCGGCTCCAGTCCCCGTTGCAAAAGGTCGAGCGCGAGCGGCAGGATGCGCTCGGCCGAGTCTTCGATCTTGATGTCCAGCAGGTCGTCGGCGCGCGTGCGTCCGAGGTTGATCGCGGCGATCGGCTTGCCCGCCGCCTGCGCCATGCGGCAGAAGCGGAAGCCGGAATACACCATCAGCGAGGAGCCGACGACGAGCAGCGCATCGGCCCGTTCCATGCGGTCCAGTGCGATAGCCGTGCGCGCGGGCGGCACGTTGTCGCCGAAGAAGACGACGTTCGGGATCAGGTTGCCGCCGCAGCACACGCAATGGGGCAGGCGGAAATCCGCCAGCTCGGCCGGCTCGACGGCGGCGTCGCCGTCGGGCAGCGGCGTGGCGTTCGCCCCCGTCATGTGCGGATTGTCGCGCTCCAGCTGGTCCTGGATGAAGGCGCGCGGGAACAGCGCGGAGCATTCGAGGCACACGACCGAGTGGATGTTGCCGTGCAGCTCCAGCACGCCCTGGCTGCCGGCCTGGCCGTGCAGCCCATCCACGTTCTGCGTCAGCACCGACCCGATCCTGCCGATCGCCTCCAGCCCCGCGATCGCCACGTGCCCCGCGTTCGGCCGGGCGCGCGCCAGCACGGGCCAGCCGATCATGCTGCGCGCCCAGTAGCGGCGCTGGACGTATTCCGATTTACGGAAGTCCGGGCCGTGGATCGGTGGCTTGCCGCGGCGGTTGCCGTCGGCGTCGCGGTAGTCCGGGATGCCGGACGCCGTCGAGAGGCCGGCGCCGGTCAGGACCAGCGCACGGGGATGGCGGTCGAGGAATCCGGCGATCGCGGCCGCGTGCGCGTGGAGGGTGGCGGGAAGGGTGAGTGCTTCGGACATCGGGCTGCTTCCTTGTCGCTGCTTGCGCGTTGGTACCAGCCGATCCTAACATCCTTACTGCCGGGGCGGACACACGTTTCCGGCGCGGCACGCCCGCGCACATGCCCGCCGGCGCTCAGCGCGACGACCAGACGATCCCGCCGACGATCAGGCCAAAGGCGAGCGCGTGGTAGGCGTGGGGCAATTCGCCCAGGAAGGCCGACGACAGCAGGGCCGTGAACAGCGGCGTCAGGTTGACGAAGAAGGCGCCGATGCCGGGACCGGCGCGGCGGATACCCGCGCCCCACAGCGCGAACGCGAGCACGGCGGGGCCGACGGCCACAAACAGCAGCGCCGCCGCCACCGCGGGGCTCCAGGCGATCGGGGGCGCGCCGAGCGACCATTCGGCGCCCGCGAACAGGCCGGACCACAACAGGCCATAGCCGACCTGGGCGAGCAGGAAGGCGGCCCAGTCGCCGCGCAGCGCCGGCACGTCCTTCGGCTGCAGCAGCATCCAGCTGTAGAACGACCAGGCGATGGTCGCCAGGATCATGTACAGGTCGCCGGCGACGAGGCGCAGCGCCAGCAGCTGACCGACGTCGCCGCGGCACAGCACGACGAGCACCCCGGCGATCGACAGCACGGCGCCGCCGACCTGGCGTCCGCGCACGGGCACGCCGAAGAACAGGCGGCCCACCAGCATCATCCAGACGGGCATGCCGGAAGCGACGAGCGTCACGTTGATGGGCGTGGAACTCTGCAGGGCCAGGTACTGCAGCGAGTTGTACATGCCGATGCCCAGCAGGCCCAGCAGCGCGTAGCGGCGCCAGTTGGCCAGCACGCCGCTGCCGGGACGCAGGGCGGCACGCCCGAGCGGCAGCAGCACCAGCAGGGCAATGGTCCAGCGCAGCAGGTTCAGGGTCATCGGCGGCACGGCCTCGCGCACGAGGCGGCCGACGATGGCGTTACCGGCCCACAGCAGCGGCGGGACGGTCAGCAGCAGGGCGGTCGACGGGGTCAGCGACGACGCGAGCTTGCCCTTCACGTCAGCGCGGCCCCGGGGCCAGCACGCTCGGCAGGGCCTTGGGCAGCGTGTCCGGATAGTCGCGCGAATAATGCAGGCCGCGGCTTTCGTGGCGCGACAGCGCGCTGCGCACGATCAGGTGCGCTACTTCGACCAGGTTGCGCAGTTCCAGCAGGTCGTTGGTGACGCGGAAATTGCGGTAGTACTCCCCGATCTCTTCCTTCAGCAGCTTGATGCGGTGCTCGGCGCGTTCCAGGCGTTTGTTCGTGCGCACGATGCCGACGTAGTTCCACATGAAGCGGCGCAGCTCGTCCCAGTTGTGGGCGATCACGACTTCCTCGTCGGCGTTGGTAACGCGGCTTTCGTCCCAGGACGGCAGCTGCGGCTGCCCCACGGACGGCGCCGCCGCGATGTACTGCGCACAGGCACGTCCCACGACGAGGCATTCGAGCAGCGAATTGCTGGCCAGGCGGTTGGCGCCGTGCAGGCCCGTGCACGCGGTCTCGCCGACGGCGTACAGGCCGGCGATGTCGGTGCGTCCGGCCAGGTCCGTCACGACGCCGCCGCAGGTGAAGTGGACGGCCGGCACCACGGGAATCGGCTCTTTCGTGATGTCGATGCCCAGTTCCAGGCAGCGCGCGTAAATGGTCGGGAAGTGCTCCTGGATGAATTCCGGGCTCTGGTGGCTGATGTCCAGGTGGACATAGTCGAGGCCGCGCTTCTTCATCTCGAAGTCGATGGCCCTGGCGACGACGTCGCGCGGGGCCAGCTCGCCGCGCTCGTCGTGGGCCGGCATGAAGCGGGTCCCGGCCGTCGCACCGGCCTCGGGCGGCAGTTTCAGCAAGCCGCCTTCGCCGCGCACCGCTTCGCTGATCAGGAAGGATTTCGCGTACGGGTGGTACAGGCAGGTCGGGTGGAACTGGATGAATTCCATGTTCGACACGCGGCAGCCGGCGCGCCAGGCCATCGCGATGCCGTCGCCCGTCGCGGTGTCCGGATTCGTCGTGTACAGGTAGACCTTGCCGGCGCCGCCCGTGGCCAGCACCGTGTGCTCGGCCTCGAAGGTCAGCACCTTGCCGGTGGCGCCGTCCTGGACGTAGACGCCGTGGCAGCGCGGCTGGCCCGCCAGCGCCGGGGCGCCGCCGTGCACGCCGGTGGGCGTCAGCTTGTCCGAGGTGATCACGTCGATCGCGCTGTGGTGTTCGAACAGGGCGATGTTCGGGTGGTTGCGCACCTTCTGTTCCAGCGTCACCTGCACGGCGTGGCCCGTGGCGTCGGCCGCGTGGATGATGCGGCGCTGGCTGTGGCCGCCCTCGCGGGTCAGGTGGAAGCCCATTTCCGCGCTCTCGTCGCGGGTGAAGGGCACGCCCTGGTCGATCAGCCATTCGATGGCTTCGCGGCCGTGCTCGACGATGTAGCGGGTCGCCCCTTCGTCGCACAGGCCGGCGCCGGCGACGAGGGTGTCGGCGATGTGCTGGTCGTGGCTGTCGCCCGAGTCGAGCACGGCGGCGATGCCGCCCTGGGCCCAGTTACTGGCCCCTTCGAGCAGTTCGCGCTTGGAGATGATGGCGACCTTGCGGGTCTGGGCCAGGTGCAGGGCAACGGACAGGCCGGCCAGGCCGCTGCCGACGATGACGACGTCAAATTTCATCGCAAGACTCTTGGATTGTTATAGGTATGTCGAAAGAGCATCACTATAGACGATTTGTGCGGGCGTCGCCCGGCCGGACATGATATTCATGCATCGGCGCCTCCGCGCCGGCGGCATCCCGGCACCCCGGGATGGCGGCGATGGTCGTGCAGGATCGTCTCGTACAGCTTGCGGTAGCGCGCCGCCGTGACGGGCCAGCTGTGCCGCGCGGCGATGGTCTCGGCCGCGGCCCGGCCGAGCGGGCGCAGGCGCAGCGGCTCGTCCAGCAGGCGCGCGAGGGCGCCACACAGCGCCGTGCGGCTGCCGGCGCGAAACAGCACGCCGTTGTGGCCGTGGACCAGCAGCCCCGCGTGGCAGGCGATGTCGGAGGCGACGACCGTGCAGCCCCGCGCCATCGCATTGAGCAGCTGGCGCGGCGGCGCCATGCCGGCCGCGCGGGAACCGGGCATCGCGGGAAACACGGTGACGTCGGCGCGCGGCAGCAGGTCGGCGATGCGGCGTCCCGCGAGCTCTCCCGTAAAGACGACGTGGCCGCGCAGGCCCAGGGCGGCGGCGCGCTGCGCCAGTTCGTCCAGGCGCAGGCCCGCGCCGGCGACGACGAGGCGCAGCGCCGGCCGGGTGCGCCGCAGCAGCGCGAGCGCCTCCAGCAGCAGGTCGATGCCGTCGGCACGTTCCAGCGGCCCGGCATAGGCCAGCAGCGGCGCGCCTTCCAGACCGGGCGGCACCCGCGTGGCGACACAGGCGCCGGGCAGGTCCGCGGCGGACGGCAGCACAGCGATGCGGCGCGCGCGAATGCCGCCCGCGCGCAGCAGGGCCCGGGCGTCGGGCGTCGCCGCCACCAGCGCGTCCGCGCCGCGCCAGGCGAGCCGGTCCAGCAGGGGCAGCGCCGCATCCGCACCGCCGCGCCGGTCCGCCTCGACCAGCAGCGGCAGGCCGGCCAGCCGTGCGGCCGGCCAGGCCGCGAGGGCGTGGCGGCTGCCGGCATGGACGTGGATGAGTTGCGGCCGGGTCAGGCGCGCCACGTCGTGCAGGCGCCGCGCCAGCAGCAGGCCGCCGGCGCCGCGGCTCAGGCAGCCCGGCATGCAGCCCGTCAGGCAGCCCGGCATGCAGTTCGTCAGGCAGCCCGGCGGCCGGACCGGCGCCGTCCGGTAGAACTGCCAGCCCGCCGGCACGGCACCAGCGCCGGCGTTGCGCGTCGCGGGGCCGGCCAGCTGCACCGTCTGCACGCCCTGGCCGCGCAAGCCTTCCAGCAAGGCCAGCGCGCGGCGGGCGTAATCCGTGGGAAGGAGCACGGCGTGCTCGAACAGGTGCAGGACGCGCATCGGGCATCCCGGTCAGGCATCCCAGTCGTGCCGGCCGCCGCCACGGGGCAGGTCGGCGCCTCCCCGCGCCAGCGTGTCGTAGACGGCCAGGTAGTCGCGCGCCATCGCCGGCATGCTGTGGCGCGCGATGACCTGGCTGCGCGCCCTGGCGCCGTGGCGGGCGGCCATGTCTGGAATGCGGCAGTAGTCGGCGATGGCCGCGGCCAGCAGGTCCGGCGCCAGCGGCGGCACCAGGATGCCCGTGAAGCCGGCGTGGACCAGTTCCGCATTCCCGGCCACCGCGCTGGCGACGACGGGCAGGCCGCTGGCCATCGCCTGCAGGATGGCGTTCGTCCTGTCCTCGGACGGCGCCGGCAGCACGAACAAGTCCATCGCGCGCAGCAGCTGCGGCAGGTCGGCGCGCGCGCCAGGCAGCCAGGCGCGCGCGCCGGCCCCGGCCCGGTTCAGCAGCGACTGGCATTCCTGGCGCGCGGGCCCGTCGCCGACGATCAGCAGGCGCAGCCGCGCATGGGCCGGGTGCGGCGAGGCGATCAGGCGCAGGAAGGCCTCGACCAGCGTGACGTGGCTGGCGGCGTCCGTCATGCGCCCCGCGCTGCCGACGACAAAGGCGCCGTCCTGCATGAAGCCGGGCGGCCCGACGGCGGCGGACGGGCCCAGGCGCGGGTGGAACTGCACGCTGTCGACCCCGTTCGCGATCTGCGACACGCGCGCCGGCTCGGCACCGACGGCGTCGATCAGCCACTGTTCGAGGTCGCTGCTGACGGCGATGAAATGCCCGATCAGGGGGCGCAGCAGGCGGCGCAGGATCCAGCCGCCCTGGCCGGCGGCATCCTCGCGGCCGTGTTCGGCATGCACGCGCAGGCGCACGCCGGCCAGCGCCGCCACCAGCTGGGCCGGCAGGCCGGAGCGGTTGCGGGTGTGGACCAGGTCGGGCTGCAGCGCCCGCAGCGCGCGGTACATGCGCAGCCACAGGAAGGGATCGCGTCCTTCGCGCCGGTGCAGGTTGACGACGTCGACGCCGCGGGCGCGCAGTTCGCCCACGTATTCTCCGTGTTCGTGCAGGCAGACGATGGCGTGGCGGTAGCGTCCGGCCGGCAGGTGGCGGATCAGGTTCAGCAGGGCCCCGTCGAGCTGGGCGCCGTCCAGGCCGTCGACGAGGTGGGCGACCAGGCGCGTGCGCTCGCCCGGAGCGGACAGCGTGGCACTGGCGGGATGTTGCGCACCCATGGCCTCGGCATCCGCTCAGGCGGCCTGCGGGAGCATGCGCGGCGCCGGCCCGGCGGCGGCACCCCGCGGGACGACGGACTGGGCGTGATGTGCGTGGTGGTCCATGGCGGTTCCATCCTCGTGCGGTTCCAGCTCGTTGGGCGGCGCGCCGGCGCCGCTGCGGACAGCAGGAGGATTATATTGCGATGCAACGGGCGCCATCCCGTGCTTTCCGGCGCCCTTGACAGTGCTCAAAGGACTGCGGGCGTCATCGGTACGCCGCCGCACGGACGGGCAGGCGGCAATCCGCGACGATCGAGGCTTGTCGAAACAGAAAGGATCTACCATGACCACCCATGACGCTAACAACGTGGCCCAGTTGAAGGCCAAGATCGCGGACGTCCGCTTTCCCATGTTTACCTGGCAGGACGCCCACGGCCACCTGCTGAGCCAGCCGATGACGAAGGAAGACGTCGACGAGGACGGCGGCATCTGGTTCTTCACCTCGACCCTGACGTCGCTGTGGGACTGCATCGCCCACCGTCCGCAGGTGAACCTGGCGTTCGCCGACCCGGACGACAGCCTGTACGTGTCCGTCAGCGGCACCGCCGAGCGCGTCGTCGACCGCGAACTGATCCGCGCGAAGTGGAATGCCGGCGCCCAGGCCTGGTTCCCGGCCGGCCCGGACGACGAGCACGCCGTGCTGGTGCGCGTCGACCCGCACTCGGCCGAGTACTGGGATTCGAACGACAGCAAGATGGTGCGCATGTTCGCCATGGCCAAGGCGGCGGTGACGGGCACCACGCCGGACATGGACAGCGAGCACCGCACGCTGAAGCTGTGACCCTCCCCTGCGAGAGCAATTCCTCTCTTGCAATAAAAGCAGGGGCTGTCGTACAGTAGGCGCTTCTTCAACGGGAGCGTCGATGGATTCGAACGGGCAGGGCGGAGCAGGATGACGGAGCTGGTCAAGCCGCTCGAACTGGCGGCAAACGTCTTCACCGCCCTGGCCATCGTGCTGGCCGGCCGCAACAACGTCCACACCTGGTGGACCGGCATCGTCGGCTGCACGCTGTTCGGCATGCTGTATGCGGACAACCGTCTGTATGCCGACGTCGTCCTGCAGGGCTTCTTCGTCGCCACCAGCGTGCTGGGCTGGTGGAAGTGGGTGCGCGGCGACCATGGGGAGCCGCTGCCCATCACCCATGCAAGTGCCAGGAGCCTGCTGTGGATCGTGCCCGCCGGCGTGCTGGCGACGGCCGCCTACGGCACGCTGCTGCATCTGACCACGAACGCCTACGCCCCGTTCATCGATTCCGCCGTGCTGGTGTTTTCCGTCATCGGCCAGATCCTCATGATGCAGCGCCGGGTCGAGAACTGGCCGTTCTGGGTGCTCGTCAACACCATCGCCGTCCCGCTCTACTACAGCCGGGGACTGGTCCTGACCTCCGTGCTGTACGCCGGCTTCTGGATCAATGCCGTCGTTTCGTGGCTGAACTGGCGCCGCCTCGCGCGTGAACGACGGCGACAGGACGCCGGCCACCCGTCTTCTCCCACCATCGAAAGTAGTCCGCAATGAAACATCATGTGCTCGCGGCAGCATTGGCCGCGCTCGGGTTTGCCGCATCCGCCAGCGGCGCGGAACAGGTCGTCGCCATCCGCGCCGGCAAGCTCGTCGACGTCGTCGCCGGCAAGGTGCTCGCCGACCAGACGATCATCGTCAGCGGCCAGCGCATCAGCGCCGTCGGGCCCAGCGCGTCGACCGCGGTGCCGCCCGGCGCGCGCCTCATCGACCTGTCCGCGTCGACCGTGCTGCCGGGCCTGATCGACGCCCACGTGCACCTGACGGGCGACCCGCGCCTGCACGGCTACCAGTCGCTGGGCGTGTCCGACATCCGCGCCGCGCTGTACGGGGCGCATGCCGCCAGGGTCACGCTGGAAGCCGGCTTCACGACCGTGCGCAACGTCGGCGCCGGCGGCTACGGCGACATCGCCCTGCGCGACGCCATCAACGAGGGCGAGCTGGACGGGCCGCGCATGCGCGTGGCCGGCTACGCCCTTGGCATCCAGGGCGGCCATTGCGACAACAACCTGCTGCCGGCCGACTTCCACTACACGGAGGCGGGCGTGGCCGACGGCCCGTGGCAGGCGCGCGCCAAGGTGCGCCAGATGGCCAAGTACGGCGCCGACACGATCAAGATCTGCGCGTCGGGCGGGGTGCTGTCCAAGGGCGACGAAGCGGGCGCCCAGCAATACACGCTGGAAGAGATGAAGGCGATCGTCGAGGAAGCGCACAAGCTGGGCCGCCGCGTGGCCGCCCACGCCCACGGCGCGAGCGCGATCCGCGACGCCATCCTGGCCGGCGTCGATTCCGTCGAGCACGCGAGCCTGATCGACGACGAAGGCATCCGCCTGGCGCGCGAAAAGGGAACCTTCCTCGTCATGGACATCTATAACGACGACTACATCCTGCAGGAAGGCGCCGCGGCCGGCATGCTGCCCGAGTCGCTGGAAAAGGAGCGCATGGTCGGCCAGGTCCAGCGCGACAATTTCAGGAAGGCGTTCCAGGCCGGCGCGAAGATGGCGTTCGGCACCGACGCCGGCGTCTACCCGCACGGCGACAATGCGCGCCAGTTCCACTACATGGTCAAGTACGGCATGACGCCGATGCAGGCGATCCAGGCCGCCACCATCCGTGGCGCCGAGCTGCTGGACTGGAAGGACCGCGTCGGTTCCGTCACGGCCGGGAAGTACGCCGACCTGGTGGCCGTGAGCGGCGACCCGCTGGCGGACCCGGCCGAGCTGACCCGCGTGAAGTTCGTCATGAAGGGCGGCGCCGTCGTCAAGCAGGCGCAATAAGCCGGCGCCGGGGCCGAGCCGGGCGAGCCTCGCGGAGGCACCATGCTAAGCTGGTCCCTCGACGCGCGAGCCGGGACGACACCGGCCGCGCGGCGAAGGGATGTCCGTCCATTCACCAGCACCAAGGAGGAATCGATGGCCCAGGACCGACCGATCGACACGATGCGCAGCTGCATCGAAGCCTGTTACGCCTGCGCGGCGGCATGCGACAACTGCTCCACCGCCTGCCTGCAGGAAGACGACGTCAAGATGATGGCGCGCTGCATCGCACTGGATATGGATTGTGCCCAGCTGTGCCGCACGGCCGCCGCCATCATGGCGCGCGGGGGCGAATTGACGAAGGCCGTCTGTGCGTTGTGCGCCGACGCATGCGACGCCTGTGCGGCCGAATGCGGCAAGCACCAGATGGACCACTGCCAGCAATGCGCGGCCGCCTGCCGCCGCTGCGCCGAGGAGTGCCGGCGCATGGCCGCTTGAGTGCGGGGTCGCCGGGCGCTACAAGCCGGCGGCCCTCGTTTCAGCGCGCGTTCCAGCGCGACCTGCTAGTGTGAAGCGTCAGCGCACACGCGGCGGCGCCAGGTCGCGCTCGCTCTGGTTGCCGCCCGTCTCGGGCGTGCCCAGCCCCGTATCCCCGGGACTGGCCTGGTGGCTGCGCGTGTCCTGGGCGCCGCGGGCGATATGCGTTGCAGCCGTATCGGCCCCTTCGGGCTCCGGCTCGTCGTCCGCCGCGTCCTGCCGTGCCGTCGACGGCGTTGCGGGGGCCGCTTCCTCGCGCCGCGGCTGCGTCAGCGCGTCGCCGCCGCTGCCGCCCGTCTCGGCCATGGTCTCGTGGCCGGGCGTCGCGCCTTCCTCGCCGCTGGTGATGCCGCCGATGCCGATGTCGGGCGCATGTCCACCCTGGCCGGCCCCGTTCGTGTCCTGTGCATTCATCGTGGTTTCCTTCCTTCAGACGGGGATTTCCGACGTGCCGCCCGCCACGCTGCCGAACTCCTGCAGCTGGTCGAGCGACAGCCGGCGCTCGTTGAGCGCCTTCAGGATCGCCTGCAGCTGCTCGGGATCCGGCTGGATGTAGATGATGCGCTGCTCGATCTCGTTGTCCCAGCAGCGCGTGTAGGGGACGTCGGTTTCGGCCATGACCTTGGCGTCGAACGTGCCGTCCTGCAGCTCGCCGAACAGGGTGACCTTGACGGTATCCGGATTGGTATTGTTGACGGTGATGCTCATGCGGAGTCCTTTCGATCGAAAACGCTTGCAGCCATTCTCCCGTAGGAGGGACGAGGCTGCAAACGCGCGCCAACCGTGCGCGCGCTACCTGGCCGAAAGGCAGATGTGGTCCAGCAAGCATGTTTTCCTTCCACCATCGAATGACGTCTATCGGGGCGGCGCATGGACGCCGGGCAGCAGCTCGATCGGGAGGGGAAACACGATGGTCGACGACTTGTCCCCCGCAATGGCGCTGAGCGTCTGCAGGTAGCGCAGCTGCATCGCCCCGGATTGCCGCGAAAGCACCACGGCCGCCTGCTGCAGTTTCTCGGAAGCCTGCAGTTCGCCCTCCGCGTGGATGACCTTGGCGCGCCGTTCCCGTTCCGCCTCGGCCTGGCGGGCGATGGCGCGGATCATCGACTCGTCCAGGTCCACGTGCTTGATCTCGACGTTCGCCACCTTGATGCCCCAGGCGTCGGTCTGCACGTCCAGCACCTGCTGGATGTCGATGTTCAGGCGCTCGCGCTCGGCCAGCATTTCGTCCAGCTCGTGCTTGCCCAGCACGGCCCGCAGCGTGGTCTGGGCCAGCTGGCTCGTCGCTTCCATGAAGTTGACGACCTGGATGATAGCCTTTTCCGGATCCACCACGCGGAAATAGATGACGGCGTTGACCTTGACGGAGACATTGTCGCGCGAGATCACGTCCTGGGTCGGCACGTCGAGCACGATCGTGCGCAAGTCGACCCGCACCATCTGCTGCAGCACGGGAATGATGATGATCAGCCCCGGTCCCTTCACGCCCCAGAACCGCCCCAGCTGGAACACGACGCCGCGCTCGTATTCGCGCAGGATCTTGAAGGCGGACAGGACCAGGGGCAACAGCAGCACGAGCAGGGCGCCGAGGCCGAAGCCGACGTCGAGGATCATCGCCGCTCTCCCTTGTCCATGGTGGCGGGCACGACCTGCAGGACGAGCCCGTCGCGCGCCGTGACGATGACCGCCTGCGCCGGGCGCAGCGGCACGTCGCCCGTCACCTGCCACAGCTCACCCTCGACGCGTGCCCACGCCGAACGGCCATCGCTTCCGGCGAGCTGCTCGACGTGGCCAACGGCACCCACCAGCGCCGCCGCCCCGCTGCGGACGGGCCGGCGCCGCGTGGCCATGGCCACCTGCACGGTGCCGATGAGAAGCAAGGCGCTGGCCAGGGCCAGCACGGCGACGAGGATGGGCGGCACGCCGTAGCCGGGCAGCTCCGTGTCGACGAGGATCAGGGCGCCCGCCACGAAGGCCACGACGCCACCGATGCCGAGGATGCCGAAGCTGGGCAGGAAGGCTTCGCCCACCATGAACAGGAGGCCCAGCACGATCAGGCCCAGCCCGGCATAGTTCACGGGCAGCAGCTGCAGCGCGTACAGGCCGAGCAGCAGGGAGATGCCGCCCACGACGCCCGGCACGACCACGCCGGGGTTCATGAACTCGAACACCAGTCCGTAGATGCCGATGGTCATCAGGAGCAGGGCCACGCTGGGGTTCGTGATCGCCGCCAGCACGTTCGTGCGCCAGTCGGGTTCGTAGCGCGCCAGCGGCGCGCCGCGCGTATGCAGCTGGCGCACCTGCCCCTGCACGGCCATGCGGCTGCCATCCACGCGCGCCAGCAGGGCCGGCACGTCCGGCGCGACGTAGTCGACGACGCGCAAGGCCAGCGCCTCGTCGGCCGTCAGGCTCACCGACTCGCGCACGGCGCGCTCGGCCCAGTCGGCGTTGCGTCCGCGCAGCTGGGCCAGGCCGCGCAAATAGGCGGCCGCATCGTTGACCTGCTTGCGCGCCATGGCGCCGTCGGCATCGGGTGCCGGTGTCTTCGGCCCCGCCGCCCGATCATCCTTGCCGGCCAGCGCACGCTCCTCGCCGCGCGGCGGCTGGCCGCCGGGTGCTCCGGGTGGTTCCATTCCGACGGCGACCGGCGTCGCCGCACCCAGGTTGGTGCCCGGCGCCATGGCGGCGATATGGCTCGCGTACAGCAAGTAGGTGCCGGCGCTGGCGGCGCGTGCCCCGCCGGGCGCGACGAAGACGGCCACGGGGACGGGCGAGGCCAGGATCGCCTTGATGGCGCTGCGCATCGACGTATCCAGCCCGCCCGGCGTGTCGAGTTCGACGACCACGAGCTGGTGATTGGCGGCGGCCGACCGGGCCAGTCCCCGGACCAGGTAGTCGGCGCTGGCCGGACCGATCGCCCCGTCGATGCGGATCAGCCCGACGCCGGGTGCGCCGGTGGCCGCGACGGGCAACAATGCGAGAAGGAGCGCCAGCAGCGCACATGCGACGCGAAGCAGCCTGCGCGCGACAGTCATCCCGGGCGCAGGGCTCGGAGGCGCGCGCACGCGCAGCCGGAATGCCGTATTGGTTGCCATGGGCTTGCCTTGTCGTGTGCTTGTTCAGACATTACCGGCGGCGTGGAGTTCGGCGACGTGTCGACGGCGAGGCGGCCGGGGGCTTGCGCCGCCAGCCGTGCGGCCGCGCCGGGAAGTCTGATGCAGGATAGGTGGACGTTTCGGTGCTGGCTTGATGTCGATCAGGCGTGCGGGCTCGCCGTCCACCAACCATTCCTTGCCGCCATGGCCTACCGTGTCCTCGCCGATGCCGTCCTCGTGCTGCACCTGGCATTCATCCTGTTCGTCGCCTTCGGCGCACTGCTGGTGGCGCGCCGGCCCCGGCTGCTGCCCTGGCACCTGGCGGCCGTCGCCTGGGGCTTCACGGTCGAGGCGGCCGGCGCAGCCTGTCCGCTGACGGGCCTGGAAATCCGCCTGCGCCTGCTGGCGGGCGAGGGCGTCTACGGGGAAAGCTTCGTCGCGCACTACCTGCTGCCCGTGGTCTATCCGGCGGGACTCGACCGGGGCATCCAGTACCTGCTGGCCGCTGCCGTGCTGCTGCTGAACAACGCCCTGTATGCCCGCTACTGGCGTGGGGCGCACGGGTGACGGCAACACTGTCGCGTCCGGATGCCCGATGCTATACTGTATATAGATACAGTCTCATTCCATTGCCGCCATGCCGAATTTTTTCCCCATCGACCTGGGTCCTACGACGCCGGACCATCTCGTGAGCGGGGAGAGCGGACGGATGCACGTCAAGATGTTCCGCACGGCCGACGACCCCATCACCGAGGCGACCACGGACATCGAACTGGCGCGCGAATTCATCGCCCACGGCGAATTGAGCCCGAAGTCCATCCAGAACACCCAGAAGGAACTGTTCCGTTTCCTGACCTGGTGCCGCGAGGAGGCCGGCAAGACGCTCGTGCAGCTGAACGTCGCCGACCTGACCGCCTACAAGGAATTCCTCAAGGATCCGCCGCCCGCCTGGGTGTCCAAGACCAAGTGGCCGCGCAGCGACGCGCGCTACCGCCCGTTCACGGGGCCGCTGTCCGACCCGAGCCGGCGCCAGGCGATGATCGCCGTGAAGGCGCTGCTGAGTTTTGCCGAACAGACGGGCTACCTGCGCCGCAACCCGGCCGCCCTGGTGCGCAACGTGCGGGCCCCGACGGCCAGCCGTATCACGCGCTACCTGACGCAGGGCGCGATCGCGCTGGCGCTGGAGACCGTCTCCACGCGGGCGGCCGAAACACCCGCCGACCTGCGCCGGCGCGCGCGCGACCGCTTCCTGCTCGTCGCGTTCGCCCACACGGGGGCGCGCCTGAACGAAATCGTCGGCGCCCCGATGGGCGCGATCTACACCGAGGGCAATGGCCGCTGGTGGCTGGACGTCGTCGGCAAGGGCAGCAAGCCGCGCCGCCTGCCGGTGCCGCCCGACATGCTCGACGCCTTCCAGGCCTACCGCATCGCCTTCGACCTGCCGCCCCAGGCGAGCCGCAGCGACCGCATGCCCCTGGTGCTGTCCAGCCGCAGCCGCACGCTGTCGCGCATCACCGACGAGGCGGCGTCCGAAGCGATCAAGGCGGTCTTCGCCGACGCGGCCGGCGTCGCCGCGGCCCGGGGCGATGCCGACACGGCCGCCGCCTTGCGCCAGGCGTCGGCGCACTGGCTGCGCCACAGCATGCTGACGAACCACGCCAACAACGGCGTGCAGCTCAAGACGCTGCAGGACACGGCCGGCCACGCCAATATCGCGACGACGGCGGCCTATCTGCACAAGACGGACAACGAGCGCTACGACGAGATCATCGCTTCCGTGAACGGGCGCGGCATCCTCTGACGGCTCTCGCCGGCACCGCGCCGCGGTGGAGGAGGGGGCGGGAACGCGCTCCCGGCAGCCGGGCTCGAAGTCATATCGGTCGATAGCGGCTGGAGCAGGGTGGGGACCGCTTTGCGTTGATCACCGGCGGCAATCGCGCAAGTCCCGGGAGTCCGCGCCGGCATCGGCCGCAGGCGCGCAGATCGAGCCGGTGAGCAGGGTGTAGTCAAGCAAGGCGATGCTGGTAGCGGCACTGCCGACCAGGTACGCACCGCGCGCGACGCACTAACGGGGCGGCGAGGGCGAACCGGCTTTCCTGCTCGGGCGCGCCATCGATGTGGACCACGGTTGTCTTGTAGACGTGCATGCAGATTCCTGCCCGCGAAGAGGCTCGGGGAAGAGCGACACCAAGACCGTCGGCGACGCCGAACGTGCAGGCGCAATGGGGGCCGTTGGCCGCACTCAAATGCATATTCTGTTCCGGGAATGTTCCGACGGTTCGGCATCATCCCGCCAATCCATCAAACTCGACATTAGTATTCATAATGTCGAGTTGCATTTTCGGTGCCCTCTCGCCCGTGACGATAGGGCGCCTGCCCGATCCTGGCAGCTGGTCGAACAGCAGGGTTGCTGCGACTGCCGCCATGCCCCGGCCAAACGGCGGCCCACCATAGGGCGTGGGTGGCCACATTTCCTTTTGCATCGGCGCGCGGGACGAGTACGATTTTCCCGTCTCCGGAGCGAGAACGCGGGGCCGCGACGCGGTGCCCGCTCAACCAAAACGAACCTGAAAGGAAATGCCATGGATACCAAGAACAACCCGAATGGCGCAGCAGCCGATCCGTATGCGGACCCGGCGAACCCGGGCCTGCCGCAGGTCGACGTGCAGCTGGACCTGTCGCGCGCGGCGCTGGTCGTGATCGACCCGCAGATCGACTTCCTGAGCCCGAAAGGCGTGGCCTGGGGCGCGTTCGGCGCGAGCATCACGCACCACAACACGGTGCCGAACCTCGAGCGCCTGTTCGCGGCGGCCAAGCAGGTCGACCTGCCGGTCATCATCTCGCCGCATTACTACTATCCGCACGACCACAAATGGGATTTCGCGGCGCCCGGCGAGCGCCTCATGCACGGGCTGCACATGTTCGACCGCCCCAGCGCGCTGTCGCTGGAAGGTTTCGAAGGTTCCGGCGCCGACTGGATGCCCGAATTCCGAGACTACATCGAGGACGGCAAGACGATCGTCTGTTCGCCGCACAAGATCGCGGGCCCGCAAACGAACGACGTCATCTTCCAGCTGCGCAAGAAGAAAGTCGACCAGGTCATCCTGGCCGGCATGGCCGCGAACTTCTGCATCGAATCGCACCTGCGCGATTTCGTCGAGCACGGCATCGAAGTGGCCGTCGTGCGCGACGCCACCGCGGGCAGCATGCTGCCGGAAGGCGACGGCTACCTGGCCGCGCTGATCAACTTCCGCTGGCTGGCGAATGCGCTGTGGACGACGGATACGGCCGTCGCGCGCATGACCGGTACGCCGGCAGCGGTAAAGGCGGCAGCCTGAGAAGGTAGAGGCGTCCCATCCGGTACCGGATATCGACCGGGCTGGATGGGCGCGATAAGGATTCGATACATGGGGTGGTCCGGGTCCTCCGGGCGAGGCGGGACATTGGTGGCACTGATCCATATCCCGAATTTGACATAATATAGATTATGCGAATTTAGCAAAAAGCCGTGATATGGCGTGATGCATCGCATAAATCGACCTCTTCAACGCGGCAGACCCACGACAATCGGCTCCGATCCGCGAGCCGTGTCGCTTAGACGCTTTGCGAACCTTGCGTCGACTCACGCGATCCTTTTAGCCGCATGGATTCGTGCCGCCACCGTCCGTCGCGTCGCGTGGCGCCGCCTCCCGCCGAGTTGGCGTCGACGGCATTTCCATGTCCGCTTCCTATCTGTCACGCCATTGCAGTCGCCCAGCCCGGCGCGCTCGCCTCGAACAGCTTGACCATCCCGGCGTCACGCGCATCGAAGTTCACGCGCAGCCGGAGCGTCTACTTCAACAATTTATACCAGATCACCGCGCAGAAGCTGCCGCCGGCGATTCCGTCCCATACTCGCACTGTTGTTCCTCATCGGCCTGTCGATGCTGGCCAGCCTGATCCGGCACGCGATCCCCGACGGCATGGCCGAATCCGACTTCCGGCCCGCTGCATACGCCCGCGACGGCGAAGGCGCGCATCCCTGAGCAGTCCCCGACACGCGGAGCGGACCTCGTCGTGTTCGCTACGCGCTCACTTCGCCCGCCGCTTCACCGCGTACCCGTACTGGACCGGCCAATCCGGCTCCTCCTCGAACGCATGCTGCGCTTTCAATGCCCAGTACGGCTCGCGCAGCAGTTCGCGCCCGAGCAGCACCAGGTCGGCGTCGCCGCCGGTAACGATCTCGTCGCCCTCCTTCGGATCCGTGATCAGGCCGACGGCGCCGGTCGGGACGCCGGCGCCGTCGCGGATGCGGCGGCTGCACGGTATCTGGTAGCGCTTGGCCACGGGAATGCGCGCCGTCGGCAGGTTGCCGCCCGTCGAAACGTCGATGAGGTCGACGCCCAGGTCCTTCAGGCGCCGCGACAGTTCGACCGACTGTTCGATGTCCCAACCTCCGGCGACCCAGTACGTGGCGGAGATGCGCACGAACAGGGGCAGCCTGTCGGGCATGGCGGCGCGCACGCGCTCGGTCACGCGCAGCACCAGGCGCATCCGGTTTTCCAGGCTGCCGCCATACTGGTCTTCGCGCTGGTTACTGTGCGGCGACAGGAACTGGTGCAGCAGGTAGCCGTGCGCGGCGTGGATCTCGAGCACCTCGAACCCGGCCGCCAGGGCGCGCCGCGCCGCGGTCTCGAACGCGTCGACGATCCCGTCGACGCCGGCTTCGTCCAGCGGCACGGGCGTCGGATCGCCCGGGTGGAACGGGATCGGACTGGGGGCGACGACGGGCCAGCCTCCCTCTTCCGGCGTCGCCAGCGTCGCGCCGCCCGTCCAGGGCGCTGCGGTACTCGCCTTGCGGCCCGCGTGTGCGAGCTGGATGCCGGCGACGGCGCCCTGGCTCTGCACGAAGCGGGCGATCCGGGCCAGCGGCTCGACGTGATCGTCGCTCCAGATCCCCAGGTCGCCCGGTGTGATGCGGCCGTCCCACGTGATGCCGGTGGCCTCGACGAGCACGAGCCCGACGCCACCCACGGCACGGCTGCCGAGGTGCACGAGGTGCCAGTCGTTGGCCATGCCTTCCTGGGCCGAATACTGGCACATCGGCGCCATGGCGATGCGGTTGCGCATGGTGACGCCGCGCAGGGCCAGAGGACTGAGCAGGTCGACCTCGGGCACTTCCTGGTCGTGGGCGGCACCGGCCGTCGCGCCATGGGCGTCCGGCTGGAAGAGTTGGGCGGCGCTGCCCGTGGTTAAGGGTCTGGCTGGGTTCATGGTTTGCCTCGGGACGAAGACGTCAGTGGAACATGGGCGTTCGATGCCGCCGGACGCCCCGCCGTGCTAGGAGCCCGGATGCAGGATCACCTTGGTCCACCCGTGCTCGCGCCGATCGAAGTTCTGGTAGGCGTCGGGTGCCTGGTCCAGCGTCAGTTGATGGGACACGATGAACGAGGGCTTGGCGCGGCCGACGTGGATCAGGTCGCGCAGCTGGCGGTTGTAGGCCTTGACGGGGCACTGGCCCGTCGCGACCCGCTGCCCCTTGAACCAGAGCATGCCCCAGTCGAGCGCGATCTTCCCTTGCTTTTCCAGCTCGTCCGATGCATTCGGATCTTCGGGGACGAACACGCCCACCACGCCGATGCCGCCGGTGAACTTGACCGAGTTGACCAGGTTGTTCATCGTGAGGTTGGGACGCTCCTGCCGGTGGTGATGGTGGTCGTGGCACTGGTAGCCGACGCATTCGCACCCCGCGTCCGCGCCGAGTCCATGGGTCAGGTCCTTGACCCGCTGCACGGGATCCTCCTTCGAGTAATCGATCGCGATCGCGCCGATCGATTCCGCCAGCTTCAGGCGGTCGGCATGGCAGTCGACCACCATCACGCTGCACGCGCCCTTGATCATCGCCGAGTGCGCCGCCATCAGCCCGACGGGCCCCGCGCCGTAGATGACCACCGCATCGCCGGGCTTCATGCCGGCCAGCTCGGTCGCGTGCCAACCGGTCGGGAAGATGTCGGCGCACATCACGTAGTCGGCCTGTTTCTGTTCCGCGTCCGGCGGCAGCTTCAGGCACATGAAGTCGGCCCACGGCACGCGCAGGAACTCGGCCTGGCCGCCCTGCCACGGTCCCATGTCGGCAAAGCCGAACGCGGCCCCGGCCACGCCGGGCTCGTTCGCCTTCAGGCAGTAATTGGTGAGGCCGCGTTCGCAATTCTTGCAGTGGCCGCAGCTCACGTTGAAGGGGATGCAGACCCAGTCGCCGGGCTGCAGCCGCTCGACCGCGGGGCCGACTTCCATTACCACCCCGAGGTTCTCGTGGCCGAACACGCGGCCCTGTTCGAAATCGGTACGCCCTTCGTACATGTGCAGGTCCGAGCCGCAGATGTTCGTGCTGGTAATCTTGATGATGGCGTCCGTCGGACGTTCGATCTTCGGATCCGGCACATCCTCGACGGCGACCTGGTTGGGACCGCGATAGACAACAGCTTTCATGATTAACTCCTGTAAGCTGCCGGGAAGAAGCCTGTCCCGCATGACAGGACGCGGCCACGCGTCCAGGCAGAGAATGGCGATACCGCGGAAGAAGCCCGCGGGACAAGCGACCCAGATTAGACAGGGGTTCGACGAACCGCAAGCGGCGATTCGCTTGCCACGTGGGCACACGGCGGCACGCCGAAAACGTGCGCGGTAGCCTACGCCCGGGCCGGCCTCACGAAACGCGCGTAGCGCAAACGAACGCGGTCCAGTCGCTTTTCAGTCCTTTTGGCGCGCACGCCTGAAACGTCTTGCGGCATCGCGCGCATCGGCGTAGCCTCGCGCATTCACCCTTCACATGATCCGTCGGATGACGGCGCATCTCCAGTCCGTCTCGTGCCCGACGGAGCCCGCTGCAGCGCACGCTGCACCTTCAGAAAGGAAGCGTCATGCGATCCCTTCCCCTGTTTTCCCGCTACCTCTTCGCCATCGTCGTCGCCGGCGCCGGCGCCGGCCTGCATCCCGGGCCGGCGCCCGCGCAAATGCAAGCGGCACCCGCGGTCCAGCCCGAACACAGGCGTTCCGACTCAGCCCTGCAGCAGGCGGCGCAGTTCGACCACCAGGTCACGGGCGTGACCGTCAGCGAGGGCGGCCGGCTGTTCGTGAATTTTCCCCGCTGGACGGAAGACGCGCCCGTCTCCGTCGCCGAGGTCCTGCGGGACGGGAGCCTGCGCCCTTATCCGGACGCGCAATGGAATGCCTGGCGCAACGTGCGGCGCGACGAGCTGGACCCGGCCGAGCACTGGGTCTGCGTGCAGAGCGTGGTGGCCGACGGCCGCGGCAGCGTGTGGGTCGTCGATCCCGCGGCCCCCGCCGTGGACGGCCTCGTGCCGGTTGGACCGAAGCTGGTGCGCATCGATCTCGCGACGGACCGCGTGGCCCAGGTCATCCGCTTCGGCCAGGACGTCGCGATCCCCGGCTCCTACCTGAACGACGTCCGTTTCTCGGCCGACGGCAGGCATGCCTACCTGACGGACGCCGGCCAGCGCGGCGCCCTGGTCGTGGTGGACCTGGCCAGCGGCAAGGCGCGCCGCGTGCTGGACGGCCATCCGTCGACCCAGCCCGAGAAAGGCGTCGTCGTCCGCACGGACGGCAAGCCGCTGCGCTATCCGGATGGGCGTCCCGTGCTCTTCGCGGCGGACAGCATCGCCCTGTCGTCGGACGGCGCCTGGCTGTACTGGAAGGCGCTCACCGGCACGACCCTGTACCGCATCCGGACGGCCGCGCTGACGGGCGCAGGCATGGCCGGCCAAGACCTCTCCAGCCAGGTCCAGCCCTACGGCAAGGTCGGCCCCACGGACGGCTTGTGGATCGCACGGGGTACCGACACCCTGTACGTCACGGCCATCGAGGACAACGCCATCAAGGCACGCAACCTGTCCCAGGGACCGGCCGGTGGCCTGCGCACGGTGGTGCAGGACCCGCGCCTGCGCTGGCCGGACACCTTCAGCCAGGGCCCGGACGGCAGCCTGTACGTGACCACGTCGCGCATCCAGGACTCGGCCTTCTTCAACCGGGATGCGCCGCTGGCCCTGCCGACCCAGCTCTGGCGCCTGCCCCGGCCACGCAACTGACATCGTCATGCGGCGCCCGCGCGCCGTCCACGCATCACCAGTCCGCCAGGCGGGCGATCAGCAAGGGAGGATCCATCATGGCAAGCAGTATCCAAGCTACAGGACGGGGCAAGGCATCGCAATGGGGCCGCTCGTCCGGCTCCGGCGCGGCCGGCGGACCGGCGCGCGATCTCGGCTGGATTCCCGTCGCACTGGGCGGGGCCGCCATCGTGGCCAGCCTCGGCGGCAGGAAGAAAGGCGCCGCCGCGCTCGCGCTGACGGCGGTCGCCGGCGTGGGCGCGCTCGGCGCGATGCGCCACGCGCAGTCTGCGCATGCGCGGACCGGCGAGCTGGAGGTGGATCGCTCGATCACGATCGGCAAGACGGCGGCCGAGCTGCGCCAGTACTGGCTCGACCCGCGGACGCTGCCCCAGATCATGTCCAACTTCGCGACCGTGCGCTCGACGGGCGACGGCCGCATGCACTGGAAGGTCGAGGGGCCGCTCGGCCGCGCCTGCGAGTGGGACACGGAAATGGTGGACCGCACCGACGAGGGCATCGGCTGGCGTACCGTGTCCGGCGGGGCGGTCTCGAACGAGGGATGGATCCGCTTCCATCCTGCACCGGCCGGCCGCGGCACGGTGGTCACCCTGCAATTGCGGTTCGAACCGCCGGGCGGCGCGCTCGGCGAGTGGCTCGTCGAACTGCTGGGGACCACGCCGCTGCGCATCGTCGCCGAAGGCGCGCTGCGGCGCTTCAAGAACCTCGTCGAGTCCGGCGAGATCCCGACCACCGCGCGCCAGCCGGCTGCGCGCGCCGATACGCACTGAGGAGCACACCATGCGAGCACTGTACTGGAACGGCGTGAACGACCTGCGGGTCGGCACGGTCAAGGATCCCGAGATCGTGAACCCCTACGACGCCATCCTGCGCGTGGGCCTGTCGACGACCTGCGGCTCGGACCTGCACTTCATCGACGGCTACATCCCGACCATGAAGGCGGGCGACGTGATCGGCCACGAATTCATGGGCGTGATCGAGGAAGTCGGCACGGAGGTCAAGCGCGTCAAGAAAGGCGACCGCGTCGTCGTCCCCTCGTTCATCGTGTGCGGCCAGTGCTGGTATTGCCAGCACGCGCTGTACTCGCTGTGCGACAACACGCATCCCAAGCCCGAACTGCAGGAGCCGCTGCTGGGCGGCTACACCACGGCCGGCATTTATGGCTACACCCATGCGTTCGGCGGCTACGCGGGAGCGCACGCGGACTACGTGCGCGTGCCGTTCGCCGACAACGATTGCTTCAAGGTGCCCGACGGGGTCGCCGACGAGACCGCGCTGTTCCTGTCGGACGCGGCGCCCACCGGCTATATGGGCGCCGATTTCTGCGACATCCAGCCGGGCGACACGGTGGCGGTCTGGGGCTGCGGCGGCGTCGGCCTGATGGCGCAGCAGAGCGCGCGGCTGATGGGCGCCGAGCGGGTGATCGGCATCGACCGTTTCCCCGAACGCCTGCAGATGGCGCGCGAGCACGCGGGCTCGGAAACCATCGACTACACGCAGGTCGACAGCGTGCTGGACGAGCTGAAGGAGATGACGGGCGGACGCGGCCCCGATGCCTGCATCGACGCCGTCGGCATGGAGGCGCACGGCACGGGCCCGCAATACGCCTACGACCTCGTCAAGCAGGCCTTGCGGCTGGAGACGGACCGCGGCCAGGCGCTGCGCGAGGCCATCATGGCCTGCCGCAAGGGCGGCACGCTATCCGTGCTCGGCGTGTACGGGGTGCTCGACAAGTTCCCGATGGGCGCGCTGATGAACAAGGGCATGACGGTGCGCACCGCCCAGCAGCACGGGCAAGCCTATATGGAGCGGCTGCTGGCGCACGCGCAGAAGGGCGAACTGAACCCCGCCTACCTGGCCACGCACCGCTTCTCGCTCGAGGACGGGCCGCGCGGCTACGACATGTTCAAGCACAAGAAGGATGGCTGCGTGCGCGCGGTGTTCGCGCCGTAGCGGTGGGCGCCGCCCGCTGGATGGCGACGGCGAGCGGCGTCGTTAGGCGACCCGGCCTTGCCGATCCGATGCGCAGGCGGAGCCGGACCGCGCTGACGAACCTGATCGTGGCCGCTGATGACTCCTGATTACGTTGCGCGCACCATGGCCATGACCTGCTGTCCGGCCGCGGCATAGCCCCCTAGCCGCTCCTGCAGGAACGCTGGCAGCGCGTCCCTTGCGGCAAGCCGGAAGCCGATCCGCCCATAGAAGGCGGCCAGGTTCGCATATGGCAGGCAGTACGCGACTTCGTCGCCAACCGCCTCGTCGCAGGCAGCCAACAGGGCACGCCCGATGCCGCGGCGCCGGTGTCCCGCGCCCACCTGCATGCCGCGCAGCACGCGCACGCCGTGTTCGACACACAGCCGTACCGCGCCGACCACGGCATCGTCCAGCACGGCGACGATGACGGCACCGCGCACGTCCACGCCACCGCCGTAGCCGCCGGCGGCATACAGCGCACGCACCGCTTCCAGGTCGGCGGCCGTCGCCCTGCGCGTGCGCACCTGGCCTGCGATCATGCGTACACGGCTTCCATCAGCGCGCTGGCCAGTTCGCCCAGCCTGCGATGGTCGTAGCTGCTGTTGTTAAATACGATCACGCTCACGCCATCGGCCAGCACGCGGCGCGCCACGAGCCGGAAGCCGCCGTTCGAGCCGTCTTCCCATGCCGCCTCGCGCTCCCTGCCGCCGATCGTCTCCACCTGCGTGCGTCCGCCCAGCGCATAACGCTGCGCCGGCCGCTGCACCCGCATCAGGGTCGCGCGCGACGCCGCCGACAGGATCCGGTCGCCGCCGAGCACGCCGTCCATCAGACGCAGCATGTCCGGGGCGCTGCTGTAGAAGCCGCCCGCCATGGCCAGGTAATCGGGCATCGCGCTGACCTTGCGCACCCAGGGCGGCGCCGCGCCCGCATAAGCGACCGCCATCCCCGGCACGACGCTCGATTCGCCGTCGAAGATGCCGCTGTCGCGCAGGCCGAGCGGCTCCGTCAGCGAGGCGGCGACGGCATCGCGGTAGCGCCGGCCGCCGACGCGTTCGACGATGGCCTGCACGATGATCCAGTTCGAATGCGCGTAGTCCCAGTCGGTGCCGGGTGCGAATGCCAGGTCGCCGCTGGCGTAGCGGCGCACGGCGTCCATCTGGTCCAGCCGGGCCGGCATGGCCTTCGGGTCGGCCTTGCGCGCGGCCATCACGTCGTTGGGGACGCCGCTCGAATGGCTCATCAGGTGGCGCAGCGTCAGGCGCGCGCCCGTGTCGGCACGGTAGTCCGGCAGGTAGCGCACGATCGGCGCGTCGAGCGCCAGCTTGCCCTGGTCGACCAGCGTCATGACGACGATGGCCGCGATCCACTTCGACACGGACCCCGTCTCGAAGCGGGTGTCCAGGGCCATCGGCGTGCCCGCCTGCGGGTCGGAACGACCGAGCGCCCTGCCGAACAGCAGCTCGGCACCCTTGCCTGCGACCACCGTGCCGCTGAAATCCGGGTACGCCGCCAGCGCGGCCTCGTAGCAGGGGACGGTGACGGCATCGACGGGCACGACGCCGGACAGGGCGGCAAGCCCGGCGAAGGCCATGCATTGGCGACGGTTCATGGACGGCTCCTGGCGCGTTACCGGCACGGCCTCGTGCCGGACCCCGCGATCTTACCGTAAACACAAGCCGCCGCGACCGCTACCGCCGCTGGCGCCACGCGCCGCTAGGGATGCGCGCAGATCCCCATCGGCGGCGCCTCTCCCGTCACAGCCGAGGCCACCATGCGATTGACCTGGGATTCCGTCCATTTCAGGGCCGAGTTGCTTTCCCAGAACGCGTCCAGGCGCCGCTCGGCATCCTGGGCGCCGCCCGTGATGAATCCGTACCAGCCGAGCAAGGCGCTGATCGCCCCGCCCGAGGTGCCGCTGATCCCGACCAGGACGGGCGCGTCGGGATCACCCGGCAGCCTGAGCGCATCGTCGGCCTCGCGGGCGACCCGCACGTTGTCCAGGCTGCCCAGCAGCACCGGCAGCACGCCACCCGTGTAGGCCGCATGGCTGCCGCCCCCCTGGCAGGCGATCGCGATGTCCCTCACCGCCATGATGCATCCTCCCGCGATGTGCAAGCTCATGGCCCTTAGGCTCGCCGGGTGCGACCGGGGTTCCAAGGCGAGTCGGCTTGTTCGATGCTTTTTTTCGCATGGGCTTGGACACCGATTAAACGTGATGCGTCACGAACAGCCGAGCATTTTGACTTGCATTAATGTAATGCGTCACGAATAATGGGCGCGTCATCCATCACGCCCGTGTCCCGCATGAAGCAAGCCGAAGACCTCAGCACCATCGAACTGCCGCTCGACCCCTCCAGGGCGAAGAAGCGCGGCCGCCCGCCCAAGCAGGACAAGCTGAGCGATGCCGAGCGTGCGCGGCGCTACCGGGCGCGCCAGAAGATGCTGCCGAAGGACGAGTGGAATTACGACCACGTGACGGCAACGGCGCGCAACGACATCGCGCGCCTGCTGGGCGACGCTGCCAGCCGCCCCGCCGGCGAGGCGGAATTGATGACGCAATGGGCCTACGGCATGTTCCTCTTGTGGGACCGGATCACGGGACAGTGCCAGCGCCCGGACGACAGGCGCGAACTGCAGGCGCTGGTGTCGGGCTGATGGCACGGGCGCGTCGATCGCGGCACGATCGCTGCAGCCGGTCGAGCGGCAGTGACAAAACGTGAGTATTCCGGCAAGATATGCTGGCAGAATACGACGTTTAGCCCGACCGCTCCCATGAAGTTCAACCGAATCAGCGGCGAGTTCACGCTGGCTGCCGACGAGGCCGCTTACCTCGATGCCAAACAGGGGCAGACCCGCTCCCAGCTCGCCTTCACGCTGGCGTTCTACGCCCTTTTCTACGTGCTCTTTTCCGTAACGGACCTGGCGGCGCTCGGCCCCGTGCCGGCGGCCTGGCAACTGCTGGCGGCACGTCTCGCCGTCGCGGTCACTGCCGGCTGCTGCGCCTGGGTGGTATGGCGCCGCCCGCTGTCGGTACGGGCCACCCGCCTGGCCGCCATCGTCGCGGAGACGGTTGCGCTGGGCTGCTTCATGCTGGTCGTCGTTCTGAGGCCCACCGAGATGCACTGGCACGCCATGTCCCTGGCACTCATGCTGGCCGTTATTTACCTGTACATCCCGAATCGGCTGTGGCATGCACTGGCGCTCGCGGGGCTCAGCACCGCCGTCTTCATCGCGATCGCACAGCACGTGAGCCATATGCGATTCGCAGACACCCTGACGATGGGCATGCTGATGGTGCTGGCCAATACGTTCGGCGTACTGGCGGCACGGCGCCTGAACCGTATCGCGCGCGAGGAATTCCGCTCCCAGGTCGCACTCAGGCATGCGGCCGAACGCGACCACCTGACGGGCTGCTACAACCGCCGCTACCTGCACGAGCACCTGATGGGGAACGAACTGGCACGCGCCGAACGGTTCGCACACAGCCTCACCGTGCTGCTGTGCGACATCGACCACTTCAAGCGCATCAACGACACCCATGGTCACGCCGACGGCGACGCCGTGCTGCGCAGCTTCGCTGTCCTGCTCAAGTCGCTGACGCGCGAGCATGTCGACAGCGTCGTGCGCTATGGCGGCGAGGAGTTCCTCGCCGTGCTGCCGGAGACGGACCTGGCAGGCGGCGTGCGGCTCGCCGAGCGCCTGCGCAGCGCGTTTGCCGCCACGGCCACGCGCTCCATCGACGGCAGCGCCAGCCTGCGCACGACAGCCAGCTTCGGTGTGGCGACCGTCGACTTCGCCCGGGCGGAACCCGGTTATACCCTGGGCGAACTCATTTCGAGCGCGGACAAGATGATGTATCACGCCAAGCGAAACGGCCGCAACCGGGTCGAGGCGCTACAGATCTGGTAGCGAACGCTCGTGCTTTTGGAGGGGGAGTGATTGACAGTTAAAGAGCGTGAAGATATTGTCGCCGCAATATTGCCGTAAAGAAATTTAGGATTGAGGCACGGACGTTCTAGCGTGCGACAAGCCGAGCTCATCTTTACGACAATATGCGCGCCGCTTCGGCCATCCGATTTCCGTCGCAGGGAAACGGGCGGCTGGCTGCGGGCGTAGAACACGCATTCCAATGCGGGCAATCATCTTCGCGGATGACGGAAAAACACGGCTGGACCGCTGCTTTTGCAGCTTTTATTTTCATCTTATACATGATGGTGATCATACTATCATCATTGTTGGCAGGTTGGAAAGAGGAGCTGCGAGGTGGCGCGACGGCCGGCGATGAAAGTCGACAAGCAAAGCAACAGACCACATCACTGGGAGAATCACATGCCATATCGGCATCAAACCAAGCAGCAACACCGAAGCGGCGCCGCCCGCAGGGTCCCCCTCGCCCTCGCCGCTTCCCTGACCGCCCTGCTGGCAGCTTGCGGCTCCGGGTCCAGCGACTCGGGCACGCAGGCCGGCAGCATGACCCGCACCGCGAGCAAGATGGCGGTGGCCGAGACCGTACTGACGCCGGTCGACGTTTCCGCCACCGGCGAGGAACGGGGCGACCTGTCGGCCAAGGCCGCGGTCGACAACGACGACACCACGCGCTGGAGCAGCGGCTTCACGGACGACCAGTCGCTGGTGCTCGACTTCGGCGCATCGAAGTCGATCAACCGGGTCCGCATCAACTGGGAGAACGCGCACGCGATCGCCTACGAGCTGCAGGTCTCGGACGACAAGGTCAACTGGAAGACGATCAAGTCGGTCAGCGACAGCGCCGGCGGCATCGAGGACTTCAGCGACCTCGACGGCCAGGGCCGCTACCTGCGCATGCACGGCATCAAGCGCTCGACCCAGTACGGCTACTCGATCTTCGAGATCCAGGCCTTCTCGGGCACGAGCGCGAGCACCCCGACCTCGCCGGACCCGCTGCCGGGCGACGTCGACCTGTCCAAGCCGGGCGTCGCCGTCAAGCCCGTCACGGCATTCTCGTCGGGCGACGAAAACCCCGCCAACGATGCCACCAAGGCGATCGACGGCAACACGAGCACCCGCTGGTCCAGCACGTCCGAGAACGGCGCCTGGATCACCTTCGACTTCGGCCAGAAGACCCCGGTCGGCTACATGAAGCTCGTGTGGGAGAACGCGTACGGCAAGGAATACGAGCTGCAGGTGTCCGATGACGGCCAGTCCTGGACGAAGCTGCGCACGGTGAGCAACGGCACCGGCGGCACCGAGGAATTCTTCAACCTGAACGCGAACGCGCGCTACGTCCGCATCCAGGGCGTCGCCCGCGCCACGGCCTATGGCTATTCGCTGTTCGAAGTCGAGTTCAAGTCGCCGGGCAGCGACAACACCCTGCCGAACAACCCGACCTCGGCCTTCAAGTTCCCGGCCAGCGGCAGCGGCATGACCCCGCTGCCGGCAGCCGCCCGTCCGACGGAAATGCTGCAGTTCACCCTGCCGGACGGCACCCTCGTCACCCGCTACGGCGCGCGCGCCATGGCGCGCCACGGCCGCGAGCGCGGCGAGGCCTGGAACGAAGCCGGCTACGGCCTGAACGAGACGGTGGACCTGACCACGGGCCTGCCCGTCGACAAGGGCCCGGGCAACTACCTGACCTTCGTGCCGGAATACTTCCAGAACCGCACCTGGGGCGTCGAGATCATCGACAACAGCAACGTCAAGGGCGTCACGAATCCCCAGCTGATCATCAACAACTACAACCAGGTGGAGTGGAAGCCGGGCCAGACAGTGTTCGTGCGCGGCTGGGACCGTCCTGACGTCACCGACTACGGCTGGATGACGGGCCCGCTGATGGCCGACAACAACGTCCAGACCTGCAAGCCGATGGCCTATCCGGCCGACGGCGTGATGGTCAGCGCGAACGGCATCAACAACGGCTGCACGATGAAGCTGATCGCGTATCCGCAGCACGGCGAGATCGACACCGCCGGTTTCCCGACCGGGAAGACGATACCGGCGCGCGCGCTGGTGCCGGGCGACGAGATCGAGATCGCGCCATCGATGTTCGCCCAGGACGGCGCCCTGGCCGCCATCGGCGACAAGGGCAACAGCCGCTACTACGGTCCGGAGATCATGTACGTGATGGGCAAGGGTATCCTGCCCTACTACGGCACCTTCCCGCGCCTGAACTCGACCCCGTTGCCAGCCTCGACGCTGTCGGGCGGCACCACGTCGGTGTCGTACAACTACTCGGACAACAGCCTGTTCATGTTCCAGCAGCCGGTCAACAACGTCGGCATGCAGGACATCCAGCGCTTCGTCGAGGGCCGCCGCGTGTTCCACGCGAACTTCACCACCGGCGCCCACAACGAACCGGGCAACGACCCCTACCTGCCGGTCGCGAACCTGCAGGGCGGCCACTTCAACCAGTCGTCCTGCTTCGCCTGCCACACCAACAACGGCCGCAGCCCGGCGCCGATCGCGCTGAACCAGAAGCTCGATTCGATGGCCGTGCGCGCCGCCGTACTCGACGCCAACGGCAACCAGGTCCCGCATCCGCAGTACGGTACCGCGATCCAGATGAACGGTTCGTCCGGCGGCGGCAAGGCCAACTGGGGCACCGGCGTGCGCGTAGGCGGCTTCGACAGCCAGACCGTCAAGCTGGCCGACGGCACCGCGGTCGAACTGCGCAAGCCGAAGCTGGCGTTCGAGGGCCCGGTCCCGCAGATCGCCTCGCTGCGCGCGGCACAGCCGATGATCGGCATGGGCTTGCTGGAAGCAGTGCCTGAAGCGGACATCCTGGCGCGCGTGCGCACCACGGCCGACGCCGACGGCGTCAAGGGCACGGCGAACTTCGTGTTCGATCCGGAAAGCGGCGCCGTGCGTCTGGGCCGCTTCGGCTGGAAGGCATCGAAGGCGACGCTGCGCCACCAGAGCGCCGAGTCGCTGCTGCAGGAAATGGGCGTGACCTCGTCGATCTACCCGAACCGTGCCTGCCTGAACGGCCCGACCGCCTGCGCGTCGGGCGGCGCCCAGGCCGGCATCTCGGAAGCCGACCTGCAGCGCATCTCGCAGTACCTGGCCCTCGTCGCCGTCCCGGCCCAGCGCAGCCTGGCCAGCGGCTTCCCGAAAGGCGTGGCTCCGATGGACGAGCACCGTGTCGATCCGACGCAAGTCGCCGCCGGCGCCAAGCTGTTCGACGGCATGCGCTGCACGGCCTGCCACACTGCAGAGATGAAGACCGGCAACGGCCACCTGTTCGCCGAACTGCGCAACCAGACCATCCACCCGTACACCGACCTGCTGGTGCACGACATGGGCGACGGTCTGGCCGACAAGTTCGCCGAAGGCCAGGCCAAGGGCAATATGTGGCGTACCGCGCCGCTGTGGGGCATCGGCTACACCGACAAGGTGATGGGCAACAGCGCCAACGTCGGCTACCTGCACGACGGCCGCGCCCGCAACCTGACGGAAGCCGTCATGTGGCACGGCGGCGAAGCCACGACGTCCCGCAACCGCTTCGCCGGCCTGTCGAAGACGGACCGCGATGCGCTGCTGGCCTTCCTGCGTTCGCTGTAAGGCGTCCTGAACCGGGATCACGCGTCCCGGCATGACGACACGGCGGTACGGCCCACGAAGCCGTGCCGCCGTTTTTTTCGTGACGCGTCACACGGCCAGGCTCGTGTGCCTAGGCGCCGCTGCGTCCGGCCGCGGCGGCGGCCGCCAGGCGCAACCGTTCCAGGGACGCGTCGTCGAGGTCGGCCGTCACCGGCAACCCCTGCGCCTTCTGGAACGCGACCACGGCCGCCCCCGTCGCCGGTCCGAGGATCCCGTCCACGCCGCGCGGCGCGTAGCCCAGATACGTCAGCCAGGCCTGCGCCGTGCGCACCGCGATGTCCGGCGTTCCCTTGATCGCGTACAGGTCGTGGTAGTGCTCGAGCTTGCGGTGATAGCCGTGCTGCGCGTAGCTTGCGCCGTTGTAGAAGAACGCCACCCGGGTCCAGTCCTGGCGCCGCAGCGCCTGGCGCAGCGCGGCATGGGCGCCGATGAAGCGCTGCACGGCTTCCAGCTGCGCGTCCTCGTCCTCCAGAAAGCCCGTCACCATCGCCTCCGTGCCCGGGTAGCCGAGGCTGGCGGCATGGAAGCCCATCACCTGCCCCAGCCCCCAGGACGTGCTGTCGAGCGCCGCCTGGCGGTCCAGGGCCAGCGCGCGTTCCAAGCGCGTGTATTCGTCCGCGTCGCCGAGGTAGCCGCCGGGCGCGGGCGCGCTGATGTCGGCGTGCGTGCTGCCGTACTTGCCGCCCGTGCGGCGGTGGAAGACGTGGCGTTCGAACAGGATTTTCGGGCGCCGGTCCGGCAGGTAGCCGAAGCCGCTGGTCTCCACGGTGATCAATGCCCATAGCGACGCGGGATCCGTCGCGAGCGCCACCATCGTCCGCCTGAACCCGCTGCTCGACAGCGGCGCGGCGTTGCCACGGAAGGCCGTCATGATGAACTCCCAGGCCGGTGACGACGGGGCTGGCCGCCCTGGCCGCCGAGGCATGCGCGGATGCCGGATGGCGCCCGTATCCCCTAAGATCGATCCGCCGGGATTTCGTTCGCCGCGCCTAGCGGACCTGCTTGTCCTTCAATTTGGACACGACGCCGTCCTCGACGACATCGACGTCGCCGTCGCGCAGCCACCAGAACAGCACCGCCATCATGAACGGGCCGACGAACAGGCCCAGGACGCCCATCGTCGACACGCCGCCCAGCAGGCCGAACAGCACCGCGAGGAACGGCAGGTCGACCCGGTGCCCGATCAGCTTGGGGCGGATGAATTTATCGACCATGAACAGCTCGATGGCGCCCCAGCTGAACAGGCCCAGCGCGGCGCCCGGATTGCCCTGGCCAAGGAGCAGGATCGACACCGTGGTGAACGACAGCGGCGCGCCGCCCGGGATCAGGGCCAGGTAGCCCGTGATCACGGCCAGCAGCACGGGCGCGGGCGCGCCGGCGATCGCGTAGGCGGCCCCCAGCACGATCCCTTCCAGCAGCGCGATCGAGCACAGGCCCAGCGCCGTGCCGCGCACCGACAGCGGCAGCAGGCGCCGGAACACGGGATAGTGGGCGGGAATGAGGCGCATGCCGGCGCGGTCCGCATGGCGCACCACGGCCGGGCCGTGCAGGTACAGCACGAACAGCGTCAGCAGCGTGAGGAACAGGTACAGGGCGTTGGCCAGGATGGTCGAACCCCAGGCGCGCAGCGTGCCCGTCATGTGCGGCAGGAAGTCGCCCACCGTGTTGCGGATCAGCGTGCGCAGGCCGCCCGGCACGGCCAGGTGCTGGTTCCACCACTGCAGCGCCGGCTCCAGCGCCACCTGGGGCAGTTGCAGCAGCCACGGCGGCGGCGGCACGCCCGTCTCGTTGACCTGGGCGAACAGGCGCTCGACGCCGGCCAGCTCGTGGCCCAGGGCGTTGATCAGCAGGATCGACGGGCCCACGAAGCAGGTCACGAGCAGGAACAGCAGCGTGGCGGCGCTGGCCATGCGCGGCCAGCCGCGCGCCAGCAGGTGCCGGTGCAGCGGCCATGTGATGACGGCCAGCAGGCCGGCCCAGGCCAGCGAGCCGACGAAGTGCTGCAGCAGGAAGGCCAGCGCGGCGGCGAACAACAGCGGCGGCACGAGGGAGCGGTACGGCATGTTTTTCCTGGGGATCGTTATTCTCGTTATTTTCGTTGGTTCCGGGTCAAGCCGGTGCGCATGCAGCCGTATTTTGCAGCCCTGTTCTGCAGCCGTGTTTGCCCCGGCGAAGCATAACGGCAAAGCCGGCCGGGATGAATCCGGGTTTATCGGATGATCACATCGGAAAAATCGAGGCTTTGCCTGCCGCCCCGGATCGGCCGGGTCCGCAGGCCCGCGACGCGGCCATGCACAATCGTCCGCCGCGGGCGCCGACGGCGGTCGCGCCGGTCACGCCGGCGTATCGATGCCCAGGCACTGCGGATGCGTGTAGCACACGAAATTATCGCCCCGGGCGAACGCCAGCAGCGTCATCCCCGCCCGTTCGGCCAGTTCGACGGCCGCCAGTGTCGGCGCCGACATCCCGACCAGGGCGGAGACCCCGGCGAGACTCGCCTTCTGCGCCATCTCGAAACTGACCCGGCTGGTGATGAGCAGGAAGCCGTCCTGCGGATCGGCCTTGGCGCGCGCCATCGCGCCGATCACCTTGTCGAGCGCGTTGTGGCGGCCGACGTCCTCGCGCACGACGCGCAAGGCGCCGTCCATGCCGCACCAGGCGGCCGCGTGGGCGGCGCCCGTCAGGCGCGTCAGTTCCTGCTCGGCGCCGATCGCGGCCAGCGCCCGGCGCACGCCGGCGGCATGGAAGCCGCGGGCCGGCGCCAGCGTCGGCAAGGGACGGCACACCTGGTCCAGGCTGTCCACCCCGCACAAGCCGCAGCCGGTGCGGCCGGCCAGCGTCCGGCGCCGCTCCTTCAGGGCCATGAAGGCGGAACTGGCGATCTCCAGCTCCACGGACACGCCACCCGGACCCTGCTCGACCTCGATGCCGTAGCACTCGCCCGGGTGCGTGATGAGGCCTTCGCTGAGCGAAAAACCGAGCGCGAACTCTTCCAGGTCGGCCGGCGTGGCCATCATCACCGCATGCGATATCCCGTTATACACGAGGGCGATCGGGACCTCGGCGACGGCCATGTCCTCGACCTCGGACAGCTGTCCCGTGCGCATGCGCAACACTTTTCGTGGGGCTGCACTCAGCGGCAAACCCGAATCCGGGTTACCATTTCCATGCGGATGCAATATGAGGTTCGTCAATTTTTCACACCCCAGAGAGATGTAGTCCTACAAACTATGTTGTGGAAACTACGTATTTTGGGTGAAGAAGTGGGACAGGCCAACATTTTAGCATTCATCAAAGAGGGACGGAGTGTTACACTCCAGCAGCAATATTTTCCCGTTAGAAGGACTTATTCATGAACCAAATGTCAAGGCGCCAGTTCCTTCGGGTAACCGGCGCTACCATCGCTGGCTCGAGCCTTGCGGTGCTTGGCTTTGCTCCGGCCACGGCACTCGCCGAAGTCCGGCAGTACAAGCTGGCACGCACGACCGAGACGCGCAACACCTGCCCCTACTGCTCCGTCGGTTGCGGCATCCTGATGTACGGCCTGGGTGACGGCGCGAAGAACGCCGCCGCTTCGATCATCCACATCGAAGGCGACCCCGATCACCCGGTCAACCGCGGCACGCTGTGCCCGAAAGGCGCATCGCTGATCGACTTCATCCACAGCCCGAGCCGCCTGACCGAGCCGAAGGTGCGCAAGCCGGGCAGCAGCGAATGGACCCCGATCTCGTGGGACCAGGCGCTGGACCGCATCGCCAAGCTGATGAAGGAAGACCGCGACGCGAACTTCATCGAAAAGACCGAAGACGGTAAAACCGTCAACCGATGGCTTACCACGGGCATGCTGGCCGCTTCAGCCGCAAGCAACGAGGTCGGGTACCTGACCCACAAGACCATCCGTTCCCTTGGGATGCTGGCATTCGATAACCAAGCGCGTGTTTGACACGGTCCGACGGTGGCAGGTCTTGCCCCGACGTTTGGCCGTGGAGCGATGACGAATCACTGGGTCGACATCAAGAATGCCGACGTGATTCTGGTTATGGGCGGTAATGCCGCCGAAGCCCACCCTTGCGGTTTTAAATGGGTCACCGAAGCGAAGGCACATAACAAGGCCAAGCTGATCGTGGTCGATCCACGCTTTACCCGTACTGCGTCCGTCGCCGACTACTACGTCCCGACGCGTACCGGCACGGACATCGTGTTCCTGGGCGCGATCGCGAACTACCTGATCACGAACGACAAGATCCAGCACGAATACGTCGCCAACTACACCGACATGTCCTTCATCGTCCGCGAAGACTTCGCGTTCGACGACGGCATCTTCTCGGGCTACGACGCCAAGGCCGGCAAGTACGCCGACAAGGCCAGCTGGAACTACGAGATGGGCG
This sequence comes from Massilia paldalensis, assembly GCF_044901715.1. NCBI lineage: Bacteria > Pseudomonadati > Pseudomonadota > Betaproteobacteria > Burkholderiales > Oxalobacteraceae > Massilia > Massilia paldalensis. Next base: position 1,829,818 of record NZ_JBJCIU010000001.1, read on the forward strand.
AGGACGGCTACGCCAAGGTCGATCCGACCCTGCAGCATCCGCGTTGCGTCTACCAGCTGTTCAAGAAGCACTACTCGCGCTACACGCCGGAAATGGTGCAGAAGGTCTGCGGCGTGTCGCCGGAGCAGTTCCACAAGGTTGCCGAAGCCCTCGCCTCGACCGCCGTGCCGGGCCGCGCCGGAACCATCCTGTACGCGCTGGGCTGGACCCACCACTCGACCGGTGCGCAGACCCTGCGCATGGGCGCGCTGGTGCAGCTGCTGCTGGGTAACATCGGTATCGCCGGCGGCGGCATGAACGCGCTGCGCGGCCACTCGAACATCCAGGGCCTGACCGACCTGGGCCTGATGTCGAACCTGCTGCCGGGCTACATGACGCTGCCGTTCGAAGCCGAACAGGACTTCGACGCGTTCATCACCGCGCGCGCACCGAAGCCTCTGCGTCCGAACCAGCTGAGCTACTGGAGCAACTACAAGAAGTTCCACGTCTCGTTCATGAAGACCTGGTGGGGTGATGCCGCGACCAAGGAAAACAACTTCGCGTTCGACTACCTGCCAAAGCTGGACAAGCCGTATGACCTGCTGCAAGCCATCGAACTGATGCACCAAGGCAAGATGACAGGCTATATCTGTCAAGGCTTCAACGTGCTGGCGTCCGCGCCGAACAAGCAGAAGACGCTGGAAGCGCTTGCCAAGCTCAAGTGGCTGATCATCATGGATCCGCTGGAAACCGAGACGTCCGAGTTCTGGAAGTCGTTCGGCGACTTCAACATGGCCGATCCGTCCAAGATCCAGACCGAAGTGTTCAGCCTGCCGACCACCTGCTTCGCGGAAGAACGCGGCTCGCTGGTGAGCTCTTCGCGCGTGCTGCAGTGGCACTGGCAAGGCGCCGAGCCGCCGGGCAAGGCCAAGAGCGACCTGGAAATCATGTCGGGCATCTTCCTGCGCATGAAAAAGCTGTACCAGACCGAAGGCGGCAAGTTCCCGGATCCGATCTTGAACCTGACTTGGCCGTACGCACAGCCGTTCAGCCCGCAACCGGAAGAACTCGCGATGGAGTTCAACGGCAAGGCGCTGGCCGACGTGACCGATCCGAAGGATCCGACCAAGGTGCTGGCCAAGAAGGGCGAGCAGTTGGGCAGCTTCGCGCTGCTGCGCGACGACGGCAGCACGACCTCGGGCTGCTGGATCTTCGCTGGTTCGTGGACCCAGGCCGGTAATCAGATGGGCCGCCGCGACAACAGCGACCCGACCGGCATCGGCAACACGCTGAACTGGGCCTGGGCCTGGCCGGCGAACCGCCGCGTGCTGTACAACCGAGCGTCGTGCGACACCAAGGGCAAGCCGTTCGATGCAAAGCGCAAGCTGATCGGCTGGAACGGTACCACCTGGAGCGGCCCGGACGTGCCGGACTTCAAGCTGGACGAGGATCCGGCGAACGGCATGAACCCGTTCATCATGAATGCCGAAGGCGTGGCGCGTTTCTTCGCCCGCGGCATGATGAACGAAGGTCCGTTCCCCGAGCACTACGAGCCATTCGAGAACCCGCTGGGCTACAACCCGATGCATCCGAAGAACAAGGCGGCCACGTCGAATCCGGGCGCACGCGTGTTCCCGGGCGATCGTGCCCAGTTCGGCACGCACGAGGAGTTCCCGATCGTGGCGACGACCTATCGCCTGACCGAGCACTTCCACTTCTGGACCAAGCATGCCCGCCTGAACGCGATCATCCAGCCGGAGCAGTTCGTCGAAATCGGCGAAAAGCACGCGGCCCAGATCGGCGTTTCGACGGGGCAGACCGTGAAAGTGAGTTCGAAGCGCGGCCACATCGTGGCGAAAGCGGTCGTAACCAAGCGCATCCGCGCCCTGAACATCGACGGCAAGGAAACCTTCACCATCGGTATCCCGCTGCACTTCGGCTTCAAGGGCCTGACCAAGCCTGGTTACCTCACCAACACCCTGACCCCAGCGGTCGGCGACGGCAATTCGCAAACGCCGGAATTCAAGTCCTTCCTCGTGAAGGTCGAGAAGGCATAACGGCGGAGATATTGATATGGCACTACAATCTTTGGATATCAAGCGGGTTTCCGCTACCACGGTCCAGCCGCCGACGGCCCGTGTCCCGGTGACGGGCACGGTCGCCAAGCTGATCGACGTTTCCAAGTGCATCGGTTGCAAGGCTTGCCAGACCGCCTGCATGGAATGGAACGACCTGCGCGACGACGTCGGCTTCAATGCCGGCGTGTACGACAATCCGCTCGACCTGTCGCCGCATTCGTGGACCGTGATGCGGTTCTCGGAAGTGGAAAAGGACGACGGCAACCTCGAGTGGCTGATCCGCAAGGACGGCTGCATGCACTGCGAGGAACCGGGCTGCCTGAAGGCCTGCCCGTCGCCGGGCGCGATCGTGCAGTACAACAACGGCATCGTCGACTTCCACCAGGAAAACTGCATCGGCTGCGGCTACTGCGTCACCGGCTGCCCATTCAACATCCCGCGCATCTCGCAGCAGGACAACCGCGCCTACAAGTGCACCCTGTGCTCGGACCGCGTGGCTGTTGGCCAGGAACCGGCCTGCGTGAAGACCTGCCCGACGGGCGCCATCGTGTTCGGCACCAAGGAGGACATGAAGGTGCACGCCGAGGAGCGCATCGCCGACCTGAAGGAGCGCGGCTTCGAGAACGCCGGCCTGTACGACCCGGCAGGCGTGGGCGGCACGCACGTCATGTACGTGCTGCACCATGCCGACCGTCCGGCGCTGTACCACGGCCTGGCCAAGGATCCGTCCATCAGCCCGATGGTCGGCCTGTGGAAAGGCGTCACCAAGCCGCTGGCCCTGCTGGGCATGGCCGCGGCCGCGGTGGCCGGCTGGTTCCACTACAGCCGCGTCGGTCCGAACGAGGTCAGCAAGGAAGAAGAAGCCGAGGCGCTGCACGCGGCCCGCCAGCTGAAGGGAGAGAAGCATGAAGCATGATAAAGACGGCCACCCGCTCATCCAGCGCTATTCGGCGAACGAGCGCAGCAACCACTGGATCACCGCGATTGCCTTCATCCTGCTGGCGCTGTCCGGCCTGGCCATGTTCCACCCGGCCACGGCCTGGATGGCCGCGCTGTTCGGCGGCGGCCAGTGGACCCGCATCCTGCACCCGTTCTTCGGGATCGTGATGTTCGTGTCGTTCGCCTTCCTGGCGATCCGCATGTGGGGCCACAACCGCTTCGACGAAGGCGACAAGCAGTGGCTCAAGCAGATCGACGACGTGCTCGCCAACCGCGAGGACAAGCTGCCCAAGATCGGCAAGTACAACGCCGGCCAGAAGCTGCTGTTCTTCGTACTGATCGTCAGCATGATCGCCCTGCTGCTGTCGGGCATTGTGATCTGGCGCGAGTACTTCTCGGCCTTCTTCCCGATCGGCCTGCGCCGCTTCTCGTCGCTGCTGCACGCGTTCTTCGCGTTCGTGATCATCATGGCCATCATCGTGCACATCTATGCCGGCCTGTGGATCAAGGGCTCGATCGGCGCGATGGTGCGCGGCACCGTCACCTACGGCTGGGCGCGCAAGCACCATCCGAAGTGGTTCGAAGCCGTGATGAAGGGGAACGAAAAGCGCGGTCACTGACACGCGGTTCCTCCTTGATCTAAAATAGGCCGGGTCCGCCGAGGCGACCCGGCCTTTTCTTTTGTAGAGATTATCTTGGTACAACGTCTGCTCCAACCGGGCGAGATCGAATCGCTCGACCATACCGCCATCCCGCGCCTGCTGCTGCCGCATCCGGGCTCCCTGTTCTCCGCGCGCGCCGAGCGCCTGCGCAACCTGGCCGCCGGCAACGTGCACGGCATCCCGGTCGAGGAAGCGCTGCGCGGCTACCTGTCGCTGATGGCGACCGTCGCCGACGCCCAGGCCGTCGTGGTGGCCGACCTCGGCCGCGACGGCGTGCCGCTGCCGGACGAATCGGCCATGACCCTGGCCCACGAACACAATATGCCGCCGCTGCCGGCCACGGGCACCCGCCCGGCCGCCTGGCGCGACGTCTTCGCCCGCCTGCTGGACGTGCTGGCCGCCGCCAAGGACGCGCCGCCGCAGCTGGCCGCCGCGCTGGACACGCTGCGCGCGACCGAAGGCGCCGAGCTGGAAGGCATCGCCGACGCCATCCTCGGCACCTTCGACGAAGGCGCCGACCCGCTGCGTGCCCCGTTCGTCGCCGCCGCGCTGCAGGTGACCTGGAGCGTGATGGCCGGCCAGCTGGACCCGGCCTGGGCCCAGCCGCTCGTCACCGGCACCCTGTGCCCCGTGTGCGGCTCGCATCCGGTCGCCAGCGTCGTGCGCATCGGCGGCCAGTCGCAGGGCTACCGCTACCTGCATTGCAGCGTGTGCGAATCCGAATGGCACATGGTGCGCGTGAAGTGCTCGCACTGCGAATCGACGGCCAAGGTCGCCTACCAGGGCCTGGTCGACAAGGATGCCGACCCGGTCGCGGAGAACAAGGAAGCCGCCGGGAAGGGCAAGACGCTCGACAAGGCCAACGACCCGACCAAGGTCGCGCGCGCCGAGACCTGCGACGACTGCGGCACCTACCGCAAGATCTTCAACCAGGAACACGACTTCCACGTCGAGCCCGTGGCCGACGACCTGGCCAGCATGATGCTGGACGTGCTCGTCTCCGAGGCCGGCTATGCGCGCGCCAGCGGCAATCCGCTGCTCTGGTTGAAGGAAGGCGCATGACGGCTCCGGTGCCTGGGTCCGCGCCGGGTTCGGCACGGAAGGCCGGCGCGCTGCGCCTGCCCGCCGTGCACGTGCTGCTCGACGACGCGGCCTGCGCGCCGCTGCTGGCCGAATACGGCCGCGAACAGACCGTGGCCGCCCTGCGCGGCGTGCTCGACGCCACCCGGGCGCGCCTGCTCGCTGGCGAGGACGCCGACGCCGCGCCCGCGGCGCTGCTGGCGCAGCTGGCGGAGCGCCTGCGCGCTGCGAACGTATCGAAGCTGCGCCCCGTCTACAACCTGACGGGCACCGTGCTGCACACGAACCTGGGCCGCGCGCTGCTGCCCGACGCGGCCGTGCAAGCCGTCGTCGACGCCCTGCAATGGCCGATGAACCTGGAATGGGACATCGAGACGGGGGCGCGCGGCGACCGCGACAACCTCGTCGAGGAACAGCTGCGCGAACTGACGGGCGCCGAAGCCGTCACCATCGTCAACAACAATGCCGCGGCCGTGCTGCTGATGCTGAACGCGCTCGGCGACGGGCGCGAGGTGGTCGTCTCGCGCGGCGAGCTGGTCGAGATCGGCGGTGCCTTCCGCATCCCCGACATCATGGCGCGCGCCGGCGCCATCCTGCGCGAAGTGGGCACGACGAACCGGACCCACTTGAAAGATTATGCCGAATTCGCCGGGCCGCAGACGGCCATGCTGATGAAGGTCCATGCCAGCAACTACGCGATCACGGGCTTCACCAAGGAAGTGACGGTGGCCGAGCTGGCGCCGCTGGCGCGCGAGCGGGGCATCCCGCTGGCCGTGGACCTGGGCAGCGGCACGCTCGTCGACCTGGAGCGCTGGGGCCTGCCGCACGAGACGACGGTGAAGGAAACCATCGCCGCCGGCGCCGACCTCGTCACCTTCAGCGGCGACAAGCTGCTGGGCGGCCCCCAGTGCGGCATCATCGCGGGCCGCAAGGACCTCGTGGCCGCCATCAAGAAGAATCCCCTGAAGCGCGCGCTGCGCGTGTCCAAGCTCACGCTGGCCGCGCTCGAACCCGTGCTGAACCTGTACCGCGCGCCGGACCTGCTGCCGGAGCGCCTGACCACGCTGCGCCTGCTCACGCGTCCCGCCGGCGCCATGCGGGCGGCGGCCGAGGCGCTGCTGGCGCCGTTCCAGCATGCCGTCGGCAGTGGCTACGTCGTCAGCGCCGAGCCGGTGACGAGCCAGATCGGCAGCGGCGCCCTCCCCGTCGACCGCCTGCCCAGCTACGGCCTGGCCGTGCGCGCCGCCGCCGGCGTCCGGGGCAATCCGCTGGGCGTGCTGGAACGCCGCCTGCGCGCCCTGCCGCGCCCCGTCATCGGCCGCATCGCCGACGATACGCTGTGGCTGGACCTGCGCTGCCTGGAAGACCGGCAGCGCGACGGCTTCGTGGCCCAGCTGGCCCAACTGAACCAACCGAAAGCAGATTCGAACGCATGATCGTCGGTACCGCAGGACACATCGACCACGGCAAGACTACCCTGACGCGCGCCCTGACGGGCGTCGACACGGACCGCCTGAAGGAAGAAAAGGCGCGCGGCATCTCCATCGAGCTGGGCTACGCCTACCTGCCGAGCGAGGACGGCCGCGTGCTGGGCGTCATCGACGTGCCGGGCCACGAGAAATTCATCCGCACCATGGCCTCGGGCGTGACGGGCATCGACGTTGCGCTCCTGGTGGTGGCCGCCGACGACGGCATCATGCCGCAGACGCTCGAACACCTCGCCATCCTCAACCTGCTGGGCGTGCGCCGCGGCGTCGTCGCGCTGACCAAGACGGATCGCGCGGACGCCGAACGCATCGCGGCCGTGGAGCGCGACGTCGCGACCCTGCTCGCGACCACGCCGTTCGCGGGCAGCCCCGTGTTCCGCACGGCGGCCACCGCGCCGGGCGATCCCGGCGTGGCCGCCCTGCGCGAGCACCTGCACGGCCTCGAGGCGGGACTGCCCGTGCGCGACGAGGCGCGCCTGTTCCGCCTGGGCGTGGACCGCGTGTTCACGCTGTCCGGCCAGGGCACCGTCGTCACGGGTACGGCGCTGGCGGGCAGCGTGGCGATCGGCGACACGGTCACGCTGGCGCCCTCGGGCCGCCAGGCGCGCGTGCGCGCCATCCACGCCCAGAACCGCGCCGCCGAACGGGGCCAGGCCGGCCAGCGCCTGGCACTGAACCTGGCCGGCGTGGCCAAGGAAGACCTCGAACGGGGCAGCTGGATCGTCGACCCGCGCATGGCGGCATGCTCGGAACGCATCGATGCGGAACTGACGCTGCTGGCCGACGCTGGCGGTGCGCTGAAGGCCTGGAGCCCCGTGCACGTGCACATCGGCGCCGCCCACCGCACGGCGCACGTGGTGCCGCTGCTCGAGGACACGCTGCAGCCGGGCGCGCGCGGCCGCGTGCAGATCGTGTTCGATGCGCCGCTGCACGCCGTGCCGGGCGACCGCTTCGTGGTGCGCAATGCGCAGGCCACGCAGACCATCGGCGGGGGCGTCGTGCTCGATCCGTTCGGCGCGGCGCGGCGCCGCCGCAGCGCGGCGCGCCTGGCCTGGCTGGATGCGCTGGCCGCCTTCATCGAGGACGGCCAGGCGGCGGCCCTCGTGGCGGCGAGTCCCACCGGCCTGGAAGGCAGCGCCCTGATGCGCCTGGCCCAGCGTCCACTGGAAGACATCGCGCTGAAGACGGAGACGCTGCGCCTGCCGCTGGCGGGCGGCGACACGCTGCTGATCGACCCCGCGATGCTGGCGCCGCTGCAGGCCCGCGTGCTGGCCGCGCTGGACGACTTCCATGCGCGCCATCCGGACGAGGCAGGGCCGGAACTGTGGCGCCTGAAACGGATCGCCGCGCCGGATGCCAGCGATGCGCTGTGGACGGGCGTGACGGCCCGCATGCTGGACGAGGGCAGCATCGCCCGCACAGGCCACAGCCTGCACCTGCCGGGCCACAGCGTGGCGCTGTCGGAAGCCGACCAGCGCGCCGCCGCCCTGCTGTTGCCCGCCCTGGAGAAGGGGCGGTTCGATCCGCCCTGGGTGCGCGACCTGGCGCGGGAATACGGCCTGCAGGAAGACGCCGTGCGCCAGCTGCTGCGCAAGCTGGCGCGCGCCGGCCAGGTCAGCCAGGTGGTGAAGGACCTGTTCTACCATCCGGCGCCGCTCGCGGAACTGGCGCGCGTCGTGGGCGAACTGCCGGACGCGCAGGCCGCGAGCTTCCGCGACGCCACGGGCCTGGGTCGCAAGCGCGCGATCCAGATCCTGGAGTTTTTCGACCGCGTCGGCTATACTCGCCGCGTCCGCAACAGCCACATGGTGCGGCCGAACGTCAGTTGGCGCTAGGGTCGGAGCCCGGTTTACCCGGGTGGGCCCTGACCCGGGTTTCACCCGCAGGCGTCAAATGGAAGGCATTCTCATCCGGTGATGGGGCCGGGCTTCAAACCCGGTGGGGGGCGTCAGCCGCTCTCCTGTAAGTTCGACTCTTTCTGCCTTCCGCCCCCTCTTCCCTGCTTACTTCTTGCCCTTCGCCGACACGTCGAGCGCATGGCGGGCCGACGGCTCGACCTGGGTTTCGGACGGATCGCCCTGCATCGTTTCCTTGGCCTCGTTGCCGGCCTGCGCCGCGCTGATGTCGTTGCGCACCTTGCCCTTGTCGTCCAGCGGCGTGCGCACGGGCGGCTTCCACTCGCCGTTCGGCTTGTTGGACGACTGGTTGCGCGCATCCTGGCGGTCGGCGGTGGCCGTGTGGCCCGGCGTGGCCTTGGTGCCCGCCTTGGTGTCCGACTCGGCCTGGGGCGGATTGGCCATATTGGTGGTCGAATGGCTCTGGGCGGCGGCGCCGCCTGCGGCCAGCATGGCGGCCGCGACGGCCACGGCTGCGCTGATCTGCTTCATCATGATCTTGCTCCTTTCGTTCACGCGCCCTTGAGCGCTTCGATATCCTTCGGTTCCTGGACCGGCACGCCGTTGCGCTCCGCGCGGAAGCGCTTCGACATCGCATAGACTTCCTTGCGTACCCGCATGATGGAACCCAGCGGACGGTGCGCCGCCAGCGCATGCCAGGGATTGAACTGCATGCCCTCGTCGATGCGGCGCGCCCGTTCCTCGCTGTACGCCGGCTGCGGCGCGGCGCGCAGGCGCGCCACCGTCACGTACGGGCTCTCGTCCTGCGGCCATTCCTTCGATGCGTCCTCGATCGGCATCTTCTCGATGTCCGTGCACAGCTGGATGCGCACTTCCCATTCGCCGCCCTTGGCCGCGAAATGGCCGACGACGGCGTCGCGCAGGCCGTCCGGCTTGTCCGTGAGGTCGACCGGCGCGTCCTTCAGTTCCGTCAGTTCCGGCACCACGGGCGCGATCTGCACCTTCGCCATGTAGGGGCCGTACAGGATCGGCACCTGGCTGAAGAAGGTTTCGCCCAGCGGGTGGGTTTCCGGGTGGCCGCCCAGGGCCTTGAGCGTCGTGCTCTCGCCGCCGACGGCTTCGACGACCTTCTCGGTGCCGCGCGCCACGGCCGAGAACAGGCGCTTGAGGTTCGGGGCCTTGTCCGTGGTGGACGCCAGCAGCTTGGCGTTGCCGGCAAACTTCTTGGCGGTCGGCGCGCTGAACACGGGGCCGTTGACCGTGACGAAATCCTGGGTCACATCGTCTTCGCTGCCCGCGACACGTTCGCCCTGCACGCCGATCACCTTGACGGCCATGCCGCGCGGGGTCGAGACGTCGTCCGGCAGAATGTCGCCGGGCGTGGTGGACAGGCGCACGACGGCCGGATAGGTCGCCGCTTTCGCGAACAGCCCCTGGGCGTACGCCGGCGGCAGGCCGTCCAGCACCGTCAGCTCGCCCAGCAGCAGGCCGTGGGTCTTGGCGTGCACGCTGCGGATCGCGCGGCCGCCGTCCTCGAAGGTCTTGGCCGAGATCTGGTGCATGGTGTCCTTCAGCTCGAAGGTCGTCTGCGCCTCGTCCTCCTCGGGCACCTCGAATGCGGGTTGGTACGGGATCGGCTGGATGGTCGCGGGATCGTTCATGTCGTTGCCTTGTTGTTGACTATGCCACGATGATGAACCGGCAAGCGCGGCCGTTCTGTGCCCCGCCGCACGCAAAATCGACAAATTTCCAGGCGTGAGATTCCGAACAGACACGTGCGCCCCCTGCGCACAAGCTGGGATACCTTGATGTCATATCGACACATCCACGCCAAGCGCAGCGAGACGACCATGAATACACGCAGCAAGACCAACGAACCGACACTCCCCGCCGGCGGCTGGGGTTCCGTCAAGGAAGTGAGCACCATCCTGCTCAAGCAGCACGTTCCCGTCGAGGGCGGCGCCCTGCTGCTCAAGCAGAACAAGCCGGACGGCTTCATGTGCACGAGCTGCGCCTGGGCCAAGCCGGCGCACCCGCACCCGGCCGAATTCTGCGAGAGCGGCGCCAAGGCGACGGCCTGGGAGATCACGAGCAAGCGCGTCGATCCCGGCTTCTTTGCCCGCCACACGCTGCGCGCGCTGGAATCCTGGCACGACCACGAGCTCGAGGATGCGGGCCGGCTGACGGTGCCCATGCGCTGGGACAGCGCGCTGGACCGCTATGTCGAGATCGGCTGGGAGCAGGCCTTCGCGGAGATCGGCGCCAAGCTGAAAGCGCTGGATCCGAAGAAGGTCGTCTTCTACAGCTCCGGGCGGGCCTCGCTGGAAACGTCGTACATGTACGGCCTGCTGGCACGGATGTACGGCAACAACAACCTGCCCGACAGCTCGAACATGTGCCACGAGAGCACGTCGGTGGGCTTGCAGGCGTCGCTGGGCGTGCCGGTCGGCACCGTGCAGCTGGACGACTTCGACAAGACGGACTGCATCCTGTTCTTCGGCCAGAACGTGGGCGTGAACAGCCCGCGCATGCTGCACCAGCTGCAGGACGTACGCAAGCGCGGCGTGCCCATCGTCACCTTCAATCCGCTGCGCGAGCGGGGCCTCGTCAGCTTCGTCAACCCGCAGTCGCCCGCCGAGATGCTGACGGGGCACGAGACGGCCATCAGCACCCAGTACCACCAGCTCAAGGCGGGCGGCGACGGCGCCGCGATCATGGGCATCTGCAAGGCCGTGATCGCGACCGACGACGCGGCCCTGGCCAGCGGCGGCACGCGCGTGCTCGATGCCGCCTTCCTCGCCGAGCACACGCACGGCTTCGACACGTTCGCCGCCAAGGCACGCGCCACGAGCTGGGACGAGATCGAGCAGGAAAGCGGCCTGCCGCGCGTGCAGATCGAGGAGGCGGCGCGCGAGTACATGCGCGCCAAGGCCTGCATGATCGTCTACGGCATGGGCATCACCCAGCACCGCAACGGCGTGGAGAACGTGCAGATGCTCGTCAACCTCCTGCTGCTGCGCGGGAACATCGGCAAGCCGGGCGCCGGCATCTGCCCCGTGCGCGGCCACTCGAACGTGCAGGGCCAGCGCACCGTCGGCATCAGCGAGAAGCCGGAACTGGTCCCGCTGGACAAGCTCAAGGAGCAGTACGGCTTCGAGCCGCCGCGCGACAAGGGCATGAACACGATCGAAGCGTGCGAGGCGATCCGCGACGGCACGGTCGAGGCCCTCGTCAGCCTGGGCGGCAACCTGGTGCGCGCCGTGCCCGACCACGGCCAGATGGAGCAGCCGTGGCGCGACATCCCGCTGACGGTGCACATCGCCACCAAGCTCAATCGCAGCCACCTCGTGCACGGGCGCGACGCCTACCTGCTGCCCTGCCTGGGCCGCATCGAGATCGACCGCCAGCGCGGCGGCGAGCAAGCCGTCTCGATGGAGGATTCGACCGCCTGCATGCACGGCTCGCGCGGGCGCGCGGAACCGGCCGCCGATACGCTGCTGTCGGAACCGGCCATCGTCGCCGGCATCGCCAAGGCGCTGCTGGCGCCGAACCCGCGCCTGGACTGGGACGCCTGGGTGGCGGACTACGGCCGCATCCGCGACGCCATCGCCGAGACCTATCCGGAGATCTTCCACGACTTCAACGCGCGCATGTGGACGCCGGGCGGCTTCCGCAAGCCCCTGGCGGCCGCCAAGCGCGTCTGGAACACGGACACGAAGAAGGCCAACTTCACGACGCCCGCCGGCTTGAAGGCAGACCCCGACATGCCCTCCCACCCGGACGCGCTGCGCCTGTTCACGGTGCGCAGCGACGGCCAGTTCAACACGACGATCTACAGCCTGGAAGACCGCTTCCGCGGCACCGAGCGGCGCGACGTGCTGTTCATGGCGCGCGAGGACATGGATGCGCGCGGCCTGGCCGATGGCGACATCGTCACGGCGTCGACGGCGGTCGACGACGGTGTCGCGCGCCGCGTGGAAGCCCTGCGCGTGATCGAATTCCCCGTGCCGGCCGGCTGCGTGGCCGGCTACTACCCGGAACTGAACCCCTTGATCCCCCTGTGGCACTACGCCAAGGAGAGCAAGGTGCCCGCCGCCAAGTCGGTCGACATCGTGATCGTCAAGCGCGGAACACCGACCGACCCGGCGAGGATGCACTGAGATGGCGGCCGATCCGAAATACCTGCGCACCCACACGGGCTACCTGATGGTGCTGACCGAGGGCGACGACCTGTTCAAGGAACTGGAGCGGCTGGCCACCAACGAGCAGCTGACGTCCGCCAGCCTGACGGCGTTCGGCTTCGCCGGGAGCGTCACCTTCGGCTTCTACGACTTCGGCAAGAAGGACTACGACCCGGCCACGTTCGAGAACCGGGAGATGACGGGCATCACGGGGACGCTGGCCTGGAAGGACGGCAAGCCGTCGTTGCACGCGCACGGCGTGGGCGGCGGCAAGGACTTCAGCGTGGTCGGCGGCCATTTGCTGGCGCTCACGGTGGGGAAAGGCTCGCTCGAGGTGACCTTGACGGTGCATCCGCAGCGGCTGGAGCGGAAGGAAGATCCGCGGATCGGGGCGAACGTGCTGCAGCTATTCTAAAGCGTCGCCCCTGCGCAGGCAGGGGCCCAATTTCCGTGATGCGCTCGCGACATTAGGCCCCTGCCTGCGCAGGGGCGACGGTTCATGCCCCGTCAGCCATTCAAACGCCCCTTGAGCGTCTCCAGGAACCGGCCTTTGTCGAACAGCGTCAGCACGGTCTCCTTGCCGCCCTCGCCCGGCACTTCCAGTACTTCTCCCGCATCGCGGCGCATGTCGTCCGGACCGTTCAGGCGCAGCAGCGCCGGCGACGGGCGGCGCTGGCTGTCCGGCAGCGACAGGATGCTGTCGACGCGGTCGACGATCACGCCGTAGCGCTCGTCGCCGTGGTCCAGCACCAGCACGCGGCGTTCGCTCTCGGCGCCGGCATCGACGCATTCCTGGGCCGGCATGCCGTACATGCGGCGCAGATCGATCACGCAGATCATCTGCTGGCGCAGCTGCATCATGCCGTGCACACAGTCCGGCATGCCGGGCGGCCGCGTCATCGCGCCGTCGAAGGCGACGATCTCGCGCACCTGGCCGATGTCGGTGGCCCAGGCCGTGTCCAGCGTGAACGCGAGATAGACCTGGCGGCGGGTGTTCTTCGATCCGCCGCGGCCCGGCGCGGCGTCCAGCTCGTGCTGGTACAGGCGGCGGTGGCCGGCGCAGATCTCGGCCACCTCGCTTTCCGAGAACAGGTGGGCGTGGTCGAGGAACAGCGCATCGCCCCGGTCCGCATCCGGCAGCACGCCGCGGAACATCGCGGCGCGGCGCGTGCCCAGCATGGGGATCGCGAGCACGTCGGCATCGAAATACGGGCGGATGTCGTCGACGCCGTCGACCAGCAAGCCCAGCAGGTCGGTGCCGGCGCGCACGATCATCACGCGGCGGTCCTCGTCGCGCACGTCCGGATTGGACGCGCACTGCAGCAGCGCGCCGAGGTCGACGGCGCCGACCACGGTGCCGCGCAGGTCGAACCAGCCCTTGCACAGCTTGCCCAGCATGACGGACGCGCGCAGTTCCGGCACGCGGATGATTTCCTGCACGGCGTCGATCGGCATCGCGAAAGCCATGCCGCCGGCGCGGAACGCGAGCGCCTTGCGGCCCTGGGCGCGGCGCAGGAAGCGCAGGCGCTCGGCGTCGCGCGCAGCGCTCTGGGCGCGCACCTGGGGCACGTTGTCGATGCGGATCAGCGCGGCGGGATCGAGCAGCTGCACGAGGCGTGCGCCGCCATCCAGCGTCAGGGCGCCGGACAGCACGGATCCCCCGGCCCCGGCCGCATAGGCGAGCGCCGTGCGCTGTTCCGGACGGACGCGCAGCACTTCGCCGGTGGCGTCGAACACGAGGCCCACCAGCACTTCATCGTGCTCGAGGATGGCCACGCGCTGCTCCGCGCCGGCCGCGGGCGCGGCGGGGTCGAACACGCGCGCCAGGTTGATCATGGGGATCGCACTGCCGCGCAGCGTGAAGATGCCTTCCAGGCAGGCTGGCGACAGCGGCAGGCGCATGACCCGTTCCGGCATGCCGACCACCTCGCGGATGCAGGCGGGGTCCAGCGCGTATTCCTGGCCGCCCAGCCAGAAGCTGCCGTACAGGGCCGTGCCGGCCGCGCGCGCCAGCGCCTCGGCCTTGATGGCGCGCGCCGCGTCGGCGGCGGCCAGCGCCTGGCGCACCTCGGTCGACGCCGCCAGCGCGTCCGGAGCCAGCTGCTCCGCCAGCACCGCCGCGTTCACGCGAACGCTCCCTCGGCCATGCCGACGCGCACGACGGACCAGGTCCGGCTGTCGCAATCGATCGAGAGGCGGCGGCCATGGCTGCCGCCGACGTCCTCGTACTCGACGTGCAGGCCGCGCGCAGCCAGCTGCGCGTGCGCGGCGGCGATGTTGCGGCGGCCGATGGCGCCGTCGCCGCCCGGCAGGTGCAGCATGCGCGCGCCGCCGGCGACGACTACCTCGACCTCCCCGTAGTGCTCGCGCTTGACGCCCAGCTCGGCCAGCAGGGCCGGCACGGCGGCGCTGACGTAGCGGGCGGCGGCCTTGCCGATGCCCGCGCCCTCGGGCAGGAAGCAGTGCGCCAGGCCGCAGCGGCCGCGGTCCTTCCAGATCATGCCGATGCCGACGCAGGAACCCAGCAGCGCCGTCAGCACCTGGTCGCCCTCGGCCACTTCGAGCTGGCCGGTCCACACATGGCGCGTGTGCGCGGCGTCCGGACGGGGACGCGGCATGTGGCGCATGGTGCGCGCCGAGGCCAGGGGCGCTGGGATGGGGGTGCTCGGGAACATCGTTTGCGCGTTCATGCTTGGCCTCCTGCGATGCGATAGACGTGGGCTTGTTCGAATTCGAACGGGGTGTTCAGGCGGGTGATCGATTCCTGCTCGCCCAGGATCAGGCGGGCGTCGGCGCGCATGGCGCCGCGGATCTGGCCCAGGATGCGCTGCTGGTTGTCCTCGTCGAAGTAGATCAGGACGTTGCGGAGCAGGACCAGGTCGTAGTGCTCGCGCCTGGGCGCCGGCGCCAGCAGGTTGTGGCCGCCGAAGGTCACGTGCTGGCGCACTTCCGGGGCCACGCTGTAGCGGTCCGGGCCGCCGGACAGGTAGCGGCGGAACAGCGCCGGACGGGTCAGCTCGAAGCGTTCCACGGTGCGGCCGCGGTAGGTGGCGCCCCGGGCGGCGTCCAGCGCCTGGCTCGAGATGTCGGTGGCGTCGATGCTGAAGCGGAACGCCGGGTGCTGGCGCTGGAATTCCAGGCACAGCATCGACATCGAATACGCTTCCTCGCCGGTGGCGGCGGCCGCCGACCAGATGCGCAGCGGCGTCGCGCCCTTGCGCTCGTGCCAGTCGGCCAGGAATTCGTCGTTCAGGTACCACCATACGGCCGGAGTGCGGAAAAAGGCGGAGTCGTTGGTCGTCACGGAATTGATGAACGAGCTCACCTCGTCGCCGCCGCGGCGCAAGTGGGCGATGTAGTCCTCGTACGAGGACAGGCCCAGTGCGCGCATGCGCGGCAGCAGGCGGCCCTGCAGCAAAACGCGCTTGTTCTCGTTCATTGCGATGCCCGTGTGTTCGCGCACCAGCTTGATCACGGCATCGAGGTTGTCGTCGCCCAGTTCCATGCCCATCCTCATACGGCGAAGCGGCCGACTGCGCGGTTGAGCTGCTCGGCGTTCTCGTTCAGGCCTTCGGTCGAGCGGGCGATGCTGTCGCAGGAACCGGCGGAGCGCTCGGTCTCCTGGGCGATGTAGGAGATCGCCACACTGACTTCCTTCGCCGTCAGCGACTGCTCGTTGGCGCTGGCCGAGATGTCGGCGATCGCCAGCGAGGTGCGCGACACGCCCTGGGTGATGCGGTCGAACGCTTCGCTGGCCTGGCGCGAGATCTCGCTGCCCTGGGCCACGCGGCGCACCGATTCGTTGATCAGCTTGGAGATTTCCTTGGTCGCCTGCGAGGAGCGCTCGGCCAGCTTGCGCACCTCGTCCGCGACGACGGAGAAGCCCAGGCCGTGCTCGCCGGCGCGCGCGGCCTCGATGGCGGCGTTGAAGGCCAGCATATTGGTCTGGCTGGCGATCTCGCCGATCACCTTGACGATCTCGCCGATGTCCTCGGCCGACTGGTTGATCATGCCCATCGCCTCGATCGACTTGGCGATCGCCTTGGCGCCCAGCTCCGCTTCGTCGTGCGTCGCCTGGGCCAGCGTGTTGGCGTCCTGGGTGCTGCGCGCGATGGTCTCGATCGACGCCGTCAGGCCGTCCACCGACGCGTTCATCTGCTCGACGGTCGCACCCAGCGCCTGGGCGCTGGCCGCCACGGTGTTCGAGCGCTCGGCGATGGTGCGCGAGGAGTCGGACAGCTTGCCGGCCGACTGCACGACGCCGCCGATGACGGAGCGCAGGTCGCCGATCATGCCCAGCACGCCGCCGGCCAGCTGGTCGAGCGGCTCGTCGCCCTCGACGGCCACGGTGCCGGTCAGGTCGCCGCGGGCAGCCGAAGCCACCAGGGCCAGCAGGCCGTCGACCTTGCGGCGCTCGGCGTCGCCGCGGGCGGCACTGGCCTGCTCCAGGCGCACCTGCTCGGTGATGTCGGTGGCGAACTTGACGACTTTGACGGGCTTGCCGTTCAGGTCGAAGATCGGATTGTAGGTCGCCTGGATCCAGATGACCTTGCCGTTATTGCCGAGGCGCTTGTAACGGCCCGCGTCGAACTCGCCGCGGTTCAGCTTCTGCCAGAACTTGCGGTAGGCGGCGCTGGCGGCGTAGTCGTCCTCGCAGAATACGCGGTGGTGCTCGCCCTTCACCTCGGCCAGCTCGTACTCCAGCAGGTCGAGGAAGTTCTCGTTGGCGCTCAGCAGGTGGCCTTCCATGTCGAACTCGACGACGGCCTGGGCGCGGTGCATGGCGGCCGCCAGCGCGACGTATTCGGCATTGCGCACGCGCTGGCCCGTGATGTCGGTGGCGAACTTGATGACCTTGGTCACCCGGCCGTCGGCATCGACGACGGGGTTGTAGGACGCATTGATCCACAGTTCGCGGCCGCCCTTGCCGAGGCGCTTGTACTCGGCCCGCTCGATCTTGCCGGTGCCCAGGTCTTCCCAGAAGCGCGCGTACTCGCTGGACGCGGCGTACTCCTTCTCGACGAACATCGCATGGTGGCGGCCGACGATCTCGTCGGCACGGTAGCCGGTCAGGGCCAGGAAGTTGTCGTTGGCGCGGTGGATGATGCCGTCGAGGCCGAACTCGATGATCGCCTGGGCGCGGTCGAGGGCGGCATAGGCGGCGCGCATTTCTTGCAGGTCTGCCTGGGAGTCCTGAATGGTCATGTCCATGGTCAAAGTCGTCAAAGTTGCAAAAGTGATGGCGAGTGCCAAGTTGACGTCCATCATGAATCAAAAATTTCCCCTTGTAAATTCAGAAAAAACGGAATTCAGCAAAAATTGGAGCACGGTGTAGCTGTAGGACAACACCTACTTGTGCTCCAGATATTTCTCCTTTTACGCGCCAGTACCCAAGACGATTCGCTATAGGTTTTTTCTTATACACCTCTACATCCAGAAGGATTTTTCCTATCACTGCATAGAAAAAATCCTATGCGGTGCTGGCTACACTAAGCGTTTCCCGTACACAACACATCAGCAAATTCCGCAAAAAAAGTTTCTTTACCGGAACTCGGCAAAAGTGATACCTTTGGTTTCGTAGAAGCAATTCGGTAAATTCGAAACCCGGCAGCGATGCCCTTACGACACGAGAGGAATCCCATGATCAAAACCATCCTGAACATCGTCTTACTCTGGACCCTGGGGCTGAGCGGCGTCGCCGCCTTCGCGGCCGACGGCGACCAGGTGGCCGTCACCCTGCACGCCTTCCAGGTCGTCGGCAGCGGCAAGGACGCCCGCCTCGTGCCGACCACCCAGGCCAACCCTGGCGACGTCATCGAATACCAGGTGACCTACCGGAACAACGGCAAGGCGCCGGCGAAGCAGGTGCTGGCCACGCTGCCCGTTCCCGAAGGCGGCATGGCCTACGTCGACGGCACTGCCAGCCCGGCCACGCTTCTGGCCAGCCTCGACGGCAAGACCTTCGCCCCGACCCCGCTCAAGCGCGAATTCGTGCGCAACGGCCGCCGCCAGAGCGAAACCGTGCCGGCTTCCGAATACTGCTTCCTGCGCTGGGACCTGGGCGAACTCGCCCCGGGCCAGTCCGTCACCGTCACCTCGCGCATGCGCCTCGGCGATGCCGGGAAACGCTCCTGATCCACATCTCATGTCTTCTAATTAAGAAAGGACCCCGACATGAAAACCCGCTTGACCGTCCTCGCTACCCTGATGCTGGCCGCCGCCCATGGCGCCCAGGCGGCCACGCCTGCCGGCACGCAGATCAGCAATACCGCCACCGCCACCTATTCGGACGGCACCGGCACCAAGACCGCGACGTCGAATACCGTGATCACCACGGTGCAGCAGGTCGCCAGCCTGACCATGACGGCCGGTACCACCAAGACCGCCGCCGCCGGCACCCAGGTCGTGTTCGCCCACAGCATCACCAACACCGGCAACGGGGCCGACACCTTTGCCCTGAGCAGCACGCAGAGCGGCGCGTTCACGATCGCCAACGTGCAGTTCTTCGCCGACGCCGACGGCAACGGCGTGGCCGACAATGCCACCCCGCTCACCGCCGTCCCCAGCCTGGCCGCCGGCGCCACCTTCCAGTTCGTCGCCGTCGCCACGCTGCCTGCCAACGCCGCCAACGGTTCCAGCAACAGCCTGGTCGTGACCGCCACCAGCAACTTCACCGCCACCGTCAAGACCAGCAGCACCGATACCACCAACGTGGGCGCCGGCTCGACCATGGACATCACCGCCAACGGTTCCGGACTGGGCGCCGGGGCCGGCGCGGAAGCGTCGCCCGTGGTGACCAACACGACGGCGCCGGGCACCACCACCCGCTTCACGCTGAACCTGAACAACGGCGGCGGCATCGCCGACACGTTCAACCTGGCCGCCAGCACCGACGGCACCTTCGGCAGCACGACGCTGCCGAGCGGCTGGACCGTCGTGTTCCGCGATTCGACGGGCGCCGTGATCACCAGCGCCACCGTCAACCCGAATTCGACCACCGTCGTCTACGCGGACGTGACCCCGCCGGCCGGCGCCACCGCGGGCACCACCGACCTCTACTTCCGCGCGCTGTCGCCGACCACCAACGTCAAGGACATCCTGCACGACGCCGTGATCGTGAACCCGGCCGCCACCCAGCTGAGCCTGGTCAAGACGCAGGCGCTGGACGCCAACTGCGACGGCACCGCCGACACCGCCTACAGCGCGGCGCCGATCACCACGGGCGCCCTGCCGGGTGCCTGCATCCGCTACAAGATCACGGCCACCAATACCGGCACCACCAACGTGACGGCGGTGACGATCAACGACGACATCCCGGCCAATACCACGTATTACGCGGGCAACAATCCCGTGAGCGCTTCGCTCGGCTCGATCGTGACCGTCCTGACGGGCCAGGTATCGACGATGACGACCGCCATTCCGACCTTGACGCCGAACCAGTCGGGCACGATGGAGTTCGGCGTGCGCATCAACCAGTAATTTCCGTAGCCCAGGAAGTGCCCTGACCGCCGCCTCCACGGGCGGCGGCGGGGCGGTTTTCGCCCTTTTTCTTGCCGCCGCCATGAAAAACCCGTCCATCCGCTTCGTTTTCGCCTGCCTTCTGGCACTGCTGGCACCCGTCGCCGGCGCGCAGATCAGCAACCAGGCCAGCGCCAGCTACCCCGGTCCGTCCGGCCAGAGCCTGACGCTGCGTTCGAACACGGTGACGGCGGCGCGCGGCACCACCCCCTCCAACGACACGGTCCTGGCGGCCACCGTCGACGCGATCGAATATTTCACCAGTGCCGAATACAGCAAGCGCGCCCGCGTGACGCGCGCCGGCGCCCGCCTCTACCTGCAGGCCAGCGCGCCAAAATGCAATGTCGATCCCGATGCGATCGACCGCATCCGGATCACCGTCCGCTCCACCAAGAGCGGCGACGTCGAGACCTTCTCGGCCACCGAGACCGGCACGAATACGGCGCGGTTCCGCATCGACCCGATGACCACCCCGCAAGGCACCGCCGCTGCCTCCGCCGCCGACACCGCCGACACCGCCGAGGATGGCCCCGGCAGGGTTCGCGGCAGTACCACCACCACCACCCGCAGCAGCGCCGCCGTACCCAACGATGGCTCGTTCACGGCCGTGGCCGACGACACGCTGGTCGCCTCGATCGACGGCTGCGGCCAGAGCACCATCGAGACGAGCATCCTGGTCGACCCGAGCGGCATCGTTTTCGACAGCAAGTCGAACCTGCCGCTGGCGGGCGCCAGCGTCACCCTGATCGACGTCACCGGCGCCGGCAACGGCGGCAACCCGGGCGGCCCGGCCCAGGTATTCGACGTCGACGGCGTCACCCCGTGGCCCAGCACCGTCGTCAGCGACGACGGCGGCCACTACCGCTTCCCGCTCGTCGCGCCCAGCCTGTACAAGCTGCAGGTCGTGGCGCCGACCAATTACACGTTCCCGTCCAAGGTACCGGTGGCCCAGCTCTCGTCCGCGCGCGACATCCACCTGTACGGCTCCTACGGCGGCGACTTCACCGTCAGCGCCGAAACGGGCGCAGTCCATCTCGACCTGCCGCTCGATCCCGTGCCCGGCATGCTCTACCTGGAAAAAGCGGCGTCGCGCGCCAATGCCGAGATCACCGACTTCGTCGACTACACGGTACGCGTGCACAATGCCGCCGACCAGGACCTGCACGGCGTGACCGTCGACGACACCCTGCCGGCCGGCTTCCGCTTCGAGCCGGGCAGCCTGCGCATCGACGGCGTCGCCAAGGCCGACCCGCGCGGCGCTACCGGCGCCCGGCTGCAGATGGACGTCGGCACGATCCCGGCCGCCGGCGTCTCCGTCGTGCGCTACCGCGTGCGCATCGGCGCCGGCGCGCTGCAGGGCGACGGCATCAACCGCGCCCGCGCCACCAGCGGCGCCCCCCTCGTTCTCGTCAGCAGCGTCGCCGCCGCCAAGGTCAAGGTGCAGGCCGGCGTGTTCAGCGAAAAAGGCTTCCTCGTGGGCAGCGTGTTCGCCGACTGCGACGGCGACCGCCTGCGCGGCAAGGGGGAGCCGGGCCTGCCGGGCGTCCGCATCTACCTGGAAGACGGCAGCTGGGCCGTGACCGACGCCGAAGGCCGCTACAGCTTCGCCGAACTGCGTCCGCGCACCCACGTGGCCAAGGTGGACGGCACCACCATCCCCGACGGCGCCGAACTGGTGACGACCTCGCAGCGCAACAGCGGCGACGCCGCCAGCCGTTTCGTCGACCTGAAGGATGGCGAACTGGCCAAGGCGGACTTCGCCGTCGCCGGCTGCAGCGCCGAGCTGCGCGGCACCATCGCCGCCCGCCGCGCGGCCGCCCGCGCCGCCCTGGAAGCGACGGCCAAGTCCGGCGAGCAGCTGCCCGCCGGCGCTGCCGCCAAGGCAGCCACCGCCGCCGATGCCGCCGTGGCCCTGGACACCCTGGACAACAGCCTCGGCTTCGTCGGCCTGGAAGACGGCGCCGTGCTGGCCCGCACCCAGGCCACCGTGCGCGTGAAGGGCACGGCCGGCTCGACCTTCACCCTGCTGGCCAATGGCGAAGAAGTGAGCGAGGCGCGCATCGGCGAGCGCAACACCGTGGCCGCCAACCGCATGCAGAGCTGGGAATTCGTCGGCGTCGCCCTGGCGCCGGGCCGCAACGTGCTGGAACTGCGCCAGAAAGACCAGTTCGGCAACGCGCGCGGCAGCAAGACCATCGCCGTCACGGCACCCGGCGCCCTGGCGCGTATCCGCCTGGAGCTCGATCGCGCGCAGGTGGCCGCCGACGGCCGTTCGCTGGCCATGCTGCGCGTGCACGTCGAGGACGAGCACGGCGTACCGGTGGCCGAGCGCACCCCGCTGACGCTGCAGGCCGTGCGCGGCCAGTGGCTGCAGAACGACCTCGACGCGCGCGAGCCCGGCCTGCAGGCCTTCGTCGAAGGCGGCAGCGCCGACTTCGCCCTGCGCGCCCCGCTGGAAGCAGGCGACGTCGCCATCGAGGCCGGCAGCGGCGCCATCCGCGCGCAGGCCGACGTGGCCTTCGTGCCGGACCTGCGCCCGCTGGTCGCCGCCGGCGTCGTCGACGCCGCCGTCAACCTGAACCACATCAAGGGCAACGTCACCGACCCCGTGCGCTCCTTCGACGGCTTCGAGGACGAACTGCGCCACTTCTCGACCGGTTCGACCGACGCCGGCGCCCGCGCGGCCATGTTCGCCAAAGGCAAGGTGGCCTACGACACCCTGCTGACCATGTCCTACGACTCGGACAAGGTCGCCGAGCAGAAGCTGTTCCGCGACCTCGACCCGAACGCCTACTACCCGACCTATGGCGACGACGCCCAGCGCGGCTTCGACGCCCAGTCGACCAGCCGCCTGTACCTGCGCGCCGACCGCGACAAATCCTGGCTGCTGTACGGCGACATGACGCCGCCGGGCGTGACCCCGGCCCGCAACCTCGGGGCCTACAACCGCAACCTGACGGGCATGCGCGGCCACTACGAAGACCACGGCCTCACCGTCGACACCTTCGCCAGCTACGACAGCACCCGCCAGATGGTCGAGGAAGTCGCCGCCAACGGCACGTCCGGCCCCTACCTGACGGGCGGCGGCGTCATGGTCATCAACAGCGAACGGATCGAACTCATCGTGCGCGACCGCAACCAGACCGGCCTCATTCTCAAGCGTACCGCGCAGCAGCGCTACGTCGACTACGACATCGAGCCGCTGACGGGCCGCATCCTGTTCCGCCGCCCGATCGCCAGCCTGGACGCCGACCTGAACCCGCAGTCGATCCGCATCGCCTACGAGATCGACCAGGGCAACCCGCGCTTCTGGGTCGCCGGTGTCGCGGCGCAGTACAAATTCGGCAAGAAGGTCGAGATCGGCGGCAGCTACGTCGACGACCGCAACCCGGCCGCCCCGACCACCCTGGCCAGCCTGAACGCCACCGTGCGCCCGGACGACAAGACGACGATCATCGTCGAGGGCGCCCAGATGGACAAGGCCGGCGACGACGGCCGCGCCGCCCGTTTCGAGGCGGTGCGCGTGGACGGCAAGCTGGAAAGCCGGATCTACGGCGGCCGTGCCGACACCGTGTTCGACAACCCGACCTCGAGCCTGCCGCGCGGCCGCGTCGAGGGCGGCGCCCGCCTGCGCTGGCAGGCCACCGAGCAGGCCACCCTGCAGGTCGAGGCGCTGCACACGGCCGACCTCACCACCGGTGCCAAGCGCGACGGTGTGCAGGTGTCGGGCGGCTATGCCTTCGGCAACGGCGTGCGCGTCGAGGCCGGCGTGCGCCGCGCCCATGAGGAAGCGGGCAATAGCAATACCGTCCTGTCGCAACCGGACCTGACCAGCGTGCGCGGCAAGATCGCGGCCCAGGTCCCGGGCCTGCCGCAGGCCGGCGTGTATGCCGAAGCCGAGCAGGACGTGCGCGACAGCGGCCGCCGCATGGTCGCCCTGGGCGGCGACTACCGCCTGCCGGGCGGCAGCCGCCTCTACGGCCGCCACGAGCTGATCAGCAGCCTGGGCTCGAACTACGCCCTCAACGACAGCCAGCAGCGCAACGCCACCGTGTTCGGCATCGATTCCGACTATATGAAGGATGGCCGCGTGTTCTCCGAATACCGTGCGCGCGGCAGCGACCTGGGCGCGATCGGCAGCCGCCAGGCCGAAGCGGCGCTGGGCTTGCGCAACCTGTGGCAGATCGCCGACGGCGTGCGCGGCAGCACCAGCTTCGAACGCGTGCGCGTGCTGTCCGGCGCCAACGGCAATGAAGCCGTGGCCGCCGCCGGCGCCATCGAATACAGCCGCACCCCGGAGCTGCGCGTGAACGCCCGCCTGGAATTGCGCCACGCCGAGGACAGCGACAATGTGCTGAACACCGTGGGCCTGGCCTACCGCCTGTCGGATACCGTCGCCTTCCTGGGCAAGAACACGCTGGCCGCCAGCCGCAGCCGCGCCAACGACGCCATCCGCATCAACGAACTGATGCAGACGGGCCTGGCGTACCGCGCGCTGGAGTCGCTGGGCTGGAACGGCCTGGCCAAGTACGAATACAAACTGGAGCGCGACGACAACCTGTCCGAGCAGCGCCGCCAGGTGCACACGCTCGCCGCCAACGCCAACTGGCAACCGACCCGCGAGACCGTGTTCTCGGCCCGTTACGCCGCCAAGCTGGCACTGGAACGCTCGGCGGGCAGCCCCAGCCGCGCCACCGGCCAGCTGCTGAGCGCCCGCGTGACGCACCAGATCGCCGCAGACTGGGACGTGGGCGCCGTCGCCCAGGTGCTGGTCAGCGGCGCCAGCAAGGCGCGCCAGTTCGGCGCCGGCATCGAGGCGGGCTACCAGCTGCGCACCAATACCTGGGTGTCGGCCGGCTACAATCTGCTCGGCTTCCGCGAACGCGACCTGGCCGGCGCGGACGCCACCGCCAAGGGCCTGTACGTGCGCCTGCGCATGAAGTTCGACGAGCGCACGCTCGAGAACCTGCTGTCGCCGAAGTTCTTTCAATAATCGCCTGGGTCCGCATCATGACTGATTCCCGCAACCGTTTTGTCCGTCTGTTCCGCCTGGCCGCCGCCGCTGCCCTCGCCTGCGCCGCCCTGCTGGCGGTATGCGTCCCCGCGCAGGCCGCCTGCACGGTAGGCGCGTGCATTAGCGCGGGACCGCGCCTGGCCAGCGTCGATACGCAGAAAAGCGCCCTGCTCAATCCCCTGCTCGGCGGGCTCCTCGGCAGCAGCCTGTCGCTGACGGCGGCCGACTGGAATTCGCTGGCGACGGGCAACGTCCAGCTGCTCGGCTTCCTGAACGCGCTGCAGGCATCGACGAACACGTCCACACCGTCGCAGGCGCTCGCCGCCAACGCGACGCTCGCGCAGATCGCCGCCGCCCTTGGCGTGCAGGCCCAGGCCCAGGCGAATACCTCACTGTCCGGCGCGCTGCAGACGCTGGCCTCGCAACTGAGCGGCACCGGCGCCACGGTGCGTGTCGGCGACCTGCTGAAGCTGACGGCCGACACCGGCACCCTCGGCACGACGACCGTCAACGCGCTCGACATGCTGACGGGCCTGGTGCAGCTCTATAACACCCGCAACGTGCTGACGACGCCGAAACCGGTCGGCATTTCCGGCGGCGTGCTGGGCCAGGCCGGCCTGATCAACTCGGTGGCCCTGTACGCGCAGGTCATCGAACCGCCCGTGTATGTGTGCGGCCCTACCGGCTCGGCCTTCCGCTCGGCCGCGATCCGCATCAAGCTCAAGCTCGACCTGGTGACGCTGAGCCCCGTCACGAGCGTGCTGACCGTGTTGCCCGGCGTCTCCAGCGCCTCGGTCGCCATCAGCAAGCTGGACGTCTACCTGGAAGTCGCGCGCGGCGAAGGCACGCTGGCGGCCGTCGACGCCGTCGGCCGCGCCGTGACCCTGCAGGTCGCGCCGGGCGTCGCCGACGCCTATATCGGCGCGATCGACGACAGCGTGTTCTTCAACCGCTCGCGCACGCTGTCCGCCGCCGACGTCGGCTATGGCCAGGTGGGCTCGCTCGTGCTGAACGGTTCCGTGTTCGCGATCGAGGTCAAGAGCACGACGCGCGGCCAGGCGCCGTTCACGACCAGCGTCACCATGTCCGGCACCTTCCCTCAAACGCGCACCGTCAGCACCAGCACGGCCTTCGCCACCAGCATGGCCAACAGCCTCGCATCGAACATGGCCGTGCGCACGACGCCGACGCTGGGCCTGCTCGACTCCGTCGTCTCCCCCGTGCTCAAGACGCTCGTCGTGAACACGCTCAGTCCCGTGCTGACGCCGGTGCTGACCGGCGTCGCCGATCCCCTGCTGAACCTGCTCGGCATCGGCCTCGGCCAGATGACGGTCACGGTCGACGGCATCTGCGACGCCTGCGCCTCGTTCAAGCTGACGAAGTCGGCGGACAAGGCCGACGCCCAGCCCGGCGCCACGATCACCTATACGATCTCGTACCAGAACACGGGCAACACGACGCTCTCCGACCTGAGGATCACGGATCCGACCCCCGCCTTCACCACGTATGCCGGCAGCGCCTGCGGCACCCTTGGCGCAGGCCTGACGGGCTGCAACGTCGCGACGCAGCCGGCAGCAGGAGCGACGGGAACCGTCGAGTGGCGGTTCACGGGCACCTTGTCCCCCGGTGCGAACGGCAGCGTCAACGTCACCGTGCGCATACAGTGACAACGGAGCTGAAACCGCAATTTCGATAAACGGCCCGGAGAATTTGTTGCGTTTTATCATCATCCGACGGGGCAGTATTTATACAAAATATTGACGCGCTGCAGCGGCCCTCGCCTACGTGTGTGATAATTTGATAGATTCAAGACATCGTGTTAATTGTGTGCTTTTACACCAAATACGGGCCCGCGACTGAGCATTTGTACGAACCACGTGCTTAAAATAAACATTGCGGGCATAATGTTGGTCGGCATGCGCGGTGCAGCGAAGCACCACTTGGCGAAAACCACGAAACGGCGATGATCCCGGACCGCAGCGCAACATGGCCCAGCAACATGGCCAGTGCCATTGAATAATGCTTGACAGCATCACCTGACCACGTAAAATCAGAAAATATGAAATTGCACAGCAGCCAAAACGCGCGTGAGCATAGCTACGACGCATCCGAGTTCTGCTCCACCAAGGAAGCAGCGACGATGCTCGGGGTATCCCATCGCACGGTGCAGCTGTGGGTGGAAAGCGGCGTGCTGCAGGCGTGGAAAACGGCAGGTGGCCACCGGCGCATCGCCATGTCGTCCGTGAACCGCCTGGTCGAGCAGCGCAGCAACGCGATTGCCGGTCCCGCCGCCAGCCAGGCCGCGGATACCGGCCGCAAGGTGCTGCTGGTCGACGACGATGCGACCATGCTGCGCCTGTACGAGCTGGAGATGGCGGGCTGGGACCTTCCGCTCGACGTGATGAAGGCCAGCAATGGCTTCGAAGCGCTGATCCGTATCGGCGAAACCCGCCCCGACCTCCTGATCAGCGACCTGAGCATGCCCGGCATGGATGGTTTCCGCATGATCCGCACGCTGCGCAACGACCAGGCGTACGCGAACATGGCAATCATCGTGATCAGTGGCCTGGACCGTGCTACCATCAAGTCCATGGGTCTGCCGGAAGATATTCCCGTATTTTCCAAACCGGTTCCATTTGCCGAACTGCATCGCGCAGTCGACCATGTGCTCCGTCCGGCGGCTTAAGCAATTTCTAAGAAGAAAAGCCAACGTGATGTATTTACCGAGCGAACATGCCAGGAACGCCCACGCACCCAGAAGAAGTCCACCGGCTACAAGTCCTCAAGGACCTGAATCTCCTCGATACGCCTCCTGAAGAGCGTTTCGACCGCATCACCCGGATTGCCACCCGCCTGTTCGACGTTCCCATCGCCCTGGTCTCCCTCGTCGATGAAGACCGCCAATGGTTCAAGTCGCGCGTCGGACTCGACCTCGACCAGACCGACCGCTCCATCTCCTTCTGTGCCCATGCCATCCTGCAGAACGACGTCTTCGTCGTCGAGGATGCGGCCCAGGATCCGCGCTTTGCCGACAATCCCCTCGTGACGGGCGAACCGGGCCTGCGTTTCTACGCGGGCTTTCCACTGGCCGCCCAGGACGGCAGCCGGCTGGGTACCTTGTGCGTGCTCGACCGCCGGCCGCGTCGCTTCGACGCCGCCAAGCGCGCCCTGCTGCGCGACCTGGGCAGCATCGCCGCCAACGAGGTCGCATCCGTCGAACTGAACTGGGCCATGCAGCGCCAGCGCGACAGCGAGGCCGGCATGCGCGCCCTCCTCGAACACATCCCGGAAGGCGTGCTGATGCTCGACGTGGCCGGCACCATCCTGTGGGTGAACCCGGCCGCCGAACGCATCTTCGACACGGCTTCGGCCGGACTCGTCGAGCGCCGCGGCCAGTCGCTGCTCGCCGACGATCCGCAGAAACTGGCGGCGAACACGGGCCTGATCAACCTGACCCCTTACGAAAGCATCGGCCGCCGGACCGACGGCAGCCTGTTTCCCCTCGAATTCACCGTCAACCGGCTGATCCTGAGCGGCGAGAAGCGCGTCGTCGCGATCGTGCGCGACATCTCGATGCGGCGCGCGGCGGACGAGCGCTACCGCGCCACCGACGAGCGCCGGCGCAAGTATTTCGCTACCGCCACGCACGAGTTGCGTACCCCGATGGCAAGCGTGCTCGGCTTTTCCGAATTGCTGCTCAAGCGCGACTTCGACATCGCCACCGGCCGCGAGCTGATCGAGATCATCCACCGCCAGGCCAGCCGCCTCGTGGACCTGATCAACCAGCTGCTCGACCTGGCCCGCATCGAGGCCGGCGGCAAGGACGAACTGGATTTCCGTCCCCTGGCCGTGGGAGAGCTGCTGGAACAGACCCTGGCCGGCCTGGTCGGCCTGGGCGAGGGGCACCGCATCGCCGTGCACATCGAACCCGGCCTGCCCAACGTGTCCGGCGACGTCCAGAAACTGCAGCAGGCACTGACCAACATCGTCAGCAACAGCATCAAGTACTCCGGGGCCGATACCCCGATCGAAGTGAGCGCCTTCCAGGTCGCGCCCGGCGCACAGCCGACCGTCGCCCTGCGGGTGAAGGACAGCGGGATCGGCATGACGCCGGAACAGCAGGCCCAGATCTTCGACGCGTTCTACCGCGCCGACAAGAGCTCGAGCGTCCAGGGCAGCGGCCTGGGCATGACGATTTTCAAGGAAATCATCGACTTGCACGGCGGCACCGTGGAGCTGCGCTCCGCCCCCGGCGCGGGGACCGAAGTCACGATGATCCTGCCTGCGATCGGAGCGGCCGATGAGTGAACCGAAGACCATCCTCGTCATCGAGGACCAGGACGACCTGCGCCTCCTGATCCGCCTGACCGTCAAGCACCTGGGGCGCGTCGTCACGGCGTCGGAGCCCGTCGGCGCCATGCAGATGGTCGCCCAGGAGCGTCCCGACCTGGTCTTGCTGGACGTCTGGCTGGGGTCGGAAATGTGCGGCCTCGACATCTGCCGCCGGCTCAAGGGCGATCCGGCGACGCGCCACATCAAGGTGCTGCTGCTGTCCGCCTGCGGCCAGCAAAGCGACGTCGAGGCCGGCCTCGCCTCCGGCGCCGACCGCTACGTGGTCAAGCCGTTCAGCCCGGAAGTTCTGGTGCGGACGGCGAGCGAGTTGTTGCAAGGTTGAGCGCCACTCGCTTTAGAGGAGTTCCTCTAGAGGCCATTGCTTGCGGCGTATCCGGCAAAACCGGAAACGTTCAATCGATGTTTCCCATGGGAACTGAATATTTCTCATAAGAATTTATTTGGTTCGCCCGCCAAACCCGTCAAACCGGAAATTCCCTGCTGCGATCGGCCCTCCCGCCCGTCGGCCGACCCCACCCTGCCGTATTTGCACGTGCCGATGCGCTGGCCGATAATACGGCCACGGCAAATCGAGGGGGCAGAATGAACAAATGGTTGGCAGCAGCGGTGGCAGCGATGGCAGTGGCGAATGCGCCGGCAGCCTGCGCGGCGACGCATTCGGCCTCCATGGAAGTCAGCTTCCGTCTGCAGGAAGCGTGTTCCATACGCAGCAGCAGTGGCAGCGGCAGCGCCGCCCCTGGCCAGGCTGCCCAGGTCAGCTGCCAATACCGGACCCCGTACCAGATCGTCCCGAACGACGCCGCCACGACTGCCGCCGCTTCGTCTTCCCTTTCCGCAACGGCCCCGCGCCGTGCCGAGCCGCCGGCCGAGACCGACGCGCCGGCGGTCGTCACCATCTGTTTCTGAACTTCCCGGCACGCGGCCGCGCGCGGCGTGCAACTCGCCGATCCGTCAAAAATACAAGGTGGCCGTGACCGTGTCCTTGTAGTCGCCCGGCGACGGCGTCGTCTGCGGGCTCACGCGGCCATATACCGTGATCGACTGGTTCGATCCCGTGCCGGTACGGCCCAGGGCGACGCCGCTGCTGCCGCCGTCGCCCCAGGAAACGCCGTCCAGCGTGCTCGAGAGCTGGTAGGCCACCGTCTCGCCCGTCGCCGCGTTCTTCATCCGGCGCAGCCCGCCGCTGGCGTTGTTGCCGGCATTCAGCGACACCTGGTAAGCCTTGCCCGCCGTGCACACCACGTTCATGCTCGTGCTCGCCCTGACGGCGGCGCTCAGCACCCGCGAGGTGCCGAAGGCGAGCTGGCCGACGCTGATCTGGCAATCGTTGACGACGGTCGCCTTGGCCTGGAACGAGAAGGTCCTGCTCGCGCCGGCCGTGCAGGACGGCGTGACCAGGCCGCTGAAAGCGTACTGGATGGTGCCCTGGCCGGCGAAGTTGGCGGTGTACAGCGTGTCGCCGCTGCCCGTCGTCGCCACGGACGACAAGGCGTTTCCGGGAATCTTGCCGTAGACGGTATAGGTCTTGCTCGCCGAGCCGATCCCCAGCAAACCGCCGCCGGAGTACTTGAACTGCGACGTCCCCGGCACCGATGCGGAGCCCCAGATCGCCGCCGCCGAATAGCTGCTGTCGACGTACAGGTTGAACGGCAGCGTGTTGCCGCCGTTCGTCATCGTGCGCCAGGTGCCGCCGGCGCCGGCCAGGCTGACGCAGATGGAGGCCGTCGGCAGGACCGTATTGGGCGTCAGCAGCGTGAACGAGCAGGTGACGGTCAGCGTGCCGCTGGCGTACACGTCGGCGCCGGCGATCGGATTGACGTTGGAAAACACGACGTCGGTCATCGCCGCCGTGCAGTCGTCGGCGCGCGCGGCGCCGGGTGCCAGCAGCCACAAGGCCACGAAGATGGCGGTCAGGCGGACCAGGAAGGCGGCCAGGGTCGATGTCATGGGATCTTCTCCGTCAGGGTGTCGCAAACGAGGGGGCCGATGGTCGGCAGCGCGCCGCCGGCGGCGGCATAGGCAAACGGCAGCGTGCAGGCGCCGGCGCCCTCGCCCACCACCAGCCTGTTATTCGGTTTCAATCCTTCGACGAAGGCGATGCCGTCGTAGCCGACCACCGTCTCCGGGCCGCCTTCCAGCACCACCTTCGTCCCCACCGGCAGCGGCTTGCCGCCGGCGCCATGCAGGATCACGGTGGCGGCCGCGTAGCGCTCCAGTGCGAAGCGCGCCGCCACGCCCGCCGACTGGCGCGGCACGACGGCCGCACGGGTCGACGCCACCCGCATGTCGGCCGGCAGCGCCGTCACGTCGATGCCGATCTCGTTGCGGGTGTACGGGATCAGGTCCGGCACCAGCAGGCGGCCGGCGCCGTCCGTGCGGCCGATCATGCGGTTTTCCTGCAGTACGGGAACGTCCGCCACGCCCGTCGAGACCAGCGCGAAGCCCCGCCCCACATAACGCGCCGGCAAGACGGCCCCATCCATCGCCACCAGCGCGCCCGTCAGCTCGACCGTGGTGGCACGGGTGGCGCCGGCGCTCTGCGTGGTCGCGCTGAGCTGGCCCGCGCTGCCCAGGTACTGCACCTGGGCCTGGTCGTAGCGGCGGTCGCCGATCGTGCCGCGCTGCACGTTCCAGCCGAAGCCGCCGCCGAAATCGGGGGCGCCCGAGGCGGACAGGTTCGTCGTGCGCACGCCGTTCTGGCTGCCGGCGGCGGCGCTGCCGCCCGCGTGGCCGCCCAGCGGGAAGCTGAGCGTCAGCTGCATGCCGCGCGCCTCGTCGCGGTTCAGGTCGCGGTAGGCGGACAGGCTGGCCTGCACGCCATAGACGAGCTGGCTGCCCAGCGACACGGAGACGATGCGGGCGGCCGGCTGGTCCGGCAGCTTGTAGTTGATGAAGCTGAGGCCGGCGTTGCGCCCGCCCGCGAGCGCCACGCTCAGGTTCAGGCGGTCGCTGGCGCGCACGGCGGGCGCGTCGTCGAGGGAACCGAGGTCGCCGTAGCCGCGCGTGCTGCGCAGGCTCTCGGCGTCGATGGCGAAACGCTGGGCGACGTACTGGTAGCCGAGGCTGGCCTGGGCCCCGCGCAG
Organism: Massilia paldalensis; assembly: GCF_044901715.1. Taxonomy (NCBI): domain Bacteria; kingdom Pseudomonadati; phylum Pseudomonadota; class Betaproteobacteria; order Burkholderiales; family Oxalobacteraceae; genus Massilia; species Massilia paldalensis. The sequence continues at coordinate 1,862,048 of NZ_JBJCIU010000001.1, forward strand.
GCGGCCCGCGCTGCCCGCCACCGAGGTGCTGAGGACGCCGGCCTGGCCCAGCCGCACGAGGCTGCCCGCGCCGATGTGCACGAGGCCGCGCCCGGCTTCGCCGTGCGCCTCCAGCGTGAGCGCGTCGGTGAAGCCGTGGCGCAGCGAGCCCATGGCCACCGGCGTGGCGGCGTAGTCGAACGATTTGCGGCCGTACGCGCGCCGTGGCGCGCCCAGCGTGAGCGCATAGTCGGTCAGGCCCGTCTCGAGCAGGCGCGTGTCCACGTACAGCGGCAGCGTGGCGGTCACCGTGCGGCCCAGCGCGTCCTCGGTGACGACGGTGGCCTGGCCGGCGCCGTTGAAGCCGGCGATGTCGCGCAGCTGGAACGGACCGCCGGCGACGGCGGACTGATACTGGCGGATGCCGTTCACGTACAGGCTGACGCTGCTGGGCACGACGGCCGAGCCGCCGTAATTGGCCACCGGATACGTCAGCAGGTCCGGACGCAGCGCGAAATTGCGCCGCCACTGGATGCCGCCCACGCGCATCGCGCGCGACCAGCTCAGCGACGGCGCGATGACGTCGCCCACCTCCAGCGAACGCATGGAGACGGGATCGGCGCGGACCCAGGTGGTGTCGTAGCGCACATAGCCCGTGTCCGTCCCGCGCAGCACGGCGGCCCCGGTATTGCTGACGACGCCGTTGGCGTCGAAGTAGCGCAGCTCCGTGATCGCGTTCACGGCCGTGCCGTAGCCGGACTGGCCGTGCAGCGTGTAGTTCAGCAGCAGCCCGCGGCCCGCATCCCCGCTCGGCAGCGCCGGCGCCTGCACGCGGCGCGCGCGCAGTTCCTGCGGCGCCTGCAGGCTGTCGTCGAGCACGAGGTCGATGCGCTGGCCCGCCGCGTCGTAGCGGTAGCGCAGGCCGGCCACGGCGTCGAGCTCGAACGCCTCCTGGCCGGCCACGCCGAAGCGGCGCGGGTCCAGGCCCAGGTCGACCAGGTTCTGGACGGGGCTGCGCAGCCCCTTCGGCCCTTGCATGAACGAGGCGACAATGCCCGTCGGCTGGCCGTTGATGCTGACCTCGAGGAACAATTCGACGGCGGCAGGCTCGGCCGGGATCGCATCATGGGACGGGCCGCCAGGGCCGTCCTGCGCCGCGGCCGCGGACGGCAGCAGCGCAAGGAGAACCAGCGGCAGGCTGGCGCGCCCCAATCCCATCGGATCCGGGCCGGATCAGTTGCCGCCGGGCGCGACGGGGAACTGCTCTTCGCGCGTGTTGACGGTGGTGATCACGGTGAGCTTGCCCTGCAGGCCGGCGGCCTTGTCCTGTGCGAGCTTCCAGTCGCGGCTGCGGCCGGCCAGCGCGTAGCCCAGCAGGCCCTTGCTGATCTCGACGTCCTGGCCCGCCTCGGTGCGCACGCGGGTCGCGCCCAGCTGGGCGTGCAAGGTGCCGCCGTTGGCCGCGCGCAGCACGGTCTCGCCGTCCTTGCGCACGAGCGTCCAGGTGACGGCCGGCGCCGCCGCGGCGCTGGCGCCGGCGACGAACACGGGCACCGAATACTGCAGGCGGATGGCGACGCCGGCGGCGGCATCGCCGCGCGGGATCTCGTCGATCAGGATACGGTAGGTGCGCTCGACGGCAGCGGGCGCGCCGGCGCGGCGTACCAGGCGGATGGTCTGGGCGCTTTGCGCCGCCACTTCGATGACGGGAGGACTCGCCACCAGGTCCGTGGTCGGGGTCAGGACGTCGACGCCGTCCTTCTGGTCCCAGGCGTACACGCGCACCTGGCCGTACAGCGGCGTGTCGCCGTAATTCTGCAGGTTGATGCCGGACGCGGCCTGGGCCGGCTGGAAGGCGATCGAGACGGGCGAGATCTGCAGGTTGGCGGCGGCGGCCGGCGCGCCGGCCAGCAGCAGCGCCGTCGACGCGAACGCGGCGGCGGCCGACAGGATGCGCGGCGTGCGGAGGAATCGTTGCATCAGAAGTAGACGGTGGCGGTGACGGTCGATTTGTAGCTGTCCGGCGCCGGGGTGGTCTGCACCGGGATTTCGCCGTACACGGTCAGGGTCTGCAGGTTGCCGTTGCCGACGCCCGACATGGTGTCGGTGCCCTGGGTGTTGCCCCACAGGCCCGAGCCCGGCGACTGGAACAGGTTGAAGCGCACGGTGCCGGTATTGGCGCCCGTGCCGCTCAGGTAGCGGTTGGTGCCCGACGAGCCCGTCCCCGTGCCGGCGTTCAGGCCGACGTTGTACGGCGTGGTATTGGTGCAGGTGACGTTGATCGTCGAATTCGCCGTGACGGCCGCGCTCAGCACGCCCTGGTTCTGGCCGAAGTCCATGCTGTTGGCAGCGATGGTGCAATCTGCAACAATCTTCATCGTGACATCGAAATTCGCCGTCTTCGACTGGCTGTAGGTGGCCGCCTGGGTGGCCAGCGGGACGAACAGGGCGCCGACCAGGCCGAGGGCTGCCAGTTTCGAAGTCGAGGTCAACATGATGATTCTCCTTATGGGGTGATTGCTGCGTTATTGCCGTGTGACAACTATCGCAAAATCCGGCAAATACTGCAAATACGAAACATCTTCCAGGGGAGAAAAAGGCTCTGTTGCACGTGAAATCTCGATAAAACCGCTAGGATTGCTGCTCAGGGACAACGCCCGTCACCATGCCATTCACGCCTTTCACGACAAGCATCCTCCTGGTCGATCCGGACGAGGCACGCCGCGCCGTCCACGGCACGCTGCTGCGCCGGGCCGGCTACGGTGTCGCCTGGGCGGCGGGCGGCGTGCAAGGCGTGCGCCTGGCCGCGCTCGAGCAGCCGCAGCTGATCGTTGCCGACGTCGCCCTCCCCGACATGGATGGCTACGCCTGCTGCCGGCTGCTCAAGGCGGATCCCGCCACGCGCTTCATCCCCCTGATCCTGCTGGGAACGGACGCCGGGCCGCGCGAACGGGTGACGGGACTGACGCTGGGCGCCGTGGACTTCCTCGTCGCGCCCTGCGACCCGGACGAGTTGCTGGCGCGCATACGCGTGCACCTGGGACTCGTGCCGCGCGCGGCCCCGCCTGCACCGCCGGCAGCCGCGCCCGCGCTGCCGATGGACCTGGACGCGCTGGTTCTGGCGGCGGCCTGCCGCCTGATCGACGCCAACCTGTCCGACCTGCCGGAACTGGCCGACATCGCGCGTGCCGCGGGCACCTACCGCGAGCGCCTGAATGCCGTGTTCCGCCAGCGCCTGGGCTGCAGCGTGTTCGACTACGTGCGGGAACGGCGCTTCGCGCGCGCCGAGCGCTTGCTGCGCGAAACGGAGATGGATGTGAACGACGTGGCCGACGCGGTCGGCTACCGCAATGCCCGGAATTTCTCGACGGCGTTCAGGGAGCGGACCGGGCTGGCGCCCGGCGCGTGGCGCCGCCGCGCCCATGACGGGGCGGCGGACAAAGGACGGGACTAGGCTGCTTCGACGCCGGTACGGGGCACGACGGTCGCCGCCGCCCCGGCCGGCAGGTCGACGTGGAAGCTCGTGCCCTTGCCCTCCACGCTCGTGAACCACAGGCTGCCGCCGTGTTCCTCGACGATGCCCTTGCAGATCGACAGGCCGAGGCCGCTGCCGCCGGCGCTGCCGGCCTGCGCGAAGCGCTGGAAGATGCGCTCGCGGAACGTGTCGGGGATGCCGCTGCCATGGTCGATCACCGAAATCCGCAGGATCTCCGGCAGGCGCTCGATGCGCACGACGACGCGGCTGTCCGTGGGCGAGAACTTGATGGCATTCGATAGCAGGTTGGTCAGCACCTGCAGCAGGCGATCGCGGTCGAGCTCGGTTTCCAGTTCCGCGCAGCCGCCCGGGCATTCGCATTCCAGCGCGATGTGGCGTTCCTGGCCGAAGCCGCGCATGGCGGCGACGGCTTCCTGCACGAGCGGCAGCACCGCCTCGCGGCGCTTGTCGAGCTTCAAGCCGCCGGCCTCGATCTTTTGAACGTCCAGCATGTCGTTGACCAGCCGCACCAGGCGTTCGCAATGGCGGTGCGCGATGTCGACCAGTTCCTGCACCTCCGGCTCGAGCGTGGCGACCGTGCCCTGCGCCAGCAGCGACAGCGACACGCGCATCGACGTCAGCGGCGTCCGCAGTTCGTGCGAGGCGGTGGCGATGAACTCGTCCTTCATGCGCTCGACCTTCTTGCGCAGCGAGATGTCGTGCAGGAAGATGCTGAAGAACGGCCGCGTGCCGCTGGCGACGAGGCCCAGCGTCAGCTCGACGGGGATCTCGTTGCCGTTGCGGTCGCTGACGATGCGCTCGACGCGCTGGCCCAGCAGGCCCAGTTCGCCCGTCTCGGCGAAGCGCGCCAGCGATTTTTCCACGCTGAAGCGGTAGCGCTCCGGCACGGTCAGCGCCACCGGCTTGCCGATCGCCTCGCCGCGGCTCCAGCCGAACATGGCGCGTGCCTGCGTATTCCAGTCGACGATGCGGCCGTCCAGGTCGACGCCGATGAAGGCGTCCTGGGCCGTGTCGATGATCGTATGGATGCGCTGCTCGTTGGCCTGCACCTGGGCCAGCGCGGCCGCCAGCTCGTTGGTACGCTCGCCGACGCGGCGTTCCAGCGTCGCGTTCAGCAATTCCAGTTCGGCGCTCCTGCGGATCAGGTCCTGCACGAGGTGGTTCAGCGAATCGGCCAGCTCGCGCACTTCCTCGTAGCCGCTGGCGCCGCCTTCGATGACGGACGCCTTCGCGCTCCCTTCCTGCAGCGTGCGCGCCGAACGTGCCAGCCGTTTCAGGGGGCGCGTGATCATGCGCGCCACGACGGCGCCGGCGACCGAGAACAGCAGCGCCAGGCCGATGCCGCTGGCCAGCGCGTACTGGCGCAGCAGGTCGATGGGGACGAAGGCGGTGGACACCTTCTGGCGCACCAGCACGGTCCAGCCCAGGCCGGGGTAGTCGTCATAGCCCTTGGAGCGGCTCAGGCCCACCAGGTAGCGCGTGCCGCCGGGCCAGGTTTCCTGGCGCCACGACGGCTGCTTGGGGTCGGCCATGGCCAGCAGCGACGTCGGCAGGCGCTTGCCCTGCAGGTCGTCCGGACCCAGCAGCACCACGCCGCTCGCGCTGACGATCATCGCCTCGACCTGGCGGCTGCGTTCCAGCGGCGCGATGATCGATTCCTCGACGTCGCGCGCCCAGGCCCAGGACAGGTGGGTGCCCAGCACGCCGCTCACGCGGCCGTCCGGACCGTGGTAGGGAAAGGCGACATCGACGAAGCGCATCGGCTCCCCGCCCTCCTGCTGCAGCAGCTTGGCCAGCAGCAGGGCTTCGTGGACGTCGCCCACGTGGCGGCCCTTCAGCGCGCGGCCGAACCAGGGACGCGCACTGACGTCCTGCCCCTCCAGCAAGCCCTTCGCGGCAACCTTGACCTTGCCGTCCAGGCCGGCCAGGCCGATCCAGCCGTAAAAGCGATAGCTGCCCAGCACGTCGTCCAGCATCACGCGCCGCGCCGCGATGGGGCGCGCATCGTCGCCCAGTTCGGCGCGCCGTGCCAAGAGCGCGATTTCCCGGTAGCGCTCGTACATGCCGCGGTCGAGCTTGTCCGACGTCTGCAGGGCCAGCTCGGCCAGCCCGCGGCCGATAGTGTCTTCCACGTGCTGCGTCGCCTTGTGCTCCACCACTTCCACGATGACGAAAGTCAGGATGACGGACAGCAGCGAAAAGGCCAGGGCCATGTAGCCGGCCAGGCCGCGGGGAAAGGGAAACGCCGATTTGAACACAGACATTTGTACAAATGGTCGAAAAGGTTTTTGCTGCACAGTAACATACGTTCGAGCATGCGCCCAGCATCGGACACATCGCTGCGGCGTTTACGACACATTTGGATAGTGCGATTCGAGGAGTGCTTTCCGGAAGGAAAAGCGTAGTTCGAGACGTGCGCAGGCGGCTTACTGGTGGATGAGGGTGCGGCGCCGATCGACTGTCGTGCGAACGAGAAATATGTGCGGATGCACAAACGGACAATGCCTGAAGGGGCGGAGTGACTACGAGCGTGTAGTAAAACGGTTTTTCTCGACGTGGCTCGGGCAGGCCAAGCTATCGTTGCGCCTGCAATCACAAAATGGCGACGACCATTGTGTGCGCAATCATTAGCGGGAAGGCGGGGAAAAGTTTCCATCTCATAATAATCAAAAGAAACGCTTGCTGCAAGAACATGCGGAGTGTCCGATCGATGGCCCCAAGCGGTGACATAAGCCATTGATATGGCTATAATTTCCGCCTTCGTTTGCCAGGATTCCGCCATGTCCCTCCTTCCCCACCAGCTCGAACTGCTGTCCCCCGCCAAAACCGCCGAGATCGGCCGCGAAGCCATCCTGCACGGCGCCGACGCGGTCTATATCGGCGGACCGGCCTTCGGGGCGCGCCATAACGCCAGCAATACGCTGGAAGAGATCGCCGCGCTGGTGGAGTTCGCGCACCGCTACCGCGCGCGCATCTTCGTGACGATGAACACGATCCTGCACGACGCCGAGCTGGAAACGGCACGCAAGCAGATCCACCAGCTGTACGATGCGGGCGTCGATGCGCTGATCGTCCAGGACATGGCGATGCTGGAAATGGACCTGCCCCCGATCCAGCTGCACGCCAGCACCCAGTGCGACATCCGCACGGCGGAGAAGGCGAAGTTCCTGGGCCAGGTGGGCTTTTCCCAGCTCGTGCTGGCGCGCGAACTGACGATCGAGCAGATCCGCAAGATCCGCGCCGAAGTCGATACGCCGCTCGAATACTTCATCCACGGCGCCCTGTGCGTCGCCTTTTCGGGCCAGTGCTACATCTCGCATGCGGACACGGGCCGCAGCGCCAACCGCGGCGACTGCTCCCAGGCCTGCCGCCTGCCGTACACGCTGTCCGACGGCCAGGGCCGCGTGGTCGCTTATGAAAAGCACCTGCTGTCCATGAAGGACAACGACCAGAGCCGCAACCTGGAAGCGCTCGTCGACGCCGGCATCCGCTCGTTCAAGATCGAGGGCCGCTACAAGGACATGGGCTACGTCAAGAACATCACGGCCCACTACCGCCTGCTGCTGGACGAGCTGCTGGAGCGCCGTCCGGAACTGGCGCGCGCCTCCAGCGGCCGCACCGAGGTCAACTTCACGCCCGACGTCGACAAGAACTTCCACCGCGGCCATACGGATTATTTCGCCCAGGGCCGCCAGCAGACGATCGGCGCCTTCGATTCGCCCAAGTACGTAGGCGTGGAACTGGGCACCGTCGTGCGCGTGGGCGGCGACAACATCGACCTCGTCACCAATGCGCCCATGGCCAATGGCGACGGCCTGAACTACATGCACAAGCGCGACACGGTGGGTATCCAGGCGAACGTGGTGCAGAAGCTGGGCGAGGACGCGGACGGCCAGCGCTGGCGCGTGTTCCCCAACGAGCCCGTGTCGAGCCTGGCCGGGCTGAAGGTGGGCACCGTCGTCAGCCGCAACCGCGACCACCAGTGGGAAGCGGCGCTGAACAAGAAATCCTCGGAGCGCCGCGTGCGCCTCGACATGGTGCTGGCCGACACGGACGGCGGCCTGGCCCTGACCCTCACCGACGAGGATGGCATCGCCACGACCACGACGGCCGCCGTGGTGCTGCAGCCGGCCCAGCAGGCCGAGCAAGCCCTGGCCGGCCTGCGCGCCAGCCTCGGCAAGCTGGGCAATACCATGTTCGAGGCGGGCGCCATCGAACTGGCGCTGGCCCAGCCGTGGTTCGTGCCGTCCAGCACGATCAATGCGCTGCGCCGCGACGCCGTCGCCGCCCAGGAAGCGGCCCGCCTGGCGGCCTGGCGGCGTCCCGAGCGGGCCCGGCCCGCGCAGCCGGCGCCGGCCTACCCGGAAACCCAGCTGAGCTACCTGGCCAACGTCTACAACGAGAAGGCACGCGCCTTCTACCACCGCCACGGTGTGCAGCTGATCGCCGCGGCCTACGAGGCGCACGAGGAGCCGGGCGAGGTCTCGCTGATGATCACCAAGCACTGCCTGCGCTTTTCCTTCAACTTGTGCCCCAAGCAGGCCAAGGGCGTGCAAGGCGTGCAGGGCCAGGTCCGCGCCGAGCCCATGACGCTCGTGTCGGGCGAGGAACGCTACACGCTGAAGTTCGATTGCAAGCCCTGCGAGATGCACATCATCGGCGCCATGAAACCGAACATCCTGCAGTCGCCGCCGCCGTCGGCCATCCCGTACAGCCCGCTCGTGTTCCACCGCCAGCGTCCCCGTGCCTGAAGGGCGGCGCACGGCGTGGCGGCGAAGCCGGCTATAATCTTGCGCGATTGAAATGTACGAAAGGATGCAATGAAACCTGCCCTGCCCCTGCTGCTGACCCTGCTGTGCGCGTCCGGCACGGCCCTGGCCGACGATGCGGCGCTGCTGGCCTGCCGCAAGCTCGACGACGACCCGGCCCGCCTTGCCTGCTACGACGCCATCCCCGCGGATGCCGGCGCGCCGCGCGCGCGCGCGGCCGTTGCCGCTGCAGCCGCCCCGGGCGACCCCGTCCAGAGCTTCGGCCTGGAAAACGTGCGCCGTCCGGAAGCGCCCAAGCTGATCGACAGCACGCTCGTCGGCCGCATCGACGGCTGGGGCCCGAACACCCAGTTCAAGCTGGCCAACGGCCAGGTCTGGCGCGTCAGCGACGGCAGCTCGGGCATGCTCGACCCCGTCACCGATCCCAAGGTGCGCATCAGCCGCAATATGTTCGGCACGATGTTCATCGAATTCCCCGGCACTAACCAGTCCGCCAAGGTCAAGCGCGTGCGCTGACACGCCTGCGATCCTCCCGGATGCGCCAGCGCGCATCCGCGTCACCTCCCTCCCCCTTGTAACCGCCGGGTACATACTGCCGAGCTAGGCGCGTCCACGGCTGCGCCGCTGCCTCTTCCAGCCGCCAGGGGCCGTGCCTGGCTGCGCGCGCGCCGCATCGCCAGCCACGCCTGGCGCATCCGCTGCATATACACGTTTCATCGCGCACGATTGAAACCATAAAGGTTGCATAAATGGCATAATGTTACTTGAACTTCAACGAATGTTAAGAACTTGCCAACGGGCTAGAGAACTCCGGCATTTCTTACCGTTGGTTACACTCGCAAAACTATAAGCCGGTCCCCGTCTGCGCTGTACGCGCAGGATGACGGATAACCGATGGAGAGAGGGATGACCCACAAGAAGCGTTTGCTGTGCATTGCACCGGACGAGACGGAGACGCTCGCCCTGCTGAGCGAGGCGATGCAAGACTGGGAGATCCGCAGCGTGGCGACCCTGGCCGAGGCCGGGCGCGAACTGCGCGGCGACCGCTACCTCGTCGGCCTGCTGATGCATGGGCGCGAACTGCAGCGCCCCGCCGACGTCGACACCTTCCTGCGCCGCCACGGCCACATGCAGTGGGTCGGGGTATTCCGGCGGCGCGACCTCGAGCAGGCGCCCTGCCGCGACCTCGTCGTCGAGCACCTGTGCGACTACCATACGACGCCGGTCGACCCGGTGCGCCTGGCCCACACGCTGGGCCACGCGCACGGCTGGGCCATGCTGCGGCGGCCCGCCACTGCGTCGGCCGACGCCGCCGACTCGCCGCTGATCGGCAGCTGCGATGCCATCGTGCGCCTGCGCGCCCAGGTCGACCGTGTCGCCAAGGTCGCGGCGCCGGTACTGATCTGGGGCGAGAGCGGCAGCGGCAAGGAGCTGACGGCCCAGGAGATCCATGCGCGGTCCGAACGCGCGCGTGGCCCGTTCGTGCCGATCAACTGCGGCGCCATCTCTCCCAGCCTGATCCACTCGGAACTGTTCGGCTACGAACGCGGCGCCTTCACCGGCGCCACCCGCGGCAAGGCCGGCCTGATCGAATCGGCCGACGGCGGCACCCTGTTCCTCGACGAGATCGGCGACCTGCCGAAGGACCTGCAGGCCAACCTGCTGCGCTTCCTGCAGGAGAAGACGATCTGCCGCCTGGGCAGCACGCGCCAGATCCGGGTCGACGTACGCGTGGTCGCCGCCTCGCACGTGCAGCTGCAGCAGGCCGTCGCCAGCGGCGCCTTCCGCGAGGACTTGTACTACCGCCTCGCCGTGCTGCCCGTGACGGTGCCGCCGCTGCGCGAGCGCCGCGACGACCTGGTTGTCCTGGCCGAGCACTTCTTCCACGCCTATTCCAGCGAGAAGTCGCCGCGCCTGAAAGGCTTTTCGAACCGGGCCATCGAGGCGATCCTGGAACACGAGTGGCCGGGCAATGTGCGCGAACTGATCAACCGGGTGCGGCGCGCCCTCGTCATGTCCGACGGCCGCCTAATCATGCCCGAGGACCTGGGCCTGTCACGCGCGATCGCCATCGCGCCGCCCGATGCGCTCGACGACACGCGCCTGCGCACGGAACGGCGCGCCCTGCGCGAGTGCCTGGACCGCAGCGGCCAGAACGTCAGCCGCGCGGCGCGCGACCTCGGCGTGTCGCGCACGACCATGTACCGTCTTCTCAGCAAGCACGGTATGCGCCCCGCCTGAAAGGCGATTTCATCATTTAGTCATCCGATGTCGGAGGGCGGCCAATGGCCGCCCTTCTGCTTTTTGCATGGCTGAGCGCAACCGTTTGCCGACAGGCTGGCACAACTTGGTACATATCTGTCCGGCCGCAAGGTGCGACGGATAACCCTGCGTTACACAACTGTTCCGTTTCTGGCACACATTTTCGGTAAATTTGGCAAATCGTGCAGGATTTTCTCTGACGCCCGCGTAGGACGAGCCGCACAAAGTCAACAAAAACAAGGGCTTAGACATGCCCGGGCAGGTGCTGGCACCAAACGTGCAAAGAAGATAACGTCGGCGCGACAGCGCAGCCGGCCCAACCAACCATCAAACCCAGAGGGGAAACTCGAATGAACAAGACTTTGCTCGTGACTGCCATTTCGCTTGCCTTCTCGCTGAGCGCACAGGCGGATGACTCCGTCGTCGGCCGCGGCGGCAGCACGGTGACGCAAACCACCACCCGCTCCACGGACAGCTTCAACAACAACAGCACCAACACCGCGACGAACACCACCTCGTCCGACAGCAGCAACAGCGGCAACAACAGCAGCACCAACACGAATACCAACACGAACACCAGCACCGCGTCGACGGACAGCAGCAACAGCGGCAACAACAGCAGCACGAACACGAACACGAATACCAACACGAATACCAACACCAACACGAACAACAGCAACAACAGCGTCAACACTTCGACGGACAACCGCAATAACAGCACCAACACGGCGACCAACACCAGCACCGACAACCGCAACAACAGCACCAACACCTCGACGGACAACCGCAACAACAGCACCAACACCGCGACCACCACGTCGAACAGCAACAGCGGCAACACCAACACGAATACCAACACGGCGACGACCACCCGCGACAGCGGCAACACCGCCACCACCACCTCGACCGACGACCATACGGACAACAGCCAGCGTACGGCCACCACGACCAACACCAACACGAACACCACCACGACCAACCGCGACAACGACAACAGCACGGGCAAGAACAACAGCTCGGGCGACTCGTCGGCGTCGTCGCTGGGCGCGACCGCGGCCAACAACGGCGGCACCGCCACCTCGAACGTGGCGAACGCCTTCAACACCTCGTCGGCCAACGCCACCAGCAACCTGTCCGGCTCGGTCTCGGGCAACAACATCTCGAACATCGGCAACGTCGCCAACAACACCGGTAGCGCCAACGGCGCCACCGGCACTGCAGGCGTCGGCTCGACCGGCACCGGCGGCAGCGTGCAAGCCACCGGCGGCGCCGGCGCGGCAGCGGCCGGCGCATCGGGCGCAGCGGGCGCGGCAGGCGGCATGTCGACCAACGGCGGCGCGACCGCGGGCAGCGCCACCACCGGCGGCTCCTACGCCGGCACCGGCGGCGCCGGCGGCGCGGCTGGCGCAGCGACCAGCGGCGCGGGCGCATCGGGCGGCATCGGCGGCGCGGGCGCGGCCGGCGGTATGTCGACCTCGACCGGCGGCTTCGGCGGTGCAGCCGCGGCCGGCGGCGCGGCTTCCGGTGGCAATGGCGGTGCGACCGGCGCCCTGAGCGGCGGCAACGGCGGCTCGACCGGCGGTTCGTATGCCGGCACCGGCGGCGCCGGCGGCACCACCGGCTCGGCAACGGGCGGCATGGGCGGCGCGGGCGCGGCCGGCGGCGCAGGTGGCGCAGGCGCGGCTGGCGGTACCGGCGGCATGGGCGGCATGGGCGGCGCGGCTGGCGCGGCCGGCAACGCCAACGCGGGCGGCACCGGCGGCGCAGCCACCGGCACCACCACGGCCGGCGGCAGCTGGGCGACCTCGGGCACGGCCGGCAGCGGCACCCCGGGCACCGGCACCGGCGAAGGTTCGGGCATGGGCGCCGGCGGCGGCGCCAGCGGCACCGCCACCTCGGGCGCTCCGTCCTCGACCGGCTCGGGCGTGACCGGCGGCACCATCACCTCGACCGCCGGCACCACCAGCGGCGGCGCAGGCGGCGCAGGCGCATCCGGCGCGGCCGGCGGCGTGGGCGGCATGGGCGGCGCAGGCGCTGCCGGCGGCATGGGCGGCGCGGGCGCGGCAGGCACCAACACTGCCGGCGCAGGCGCGGCAGGCGGCGCTTCGACCGGCGGCACCGGCGGCGCAGGTTCGTCGCTGGCCGGCACGGCCGGCAACGGCGCGTCGAACAGCGGCGGCGCAGGCGGCGCAGGCGGTGCTGGCGCAGCAGCGACCTCGACCGCAGGTGCGGGCGGCGCAGGCGCGGCAGGCGGCGCAGGCGGCTCGACCGGCATGGCGTCGACCACCTCGGGTTCGGGCGCAGCGGGCGGCGCAGCCACCGGCGGTTCGGCCACCACCGGCTCGGCCACTGCCGGCACGGCAACTGCCGGCGCGGGCGGCGCAGGCGGCGCGGGCGGCACCTCGACGGGCGGCGCAGGCGGCTCGCTGGCATCGATCACGACCGGCTACGGCGTGGGCGGCAACGGCGGCGACGGCATGGGCGGCAACGGCGGCTCGAACTCCGTCAACGCCGGCACCTTCAACCTGTCGAACACGATGGGCAACGCCGGTTCGGGCGCGGCGGGCATCACCGTCATCAGCCAGAACAGCGGCATCTCCTCCCTGGTGCAGCAGAGCGTCAACGTCCAGAGCAACATGAACGTCGGCGGCGCGCAGTAATCCAGCAAGCAGCAAACCGATACTGCCGTGCCTTCGGGCACGGCGGTATTTGTCGCAACCGGGGGACCACCATGCAGCAAGCAACCCAGCATTCCGTCGTCCGCGCCTGCGCCAGCGTCCTGTTCGCGGCGTGTGCGGTAGCAGCGGCAACGGCACAGGCAGCACCGGACGAGGCCATCGACGCCCGCACGGCGGCGGCCCGTTCGCTGTTCACGCCCGCGCATGCGATCAGCGCACCGGCGCCGGCCAGGCAGGCACCTGCCCAGGGATCGGCGGAGCACGACGCCTACCTCGAGGGGCAGCGCGGCGGCACCGACGTGCACAACAATGCGAACATCGACGGCGCCGTGGCCAACAACACGGCCACCAATGTCGTCACCGGCAATAACACGATCGACAGCGGCTCGTTCGCCAACATGTCCGGGATCCCCGTGGTGATCCAGAACAGCGGCGCCAACGTGCTGATCCAGAACGCCACCATCATCAACCTGCAGTTCAAATGACTTCACGCGCACTGATCCTGCTGTGCGCCCTGCTGGGCAACGCCGGCGTCCAGGCAGCAGACCTGGACACCGCCGCTGCCCGCTTTCACGTTCCCGTGCACAGCCTGAAAGAACTCCGCTTCATCTCGACCATCCGCCAGCAGTACGACTTCAGCTGCGGCTCCGCCGCGCTGGCCACCCTGCTGAGCAACCATTACGGCTACCCGGTCAGCGAAACCACCGCCTTCCAGTCGATGTGGGCGCATGGCGACCAGGCCAAGATCCGCAAGGAAGGCTTTTCACTGCTCGACATGCAGAGATACCTGGCCACGATCGGCTTCAAGTCCGACGGCTTCCGCCAGCCCCTGGAAAAACTGGCCGAGGCGAAGCTGCCGGCCATCGTCCTGATCTCCGAGAAGGGCTACAACCACTTCGTCGTCATCAAGGGCTTCCAGGACGGCCGCATCCTGCTGGGCGATCCGTCCAGCGGCACCCGCGCCATCACGCGCGAACAATTCGAATCCATCTGGCCGACCCGGCTGCTGTTCGTGATCCACGAATCGCCGACGCGGCCGCAGTTCAATCTCACCGCCGACTGGCGTGCCGCGCCGCGCGCGCCGCTGGCCGATGCCGTGGCCCGGACGGCGCTGGACGCCAGCAGCCTGCCGAAATTCGGCCCCGGGGATTTTTGACAGGAGACTTCATGCGCCCTTCCTTCCAGATCGCCTGCCTGCTGGCCGGCGCGGCGCTCGCCGCCCAGGCCGGCGCCGCGCCGCCGCAGGATGCGGGCCCCGCCTTCGACAGCAGCAACGCGGTGGCGGCCGAGTCGCTGGACGGCTACCGCGGCGGCTTCGTCACCGACACGGGCCTGGCCGTCTCGCTGGGCCTGGAGCGCATCACGACCATCAACGGCGCCGTCGCCGACAGCAGCAAGATCGATTTCGGCGACCTGGGCAAGCTGACGGCCGGCCAGGCCACGCTGTCGGCCGACTCGCTGAACCAGCTGCGCCTGATCCAGAACGGCGGCGGCGGAAGCGTCGCCGTCGACTTCGGGCCCAATGCACTGGGCGGGACCGTGATCCAGAACAGTTTGAACAATCAGATTATCAATAATTCAACTATCATTAACGCCAGTGTGGATGCGCGTGGGCTATTACAGTCCATGAACTTCCAGAACACCCTGTCGAATGCATTGAACAGCGCCGCCACCGGCAGGTGACGGCGCCCTACTGGAGACATCGCATATGCAAAGAAGTCCGCTGTACAGCGTGATCGCCCTCAGCGTGGCGCTCGCCTGCCTTCCTGCGGAAGCGCAGACCGGGCCCGAACTGCTGGAACAACTGAAGGTCATGCGGCAGCAGCTGGAACAACAGCGCGCACGGGTCGACGAACTCGAGCGCCAATTGCGCGCCAGCGGCATCCGGGACGCGGGCAGCCCCGCCAGCAGCGGCCAGCTCGCAGGCCTGCGCGGCACGGGACCCGCCGTGGCGGCACCGGGCCCGGACGCGCCCCAGGCGGCCCAGGCCGAGACCACCGCTGCGCCGATGGACGCGCTGCGCGGCACCGGCGGCGCGCCGCAGGAAGGCTTGCCGGCGCCCGTCACGGGCAGCAATTCCGCCAACGTCGCCGCGCCGCAGCCCGTCGTCGCCAGCCAGCCGACCCAGGTCGGCCAGGCCCCGCAGCCGGGCCAGGGCCAGCGCACGCCGGAGGTGGCGCCCATCTTCGAAACGCCGGGCGTGCTGACCCCGCGCGGGCGCGGCGTGTTCGAGCCGGCCGTGCAGTACGGCTATTCCTCCAGCAACCGCGTCGCCCTGGTCGGCTACACGGTCATCCCCGCCCTGCTGATCGGCTTGCTGGACGTGCGCGAGGTCAAGCGCAACACGACCACCGGCAGCGCCACCTTCCGCTACGGCGTCACGAACCGCTTTGAAGTCGAAGGCAAGATTCCCTACGTTTACCGCAGCGATTCGACCGTGTCGCGCGAGCTGTTCACGGGCACCGCGGCAGAACGCGCCTTCGACACCAGCGGCAAGGGCATCGGCGACATCGAACTGGCGGCGCGCTATCAGCTCAACGACGGCGGCATCGACAAGCCGTATTACATCGCCGGCCTGCGCTTCAAGTCGCGCACGGGCCGCGACCCGTTCGAGGTCGTCACGGACTGCCAGACGCGCTGCCTGGGCGAGAACGTCACCGGCACCGGCCTGCCGCTGGACCTGCCGACGGGTTCCGGCTTCTATTCTCTGCAGCCGAGCCTGACCTGGCTGCTGCCGTCGGACCCGGCCATCTTCTTCGGCACATTCAGCTACACGCACAACTTCAAGCGCGACGACGTCTACCGCACCGTCCTCGACGGCGGCCGCGAGCTGCTCGGCGAGATCAAGCCGGGCGACGTGTTCGGCTTCAACATCGGCATGGGCCTTGCGCTCAACGAACGCGCCTCGTTCAGTATAGGCTACGACCACAGCTCGGTCTCGCGCATGAAGCAGAACGGCCAGGTGATCCCGGGCTCCGTGCGCATCCAGCTCGGCACCCTGCTGCTGGGCGGCTCCTACCGCATCAACAACAAGCGCACGCTGAACGTGTCCGTGGGCGCGGGCATGACGCGCGATACGCCGGATGTGACGCTGATGATGAGGATGCCGTTCTCGTTCTGATCTGAAAAAAACGGGAAAGTAAACGACGTCGTCCCTGCGCAGGCAGGGACCCAGTTTCTGTTCGCGTCACGTAAACGCTTGCAAAATTGGGGCCCTGCCTGCGCAGGGACGACGGTTTTACGGGTACGTCTCAGATGTAATAGATGGCTGCGGCGAGACCGACGATCAACCCGACCTTGGTCACTTTATACGCGGTCTTGTTCCACGCCTTGTAGCGGCGGCGGTACTGGCCCATCACGTGCGAGATGCGGAACAGCTTGCTGACGAGGCCGATCTGGTCGCCCGTCTCGTTGGGCGAGGCGGCGGCCGTCATCATGGTGCGGCCCAGCCAGCGGTTGACGGCCTGGGTCCAGCGGTAGCGCATCGGGCGCTCGACGTCGCAGAACAGGATCACGCGGTCGCTCGAGCTCGCGTTCTCGGCCCAGTGCAGGTAGGTTTCGTCGAAGATGACGGGCTGGCCGTCGCGCCAGCTGTGGCGCACGCCGTCCACTTCGATGAAGCAGCGGTCGTCGTTCGGCGTGGCCAGGCCCAGGTGGTAGCGGATCGAGCCGGCGAACGGGTCGCGGTGCAGGTTCAGCTTGGCGCCAGGCGGCAGCTCGGCGAACATCGCCGCCTTGATCGACGGGATGCCGGCCAGCAGCGCATGGGTCTTCGGGCACAGGCGCGCGGCGGACGGGTGGCTGGCGTCGTACCACTTCAGGTAGAAGCGCTTCCAGCCCGTCTTGAAGAAGGAATTGAAGCCGGCATCGTTGTTCTCCTCGGACGCCTTGATCTTCTTGAGTTCGATGAGCTTCAGCGCTTCCTCGCGGATGACGGGCCAGTTTTCCTGCAGCACGGCCAGCTCGGGGAATTCGCGCACGGGGATGTACGGCGTGCTCGGCACGCGCGAGAACAAGTGCATGAAGATATTAATCGGTGCCATGAACGACGAATGGTCGAACAATTGGCGGCCGATCGGCAGGCGGACCTTACCCCGGAAGTGAATATGTAGAACGGAAAGGATAAGAAAACCGACGATTGCCCACTTCATTGTGCCTCCAGCGCCCGCCGCGTCGTGCGGCGACAGATCATGATCGAAGGCCGCTAGGATAGCATATGGACGGGACGGACGTAGGCCGGCCGCCCCTTTTGCAAGGGCGGCCGGCGCATCGTCGCCAGGGATTCGACGACTTGTCGTGGGCTGGCGACACAGCACGGCAGGCGTGTTGCCCGCCCGGTACGATGTGCCCGTAGGGTGGGCATCACATGCCCACCCTGTGCAGCCGGCTAGTTAATGCAGCACCGAAGTGACTGCGTAGCCTTTTTCGGACAGCTGGCCGTTCAGATTGTCGATATCGTAATCCTCGATCCGTTCGGCGTCGTCTGCGACTTCGACGGCACGGGCTTCGACTTCCCAGTCCGTGTTGGTCGCTTCTTCGGGGATATTGCGGGTCTCGGGGACGGCGAGGTAGGAGAACTTGCCGTCGGTTTCAGCTCTGCGGTAGATGTCCAGGCGCAATTCATTTCCTTTCAAAGCATGGCCGTCGAATGAAAGCCATCGGTAAGGCCACGATAGGCGAATGGTTGAATAGCGTCTGTTAATCCGCGCACACTGCCTTGCCATCCGCCATCATCGGCCGCCGAGGACGCGCGCCGGCAGCATGACGATGGCGCGCAGCAGTTCGAACACGGCCTCGACGCCGATGCCGACCAGCCGGAACGGCAGCAGCAGCAACCAGAACAGTGGGTACAGGACCAGCGCCAGCAGGGCCAGCGGCCAGCACAGGAACAGCAGCAGCAACCAGGCCAGGAATCCAAGCATCGTACGCTCCTTCGCGGGGAAAATCAGCAGGTGCGCGTACTGTAGGTGCCGGTGGGGAATGGGGCAATGCGGATGCGACGGAGGGCCGGAGCGGGGGATGAGCGGGGCAAAACCGGGGATGAACGGCGCGGCAGCATGCCGTCCTGCCCGCGCAGGACGACGCGCAGCCGCTGCCGCGGGGTCAGGCGTAGGCGGCGGCGCCCGGTGCCTCGGCGTGCTCGCGCTCCTCGAAGCGCGCCACCAGCTCGGCGCGCATCGTCGCTTCCAGCGACGGCAGCGAGCCGCCGGCGCGGTAGGCGAACGACACCTCGACGACGTCGCCCGGCTGCACATCGATGGGCTTGGCCAGCGGCAGCATCATGTAGTGGTTCAGCCAGTCGATGGTGGTGCCGTATTCCTCGATGATCGACAGCACGTTCTTGGTGATGAAGCGCAGCGCGTTCAGGCGGCCGCCCTTCTCGACCAGGAAGCGGCCTTCCCAGGCGATGGCCGGGTCGACGGGCTGGCTGAAGTCCATGATGCTGTACACGCCCGGCTGGGCCAGTTCGACCGTCCCCGGCGACACGACGTTGGTCTGCTGGAACTGCACGATCGGGGCGTGGAAACCTTCGAAATCGTATTCCTGCTGCAGCGGCTGCACGGCCATGATGACGGCTTCCGGCAGGAAGATCGGCAGCGGGCCGCCGAAACGGGCCTGGTAGCGGCGCTTGAACGATTCGATCACCTCGACCTGCTTTTCGCGCAGCATGCCCACGTGGATCATTTCGCAGATCACGATGTCGACCGGCTCCGGCGGCAGGTATTCGAAGGCGTCGGCGTGGATGACTTCGACGCGCTCGCCGTTGCTGTTCATTGCCAGGAAGCGGCGCGCCTCCTGCACCATGTCCGGATTGAACTCGACGCAGTACACCTTGGCGGCGTTCTGCGCCGCGAAGAACGAGAGCACGCCCGTGCCGCCGCCCAGTTCCAGCACCTTCATGCCCGGCTTGACGGCGTGGCTGACGGCGGCCTTGAAGCTGTGCATGCGGTTCTCGTCCATCAGCATATTGTGATGGTAGTGGACCGGGATAAATTGGCCGAGGTAGCAGCTCTCGATTTCGCGTTCGTTCAGCATATCGTTCCTTGTAGTGAGCCGCGCGTCGGGCCGGCACCGGTGTTGATTTGACCGGTAAATTATCTACAGGAAACTGTTGTTTCGAAGCGTGGAGGTGACGGGGAAAAGGCCGTCAATTCGCCTGTTCGCCCTTGGGACGTTCGGCGGCGCGGGTGGCCAGCGCCTGGGCGATCGACGTGTGGCCGGCCCGTTCGGCGATCTGGGCGGCCGTCAACCCTTCCCCGTTCTTCAGGCGCACGTCGGCGCCGCGGTCGACGAGGAACAGCGCACTGTCCTCGTGCCCCTCGCGCGCCGCCATCATCAGCGGAGTGAAGCTGCCGCTCTGCGGCGGCGACACGGCATCGATGCGGGCGCCGCGTTCGAGCAGCGTGGCGGCGATGCCGTCGTCGCCCGCGGCCGCCGCGTAATGCAGCGGGGTCCAGCCGTCGCGGTTGACGGCAGCGCCCTTGGCCAGCAGCAGGTCCACGGCCGGGGCGTTGCCCTTGTAGGCCGCCATCATCAGCGCCGTATTGCCGTTCGGCGCCGCCGCCTCGATGCGCAGCTTCGGATGGGCCAGCAGCACGCGCAGCGCGCCCATCGAGCCTTCGCGCGCCGCCACCACCAGCGCCGGCTCGCCGGCGCGGTTCGTCGCGTTCGGGTCCATGCCGTGGTCGAGCTGGGATTTCACGCCGCGCCCGTCATCCATCTCCACGGCGCGCAAGAACGAACCCGACTGGTCGGCCGCGGCGGCCTGCGCCAGCCGGCCGAAACCACCCAGCGCGACGGTGGCGAAGGCGGCGGCGGATGCAGCGAGAAAGGTGCGGCGGGACGTCATCGGTCAGCTCCTGGCGGACTTGAACAGGTTGAAGAAATTCTCCGTGGTGCGGTCGGCCACCTCGCGCAGCGGCACGTCCTTCAGCGTGGCCAGGAATTCCGCCACGTGCGGCACGAAGCCCGGCTCGTTGACCTTGCCCCGGTACGGCACCGGCGCCAGGTAGGGCGAATCCGTCTCGATCAGGATGCGCTCGAGCGGCAGCGCCCGCGCCACGGCCTGCAAGTCCTTGGCGCTCTTGAACGTGACGATGCCGGAAAACGAGATATAGAAGCCCATCTCGATCGCCGCCTGCGCCACTTCCAGCGATTCCGTGAAACAGTGCATCACACCCGCCACGCCGCCCTTGTCGAGGCCGGCACCCTCTTCCTGCAGGATGCGGATCGTGTCGGCGCTCGCCGAGCGGGTATGGATGATCAGCGGCTTGCCCGTCTCGCGCGAGGCGCGGATATGGGTGCGGAAGCGCTTGCGCTGCCATTCCAGGTCGCCCTCGAGGCGATAGTAGTCCAGGCCCGTCTCGCCGATGGCGATGACCTTCGGGTGGTCGGCCAGCGTGACCAGCTGCTCGACGGTGGGCTCCGGCGTGTCCTCGTAGTCGGGATGGACGCCGACCGAGGCGTAGATGTGCGGGTACTGCTCGGCCAGCGC
This sequence comes from Massilia paldalensis, assembly GCF_044901715.1. Classification (NCBI taxonomy): domain Bacteria; kingdom Pseudomonadati; phylum Pseudomonadota; class Betaproteobacteria; order Burkholderiales; family Oxalobacteraceae; genus Massilia; species Massilia paldalensis. Next base: position 1,882,727 of record NZ_JBJCIU010000001.1, read on the forward strand.
GAGCACGCCGGGAAAGTCCGGCAGGTCGACGGACACGCACAGCGCATGCGTGACCTTGTTCTCGGCCATCTTGGCGAGGATCTCCGGCATGCGCGCGGCAAGCTCGGGGAAATTGATGTGGCAATGGGAGTCGATGTACATGCCGACATTGTACAAGACGACGATGGGAGGCGCAGTGCGCCTCCCATCGTCGCCCCTGCGCAGGCAGGGGCCTGATTTTGTGTGATGCAACCGAAAATTGCCCCCCGCCTGCGCAGGGGCGACGGTTGTTCGGGCGACGGCGAGATCAGGCCACCCGCTTGCCCAGAATGATCAGATCCCGCTCCACCCCATCCAGGTTCGCCACGCGCGGAAAATGCGCCCACGTGTCGAAGCCATACTTGCGGAACAGCGCCAGGCTCGGCGCATTGTGGCCGAAGATGAAGCCCAGCAGCGTGTGCACGTTGACGTTCGGCGCGAACGCCATCGCCTGTTCCAGGCAGTAGCGGCCGATACCCTTGCCGCGCCAGGCTTCCGCGATATAGATCGACAGCTCGGCCGTTCCGGAATACGCGGGGCGGCCATAGAAATTCGAGTACGACAGCCAGCCGATCACGGCCGGCTCGTCCGACGTGTCCGCCGCATCGTGGATCACCCACAGGGGACGGCGCTCGGGCGTGTGGTCGTGGAACCAGGCTTCGCGCGATTGCACGGTGATGGGTTCCGTGTCGGCGGTGACTTCGCGCGAGGCGATGGTGGAATTGTAGATGTCGACGATGACGGGCAGGTCGTCGATGCGGGCGAGGCGGTGGCGGTAGTCAGGCATGGAACGGACGACAATGAAGCGGACAACAGGTTGATGGAATGATTTTCGTGATGCGTCACAAGGTATGCGTGGCGCGCGCGGAGCGCAGGGCCGCGCCCAGGATTTCTTCGATGCGCAGCCTGGCGCGCTGGCCCGTCTCGTCGGCGGGGAAATGCACGCCGATGCCCTGCGCCTTGTTGTTGTTGGCGCCGGCCGGGGTGATCCAGGCGACCTTGCCGGCGATCGGGTATTTGTTCTGGTCGTCCATCAGCGACAGGATCAGGTAGATTTCGTCGCCGATCTTGTACGGCTTGTTGGTCGGCACGAACATGCCGCCGTTCTTGAGGAAAGGCATGTAGGCGGCGTACAGCGCCGCCTTTTCCTTGATGGCCAGCGACAGCACGGACGGCCGCGGCGGCTGCGGAGCGGTCGGGTCGGTGGGCAGGCCGTTCATCGGATTCCTTTCAAGCGCAGCAGGCAGTGTAGTCAAGCAGCATGTCTTCGACAAACAGTTTCGGCGACAGCGGATGGTCCGCGACGGCGCGCCGTTCGTTCGCGCTCTTGATGGCGCGCATCAGGTTCGGCGTCGACATCCTTGCCGCCAGGCCCGCCAGCTCGCGCTGGTAGCGCGGATAGTAGCGGATGGTGCCGGACAGCTTGTACGAGAACACATCATACAGCCAGCGCTGCTGCCAGGCGACGAGCGCCGACAAGGGCGTCTTGCTGAGCCGGTCCGCCGCGCGCAGGGCGCCGTCCACGCTCGGCTGGGCCAGGATCTGCAGCAGTGCGTCGAGCTCGTCGCGGTTGCCCGTCTCGGACTGGGCCAGTGCCGCCAGCGGCGCTCCACCCTGTTCGCGCAGCCAGCTGTCGGCGTCCTGCACGCCCTGCTGCTGCAGCCAGGCCAGCGCCTGGGCGTGGTCCGGCATCGCCAGCGCGAACTTGCGGCAGCGCGACAGGATGGTCGGCAGGAGGCGGTCCAGGCTGTTCGATGCCAGCAGGAACACGGTGCCGGGCGGCGGCTCTTCCAGCGTCTTCAGCAGCGCGTTCGACGCCGGCATGTTCAAGGCCTCGGCCGGGTACAGCACGACCACCCGCAGGCCCTGGCGGTGGGTGGAGATGTTCATGAAGTCGGACAGGCCGCGCACCTGTTCGATCTTGATGTCCTTCGACGCCGTCTTGGTCGACTTCGACTTCTTGTCCTCGCCGCCCTCCTCGCCGTCGGACGCCGGCAACTCGTCTTCCAGCGCTTCCGGGCGCACGCGGCGGTAGTCCGGGTGATTGCCTTGTGCAAACCAGCCGCAGGATGCGCATGCGCCGCAGGCGTGGCCGTCCGGACGCACGTTCTCGCACAACAGGGACTGGGCAAAGGCCTCGATGAAATCGGCCTTGCCGATGCCGGCCGGGCCGTGGAACAGGATCGCGTGCGGCAGGCGCTCGCGCAGGTGCTGCAGCCGGGCCCAGGGCTCCTGCTGCCAGGGATACATTGTCACAACCATTTCTCCAGCGCCGCGCGCAGGTCCGCCCGCACGGCGTCGATCGCTTGCGTCGAATCGATCACCACGATGCGGCCGGGAAACTGCGCGGCGCGTCTCAAATACTCGTTGCGGACCTTCTCGAAGAAGTCCGCCTGCTCCTGCTCGAACTTGTCGAGCGTGCGGGTGGCGTCCAGGCGGGCGCGCGCGACGGCCAGCGGCACGTCGAACAGCAGCGTCAGGTCCGGCTGCAGCAGCGGATGCACCCAGTGTTCCAGCGCTTCCATCTTGACCCGGTCCATGCCGCGCCCGCCACCCTGGTAGGCGAAGCTGGCGTCCGTGAAGCGGTCGGACAGCACCCAGTCGCCGCGCGCCAGCGCCGGCTCGATCACGCGGGCGATGTGCTCGCGCCGGCTGGCGAACATCAGCAAGGCTTCCGTCTCCAGGTGCATGGTCTCGTGCAGCAGCAGGTCACGCAGCTTTTCGCCGAGCGGCGTGCCGCCAGGCTCGCGCGAGGACACGACCGTCTTGCCGGCATCCTTCAGCAGGTCCGTCACGTAGCCGATATGGGTCGACTTGCCGGCGCCGTCGATGCCCTCGAAGGTGATGAAGCGCCCCGGCGCGGCGACCACGTTCATTGCGACGCCCCGTTGCGCTGGTACTGGTTGACGGCCTTGTTATGGTCGTTCAGGTTGTCCGAGAAGTGGCTGGTGCCGTCGCCGCGCGAGACGAAGTACAGGGCGTCGGTCTTGGCGGGCGCCAGCGCCGCCGTCAGCGATTCCACGCCCGGCAGCGCGATCGGCGTGGGCGGCAGGCCGGGTCGCGTGTAGGTGTTGTACGGGGTGTCCGTCTCGAGGTCCTTCTTGCGGATCTTGCCCGCGTATTTGTCACCCATGCCGTAGATGACGGTGGGGTCGGTCTGCAGCAGCATGCCCGTGCGCAGGCGGTTGACGAAGACGCCGGCGATCATCGCGCGCTCGCTCTTCTTGCCCGTTTCCTTCTCCACCAGCGAGGCCATGATCAGCGCCTGGTAGGGGTTCGTGTACGGCAGGCCTTCCGCGCGCTTGTCCCAGGCGGCCTTCAGGCGCTTCATCATCGCCTCGTGCGCCTGCTTGTAGATGTCCAGGTCGCTCGAGCCGCGCGCGAACAGGTAAGTATCGGGGAAGAACAGCCCTTCGGCCGCCTTGTACTCGGGGCCGACCTTGGCCAGCAGCTCCTCGTCGGACAGCTTGACGGTATCGTGCTTCAGGTTCGGCGCGGCGTCGACGACCTGGCGCATCTGGCGGAAGGTCCAGCCTTCGATGACGGTGAGCTGGTCCTGGGCGAAGTCGCCGCGCACCAGCTTGTCCAGCAGGCCGCGCGGCGACGTGTTCGGCTCGAACTCGTAGCTGCCGGCCTTGATGCGGCTGGCCTGGCCCGACACCCGCGCGAGCACGCCGAACAGGAAGGTATTGATGGGGATGCCCGCCGTGACCATCTGCTGCGCGGCGCCGGCGACGCCGCTGCCCGAGGCGACGGCGAAGGGAATCGCGGGGCCATCCGTGGCGATCGGCCGCCCCGCCCACCATTGGAAGCTTGCGACGGCCGCGACTGACACGATCACGCCCGTGACGATGAGTTTTTTTATTAGTGCCATTCTGCTCGAAGTGGGTTTTGCGCCGTGGCCGGCGCGATTTCGTCGACAACTCTATAATGAGGCCGTAATGATAAAGCCGTTAAAGCATAATCGGAAATATATTCTCAGGGTAAGAATCAGCGTATGACTCAGTGTATCAATGATTGGATCGACCACCTGAGCGCCCAGGGCGCCCGCTTCCACCCCGAGCGGGCCGGCGAGATCGACGACTTCGGCAACGTGCTCACGCCGGCCGACCTGGCCGGCGGCTTCGTCGCCGCCGTCACGGATCTCGGACTGATCGCCGTCGCCGGCGAGGACGCCGCCGGTTTCCTGCACAACCAGCTGACCAACGACGTCGAGCACCTGGGCCAGGCGGACGTGCGCCTGGCCGGCTACTGCACGCCGAAAGGCCGCCTGCAGGCCACCTTCCTCGCCTGGCGCGATGCCGACGCCGTCTGGCTGCAACTGCCGCGCGCCATCCAGGCGCCGCTGCAGAAGCGCCTGTCGATGTTCGTGCTGCGCGCCAAGGCCAAGCTGCGCGACGCCACCGGGGAGCCCGACCGCGTGGCCGTGCTCGGCCTGGGCGGCGAACGCGCGGGCGCGGCGCTGGGCATGCTCGTCGATGCGCTGCCTTCCGCCCCCTACACCCGCACCGAGGGCGCCTTCGGCACCGTGCTGCGCCTGGCCGACGCCTTTGGCGCCCCGCGCTACCTGTGGCTGACCTCGACGTCCAGCGCCGTCGCCGCCCTGCCCGCGCTGCGCCTGGCCCTGGCCTTCGGCGGCAACGCGGCCTGGGAACTGTCGGGCATCCACGCCGGCGTGCCGCAGGTGACCCAGCCGACGCAGGAACAATTCGTGCCGCAGATGATCAACTACGAGCTGGTCGGCGGCGTCAATTTCAAGAAAGGCTGCTATCCGGGCCAGGAAATCGTCGCCCGCAGCCAGTACCTGGGCAAGCTGAAACGCCGCATGGCCCTGGCCACGCTGGACAACGCGGCGGCGCGTCCCGGCGACGAGGTGTTCGCGGCCGACGATCCGGACCAGCCCTGCGGGATGATCGTGAATGCCGCCCCGAACGGGCAAGGCGGCGCCGACGTGCTGGTGGAGATCAAGCTGGCGGCACTGGACGGCGAGGTGCGCCACGGCGCGGCCGGCGGCACGCCCCTGCGCTTCGCGCCGCTGCCCTACGCCCTCGACACGGCCGAGGCCTGAGGCGGGAATCGGGACATGATCGACCTGTACGTCTACTACAAGGTGCGCGACATCGACGCCGACGCGCTGGCCCCGCGCGTCATGGCACTGCAGCGGGCGCTGGCCCCGCGCCACGGCGTGGCGGCGCAGTTGAAGCGCCGCCCGGAAGCGCGCGACGGCCTGCAGACCTGGATGGAAGTGTATCCGTCGGTGGCGGACGATTTCGCCGCCGTGCTCGATGCCGCCGCACAGGAAGCGGGCCTCGATGCGTTCATCGCCGGCCCGCGCCGCGCCGAGATCTTCGTCGACCTGGCTCCGGAACCGGCGGCCAGCCTGGATGGCGCGCCATGTGCCTGATCGTCTTTGCCTGGCGCGTGATCCCGGGGCTGCCGCTGGTGGCCTGCGCCAACCGGGACGAATACTATGACCGCCCGGCCACCCCGGCCGGTGCGTGGCCGGATTACCCGAACATCGTCGCCGGCCGCGATCTGCAGGGCGGCGGCAGCTGGATGGGTGTGACGAAGGACGGCCCGCACGGACCGAAGTTCGCCGCGCTGACGAATATCCGCGCGCCGCACGACTTCCGCAGCGACGCGCCGACGCGCGGGGCCCTCGTGGCCGATTTCCTGAAGGGCGACCTCGATGCGCCGGCCTACCTGGAACGCATCGCGCCGCAGGCCGATGCCTACAACGGCTTCAACCTGATCCTGGGCGACCGCGACGGGATGTACTGGTTTTCGAACCGCGCCGGCGACGACGCGCGCAACGGCAAGCCGCTGGAGCCGGGCATCTACGGCGTGTCGAACGGCCTGCTCGATGCGCCGTGGCCGAAGGTGGTGCGCACCAAGGCGAGCTTCGCCAGCCTGCTGCTGCAGGGCGCGCCGGAAGACGCGTATTTCGAAATGCTGGCCGACACCACGCGCGCGCCGGACATGCGCCTGCCCCAGACGGGCGTGCCGATCGACCTGGAACGGCAGCTGTCCGCCGTCTGCATCGAGATCCCGGGCTACGGCACGCGCACGTCCACCGTCGTCAAGCTGTACGAGTCCGGCGAGCCGGAGCTGCACGAGCGCGTGCTCGAGCCTTGCCCGCAAACCGAGGTCTGAGACCCGGCCGCACACGTACGGTGGGCACGTGGTGCGGACCCTACCCGTCTTTCGTGCGAACACACCGTCGGAGCGCGGGCGCACGTGCCTGCCGGACTGGAGTTGTCGTAGGGTGGGCACCACGTGCCCACCGGCCCCGCCCGACTACCTCGACAAGTGCGCTCGGATGCGCGGCGCCAGGGCCAGCGGATCGGCGGGCGCACTGCCGCGCGCGAGGGCTGCGATCCGCTCGGCCATCGCCACCAGCGTCTGCGGGTCGGCGCACAGCAGGAATTCTCCCCGTGCCATGCCGTCGAATGCGTGCAGCGCGACGTCCTCCAGCGTTGCCGGCGCCGACGGCAGGGCCTCGTCGACGAGGCAGCGCACCGCTTGCCTCCCCGCTTCATCGAGCGTCTGCCCATGCGCCTCGCCGCGGTGGTGGTGCGCATGCGCCGGCCGCGCGGGCAGCGCCCGGGCGCACAGCAGCGACGCCGTCACGGGCGCATCGACGAGGCGCAGGTCGTGGTACAGCGTCTCGGACAGCGCCAGCAAGCCGTGCGCCGACACATTGTCCATGCCGAGCGCCGGCGCGCCCGCCAGGCCGTGCAGCGCCGCCGAGTTCACGATATGGCCGCGGTACGACGGATCGCGCGCGGCGCAGCCGAGCATCAGCGGCGCGAAGATGCGCACGCCGTTGATCGCGCCGCCCAGGTTCGCGCCGGCGCCCGCCTCCCAATCGGCTTCCGCGTATTCCCACACGAGACCGGGCGCGCCGCAGCTGCCCACATTGAACAGCACGTGCACGGCGTGGAAGCGGATCATGGCCGCATCCGCCAGTTCTTCCACGTGCGTGCACTTGCGGACGTCGCAGACGAGGGCCAGCACCTCGGCCCCGCCCGCCTGCAATTCCTCGCTCGCCATCTCGAGCGCATCCGAATCGAGGTCGGCCAGCACCAGCTTCATGCCCAGCGCCGCCGCCCGTTCCGCGATGGCCCGGCCCAGTCCCCCGGCCGCGCCCGTGACGACGGCGACACGTCCCGCGAATTCGTTCATTACCCACCTCCTCCACAGCCGCCGGCAGTCACCCGGCAAGCCGGTGCCCCTCAGACCACGTAATCCATGCACTGGCGCTCGGCGCGGATCGCGCCGATGAACGGCACGAGCGCCTTGTGCACCGGGTGCTGCGCATAGGCGTCGAGCGCCGCCTTGTCCTCGAATTCCGAATACAGCACGACGTCGTAGGTCGCCTCCAGGCCGGGCTGGGCGATCGTGACCTCGAAGGCGTGCATGCCGGGCACGATGTGCGCGCATTCGTCGAGCCTACGCTTCATCTCGACGGCATTCGCGGCACGGTCCGCCCCTTCGGCGTGGTCCTTCAGTTTCCACATGACGATGTGCTTGAGCATCGGTTCCTTCTCGCTGGATGTTTCAGACGTCCCTATTCTATAGAAGCAGCACGGTGGATGCGAATGCCTGTCGCGCCCTTCGCCCTGGCGGCTGGGGTTGGTGGTTTGATGCCCACAGTCGGTTAGTTGCAAATTTAATGGCCACGGAAGCACGTATCGCGCGCCGTTGACGTAACTTGTCGGTTAGTTGCAAGATAGGGGCAGCCCTCTTGCCCTCCCGTTCCTGCTTGCTCCTGCTTCTGCCCGCATCGCCATGACCACTACACCATCGCCCGCCGCCTGGGACGCCCGCCCGGCCGAGGAATTCGCCGCCTTCGTCGTCACGCCGGCCTTCGTCGAAACGTCGAGCCGCAACCGCGACACGGTCGCGACGCCGATCTCGCCAGAGTCGGCCGCCATCTACCGCTTCATGTTCGGCAAGTTCGCCGCCTGGATGCTGGAGCGCGGCCTGCGCATGTCCACCGTCTCCCCCGCCGACCTGCGCGAATTCGTCCTGCTGTCCGACCGCGGCAAGCGCGACCTGAACAGCAAGATCGCCTACCGCTACCTGCGCCTGCTGGAGCGCGTGTTCGAGTACCTGGGCCGCGCGCCGAATCCCGCCCGCCAGGCGATAGTCGCCTCGGACCGCGAGCTCACGCCCAAGGATGCGCCCATGACCGCGCTCGACACGGACCAGCTGCAGCGCTTCCTGGCCGCCCTGCCCGCCGTGCGCGAGGAAGAACGGCGCAGCGGGGCCGGCTGGAAACGCCGGCGCGACCGTGCGATGCAGGTGGTGATGGCCCTGTCCGGCCTGCGCGTGGCCGAGGCGATCGGCCTGCTGGTGGACGAGGTCGGGCGCCAGGCCGACGTCGACGGCGCCATCGAACTGTCGATCACGCCGGAAGCCAAGCACCCGACCAGCTACGAGCACACGGTGACGCTGCCGCGGGCCGGCGTGGCCGAACTGTTCGCCTGGCTGGACGAACGCGATGCGCTGGGCATTCCCGGCAACCTCGCGTTCCCCGCCAATATGGACGGCGAGCCGCTGCACAAGGCCACCGTCTACCGCCAGGTGCGCGCCACCTTCCAGCGCGCCGGCATCCCGGCAGCGCACGCGGGCGGGCGTACGCTGCGCAATACCTTCGCCTTCCAGCAATTACAACAGGGCACGCCGCAGGACGAGCTGACGACGGCGCTGGGCCTCGCGCTGGAACGCTCGACCGACGCCTACCGCCATGCGCGCGTGCGCAAGGAAGATGCGGCGGCGGACGCGATGCCGGACGACGACATTCCCGGGGAAAGCGGGCCCCCGCCCGCGCCGGTGCAAGGCGATTGATGCAGGCGGCATGGCCATGCATGTGACGGCAAGCCTGCCGTCAGTTTCCAGTAAGGTTGCAGCAAGAATCGCGTAAGTTTCACGGCGCAGAGTCGCCACATCGCTGGCGCAGATCGGCGATCGCGTATGCATCTACACTATACGGAGACTACAATGGCAATCACACCCGGCATGGCCGCCGGCGGCAAACCCTTGCCGTCGAGCGCAGGAATGACGAAGGAAGAACGCAAGGTTATCTTCGCATCGTCCCTCGGCACCGTTTTCGAATGGTATGACTTCTACCTGTACGGCTCGCTCGCGGCCGTCATCGCCAAGCAGTTCTTCGTCGGCGATCCGACCACCTCCTTCATCTTCGCCCTGCTCGCCTTTGCCGCCGGCTTCATCGTGCGGCCGTTCGGCGCGCTCGTGTTCGGCCGCCTGGGCGACATGATCGGCCGAAAATACACCTTCCTCGTGACGATCCTGATCATGGGCGGCTCGACCTTCGTCGTCGGCCTGCTGCCGAGCTACGCGTCGATCGGCATCGCTGCGCCGATCATCCTCGTCACGCTGCGCATCCTGCAGGGCCTGGCGCTCGGCGGCGAATACGGCGGCGCCGCCACCTACGTGGCCGAGCACGCGCCCGAGGGCCGGCGCGGCTTCTTCACGTCCTGGATCCAGACGACCGCCACGCTGGGCCTGTTCCTGTCGCTGCTCGTGATCCTGGGCGTGCGCAGTTCGATGGACACGGCGTCCTTCGAAGCCTGGGGCTGGCGCATCCCCTTCCTCGTCTCCGTGCTGCTGCTGGCGATCTCCGTCTGGATCCGGATGGCGATGAACGAATCGCCCGCCTTCGCCAGGATGAAGGCCGAGGGCAAGACCTCGAAGGCGCCGCTGTCGGAAGCCTTCCTGACCTGGAAGAACGCGCGGATCGCGCTGCTGGCGCTGATCGGCCTCGTGATGGGCCAGGCCGTGGTCTGGTACACGGGCCAGTTCTACGCGCTGTTCTTCCTCACGCAGACGCTCAAGATCGATGCGGCCACGGCCAACATCCTGCTCGCCATCGCGCTGGCGATCGCGACCCCGTTCTTCATCTTCTTCGGCGCGCTGTCCGACCGCATCGGGCGCAAGTACATCATCCTGGGCGGCTGCCTGATCGCCGCGCTGACCTACTTCCCCATCTTCAAGGGCCTGACGCACTACGGCAACCCGGCTCTGGAGGCGGCCATCAACAGCTCGCCCGTCGTCGTCGTCGCCGATCCGGAATCCTGCCACTTCCAGTTCAACGCCACCGGCACCAAGAAATTCCCCTCGTCCTGCGACATCGCCACGGGCCAGCTGACGGCCGCGTCGGTCAGCTACACGCGCCAGGACGCGCCCGCCGGCACCGTCGCCAGCATCAAGGTCGGCGACAAGGTCTACCCCTCGTTCAATGCCGTCATGACCCCGGACGGCCTGAACTTCGACCAGGCCAGCAAGGACCGCGAAGCGGCGCTCAAGAGCGACCTGGGCGCCGCGCTGAAGGCGGCGGGCTATCCGGCCAAGGCCGACCCGGCCGGCATCAACAAGCCGATGGTGGTGGCGCTGCTGTTCGTCCTCGTGCTGTACGTGACGATGGTCTACGGTCCCATTGCCGCCATGCTGGTCGAGATGTTCCCGACCCGCATCCGCTACACGTCGATGTCCCTGCCCTACCACATTGGCAACGGCTGGTTCGGCGGCCTGCTGCCGACCACCTCCTTCGCCCTGGTCGCGGCCAACGGCAACATCTACTACGGCCTGTGGTATCCGATCGTGATCGCGCTGGCCACCGTCGTCATCGGCACGCTGTTCGTGCGCGAGACGAAGGACAACAATATCTACGCGGCCGACTGACGGCCGCGTCGTATCCGTCGTTCACGTTTGGCCGCCGGCGACGGCGGCCTTTTCTTTGTCCTCGATCGCGCCCTGCCCCAGGGCCTGCATGCGCGTCGCCGCCCACGCCGTCAAGCCGGCGCCCACCACGAGCACGAGGCGCGTGTCGACCAGCGTCAGCACGGCGCCGGCCGCCGCCATCAGGATGTTCGCCAGGCAGAACGTGGTCGACAACAGGCCCATGACGGCGCCCTGGCCATGCCCGCCGAAGCGGTCCGCGGCCCAGGTCTGCACGGTGGCGTTGTAGAACGCGTGCGGGAGGCTGAACAGCATGATGCCGACGAGGCCGATCCACAGATTGCCCAGCCCCAACGAGCCCACCGCCAGCGCCACGGCGCAGGCGAGGTAAGCGGCGCGGCGCATCGGCTCCATGCTGCCGCGGCGCCCGGCGAACAGCGCCGCGCACGTCATCAGCCCGCACATGCCCACGTTGACGAGCGCGATGGCGCGCCGGTCGTAGTGGCCGATCTCGACCAGCCACAGCGGATAGAACTCGTAGAACGCCGTCACGCCGCAGGTATAGGCCAGCTGCACGCCGAACAGCATGCGCAGGCCCGGGTGGCGCAGCAAGTTGAACGCATGGCGTTCGCGCGCCACCTGCCACCAGGACGGGCCCGGCCTGCCGGGCACGCGTTCCAGCGCCACCCAGACCAGCGCGCCGCCCAGCAGCAGCGCGCCGGCGGCGATGTAGAACGGCACGGACACCCCGAAACCGTCCGTGAAGCCGCCCAGCAGTGGGCCCACGAGCCAGCCCAGGTGCAGCGCCCCGTTCAGCCACGACATGGCGTGATTCCGGATCGGCCCCTCGAGGCGTTCGGCCAGCATCGCGCGCACGATGGCGCTCTGGCCCTCGAGCAGGCCGGTGCCGAAGCGCGCCAGCAGGAACAGCGGATAGGAGCGGCTGGCCAGTGCCCATGCGGTGAGCACGTGGCCCAGCGCCGCGCCCAGCGTCGTCAACAGCAGCAGCGGACGGCGGCCGTAGCGGTCCGACATCGACCCCAACACGGCCGTCCCCAGCAGCAGGCCGACGGGATTGACCATCAGCGCGACGGCGAACAGCAGCTTGGGCGGCAAGCCCATGAAGTTGGTGAAGCCGTCCGCCGCCCCGTGCACGAACAGGGGCGGCAGGATCGGGTACGGCAGCGACGCGCCCGTCGTGGACAAGAGTCCGAGCAGGCAGGCGGTCGCGATCAGGATGGCGCTGTTGGCGCTGTTGGCGTTATTGGCGTTCTTTACGTTCTTCACGCCCACAGGCTAACACGAGCCCCGCCATGCCCGCATCAGGGCCATTGTCAGCCGTACATCAGGGCCAGACGGTATCCTGCCACGCCTGCCAGGCGGACAGGCGGGTCGGGTCGGCGCCGAGGCGGCGCGCGGCCCAGATGCCGTACTGCTCCACCTGCTCCGTACTGGTCTGGTACAGGGCATTCGACACGGGGAAGTGCGTGCCGTCCGCGAAGGTCCCGAGCGGCAAGCGGGCGCGGTCCAGGCAGAAGCGGAAGCCGGCGACGTTTTCCGCCTCGCCCAGCTCCGTATTGTCCGGATCGCAGCGGCGCCAGGCGCTGGCGGGCTGGCCCGCGTAGAGCGACAGGAACTGGTTGATCGCCCCGTTGACCACCTTCACGTGCAGGCCCGGCTGGACGTCGTTCAGGAACAGGAAGTGCGAGGGGTTGGTACCGTCGCGGCTGGCGTTATCGAGGAAGCCCGCCACCGCCAGGTGTTTCTCCGCCTGGCCCCGCCCGTAGCGGCCCGGGTTGTTGATGAGGCTCTGCTGGCTGGTCGGGTCGTACAGCGGGATGTCGTTGTTGACGTACTGGGCGCCCTTGATCCGGGCCTGCATCAGGCGCACGTAGTGGCTCGCCTGGGCGGCGCGGGCCGCGGGCGTGGCGTCGCCGACGCGCAGTCCGATGTAGTCGTCGAACGCGTACAGGTAGGGCCAGTCCATCGGATAATTGACCCAGCCGCTCTGCGCGCCCGGATTGACGGCCATCTGCAGCTGGTACCACTGGTTGCTGCGGTAGTACGACGCCGTGATGTTGTCGGCCTCCCACGCCGTGTACCACTCGCGGGTGATGCGGCCGGACGCGTCGCGGTCTTCCTGGTACACCATGTGCGGCGCCAGGAAGAACAGGCTCACCGTATTGAACGGCCAGCCGTGCGCCTCGCCCCTGCCGCGCCATTCGCCGCTGGAGCCGTCGCGTTCGCCCAGGAACCACTGCTGGTTACCTTCCAGCTTGTATTGCTGCGCCATCTCCCACTGCTTGACGGCGTTCCAGTGCAGCAGGCTGTCGACGGCGCGTTCGATGAAGGCGTTCGTCGTGAATGCGCCCTGCTTGCCGGCCTTAACGGTGGCGGACGACGCCAGCGACTGCAGGTGCGCGCCGCCCACCTGGGCGCCGGTGCGCTTGTCGCCGCCGATGTGGTTGCCGCGGCCGCCGCCGAGGAACCAGTAGCCGTCCCAGCCCGCCTGAGTGATCATGGCGTTGATCTGCTCGCGCAGCTCGGGCAGCAGGTGGCTCCAGTCGCCCGGGTTGGACGGATTGCGGCGCGCCTCGAACCATGCGCGCATCGCCAGGTAGCGGCCGTTCGGGTCCTTGCGGTCGCCGTCGAACGCGGCGCCGTTCTGGAAGCCGCTGCCGTCGGCCGCGGCCGGCCACACGTCGAGCGGATGGATCGAGGGCAGCCAGGCATTCCAGTCGGGGAACTGCAGCGGCACGGGCATCTCGCGCACGTTCATCGTGGCGTTCGGGTCCATCACCCGGTCGACGTCGGCCTGGGTGATCGCCTCCGTCGATGCCGGCGTCTTGCCGAACACCGCGTTCACGGCCTGCGCCGGCGTCTGCAGCACCGCCTGCAGCCCGGCGCCGCCGGCCCACGACGCGGGATCGGCGTCCAGTCCGGGGCCCGGCTGGTACGGGGGATTCCACGGCCGCGCATTGGCCGCGTACGGCATGGCCGCCAGCGAAGTGCGCACGAAGGCGGCGATCTGGCGCCCCTGGGTCGCGGACAGGCCGTGGAACTGGCTGCGCTGGACGATCGCGTTGTTCGAGTAATTAAAGTACTGGAGGTCGCGCGCATCCTCGGCATGGCAGGAGGCGCAGGCCGCGTTCAGCTTGCGCGTGACGATGCTCGACTTGGCGATCCGGCCCTGCGCGTACCACAGCGCCTTGCCGGCGGCGGCATCGGACTGCGCATACTGGCCGGCGTCGCGCTCCGTGCGCGGGTCGGCCTGCAGGTGCACCGTGTTGTCCACGCGCGCGGCGGCGGCGTCGCGCAGCTCGACGTCGAGCACGCGGAAGCCGTTCGACTCGCCATCGGTGCCGTTGAAGCGGAACTGCACGCGGTTGGCGCCGGCCACCAGGCGCGCGCGCGCGGCGGCATCCAGCGCGACGGTGATGCGCGTCGTGTACAGGCCGCCGTTGACGCCGCCGTGCACGCGCTCGTCGTCGGCCAGCGTGACGTTGGCGTCCGTGATGTCGATCCACGGCACCAGGGACGCGGCCAGCGTGCCGGCGCCGCCGAGGACGCGCACGCTCGCCTTGATCTTCGCGGGGGTGCGGGTGGTCGCCTCGAATTCCGGCGCGGCGTAGAAGCCGCAGCGGTGGCACTGGAAATACAGCTGGGCGGCCTTGCCTTGCTGGCCCGACGCCAGCGACAGCTGGGCCTCGGCGACGACGGGCTGGTCGGGCGAACCCTTGCCCAGCACTTCCAGCGGCAGCGTCAACGTGCCGGCGGCCGCGGCGCCCTGGGTGACCTTGGCCGCCGTCCTGGCCTCGGCGCCGGCCTGCGCCGGTCCTGCATCCTGCGTCCCCGAACCGCATGCGGCAAGCATGACGGCGCAGCCGAGGGCGATGGCGCGCGTTGCCGCGCGCCGCATCGTGATGTGAAGTGACATCGAGTCGAACTCCTTGGAATGTTGGATGGAGCGCGCCGCACCCTGCCTCAGGGCAACGAAACGCGCGTCGCCGATGCTAAAACAGGCGCGCCCGGGCTGCGCGCCGCACCGACAAAGCCATACAAATCACAGGAACTTGCTTACACCTCGATGTCGCGCGGCTTCAGAATCCCTTATCCTCGGACGCCAGGCGCACCAGCAGGGGCGCCGGCACCCACGCGTCGCCACGGTAGCCGCGGGCGAAGCGTTCGATCGCCGCGAGCACGGCCGGCAAGCCGACCGTCTCCGCGTAGAACATGGGACCGCCGCGGAACAGCGGGAAGCCATAGCCCGCCAGGTACACCATGTCGATGTCCGACGCGCGCTGGGCGATGCCCTCTTCCAGGATCTTCGCGCCCTCGTTCACGAGCGCGTAGACGAGGCGCTCGACGATCTCGCCATCGTCGATGCGGCGGCGCGCGATGCCGAGATCGGCCGAGTGGCGCACGACCATGTCCTCGACCACGGCGGAGGGTTGCGGCGTGCGCTCGCCCGCCGCATAGTCGTACCAGCCGGCGCCCGTCTTCTGGCCGAAGCGTCCTGCCTCGCACAACAGGTCGGCCGTTCCCGAGTACTGCAGGCCCGGGTCCTGGGCGCGCTTGCGCTTGCGGATCGCCCAGCCGATGTCGTTGCCGGCCAGGTCGGCCATGCGGAACGGGCCCATGGCAAAGCCGAAGCGCTCCATCGCGCCATCGACCTGGGCCGGTAGCGCGCCCTCGTCCAGCAGGAAGCCGGCCTGGCGCAGGTACTGCTCGACCATGCGGTTGCCGATGAAGCCGTCGCAGACGCCGGACACGACGCCCGTTTTCTTCAGGCGCTTCGCCAGCGCCAGCGCCGTGGCCAGCACGTCCTTGCCCGTGGCCGCGCCGCGCACGATTTCCAGCAGCTTCATCACGTTGGCGGGGCTGAAGAAGTGCAGCCCGACCACGTCCTGCGGCCGCGCGGTGAAGCCGGCGATGCGGTCCAGGTCCAGCGTGGACGTGTTCGACGCCAGGATCGCGCCCGGCTTCATCGCGGCATCGAGCCGGCGGAACACGTCTTCCTTGACGGCCAGGTCCTCGAACACGGCTTCGACGACGATGTCGGCCTGGGAAATATCCGCGATGTCCAGCGTACCCTGGACGAGGGCCAGGCGCTTCTCCAGCTGTTCGGGCGCGAGCTTGCCCTTCCTGGCCGTCGCTTCGTAATTGCGGCGGATCGCGGCCAGGCCCTTGTCCAGCGCCTCCTGCGACGTCTCGAGCACGGTGACGTGAATGCCCGCGTTGGCGAAGCTCATCGCGATGCCGCTGCCCATGGTGCCGGCGCCGACGACGGCGGCGCGCGCGATCGGGCGCACGGGCGTATCGGCCGGCACGTCGGCCACCTTCGAGGCGGCGCGTTCGGCGAAGAAAGCGTGGCGCAGCGCCTTCGACTCCGTCGTCGTGGTCAGGTGCAGGAACAGGTCGCGCTCGAACTTCAGGCCTTCCTCGAACGGCTTCTCGACGGCGGCGGCCACGGCCTCCACGCAGGCCGGCGGCGCCGGGAACGGCCCGGCCGCGGCCTTCACCTTCGCGCGCGCGGCGGCCAGGAAGGCATGCGGGTCCGGATGGTCGACGGCCAGGTCGCGCACCTTCGGCAGCGGGCGGCGCGCCGCGATGTCCTGCGCGAACGCGACGGCGCCCGCCACCAGGTCGCTGCCGGCCGGCAGCAGCGCGTCGAACAGCAGCGTGCCGGCCAGGGATTCGGACTTCGCCGGCGTGCCCGAGACGATCATCTCCAGCGCCTGTTCCAGCCCCAGCACGCGCGGCAGGCGCTGCGTGCCCCCGGCGCCCGGCAGCAGGCCCAGCTTGACTTCCGGCAGCGCGACCTGGGCGCCGGGCAGCGCCACGCGGTAGTGCGCGCCCAGCGCCAGCTCCAGGCCGCCGCCCATGCACACGGTGTGGATCGCGGCCACGACGGGCTTGGGCGAGTCCTCCACCGTGCGGATCAAGGTGTGCAGTGTCGGTTCCGTCAGCGCCTTGGGCGAATTGAATTCGCGGATGTCGGCGCCGCCGGAAAA
Source organism: Massilia paldalensis (assembly GCF_044901715.1). Classification (NCBI taxonomy): domain Bacteria; kingdom Pseudomonadati; phylum Pseudomonadota; class Betaproteobacteria; order Burkholderiales; family Oxalobacteraceae; genus Massilia; species Massilia paldalensis. The sequence continues at coordinate 1,899,463 of NZ_JBJCIU010000001.1, forward strand.
CGCCTTGCCGGCGCCCGTGACGACGATCGCCCGGACAGCCGGATCGGCGGCGGCGCGCTGCAGGCCGTCGACGGCGGCCGTGCGCGTGGCCAGGCCGAGGCCGTTGACGGGCGGGTTGTTCAGCGTGATGACGGCGACACCGTCCTGGACGTGATAATCGGCGCTCATGGTCTCCTCTTGTCGGTATCGTGAAAGGCGCCAGCCACTATAACCGAAGAAGCGAACGGTCGTGTTATTCGGGAATGGTGGGCACGTGGTGCCCACCCTACGGCAAGATCCGTTCGTAGGGTGGGCACCACGTGCCCACCGACCGCCACCTACGTTCCGGGCAGCCGGTGTTCCCGATACGCGTCCCGCAAGCGGTTCTTCTGCACCTTGCCCGTCGCCCCCACCGGCAGCGCCTCCACGAAGACGACGTCGTCCGGCATCCAGAAGCGGGCCACCTTGCCCACGAAGAAACCGAGCAGCTCGTCGCGCCCCACGTCCATGCCCGGACGGCGCACCACCAGCAGCAACGGCCGCTCGTCCCACTTCGGATGGGCGACGCCGATGCAGGCCGCCTGCAGCACTGCCGGATGGGCCATCGCGATGTTTTCCAGGTCGATCGACCCGATCCACTCGCCGCCCGACTTGATCACGTCCTTGCTGCGGTCCGTCACCTGCATGAAGCCGTCCGCGTCGATGGTCGCCATGTCGCCCGTCGGGAACCAGCCGTCCTGCAGGATATCTCCGCCCTCGTCGCCGAAGTAGCGTGCGGCGATCCACGGTCCCTTCACCAGCAGGTGGCCCGACGTGGCGCCATCCCACGGCAGCTCGGCGCCCGCGTCGTCGACGATCTTCATGTCCACGCCATAGATCGCGTGGCCCTGCTTGCGCAGGATGGCGCGCTGTTCTTCCCGCGGCTGCGCGCGGTGCTTCGCGAGCAGGCCGCCCGTCGTACCGAGCGGCGACATCTCCGTCATGCCCCAGCCGTGGATCACCTGCACGCCGAGGCGGTCGATGAGCGTGTCCATCAGCGCGGGCGGACAGGCCGAGCCGCCGATGACGGTACGGCGGAACGTGGAGAACGCGAGTCCGTTCTCCAGCACGTAATTGACGAGGCCCAGCCAGACGGTGGGCACGCCGGCCGAGAACGTCACGCCCTCGGCTTCGAACAGCGCATACAGCGACTGGCCGTCCAGCGCGGCGCCGGGAAACACGAGCTTGGCGCCCGACAGCAGCGTCGAATACGGCAGGCCCCAGGCATTCACATGGAACATGGGGACGACGGGCAGCACCGTATCGGCGGCGGCGACGTTCAACACGTTGGGCAGCGCCGAGGCGTAGGCATGCAGCACCGTCGAACGGTGCGAATACAGCACGCCCTTGGGGTTGCCCGTCGTGCCGGACGTGTAGCACAGCGACGCGGCCGCGTTCTCGTCCAGCGCGGGCCAGTCGTGGTCGCCCGTCGCACCGGCCAGCAGGTCTTCGTAGCACAGCAGGTTCGGGATCGCGCTGCCGTCCGGCATGTGGGCGCGGTCGCTCATCAGCACGAAGGCGCGCACCGTGGCGCAGTGCGGCGCGATCGCCTCGACGAGCGGCAGGAAGGTCAGGTCGAAGAACAGCAGCTGGTCTTGCGCATGGTTGACGATATAGGCGATCTGCTCCGGATGCAGGCGCGGATTGATCGTGTGCAGGACGGCGCCGGAACCGGATACGCCGTAGTACAGTTCCAGGTGGCGGTAGCCGTTCCAGGCCAGCGTGCCGACCCGCTCGCCCATCGCGACGCCGCGGTCGTGCAGGGCCCGCGCCAGACGCCGGGCCCGGCGCTCGCAGTCGCGGTAGGTGTAACGATGCAGTTCGCGCTGCAGGTCGGGCTCCACGGGCCGCGACACGATCTCGCTGGCCGCGTAATGGCGGGCGGCGAATTGCAGGATGCTGGAGATGGTCAAGGCCTGATGCATCATCTGGCCCATCAGCGGCCCGGTCGGCGGGTCCATCGGCGGGGCGTGGCGGGTCTGTTCCATCGTTTCTCCTGGCGGCGGCGACATCGGCGCAGTGTCGAGCGCGCCGGACGGCGGCGTCAACGGTTTTCCATGTTGCGGCGCAGCACCGCTCGATGCGGAAAAGTTACCGAATGTAACGCGATTGGCCTGCACGCGGGGCGCCCCATAGAATCCGCGCGTCTGCGGTAGAATCCGGACAATCTTTCATTCACCCGCACTGGAGCCGCCATCCGCGCCGACGACCTGCCCATCGACAATTCCTTCGCCGAATTGCCACCCGCGTTCTACACGCATCTCCGCCCCACGCCGTTGCCCGCCCCCTATTTCGTCGCGGCCAGCCCGAAGGCGGCGGCCCTGCTCGGCCTGGATCCGGCGGACCTGGCGCATGAGGATTTCGTGGCAGCGTTCACGGGCAACCGCGTGCCGCCGCGGGCCAAGCCGCTGTCCGCCGTCTATTCGGGCCACCAGTTCGGCCACTGGGCGGGCCAGCTCGGCGACGGCCGCGCGATCCTGCTGGGCGAGATCGCCACGGCCGACGGCCCCATCGAGCTGCAGCTGAAAGGCGCCGGCATGACGCCGTATTCGCGCATGGGCGACGGCCGCGCCGTGCTGCGCTCGTCGATCCGCGAATTCCTGTGCTCGGAAGCGATGGCGGCCCTCGGCATACCGACGACGCGCGCGCTGATGGTCACGGGGTCGCACCGGCAGGTGGTGCGCGAATCGATCGAGACGGCCGCCGTCGTGACGCGCATGGCGCCCAGCTTCGTGCGCTTCGGCTCGTTCGAGCACTGGCACTACCGCAACAAGCACGAGGAATTGAAGATCCTCGCCGACTACGTCATCCGCAACTTCTATCCGCAGCTGGAAGGCGAGGCGAACCCCTATCTGGCCCTGCTGTCCGAAGTCACCGTGCGCACGGCGCACATGATCGCGCAGTGGCAGGCCGTCGGCTTCATGCACGGCGTCATGAATACCGACAATATGTCGATCCTGGGCCTGACGCTGGACTACGGCCCGTTCGGCTTCATGGAAGCGTTCGACGTCGACCACATCTGCAACCACACGGACCAGGGCGGCCGCTATTCGTACGCGAACCAGGTGCCCGTCGGCCACTGGAACTGCTACGCGCTGGCGAATGCCCTGCTGCCGCTGATCCGGGACAACGATGCGGCCCAGGCCGCGCTCGATGTCTACGTCGATGCCTACGGCGACCGCTTCGACGCGCTGCTGCATGCCAAGCTGGGCCTGGCCACGGCGCAGGACGACGACCGTGCGCTGTTCGACGACATGTTCAAGCTGATGCAGGAGAACCACGTCGATTTCACGCTGTTCTTCCGCAGCCTGGGCGAATTGCGCGTCGACGTCCTGCCGGACGCCGGGCCTGAGGCCGATGCCCTCTTGCGCGATTTGTTCATCGACCGTCCGTCCTTCGACGCCTGGGCCGTGCGCTACCGCGAACGCCTGCGCCGGGAAGGCAGCCAGGACGAAGCGCGGCGGATTGCAATGCACGGAGTCAACCCCAAATACGTGTTACGCAACTACCTGGCCCAGGTCGCCATCGACAAGGCGCAAGCCGGCGACTACGGCGAGGTGGACCGCCTGCGCGCCGTGCTCGACCGCCCGTTCGACGAACAGCCGGAGAACGCAGCCTACGCGGCGCTGCCGCCGGACTGGGCATCCCACCTCGAGGTGAGTTGCTCTTCCTGATCAACCAATGGATGAACAAAGAAAGGGACAAGAGACACCATGACCGACAAAGTCACCAAGACCGATGCCGAATGGCGCAGCCAGCTCGACCCGATGGAGTACCAGGTCACCCGCCACGCCGCCACCGAGCGCGCGTTCACCGGTAAATACTGGGACCATCACGAGCACGGCATCTACCACTGCGTCTGCTGCAATACCCCGCTGTTCGAGTCCGATGCAAAATTCGAGTCCGGCTGCGGCTGGCCCAGCTATTTCCGCGCCCTCGACCTGGCCAATGTCATCGAGAAGGAAGACCGCAGCCACGGCATGGTGCGCACGGAAATCATCTGCGCCGTCTGCGACGCCCACCTCGGCCACGTGTTCCCGGACGGCCCGCCGCCGACCGGCATGCGCTATTGCATCAACTCGGCCGCGCTGCGCTTCGAGCCCGTCTAACTCATTGATTCGCCCATGAAATTTCTCTTCGACCTGTTCCCGGTCATCCTGTTCTTCGTCACCTACAAGGTGGCCAAGCTGAACCCGGATTCGGCGCAAGCGCTGAGCCAGCAATACCTCGGCGCCCTCATTTCCGGCGGCACGATCGACGCGAAGCAGGCGCCGATCATCCTGGCGACGGCCATCGCCATCGTCGCCACCGTGCTGCAGATCGTGTATCTGCTGGCGCGCCGCCGCAAGGTCGACGGGATGCTGTGGCTCTCGCTGGGCATCATCAGCGTCATGGGCGGACTCACGATTTATTTCCACGACCCGGACTTCATCAAGTGGAAGCCGACCCTGCTGTACTGGGCGTTCGCCCTGGCCCTGCTCGTCGGCCAGCTGGGCTTCAAGACCAACCTGATCCGCAAGGTGATGGAGCAGCAGATCAAGCTGCCGGAGCCCGTCTGGAGCCGGGTCGGCTACGCCTGGGCCCTGTTCTTCGTGCTGCAAGGCGCGTTGAACGTGCTGATGGCCTTCGTCGTCTTCAAGAACAACGAGGACGCGTGGGTCAACTTCAAGCTGTTCGGCGCGACGGGCTTGTTCTTCGCCTTCATCGTCATCCAGACCATGATGATCTCCAAATACATCCAGGAACCGGAGGACGCATGAACGACCGCGTAGAACGCATCCGCGCCGCCCTGCAGGAGGCGCTGGCGCCCACCCTGCTCGAAGTCGGCGACGACTCCCACCTGCACGCCGGCCATCCCGGCGCGGCTTCCGGCGGCGGTCACTACAGTGTGAAAATCGTCTCCGAACGGTTCGAGGGCTTGAGGCTCGTCATGCGTCATCGGCTGGTGTATGATGCCGTGCGAGCCATGATGCATACTGAGATCCACGCCCTGGCGATCACCGCCATCGCGCCCTCGGAAGCATCGGTTTGATGGCTTTCAGCAAGTCTTAAGCTATCCACTCGAAAATCGGTCCAAAATCGCTGCGCAATACAAGAATTAATCCAATCTTCGTCCAAGCAACCCCCCTCACAGGAACTAAAATGACTTTCAAGCCAGCTCGGCTGCTGTTAGCCCTGATCGCTATCGCCGCAACTCCCGCATTCGCACAGAACCTCGCCGTCGTGAACGGCAAGGGCATTCCGTCGTCGCGCGCCGACGCCATCGTCAAGCAGGTCGTGGCCCAGGGCCAGGGCACCGACAGCCCGCAGCTGCGCGACGCCATCAAGAAAGACCTGATCGCCCGTGAGGTGATGGTGCAGGAAGCCATCAAGCAAGGCTACGACAAGAAGGACGACGTCAAGTCCGCGCTGGAAAACGCCCGCCAGACCATCGTCATCAATGCGCTGGCCAAGGACTACATCACCAAGCACCCGGTGACCGACGCCGAGATCAAGGCCGAATACGACCGCTTCACGAAGCAGACGGGCGACAAGGAATATCACGTGCGCCACATCCTCGTGGAAAACGAAGCGGACGCCAACGCCATCATCGCCAAGCTGAAGGGCGGCGCCAAGTTCGAAGACCTGGCCAAGCAATCGAAGGACACGGGCACCGCCAACAATGGCGGCGACCTCGACTGGGCTACCCCGTCCTCGTTCCCGCCGGAGTTCGCAGCCGGCTTCACCAGCCTGCAAAAAGGCCAGGTCACCGAGAAGCCCGTCAAGACGCAAGTCGGCTACCACGTGATCAAGCTGGACGACGTCCGCGCGGCGAAACTGCCGACCCTGGATGAGGTCAAACCGCAGATTTCGGACGCGCTCTCGCAGCAGAAACTGGCTGCGTACCAGGAAGAAATGGTGAAAAAAGCAAAGGTGCAGTAATATGCACCATCACCGGCGGTGACGAACCGCCGGTTTTCGTCGCTATGGCGACTTTTCGTGTTTTAGATAGGATCGAATAAATGATTGTGAAGCCCGCCCGCCTGTTGTTAGCCATGACTGCGATGGTAGCCCTGCCGTCGTTCGCCCAGAACGTTGCGACCGTCAATGGCAAGCCCATCCCCGCGGCCAAGGTTGACCAAGTGGTCAAGCAGGTCGTTGCGCAGGGCAAGGCAACCGATTCGCCGCAACTGCGCGATGCGATCAAGAAAGACCTGATCGGCCGCGAAGTCCTGATCCAGGAAGCCGACAAGCAAGGCGTCGGCGCCCGCCCGGAAGTCAAGAACGCCATCGACAATGCCCGCCAGAGCATCATCATCAACGCGATGCTGGCCGACTACGTGAAGAAGAACCCCGTCAAGGACGCCGACATCAAGGCCGAGTACGACAAGTTCAAGGCACAGATGGGCGACAAGGAATACCACGCACGCCACATCCTGGTCGGCACCGAAGACGAAGCCAAGCAGATCATCACCAAGCTGAAGGGCGGCGCCAAGTTCGAAGACCTGGCCAAGCAATCGAAAGACCCCGGCTCGGCCGGCAACGGCGGCGACCTGGACTGGGCAAGCCCGGCTTCCTTCGTGCCTGAGTTCTCGAAGGCCATGACCTCGCTGCAAAAAGGCCAGATCACCGAAACCCCGGTCAAGACCCAGTTCGGATACCACGTGATCAAGCTGGAAGACGTGCGCGCCGCGAAGATCCCGCCGCTGGACGAAGTCAAGCAGCAGATCGCAGAATCGCTGCAACAGCGCAAGCTGGCCGCGTTCCGCGAAGACCTGATGAAGAAAGCCAAGATCCAGTAAACTGGCTCGGCAGGACAAAAGCGCTCCGCTCGGGGCGCTTTTTTTTGGCCCCGCTTTCTCAGTCCGCGCTGTTGCCATCATCTATTAGTTCGGCCAAACAACAATCATAAAGGAGACATGATGAACATCCGCCACCCTTCCCTCGCCCTCGCCTGCCTGTTCCTCGCCGGCAGCGCCGCCGCGGCACCAGCCTTGCCCCTCTACGTCGGCAAGCCCGTCGCCGGCGCCCGCGTGCTGTACGGCGACTTCGACGTGCAGAACACGCTCGACGGCGCACGCGGCCGCATGGACAACGACCCGAAGCTGCCGCATGCCGTCGTGGAAGCCGCGCGGACGGACAAGGATGCGCAAGGCGACGCGCTGCGCCTGACCTGGAAGGATGCCTGGTTCTCCACCGTGCGCATCGAGAGCGCGCCGCTGGATCTGCGCCCCTACCTAGCGCGCGGCACCGTCTCGTTCGACCTGAAGGTCAACGAGATGAGCAAGGGCGGCCTTGCCTTCCGCATCGACTGCGGCGTCGAGTGCCAGCGCAGGGTGCCCTACGTGCTCCCGGCGCGGGCCGACCAGGGCAAGGGCTGGAAGCACCTGAGTTATGCCATGTCCTGCTTCGCCCACGACGGCGACGATTTCAGCGCCGTCCGGAAACCGTTCGCCCTGGACGGCACGGGTGCCGGCGACGCCGAGATCGCCAACATCCGCTTCGACGCCGCCGGCACGCCGAACGCCGCCTGCGCCGACTACCGCACCGTCTCGGTCACGCCGGAGCCGCTGAACGAATCCTGGTCGCTCGACTGGTGGATGCCGCGCCACGAGGAAAAGCTGGCCGAGATCGCGCGCCGCAAGGCGGCCGGCGAAAAGACGGACCTCGTCTTCATCGGCGACTCGATCACGCACCACTGGGAAAAGGAGCAGCCCGCGCTGTGGCAGCAGTTCTACGGCAAGTACAACCCACTGAACCTGGGCTATGGCGGCGACCGCACGGAGAACATCCTCTGGCGCCTGCAGCACGGGGAGATCGACGGCATCGATCCGAAGGTCGTCGTCATGATGTTCGGCACCAATAACACGGGCCTGCGCCAGGATGCGGCCGACATCACGTTCAAGGGCATCCAGCGCGACGTCGCCGAAGTCCGCCAGCGCCTGCCGAAGGCCAAGATCCTGCTGCTGGCGATCTTCCCGCGCGGCGAGGGCCCGGGCGACGACAACCGCTGCATCAACGAACGGATCAATCCTAAACTGCCGGCGCTGGCCGACAACCGCCACGTGTTCTTCCTGAACATCAACGGGGCCTTCCTGGGCGCGGACGGCAGCCTGTCGAAGGACATCATGCCGGATCTGCTGCATCCGAATGCGAACGGCTACCGGATCTGGCAGCGGGAGATGCAGCCGACGCTGGACAGGCTGATGCGCTGAGCGCCGCTTCGTAGGGTCGCCGGCAGGCGGCCCTGGCGTCCCCCCGCACGGATGCGCTACATTATGGGCAATTTCCCAAGGGACATTTCATGCTCATCGTTGCGACCATCCTCATCGCCGTCGTCTGCCTTATCCACGTCTATATCTTCCTGCTGGAGACCGTACTGTTCCGCGGCCGAGGCCGCAGGGTCTTCGGCATCAAGCAAGACGAGGTCGAGCGGCTTGCACCGCTGATGTCGAACCAGGGCTGCTACAACGGCTTTCTCGCTGCCGCACTGGCGCTGGGACTCGTGCATCCGGATCCCATGATCGGCCGCGCCTTCGCCGTGTTCGGCCTCGTCTGCGTGGCCATCGCCGGCATCTGGGGTGGCGTCACCGTGCAGCGACGCATACTTCTCGTGCAGACCCTGCCCGCGCTTCTCGCACTCGCCGCCCTCCTTCTCACACCGTCAGCCCCAGCGCCTTGACGGCCTTCTCGAGCACCCGTATCCGTTCGCGCAGCGCCGTCAGGTTGCGCAGCAAAACCGCATTACGTTCCCACTCCGCATTCCTCGAGACCGGATAGAAGCCCGTATAACGCCCCGGCTCCAGCAGCGAATTCGGCACCAGCGTCCCGGCGGTGACGTGGACATGATCGACGATCTCGATATGCCCGTTGATCATCGCCGCACCGCCGAAGGTGCAATGGCTGCCGATCTGCGCGCTGCCCGCCACGCCTGTGCAGCCCGCCATGGCCGTATGGGCGCCGATCCGGCAGTTGTGGCCGATCTGGATCAGGTTGTCGAGTTTCACCCCGTCGCCGATGACGGTATCGTCCAGCGCGCCGCGGTCGACCGTCGTGTTCGAACCGATGTCGACGTCGTCGCCCAGCACCACCCTGCCGACCTGGGGCACCTTGATATAGCGCCCGTCTTCGTGCGCGAAGCCGAAGCCGTCGCCGCCGATCACGGCGCCGGAGTGCACGATGCCGCGCTTGCCGATGATGCAGCGGGCGTGGAAGGTGACGTTGGCGAAGAAATGCGTGTCCTCGCCAATGACGGCATCGCGGCCGATGAAGCAGCCCGCGTCGATGATGGCGCCGGCCACGACCACCGCGCCTTCTTCGACGGTCACGAGGGGCCCGATGTGCGCCGCCGGATCGATCCGGGCGCGCGCATCCACGGAGGCCGCTGGATGGATGCCAGGTGCCTGCGGCGGCGTTTCGCGGACGACGAGGTAGTGCGCGGCGCGCGCGAAATAGGCGTGCGGGTTGGCCGTCACGATGCGTGCCCCGCGGTAGTCGGCCCCCACGACGGCATCGTCCAGCGGCGACAGGATGAGCGCGCCGGCCCCGCTTGCGGCGGCGGCGACGCGCAGCGTGGGGTTGGAGAGGAAGCTGAGGTCCGTCGCACCGGCCCGTTCCAGCGACGCCACAGCCGACACTACCGCCCGCGGATCGCCGACCAGCGACCCGCCCAGACTTTCGATCAATTCTTCCAGCCGCACGCACATGGTCTCCTCCCGGCGCGGATCGGCCGGCTCACGTACCGGCCCATGTTCCGCACGGGGTTGGACCAAGGACGCCCTCGCCCGGTTCTGCGGCGCGGCGTCGTGCCGGGCATCGTCTGCGCCCGGTCAATCCGGTACCGGGTTCAGGGCGAGCGCCGCGGCGCCGGCAGGTCCGCGGGCGCCAGCTGCCCGGCCATCGCCGCCGGCGACGTGCCCATCCGGTCGACCCACGAACCGTACATGGCGTTCGGCAGGATGAACCAGCGCCGTCCGACGAGGTCCGCGGCACGCGCCATCTGCGCCGGATCGCGCCTGGCCAGCAGGTCCGCATCTTCCTTGGCCACGAAGTCGCGCATATCGTCGCCCACCAGCATGATGATCCGGTAGTCCCGGCCGATGCGGCTGCGGCGCGCCACCTTGTCGCCGCGGGGATCGGCGTCCTCGCCCTTGAACAGGAAGGCCGCCTCCTCGTCCGCACGCGGGAAGCCGAGCGCACGCATGTTCTCCATGGTCGCCTGCTTGGCGGCACAGGGTCCGGGGCCATTGCACTCGCGATTGCTGACGTAGAAGATCGTCGTGTTCGGCATCGCCGTCACGGCCTTCGCGAACTCGACCGCGCCGGGGATGGCCTGCGCGGCTTTGCGCGCCACCCACGCGTCCCAGTCCTGCGGCCGGTATGCAGCGCCGGAACGCACCAGCCAGGCCTGGAACGGACTGTTGTCCAGCATCGTCTCGTCCAGGTCCACGATGACGGCGGCACCCGCGCCCGCCGGCACGGGCGACTGTTCCGCCGCGGCACTGCCTGGCTGCGCCAGCGCGGCCGGCAAGGCCGCCTGGGCGGACGCGAACACGCTGCGTGCCAGCAGTGCGTACTCGGGCGACCGCTGCATCCACGCCACGCTATTGAGCTGATGCAGTTGCGCGTCAGGCAGTGCCGGAGCACGCTGGGCCGACACGCAACCCGATGCAGCGCACGCGGCAAGCGCCAGCAGGAACACGCGGGCATGGGATCGATACGCGGGAAACATCATGGAAGCTCCTCGGGAAGTGATCGAATAAACGGACTGTGACGAGGATAAGCGGGTTCGCCGCAGTGCGCACGCGCCAACTCGCCGACCTTGTCCCGAAACACGACGGCAAGTGGACAAGTAGGCGAAAAAAAAGCGCACCCGCAGGTGCGCTTTTCCGTGACGCGTCACATGGACACTATATCAGCCGACCCACTTGCGCGCATTCTGGAACATGCGTGCCCACGGCGAGTTCTCGCCCCAGCCATCCGGGTGCCACGACATGGTGACGGTGCGCGCCACGCGCTCGGCGTGCGGCATCATGACCGAGAAGCGGCCGTCCGGCGTCGTCACGGCCGTCAGGCCGTCCGGCGAACCGTTCGGGTTGAACGGATAGGTTTCGGTGGCCTGGCCGCGGTTGTCGACGTAGCGCAGCGCCTTGACGACCTGGTCGATGTCGCCCGTCTGCGAGAAGTCCGCGTAGCCTTCGCCGTGCGCGATCGCGAGGGGGGCATGGGTGCCCGCCAGGCCGGCGAAGAAGATCGACGGCGAATCCAGCACCTCGACCATGCCGAAGCGGGCCTCGAACTGTTCCGACTTGTTGCGGGTGAACTTCGGCCATGCCTCGGCGCCCGGGATGATGCCCTTCAGGTTGCTCATCATCTGGCAGCCGTTGCAGATACCGAGGCCGAACGTGTCCTGGCGGCCGAAGAACGCGGCGAACGCCTCCTTCAGCTGCGCGTTGAACAGGATCGTCTTGGCCCAGCCTTCGCCGGCGCCCAGCACGTCGCCGTACGAGAAGCCGCCCACGGCGATGATGCCCTTGAAGTCGTCCAGCTTCGCGCGGCCTGCGATCAGGTCGCTCATGTGCACGTCGACGGCCTTGAAGCCGGCCTGGTGCAGCGACCACGCCGTCTCGACGTGCGAGTTGACGCCCTGCTCGCGCAGCACGGCCACGCTCGGACGCGCGCCGGTGCTGATGAACGGCAGCGCGATGTTGACCTGCGTGTCGTGCACCAGCTTCGGGCTCATGCCCGGATCCGTTTCGTCCAGCAGGCGCTCGTATTCCTGGTCGACGCACACGGGGTTGTCGCGCAGGCGCGCGATGCGCCAGCTGGTCTCGCTCCACAGGCGGTGCAGCGCGCTGCGCTTCGCGCTGTAGATGACCTTCGCGTCGCGCGTGAATTCGATGGCGCCGCGGTCGTTCAGCTTGCCGATGATGTGGCTGCAGGCACCCAGGTCGAAGGAACGGAGCACGTTCATGACGGCCGTCTTCTCGTCCGCGCGTACCTGGATCACGGCGCCCAGCTCTTCGCTGAACAGCGCGCGCAGCGTCAGTTCGTTGCGGCGCTCGGCCACCTGGCCCGTCCAGTTCTTGGCGTCACCCTGGTCGGCCGCGTGCTCGCTGTCCATCGCCAGGATGTCGAGGTTGACGGTCACGCCGGCGCGGCCCGCGAAGGCCATCTCGCACAGCGTGGCGTACAGGCCGCCGTCCGAACGATCGTGGTAGGCCAGCAGCTTGCCGTCGGCGTTCAGTTGCTGGATCGCCGTGAAGAAGCCCTTCAGGTCCTGCGGGTTATCGACGTCCGGCGTGTCGTTGCCCAGCTGCTGCGTCACCTGCGCCAGCGCCGAGGCGCCCAGGCGGTTCTTGCCGCGGCCCAGGTCCACGAGGATCAGCGCCGTGTCGCCCAGGTCCGTGCGTAGCTGCGGCGTCAGGGTCTTGCGCACGTCGGTGACGGGCGCGAAGCTCGAGACGATCAGCGACACGGGCGAAACGACGGCCTTGTTTTCGCCGTTCTCGTTCCAGGTGGTGCGCATCGACAGCGAATCCTTGCCGACCGGGATCGATACGCCCAGCGCCGGGCACAGCTCCATGCCGACGGCCTTCACCGTGTCGAACAGGGCGGCATCCTGGCCCGGCTGGCCGCAGGCGGCCATCCAGTTGGCGGACAGCTTGATGTCGGCGATGTCCGCGATCGGCGCGGCGGCGATGTTCGTGATCGCTTCGCCCACGGCCATGCGGCCCGAGGCGGCGGCGTCGATGACGGCGACCGGCGTGCGTTCGCCCATCGCCATCGCTTCGCCCTTGTAGCCTTCGAAGCTCAGGGTGGTCACGGCGACGTCGGCCACCGGCACCTGCCACGGGCCCACCATCTGGTCGCGCGCGGTCATGCCGCCCACGCTGCGGTCGCCGATGGTGATCAGGAAGGATTTGTCGGCGACGGTCGGCAGCAACAGCACGCGCTTGGCCACTTCCTCCAGCTCCAGGCCCGTCACGTCGACGGGCTTGAAGGTGCTGGCCGCGTGTTCGACATTGCGGTGCATCTTGGGCGGCTTGCCCAGCAGGACATCCATCGGCATGTCGACCGGGCTGGTCGAGGTAATCGGATCGATCAGCTTCAGCTGGCGCTCTTCCGTCGCGACGCCGACCGCGGCGAACGGGCAGCGCTCGCGTTCGCACATGGCGGCAAAGCGCGGCAGGTCGTCCGGCGCGATGGCCAGCACGTAGCGCTCCTGCGATTCGTTCGACCAGATCTCCTTGGGCGACATGCCGCTTTCTTCCAGCGGCACCTTGCGCAGGTCAAAGGTGGCGCCGCGCTTGGCGTCGTTGGTGATTTCAGGGAAGGCGTTCGACAGGCCGCCGGCGCCCACGTCGTGGATCGAGATGATGGGGTTGGCGCTGCCCAGCTGCCAGCAGGCGTTGATGACTTCCTGCGCGCGGCGTTCCATCTCCGGGTTGCCGCGCTGGACCGAGTCGAAGTCCAGGTCGGCCGTGTTGGTACCCGTCGCCATCGACGACGCGGCGGCGCCGGCCATGCCGATGCGCATGCCCGGACCGCCCAGCTGGATCAGCAGGCTGCCGACGGGGATGTCGTTCTTGTGCGTGTGTTCGGCCGAGATGTTGCCGATGCCGCCCGCGATCATGATCGGCTTGTGGTAGCCGAACACGGTGTTCGCGTTGATGGCGGTGGCGCCCACGTTCTGCTCGTAGGTACGGAAGTAGCCGCCCAGTACCGGGCGACCGAATTCGTTCGAGAACGCGGCGCCGCCCAGCGGGCCGTCGACCATGATCTGCAGCGGCGACGCGATGCGTTCCGGCTTGCCGTAGACCTTGTCGCTGCCCGCTTTCGCCGGGTCGTTGACGTTGGCGGCGTTTTCCCACGGCTGCACGGCGCCCGGGATCATCAGGTTCGAGACGGTGAAGCCCGTCAGGCCGGCCTTCGGCTTGGCGCCGCGGCCCGTCGCGCCCTCGTCGCGGATCTCGCCGCCGGCGCCCGTCGAAGCGCCCGGGAACGGGGAGATCGCGGTCGGGTGGTTGTGGGTCTCCACCTTCATCAGCGTGTGCGTCAGCTGGGTCGTCGGCGCGTATTCCTGGCCCTCGCCCTGCGGGAAGAAGCGCACGGCCTCGGCGCCTTCCATGATGGCCGAGTTGTCGCTGTAGGCGACGATCGTGCCCTTCGGCTGCAGCTGGTGCGTGTTCTTGATCATCTGGAACAGCGAACGGTCCTGCTTGACGCCGTCGATGGTCCATTCCGCGTTGAAGATCTTGTGGCGGCAGTGTTCGCTGTTGGCCTGGGCGAACATCATCAGTTCGACGTCGGTCGGGTTGCGCTGGGCGCGGCTGAACGCATCGAACAGGTAGTCGATCTCGTCCTCGGCCAGCGCCAGGCCCATGTCCGCGTTGGCGGCCACCAGCGCCTGGCGGCCGGCGCCGAGCACGTCGATGGCGGCCAGCGGACGGCCTTCGAGGTCGGTGAACAGCGCCTTGGCTTCGTCGGCGCTGCGCAGCACCGTTTCCGTCATGCGGTCGTGCAGCAGCGCGGCGACGGCCTGCACTTCGTCCGCCTCCAGCTTCTTCGGCGCCTTGATGCTGGTGCCGAGGATGCCGCTCTTGAGCACCACCTTGAACGCCACGCCCCGCTCGACGCGGTGGATGTGCGCCATGCCGCAGTTGTGCGCGATGTCGGTGGCCTTCGAGGCCCACGGCGAGATCGTGCCCAGGCGCGGGATCACGAAGAATTCCTCGGTCACGCCTTCGTACTGCGTTTCCGGCACGGGCTCGCCATACGTGAGCATGGCGGCGAGGCGCTCGGTGTCCGCGGTGGACAGCGGCGCGCCGGCGTCGATGAAGTGGTAGTAGCGTGCGGAGACGGCGGCAATCGTCGGGGCGACGGCTTGCAGCTGGGTCAGGAGGCGTTGGCTACGGAAGGCGGAGAGGGCATTGGAACCCGGCAGAATCAACATGGCTTGTCAGTCCGTCGATGCAGCGTGGCTGCGGGTGAAAGATAGCCCGCTATTATACAGCGTCGGCACCCGCCCCCGCTGGTGTAATTCCGGACAAGTTTGTCCGAAAAACAGCAGAAGCCCCCGTCAAAGTTGCTGGACGTTCAAGTAAGCGGTATCGTAGCAGCATAAACAGGAAGCGGACGACGCCAGAACGATGCAAGAGAACAGCCAATTGACGGTCCTCGTGATCGACCCGAACCCGGGCATCCGCGCCAACCTGCAGAACATGCTGAACCAGACCGGCATCTCGCGCATCGAGTCCGCCATGAACGCCGGCTCGGCGATCAAGGCCCTGGGCCGCAAGAGCTACGACATCATCCTGTGCGAGTACGACCTGGGCGGCGCCGCCGGCACGGGCACGGCGCCGGGCGAAGGCCAGGACGGCCAGCAGCTGCTGGAAGACCTGCGCCACCACAAGCTGATCCCGCCCTGGGCCATCTTCATCATGCTGACGTCCGAGGCCAGCCACGCGCGGGTCGTCGGCGCCGCCGAGCTGCAGCCCTCCGACTACATCCTGAAGCCCTTCACGGCGGGCATCCTGAACGAACGCATCGGCCGCGCGCTGGCGCGCCGCGCCGCCATGCTGCCGGCCTACCAGCAGGTGGCGCAGGGCAATCCGCGCGCCGCCATCCGCACCTGTGCCGACGCCGTGGCCGCCCAGCCCCGCTACGCCCTCGATTTCGCGCGCCTGCGCGCCGAGCTGCACATGTCGCTCAAGGAGTATGCGCAGGCGGAAGACGTCTACCGCGGCGTCCTGTCCGCGAAGCCCCTGGACTGGGCCAGGCTGGGCCTGGCGCGGGCGCTGCGCGCGATGGGACGAACGGAGCACGCCGTCGAGGAATTGCAGGCGCTGGTGGCCGACAACCCGAGCCTGATGGCCGCCTACGACCTGCTGGCGCGCTGCCAGGAAGACGCCGGCGACGCCGCCCTCGCCCAGAAGACGCTGGAAGACGCCGTGGCCATCTCGCCGTTCATGGTGCGGCGCCTGCGCAAGCTGGGCGCAGTCGCCATGGATGCGGGCGACGCGGCCGCGGCGGAAAAATCGTTCCGCCAGGTCGTCGCGCGCTCGCGCTATTCCGAATTCCGCGATCCCGAAGACCACGTCAACCTGGTCAAGGCGCTCGTGCGCAAGGGCGACCCGGTCGGCGCCGGCAACGTCGTGCGCGACCTGGAACGTTCGCTGCGCGACACGCCCGCCGGCGAGGCCTGCCGCGCGATCTCCGCCGCCCTGCTGCAGGATGCGGCCGGCGACACGGGCGGCGCCGTCAGGGAATTGAAGTCCGCCGTGGACGCCGTGCGCGCCGGCGGCCAGCTGTCGCCGGCGCTGCGCATCGGCCTCGCGCAGTCGCTGCTGGGCCACCGCCTGGACGACGAGGCGTCCGACGTGCTCATCGGCGCGCTGAACGGCGCTGCGGCCAGCGGCGACGCCGCCGTCTCGCCGCAGCAGGCCATGAGCGTCTTCGTCAAGGCGGGACGGCCCGACCTGGCCGACGGCATGTCCAAGCAGATGCGTGCCCAGGCCCAGATGCTGCTGGGCGTAGCGGACGAGAAGCGCAATATGGGCGACGTGCGCGGCGCCGTGCAGACGCTGCTGGAGGCGCTTCGCCTGGCGCCGAACAACCTGCAGGTGATGATCGCCGTCGTGGGCGGCATCCTGCGCCAGATCATGGAGATGGGCTGGGACGAGTCGCTCGCCGCCGTCGGCGCCGAGCAGCTGGACCACATCCGCACGCTGGACGCCGCCCACCCGCGCCTGCAGGCGCTCGATGCGGAACTGGCCGCCGCCAAGCGCAAGTACGGTATCGCCAGCGGGGTGTGACACCGTCGGGTGCGCGCGTCACCTCGACGCATGGTGGGCACGTAGTGTCCACCCTACGGCGCCGACCTTCCTCGTAGGGTGGGCACCACGTGCCCACCTCGGAGCAGCGTCTATGCTTCCGGCACCCCGTAGCCCCCGCCCCCCGGCGTCTCGATGACGAACATGTCGCCCGGCGCCATGTCCACCTTGCCGATGTGGCCCAGTTCCTCGATCCTGCCGTCGGCGCGCACGACCAGGTTGCGGCCCTTCGCGCCCCGCGCGCCGCCTGCCATGCCGAACGGCGCATGCAGGCGGTTGTTCGACAGGATGGCCGCCGTCATCGGTTCCAGGAACCGTACTTGCCGCACGCCGCCATTACCCCCGTGCCAGCGCCCCGCGCCACCGGAGCCGGCCCGGATCGCATAGCTTTCCAGGCGCACGGGAAAGCGGAACTCCAGGATTTCCGGATCCGTGAGGCGCGAGTTCGTCATATTGGTCTGCACGACGTCCGTGCCATCGTAGCCCTCGCCCGCCCCGGATCCACCGGAGATGGTCTCGTAGTACTGGTGACGGGCATTCCCGAACGTGAAATTGTTCATGGTGCCCTGGCTCGCCGCCATCACGCCCAGCGCGCCGTACAGCGCGTTGGTGATGCAGGTCGAGGTCTCGACATTGCCCGACACGACCGAGGCCGGATAGTGCGGATTGAGCATCGACCCCGGCGGGATGATGACCTCGAGCGGCTTCAGGCAGCCGGCATTGAGCGGGATCTCGTCGTCCACGAGCGTGCGGAACACGTACAGCACGGCCGCCATGCAGACGGCCGACGGCGCATTGAAATTGTTCGGCAGCTGGGCGGATGTGCCCGTGAAGTCGATGGTCGCGCTGCGCGCCGCATGGTCGACGCGGATCGCCACCTCGATGCGCGCGCCGTTGTCCAGTTCGTTGACGAAGCGGCCGTCCTGCAAGGCCGTGATCACGCGCCGCACGGCTTCCTCGGCGTTGTCCTGCACGTGGCCCATGTAGGCGCGCACGACGGGCAGGCCGAAGTGCGCCACCATCCTGTGCAGCTCCTCGACGCCCTTCTGGTTCGCCGCCACCTGGGCGCGCAGGTCGGCCATGTTCTGGTCCGGGTTCCTGGCCGGCCAGCGCGCGCCCGCCAGCAGCGCGCGCATGGCGTCCTCGCGCAACACTCCATTGGCGCCGTCGGCGCCGTCGACGAGCTTGACGTTGTCGAGCAGGACGCCCTCTTCCTCGATATGGCGCGAGTCGGGCGGCATCGAGCCCGGCGTGGTACCGCCGATGTCCGCGTGGTGGCCGCGCGAGCCCACGTAGAACAGGATCTCGCGGCCCGCCGCGTCGAACACGGGCGAGATCACGGTGACGTCCGGCAGGTGCGTGCCGCCGTTGTACGGGTCGTTCAGCACATAGACGTCGCCGGCCCGCATCCGCCCCGCGTTCTTGCGCATCACGCTCTTGATGCTCTCGCCCATCGAGCCCAGGTGCACGGGCATGTGCGGCGCGTTGGCGACCAGGTTGCCGTCGCCGTCGAAGATCGCGCAGCTGAAGTCCAGGCGCTCCTTGATGTTGACGGAGTACGCCGTGCTCTGCAGGCGCAGCCCCATCTGCTCGGCGATCGACATGAACAGGTTGTTGAAGATCTCCAGCATCACGGGATCGACCGTCGTGCCGATCGCATGGCGCTGCGGCAGCGCCTCGACGCGGCGCAGCACGAGGTGGTCGTAGGCCGTGACCTCGGCCTGCCAGCCCGCCTCCACCACCGTCGTCGCATTCGCCTCCGCGATGATCGCGGGGCCTTTCATGACGTCGCCGGGACCGATGTCCGCGCGGCGGTACACGGCCGTGTCGCGCCAGGCGCCGTCGCCGAACATCGGCACGGTCTCGGACGCGGCCCGCGGCGTGGTTCGCGCGGGCCGCGTGGACGGCTGCTCGGGCGGCGCATCGGACCTTCCCAGCGCTTCCACCGACACGGCTTCCACCACCAGCGCCTTGCCCGGCATGAGGAAGGAAAAGCGGCGCCGGTAGGCCTGCTCGAACTGCGCCTGCATGGCGTCGGCCGTGTCGAACAGGACCACGATCGCCGAGTCCGTGCCCTCGTAGCGCAGGTGCACGCGCCGGAGCACCTCGATGCGGCCGGCATCGACGCCCTGGGCCAGCAGCTCCGCGCGGGCCCCCTCGGCCAGCCCGTCCAGTTCCAGCGCCAGCGCTTCGCCATCGACGTCGGCCATGCGCCGCTCGACGGCCTTCTCGCGCATCGCGCCCTGGTCCGCCAGACCCATGCCGTATGCGGACAGCACGCCCGCCAGCGAATGGATGAACACCGTCTTCATGCCCAGCGCGTCCGCGACGAGGCAGGCGTGCTGGCCGCCGGCGCCGCCGAAGCTGGTCAGCGCGTAGTCGGTGACGTCGTGGCCGCGCTGCACGGAGATCTGCTTGATCGCGTTGGCCATATTGCCCACGGCGATGCGGATGAAGCCTTCCGCCACCGCCTCGGGCGCGGGCGTCTCGCCCGTCGCGGCGCCGATGCGCGCGGCCATGTCGGCGAAGCCGTGGCGCACGGCGTCCACGTCCAGCGGCTGGTCCGCGCCGGGACCGAACAGGTGGGGGAAATGACGGGGCTGGATCTTGCCGAGCATGACGTTGCAATCCGTGACCGTCAGGGGGCCGCCGCGCCGGTAGCAGGCCGGGCCCGGATTGGCGCCCGCGCTGTCCGGCCCGACGCGGTAGCGGCTGCCGTCGAAATGCAGGATCGAGCCGCCGCCCGCCGCCACCGTGTGGATGCTCATCATGGGTGCGCGCATGCGCACGCCGGCGACCTGGGTCTCGAACACGCGCTCAAACTCGCCCGCGTAATGCGACACGTCGGTCGACGTGCCGCCCATGTCGAAGCCGATCACGCGCTCGAAGCCGGCCAGGCGGCTCGCGCGCACCATCCCGACGATGCCGCCGGCGGGGCCGGACAGGATGCTGTCCTTGCCCTGGAACGCCCTTGCATCCGTCAGGCCGCCGCTGGACTGCATGAACTGCAGGTGCACGCCGGGCAGCTCGCTCGCCACCTGGTCCACGTAGCGGCGCAGGATCGGCGACAGGTAGGCGTCGACGACCGTCGTGTCGCCCCGCGCGACGAGCTTCATGAGGGGACTGGTCTCGTGCGACACGGAGACCTGGGTGAAGCCGATCTCGCGCGCGATCCGCACCGTCGCCTCCTCGTGCTGGTGGTAGCGGTAGCCGTGCATGAAGACGATGGCCAGCGCGCGCACGCCGCCATCGAACGCGGCTTGCAGGTCGCGCCGCACGGCCGCCTCGTCGAGCGCACGCACGACGTCGCCATGGGCGCCGATCCGTTCGTCGACCTCGACGACCTGGCCGTACAGCAGTTCGGGCAGCACGATGTGGCGCGCGAACAGGCGCGGCCGGTTCTGGTAGGCGATGCGCAGCGCGTCGCGGAAACCGCGCGTGATGGCGAGCACGGTCGGCTCGCCCTTGCGCTCGAGCAGCGCATTGGTGGCGACCGTCGTGCCCATCTTGACGGCCTCCACGCTGCCGGCGGGGATGGCGGCGCCCGGCGCCAGGCCCAGCAGGTGGCGGATGCCGGCGACGGCCGCATCGCGGTACTGCTCCGGATTTTCCGACAGCAGTTTGTGCGTGACCAGCGCCCCGTCGGGGCGGCGCGCCACGATGTCCGTGAAGGTGCCGCCGCGGTCGATCCAGAATTGCCAGTCCATCTTCGCTCCATCGAAATCGGGTCAAGTCCACATTCTAGCGGCGCGGCGCCCGATTTTTGGCGAAAATGGCGGATCACGATGAAGGGAGTCCCCATGGATACGGAGTTGTACGGCGTCGCCCAGATCCGCGCGATCGAGCAGTCGGCCGCGGCGTCCCTCGCGCCGGGAGAACTGATGCGGCGCGCGGGCGAAGCGGCCGCGGCCTATGCGCTGGAATTGCTGGGCGGCTTTCCCACCGGGGTCGTCCTCGTGCTGGCGGGCCCGGGCAACAACGGCGGCGACGCGCTCGAGGTCGCCGCGAACCTGGCCAACCTGGGCGCCGCCGTGCAGGTCGTGCATCTCGCGGGCGCCAACCCTTCCGCCGAAACGCAGCAGGCGCTGGAACGGGCCCGCGCGAGCCGTGCCCGCTTCGTGGACGACATCGGCGACGGCAGCGCCGATGCCGCGCGCTGCCTGGTGGTCGACGGCCTGTTCGGCATCGGCCTCGCGCGTCCCCTCGCCGGCCGCGCCCGCGCGCTGGTGGAACGCATCGCCGGCACCGACTGCCCCACCCTCGCGCTGGACGTGCCGAGCGGCCTCGATGCGGACACGGGCGCCGTCGTGGGCCCGGACGGCATCGCCGTGGTGGCCACGCACACCATCACCTTCCTCGGCAACAAGCCGGGCCTGCACACGGGCGACGGCACGGACCACGCGCGCCGCGTGCACGTCGACTGGCTCGGCACCGACGCATCCCAGCCCGCGCAGGCGCGCCTGAACGGCCCGCAGCTGTTCGCCGCGCACCTGGCGGCGCGCCGGCGCAATACGCACAAGGGCAGCTTCGGCGACGTCGCGGTGCTGGGCGGCGCGCGCGGCATGGCCGGCGCCGCGATCCTCGCCGCACGCGCGGCGCTGTTCGGCGGCAGCGGCCGCGTGTTCGTGGCAGCGCTCGATGCAGGCCTGGGCATCGATCCCGCCCAGCCCGAGATCATGTTCCGCGACGCTGCCGGCTTCGCATTCGACGAGCGCACGATCGTGGCCGGCCCCGGCATGGGGGACGCGGACATCGCCAGGCACCTGCTGGCCCAGGCGATCGGCGGTGCCGGCCCCGTCGTGCTCGATGCCGACGCGCTGAACCTCGCCGCCGCCAGTGACGACCTGCGGGCGCGCATCGCCCAGCGCGCCGGGCCGACGATCCTGACGCCGCACCCGCTCGAAGCGGCGCGCCTGCTGGGCGTGACGGCCGCCATCGTGCAGGCCGACCGGCTGGAAAACGCGCGCGAGCTGGCCCAGCGCCTGGATGCCATCGTCGTACTGAAAGGCGCGGGCAGCGTGATCGCGCGGCCGGACGGCGACGTGGCGATCAATACGACGGGCAACCCGGGCCTGGCGACGGGCGGAACGGGCGACGTGCTGGCCGGCCTGTGCGGGGCGCTGCTGGGCCAGGGATGGCCCGCGTGGGAAGCCGCGCTGGGCGCCGTGTGGCTGCATGGCGCGGCGGCGGACCGGCTGGTGGAAAGCGGCATCGGGCCGATCGGCCTGACGGCGGGAGAATTGCCGCGGGCGATACGGGCCGAACTGAATGCATTGGTGGCGCAGCGTTGAACGCGAACGGCTGGTCGGCACGTGGTGCCTGCGTAGGGGTCAGAGTCCGGTGTTGATGGTTGGACTCCGACCCCGGTGCTCCGCCGCGACCGCCATTTACGCGACGAGACGCCCCGCGGCGATGGTGATCGTGCGGCCGCAGCGCGCGGCCATGGCGGGATCATGCGTCACGAGCACGAGCGTGGAGCCGCGCTCCCGGTTCAGTTCGAACATCAGCTGCGTGACGGCCTCGCCGGTGGCAGCATCGAGGCTGCCCGTCGGTTCGTCGGCGAACAGCAGCGGCGGTTCCGTCACGAAGGCGCGCGCCAGCGCGACGCGCTGCTGTTCGCCGCCGGACAGGTACTTCGGATAGTGGTTGAGGCGGCTGGACAAGCCGACACGACCCAGCATCGCTTCGGCCTTCGCGCGCGCGGCGCCGTCGCCGCGCAATTCCAGCGGGAGCATCACGTTTTCCAGGGCACTCAGGTGCCCGAGCAGCTGGAAGGACTGGAACACGAAGCCCAGCTTGGCCTTGCGGAACGCGGCGCGGCCGTCCTCGTCCAGCGCGAAGATATCGGTGCCGTCCAGCAGTACGCGGCCCGTCGATGGCGTGTCCAGCCCGGCCAGCAGGCCCAGCAAGGTCGACTTGCCGGAGCCCGATGCGCCGACCAGGGCAAGCGTCTCGGCCGGTTGCACGGTAAAATCCACCTCATGCAGGATGGTGAGCTCGCCGCTGGCGTCCGCCACCCGCTTCGACAGGCCGATCACGGCGATCGCCGCATCCTGGCCGGAGCGGCCGTCACGGCCGGCCGATTCAATGTTGGAAGCCTCGCGCTTGGAAGCCTCGGGATTATCACGCATGCTTAATCGTCTCAAGAAATGGACCATCGGGACCGCCGCCACCTTCTTCGTGGTGGCCGTGGCCGCGTCGGCGAATGCCTATTCTGCACCAAAAACCGTGCTGGTGGTGGGCGACAGCCTGTCCGCCGAATACGGCATCGCGCGCGGCAGCGGCTGGGTCGCGCTGCTGGAACAGAAACTGAAGGCGGACAAGATCGACGCCCGCGTCGTCAATGCGAGCATCAGCGGCGAGACCACCAGCGGCGGCCGCACGCGCCTGCCTGCCCTGCTCCAGCAGCACAAGCCGAACGTCGTCGTGTTCGAACTGGGCGCCAACGACGGCCTGCGCGGCCTGCCGGTGGCGTCGGCGCAGGACAACCTGCGCACCATGATTTCGCTGGCACAGCAGAACAAGGCCAAGGTGCTGCTGGTCGGCATGCGCATGCCGCCGAATTACGGCCGCGCCTACACGGAGCGCTTCTCCGCCATGTACCAGACCCTCGCCACGCAGGCCAAGGTGCCGCTGGTGCCCTTCATGCTGGAGGGCGTGGCCCTGGAGACCGCCAACTTCCAGGCCGACCGCATGCACCCGCTCGCGAGCGCCCACCCCACCATCCTCAATAACATCTGGCCCCAGCTGGCTCCCCTGATCCGACCATAATGAAATACCCCGCAGTCCTGAACTTCGAGACCATCCTGCCCGCGCTCGACGAATTCGACACCATCATCGACGCGCGCAGCGAATCCGAGTTCGCCCTCGACCACCTGCCCGGCGCCATCAACTGCCCTGTCCTCGACGACGAGCAGCGCATCCTCGTCGGCACCACGTACAAGCAGGTCGGCGCCTTCGAGGCCAAGAAGATCGGCGCGCCGCTGGTCGCGAAGAACATCGCGCGCTACGTCGAGACCCTGTTCGCCGACAAGCCGAAGGAGTGGAAGCCCCTCGTCTACTGCTGGCGCGGCGGCAACCGCAGCGGCTCCATGGCGCTGATCTTCGCCAAGATCGGCTGGCCCGTCGTCCAGCTCGACGGCGGCTACAAGGCCTACCGCGCCTACATCGCCACGGCGCTGGAAGACCCGCCCGCGCTGGACCTGCGCGTCGTGTGCGGCACCACCGGCAGCGGTAAGACGCGCCTGCTCGAGACGCTCGATGCGATCGGGGCGCAGGTGCTCGACCTGGAGGGCCTCGCGGCCCACCGCGGTTCCGTCCTCGGCAACCTGCCGGACGCGCCGCAGCCCACGCAGAAGGCCTTCGAGAGCGCCATCTGGGACCGGCTGCGCCGCTTCGATGCGAGCCGTCCCGTGTTCGTGGAATCGGAAAGCAAGAAGGTCGGCAACCTGCGCGTGCCGGATGCCCTGATGGCGCGCATGCGCGCCGCGCCCTGCATCCGCCTTGAACTCGACCGTCCGCTGCGCGTGGACTTGCTGATGGAAGACTACCGCCACTTCGCGCGCGACGCGGCGGCGCTGAACGGCCAGCTCGAGCACCTGGTGCAGCTGCACGGCCGCGCCAGGATCGATGCCTGGCACGAGATGGCCAACGAGGGCCGCATGCCGGAGCTGGTCGACCAGCTGCTGGTGGAGCACTACGATCCGGCCTACCTGAAATCGATCGATCGCAATTTCACGCAGTATCCGCAGGCGCAGGTCGTCACGCTGTCCGGCATCGCGCCGGACGATTTCCTCGCGGCGGCGCGGCAGCTGCACGACGGAGGCGCCGAGGCCTGATCATGGTGGGCATGTGATGCCCACCCTACGCCAAAGGCGCGCAAACGCGGTAGGGTGGGCACCACGTGCCCACCGACATGCAACCCGACCGATACCATGAAAAAAGCCCGGTCCGCTTTCGCGGCCGGGCTTTTGTTCGTCGCCTGCTGGCTTACTGGGCGGCGTTCGCGCCCAGGTCGGCCGGCTTGACGTTGATCTTCGCCTTGGCCTTCTGCTTCAGGGCTTCGACGTAGCCGTAGGTCTCGGCGCCGCCGATGGCGCGGCCGATCTGCTCCGCCTCCTGCTTGCGGCGCGCCTGGTCCGGCTGGGCCGGTTGCGACACCTTGGCGATGCGGTACACGCCATAGCCCTGGCCCGGCACGTCGACGCCGACATAGGCGGGCAACTTGCTCGTATCGGCCTTCAGCACGGCCAGCGCGGCGTTTTCGCTGAACGGCGGCTGCTTGGTGCGCGAAACGATCTTGGCTTCGCCGAAGCCGGTAGCGTCGCCCGATGCCTTGGCAGCGGCCAGCTTCGCTTCGCCGGCCTGCTTGGCCAGGCGCAGCGCCTCTTCCTGCGTGACGCGCTGGCGGATCTGCGCTTCCACCTCGGCCAGCGGACGCTTCGTCGCCGGCTTGAACTCGACGACGCGGCCGGCCACGAGGGTGCTCGGCGCCACTTCGACGGCTTCGGTATTGCGCTTGTTCTTGATCGCGTCGTTCGAGAAGATCGCCTTCAGGAACTTGTCGTTATTGACCGGCGAGTTGCCCAGCGCCGGATTCGGCGCGCGGCCCAGGCCATCGGCCGTCTGGATCTGCAGGCCCAGCTTGTCCGCGACGGGCTTCAGGCTGTCCGCCTGCTCGTACACGGTGTTCGAGAAGGTCTCGGCCAGTTCCGTGTACTTGGCCGACATCTTGGTCTTCTGCAGGTCGGCCAGGATTTCCGGCTTCGCGTCTTCCAGCGACTTCTGGGTGGCCGGCACGACCTTCGTGACCTTGATGATGTGGTAGCCGAACTCCGAACGCACCAGGCCGCTGGTTTCGCCTTCCTTCAGGCCGTAGATCGCGTCCTCGACGGGCTTGACGAACACGCCCTTCTCGACCACGCCCAGGTCGCCGCCCAGCTCGGCCGAGCCGGGATCCTGCGACTGCGCCTTGGCGATCTTCGCGAAGTCGCCCGGGTTCTTGCGCACCTCGGCCAGCGCGGCTTCGGCCTTGGCCTTGGCGGCGGCGTCGTCGGCCGGCTTGGCGTCCTTGGCGACGTTGAACAGGATGTGGCTGGCGCTGCGTTTTTCCGGCGTCGTGAAGCGCGCCTTGTTCTTGTTGTACGCGTCAGCCACTTCGGCGTCCGACACGGTCACCTGCTTCTGCACGGCGTCGGCATTGAACACGACGTATTCGGCCTTGACGGTCTCCGGCACCTGGAACAGCGCGGCATGCTTGTCGTAATAGGCCTTGACCATGTCGTCGGTTACCTTGACCTGCGCGGCGTAGGTCGCGAGCGGGAACATCAGCTCCTGCACTTCGCGCTCCTGGTCGTTGATGTCCGACAGGCGGTTCGACACGCTGCGCGGCGCGAACGCCGTCTGGCTGACGGCGCCGGCCAGCTGCTGCACGGCCATGTCGTGGCGCATGCGGGCGTCGAACATGTCCGGGGTCATTCCCTGGGCGGCCAGCGCCGCGATGTACTGGTCCTTGTCGAAGCTGCCGTCGGCCTTGCGGAACATCTGGATGTCGCCGATCGCCTTGGCCAGCACGGCGTCGCTCACGGTGAGGTGAGCGCGCTCGACTTCGGCGTTGACCGCACGTTCGGCCACCAGCTGGTCGAGGATCGCCTGCTTGGCTTCCGGCGTCTCGAACAGCTTCTGGTCGAACTGCGCGCCCATCTGCTGGCGCGCCTGGTCGATCTGGCGGCGCTGCGCTTCTTCCCACTGCTGCTGCGTGATGGACTTGCCGGCCACGGTGGCAACGCCGTCGCCGCCGCCGCGCTCCTGGTAGCTGCTGACGCCGACCAGGACGAAGGACGGCAGGATCAGCAGCAGCAACAGCAATTGCATGAGGCGCTGGTGCTTACGAATAAATTCAAACATGGTCAGCCATTCAAGGTTGAAAATGCGTTATCAAAAACCGTAAAAAAAAAGGCGAACTTTCGTTCGCCTCTTCTTTTTCATCTGGCGGAGCGGACGGGGCTCGCCTACATCCTGCAGGCCGCGGATTCGCTTGCAAGCGAATCCCTTCGAGCCCTAGCCCGTGTCGCCCGCAGGGGCGACCCTCCTTCTTACTTCAATCTGGCGGAGCGGACGGGGCTCGAACCCGCGACCCCCGGCGTGACAGGCCGGTATTCTAACCAACTGAACTACCGCTCCAAATTCTTTTATTTCGCAACCCAACCGATGGTTGGCGGAGCGGACGGGGCTCGAACCCGCGACCCCCGGCGTGACAGGCCGGTATTCTAACCAACTGAACTACCGCTCCACGAAATATCAGGTACTGCCAGCTGCGTGTCAGCGCAGCGAGGCATTAGTTTACTGCATCTTTCAGGGCTTTACCAGCCTTAAATTTCGGGACCTTGGCGGCCTTGATGGTGATGGCTTCCTTGGTGCGCGGATCGCGGCCGGTACGCGCAGCGCGCTCGCCCACGGTGAAGGTGCCGAAGCCGACCAGGGTCACGCTGTCGTTGTTCTTCAGGGTGGTGGTCACGGCATCGATCATCGCGTCGAGGGCGCGTGCCGCAGAAGCTTTGGTCAGGTCCGCGGACTTCGCGATTTCTTCGATCAGTTCAGTTTTGTTCACTCTTTTCCCTCGTTGTGCGTTCTGGAAGCGGCTGGCCCGGACATCAGGCAAAAACCGCAAGGGCGTATTAAACAAGCGCGCCCCGCCTTGTGTCAAGCCAGCATGCTTCTACGGGGCAACAATAGAGCCTTTATTCGGCTGCCATCGGGACGAAGCGGCGAAAAAAAAACGGCACCCGGAGGTGCCGTCTTCACATCAGCGGAAAGCGATCAGTGCTTGACCACGCCGCCCTGCCCTTCGGTGGCCGCCGCCGGCGCGACCGGCACGGCCGGCACGTCGACGATCGGCTCGGGCTGGCGTTCCAGCGCTACTTCCAGCACCTTCTCGATCCAGCGCACGGGAACGATCTCGAGCTTGTTCTTGACGTTGTCCGGGATCTCGGCCAGGTCCTTCACGTTCTGCTCGGGGATCAGGACGGTCTTGATGCCGCCGCGCTGCGCCGCCAACAGTTTTTCCTTCAGGCCGCCGATCGGCAGGACTTCGCCGCGCAGCGTGATCTCGCCCGTCATCGCCACGTCGGCGCGCACCGGGATGCCGGTGAACACGGACACCAGCGCCGTCGTCAGGCCGATACCGGCGGACGGACCGTCCTTCGGCGTCGCACCTTCCGGCAGGTGGATGTGGATGTCGGTCTTCTCGAACGCCTCGTTCTTGATGCCCAGGCGATTCGCACGGGAGCGCACCACGGTGCGCGCCGCCTCGATCGATTCCTTCATCACGTCGCCCAGCGTACCGGTACGGATCACGGCGCCCTTGCCCGGCACCTGCACGGCTTCGATGGTCAGCAGGTCGCCGCCCACTTCGGTCCATGCCAGGCCGGCCACCTGGCCCACCTGGTTTTCCTTCTCGGCCACGCCGAAGTCGTAGCGGCGCACGCCCAGGAACTTGTCGAGGTTCTTGGCGTTCACCAGCACGCGCTTGTTGTCCTTCTTCAGCAGCAGCATCTTGACGACCTTGCGGCAGATCTTCGAGATCTCGCGCTCGAGGGAACGCACGCCCGCTTCACGGGTGTAGTAGCGGATGATGTCGCGGATCGCCGACTCCTCGACCTTGATCTCGTCTTCCTTCAGGCCATTGTTCTTGATCTGCTTCGGCAGCAGGTAGCGCTGCGCGATGCTGGTCTTTTCGTCCTCGGTGTAGCCCGACAGGCGGATCACTTCCATCCGGTCCAGCAGCGCCGGCGGGATGTTGAACGAGTTCGACGTCGCCACGAACATCACGTCCGACAGGTCGAAGTCGACTTCGACGTAGTGGTCGCTGAAGGTGTGGTTCTGCGCCGGGTCCAGCACCTCGAGCAGGGCCGAGGACGGGTCGCCGCGGAAATCCGCGCCCATCTTGTCGATCTCGTCGAGCAGGAACAGCGGGTTGCGCACGCCGACCTTGGTCAGCGACTGCAGCACCTTGCCCGGCATCGAGCCGATATAGGTACGGCGATGGCCGCGGATCTCGGCTTCGTCACGCACGCCGCCCAGGGCCATGCGCACGTACTTGCGGTTCGTCGCACGGGCGATCGACTCGCCCAGCGAGGTTTTACCCACGCCCGGGGGACCGACGAAGCACAGGATCGGCGCCTTCAGCTTCTCGACGCGTTGCTGCACCGCGAGGTACTCGAGGATGCGTTCCTTGATCTTGTCCAGGCCATAGTGGTCGGCTTCCAGCACCTGTTGGGCCCTTTCCAGGTCGATGGTGACCTTGGATTTCTTTTTCCACGGCAGGCCGATCAGCGTGTCCATGTAGTTGCGCACGACGGTGGCTTCGGCCGACATCGGCGACATCAGCTTCAGTTTCTTGATTTCCGACTGGGCCTTTTCCAGGGCTTCCTTCGGCATCTTGGCGGCGATGACCTTCTTCTCGAGTTCCTCGATGTCGGCGCCGTCTTCGCCTTCGCCCAGTTCCTTCTGGATGGCCTTGACCTGTTCGTTCAGGTAGTACTCGCGCTGCGATTTCTCCATCTGGCGCTTGACGCGGCCACGGATGCGCTTTTCGACCTGCAGGATATCCAGTTCGCCTTCCAGCTGGCCGAGCAGGTGCTCGAGGCGCTTGGCGACGTTGAAGATCTCCAGGATGACTTGTTTCTGCTCGAGTTTCAGCGGCAGGTGGGCGGCGACGGTATCGGCCAGGCGGCCGGCGTCGTCGATGCCGGCCAGCGAAGCCAGGATCTCGGGCGGGATTTTCTTGTTCAGTTTGACGTACTGGTCGAACTGCTGGACGATCGCGCGGCGCATCGCCTCGACTTCGGAATCGTCACCGATTTCCGAATTGATCGGCGAGAGCTCGGCCACGAAATGGCTCGGACCATCGGTAATGTGATTGATACGGGCACGCTGGGCGCCTTCGACCAGCACCTTCACGGTACCGTCGGGCAGCTTCAGCATTTGCAGAATATTGGCCACGCAGCCGATCTCGTAGATGTCTGCGGCGGAGGGTTCGTCCTTGGCGGCTGCCTTTTGGGCAGCGAGCATGATGCTCTTGCCCTGTTCCATCGCAGCCTCGAGTGCCTTGATCGATTTCGGGCGGCCGACGAACAGCGGTATCACCATATGCGGAAACACCACCACGTCGCGCAAGGGCAGGAGGGGCAGCGTCATTTGCTCGGTCAATTTAGAAGTTGTCATGGCATACCTTATAGAAAGCGTGTTTTCGATGTGGGAGCTTCCTACGAAAACACAAGCCCGGCCGAATAAAAATTTTCTACAAGCAAAAAAAGATCACTTGTCATGAATAATAGCCGTTTCTACAAAATCGGGAGATTCAAATAAAAAAGCCACTTCACAGCGCAGGCCGCGAGTGGCTTTTCGGTTGAAGCCGGCTTTTGTTGAGATTGATTGTACCGCCTCAACTCAGCGTTTCAAGACCTTTGTTGTGTGTGCGCCCGGAAATTTCAGTTTTCGCCGGCCGCTTTCGGCGATTCGCTATAAATCAGCAAAGGTTTTGCACCGTTCGTGATCGTATTTTCATCGATCACGACTTTCACCACATTCTGCTGGCTCGGCAATTCGTACATGACGTCGAGCAGCGCATGTTCCAGGATCGAACGCAGGCCGCGCGCGCCGGTCTTGCGCGCCAGCGCCTTCTTGGCGATCGCGTGCAGAGCCGCCGGGCGGATTTCGAGTTCCGCGCCTTCCATGTCGAGCAGCTTCGTGTACTGCTTGATCAGGGCGTTCTTCGGCTCGACCAAGATCTGGATCAGCGCGTCCTCGGTCAGTTCGCTCAGCGCCGCGACGACCGGCAGGCGGCCGACCAGTTCCGGGATCAGGCCGAACTTGATCAGGTCTTCCGGCTCCGCTTCCAGCAGCACGTCCGACACGGAACGCTGCGACTGGCTCTTGACGCTGGCGCCGAAGCCGATGCCGGACTTCTCCGAGCGGCTCTGGATCACCTTGTCGAGGCCGTCGAACGCGCCGCCGCAGATGAACAGGATATTGGTCGTGTCGATCTGCACGAAGTCCTGGTTCGGGTGCTTGCGCCCGCCCTGCGGCGGCACCGAGGCCATGGTGCCCTCGATCAGCTTGAGCAGCGCCTGCTGCACGCCCTCGCCCGACACGTCGCGGGTGATCGACGGGTTGTCCGACTTGCGCGAGATCTTGTCGATCTCGTCGATGTAGACGATGCCGCGCTGCGCCTTCTCGACTTCGTAGTTGCAGCTCTGCAGCAGCTTCTGGATGATGTTCTCGACGTCTTCGCCCACGTAGCCCGCTTCCGTCAGCGTGGTGGCGTCGGCGATGACGAACGGCACGTTCAGCATGCGCGCCAGCGTCTGCGCCAGCAGCGTCTTGCCCGAGCCGGTCGGGCCCACGAGCAGGATGTTGGACTTGGCCAGTTCGACCTCGTCCTTCTTGCCCATGTGCTTCAGGCGCTTGTAGTGGTTGTACACCGCCACCGACAGGATACGCTTGGCCGTCTGCTGGCCGATCACGTACTGGTCGAGCAGTTCGGCGATCTCGTGCGGGGTCGGCAGGTCCGACTTGGCGCCGGCCACCGATTCCACGTTCGAGGTCTCGTCGCGGATGATGTCATTGCACAGGTCGATGCACTCGTCGCAGATGAAAACCGAGGGTCCCGCGATGAGCTTCTTCACTTCGTGCTGGCTCTTTCCGCAGAACGAGCAGTACAGGAGTTTTTCGCCGCTGGAGGATTTTTTGTCTGACATGGGGCAGATTTTCGTTGAATTGCTATGAATATATCGCTAATACAAGTATGCAACAAGTGCGTGCAACAAGTGTGCACGGCTCCATGCTACCCGATTTGAAAACAAAACGCCCGAAGCGCTGTCGCGTCCGGGCGTCTACGGGCAACATCTTGTCGAATGCTTAACCGCGGTTCGTCAAGACCCTGTCGATCAGACCGTATTCGACGGATTCCTCCGCCGACATGAAGCGGTCGCGGTCCGTGTCCTTGTGGATCTGCTCGATCGTCTGGCCGGTGTTGTCGGCCATGATGCGTGCCAGGCGCTCGCGCAGGTACAGGATTTCCTTGGCCTGGATCTCGATGTCCGATGCCATGCCCTGCGAACCGCCGGACGGCTGGTGGATCATCACGCGCGAGTTCGGCAGCGAGAAACGCTTGCCCTTGGCGCCCGCGGCCAGCAGGAAGGCGCCCATCGACGCGGCCAGGCCGGTGCACAGGGTCGACACGTCCGGCTTGATGAAGTTCATGGTGTCGAAGATGGCCAGGCCAGCCGACACGGAACCACCCGGCGAGTTGATGTACAGCGAAATGTCCTTGTCCGGGTTTTCGCTTTCCAGGAACAGCATCTGGGCCACGATGAGGTTGGCCATCTGGTCGTTGACAGGACCGACCAGGAAAATCACGCGCTCCTTCAGCAGGCGCGAGTAGATGTCGTAGGCGCGTTCGCCGCGACCACTCTGCTCGATCACCATCGGCACGAGGCCGAGGGCTTGGGTATCCAATGCCGGATTACGATTCATACCTGTCAATTCCTTTAATGAAGAGTTACGGAGCCGCACTATTCCAGATCCCGCCAAGGAATGTCGCACGGCGCCCTTCAGGAAGATTACGCCTGAGCGGTGCTTCCCATCAGCTCGTCGAAGGCGATGTCCTTGCTCGTCACCTTCGCCTTGCCAAGCACGTAGTTAACGACGTTTTCTTCCAATACAAGAGCTTCCACTTCGCCCAGGCGGCGACGGTCGCTGTAGTAGTACTTCAGGACTTCCTTCGGATCTTCGTAGCTTTGCGCGAAGTCTTCGATCTGGGCCTTCACCTGCTCTTGGCTAGCTTGCAGGTTATTGTCCTGGACCAGTTGCGACAGGATCAAGCCCAGGCGCACGCGGCGCTCGGCCTTGGTCGCGAACAGATCGGCCGGGAACGGCAGGCTCTTGACGTCCATGCCGCGCTGGGCCATGTCCTGGCGGGTCTGCTCGGCCAGGCGCTGCGAATCCTGCTCGATCATGACCTTCGGCACATCCATCTCGGTGTGCTTGACGAGGGCGTCCATCACGGCTTCCTTGTTGCGGGCCTTGATGCGGGCATTGACTTCACGCTCCAGGTTGACCTTGATGTCTTCGCGCATTTTCTCGACGCTGCCGTCTTCGATGCCCAGCGACTTGGCGAACTCGGCGTCGACTTCCGGCATGTGCGCCCATTCCAGCTTCTTCAGCGTGATGGTGAACTCGGCGGTCTTGCCGGCGACGTCCTTGCCATGGTAATCCTCCGGGAACGGCAGCGGGAAGGTCTTGCTCTCGCCCACTTTCAGGCCCACGGTCGCGGCTTCGAATTCCGGCAGCATGCGGCCTTCGCCCAGCACGAACGCATAGTCTTCGGCCTTGCCGCCGTCGAATTCGACGCCGTCGATCTTGCCGACGAAGTCGACGGTCACGCGGTCGCCGTTGGCCGCGACGGCTTCGCCGCCGTCGCCGTGCTCGCCTGCCTCACCCTTGGTGTGGAAGTGCACGCGCTGCTTGCGCAGGATGTCGATGGTCTTGTCGATCTCGGCGTCCGAGACGTCGGTCTTGACGGTCTCGACTTCGATGCCGTCCAGCGCCGGCAGCACCACTTCCGGGTAGACTTCGAAGGTCGCGTCGAAGGCCAGCATGCCTTCCGGCGCTTCCTGCTTCGGTTCGATTTTCGGCATGCCGGCCACGCGCAGCTGCGCTTCGGTAGCGGCGTCGTTGAAGGCCTGGCCAACCTTGTCGTTCAGGACGTCGGACTCGATCTGGTAGCCGTACTGGGCGGCGACCATCTTGAGCGGCACCTTGCCCGGACGGAAGCCCGGCGCACGTGCGGTCTTGGCCTGCTGCTTGAGGCGCTTTTCAACTTCCGTACGTACGTCGCTCAGCGGAAAAGAGAGAGTCAAGCGGCGCTCGAGTTTACCCAGGTTTTCGACTGCAGTTGCCATTGTAAAAATCGTCCAAAAAAATAATTATTCGTGGTGCGAGGAGGGGGACTCGAACCCCCACACCATTGCTGGCGTCAGGACCTAAACCTGGTGCGTCTACCAATTTCGCCATCCTCGCTCAGGATGCTGCATCATGCCCCATAACTTGCCACACATCTTCCCGCAAAAACAAAGGGCGCCCGACGGTGAAACCGGCCGCCCTGCTATGCGCTTGTTTAGGGGCTACAACTTCAACACGATATTTTACTGGATTTTCTGACACCATTGGGCGATTTTTAATCCGTGCCGGGCGCATATGGCCGGGTTTTTGCCCTCTTCCGCCGGATCTCGGCCATTTTCCCGCGATATTTCAAACATTTACGCACATGCTGCGCTGCGGCGAATGGCGGGCACGTGGCGCCCACCCTCGCGCAGCACCATTCAGGCACTCTTCGACCGCGTGGACGACGCGCCCTCGACCCTGCGGACGCGGAACCAGGCGGCGTACAGCGCCGGCAGGAACAGCAGGGTCAGCGCCGTCGCCACCAGCAGGCCGCCCATGATCGCCACCGCCATCGGCCCCCAGAACACGGAACGCGAAAGCGGGATCATCGCGAGCGCCGCGGCGGCGGCCGTCAGCAGGATCGGACGGGCGCGCCGCACGGCGCTGTCGACGATCGCATCCCAGGCCGGATGGCCGGCCGCGATGTCCTTCTCGATCTGGTCGACGAGGATCACGGAATTCCGGATGATCATGCCGAACAGCGCGATCACGCCCAGGTTGGCAACGAAGCCGAACGGCCGGTGCAGCGCCAGCAGCGCCATCGCCGCGCCGGCCACGCCCAGCGGCCCCGTGAGGAACACGAGCAGCGCGCGCGAGAAGCTCTTCAATTGCAGCATCAGCAGCGTGAACACGATGAACAGCACCAGCGGCACGTTGGCGGCGATCGAGGCCTCGGCCTCGGAGCTGTCGGCGGCCGCTCCTTCCAGCGTGATGCGGTAACCGGCCGGCAGACCGGCGCGCAGTGTCGCCAGCTTGTCACCGACCTGGGCGGAGACGGTCGGGCCCTGGATGCCCTCGACCACGTCCGACTGGACCATGATCGCCCACTCGCGTCCTTCGCGCCAGACGACGCCCGGCTCCCACACGAACTCGATGCGGGCCAGCTGCGACAGCGGCACGGGCCGCCCCGCGGGCGTGGCCACGTTGGTGTTGGCCAGCACGGACATGGTCGAGCGCTCCTCGACGGGCTGGCGCACGACGATGTCGATCAGGCGGTTACTCTCGCGGAACTGGCCCACCGTGGTCCCGGACAGCACGGTCGCCACCGTGCGCCGCACGGCCTGCGACGTCACGCCCAGCGCGCGCAGCTTGTCCTGGTCGAGGTCCAGGCGCAGCACCTTCACGGGCTCGTTCCAGTTGTCGTTGACGCCGACGGCGTTCGGGTTTGCGCGCAGGATCTCCTTGACGCGGTCGGCCACGCCGCGCACGACGGCGATGTCCGGCCCGGCCACCTGGAACTGCACGGGATACGGCACCGGCGGCCCGTTCGGCAGCAGCTTCACGCGCCCGCGCACTTCGGGAAAGTCGGTCTTGAACGCGGCCTCGATCTTGCGCCGCAGCGTCTCGCGCTGCGCCAGGCTCCTGGGCAGTACGACCAGCTGCGACACGTTCGACTGCGGGAAAATCTGGTCCAGCGGCAGGTAGAAGCGCGGGCTGCCCGTGCCCACGTAGCTCGTCACGCTGTGCAGCTCGGGCTGGGCGCGCACGAAGCGCTCGAACTTCTTCACCAGTGCCTCGTTGGCCGCGAAGCTCGTCCCCTCCGGCAGCCACATCTCCACCATCAGCTCCGGCCGGCTGGAATCGGGGAAGAACTGCTTCTCGATGAACTTGAAGCCGAACACGCCCAGCGCGAACACGCCCAGCGACAGCGCAATCGTCGTCTTGCGCCAGGTGACGCACCAGTCGACCATGCGGCGCAGGCGCCGGTAGCCCGGCGTGTCGAACACGTCGTGGCCGTGCCCCTCGCCCGCGGCGGCCGCGTGGGGCGTCACCTTCAGCAGCAGGAAGCCGATGTAGGGCGTGAAGCTCACCGCCACCAGCCACGACACCAGCAGCGCGATGGCGTTCACCGAGAACATCGTGAACGTGTACTCGCCCGCCGCGGACTTGGCCAGGCCGATCGGCAGGAAGCCGGCGGCCGTGATCAGGGTGCCCGTCAGCATGGGGAAGGCCGTCGACGTGTAGGCGAAGGTCGCCGCCTCGAACCGCGACATGCCCTCCTCCATCTTCCTCACCATCATCTCGACGGCGATGATGGCGTCGTCGACCAGCAGGCCCAGCGCGATGATGAGGGCGCCCAGCGACACCTTGTGCAGCGAGATGTCGAAGATGTGCATGAACAG
The DNA here is from genome assembly GCF_044901715.1 of Massilia paldalensis. Taxonomy (NCBI): domain Bacteria; kingdom Pseudomonadati; phylum Pseudomonadota; class Betaproteobacteria; order Burkholderiales; family Oxalobacteraceae; genus Massilia; species Massilia paldalensis. Next base: position 1,935,644 of record NZ_JBJCIU010000001.1, read on the forward strand.
GAAGGTGATCGCCAATACCAGCGGGATCGTCAGCGCGACGACGAGGCCGGGCCAGATGTCCAGGCGCAGCCGGGGCTTGCGGTGCAGGCCCAGCGCGAGGAAGGACACGACCAGCACGATCACGACGGCTTCCACGAGCGTGTGCATGAATTCGTCGACGGACTCGGTGACGGCGGCCGGCTGGTTCGACACCCGTTCCAGCTCGATGCCGACGGGGAGCTGGGCGCGGATGCGCTCCACGGTCGCTTCCAGCCCCTTGCCCAGCGCGATGATGTTGCCGCCCTTTTCCATCGATACGCCCAGGCCGATCACTTCGTGGCCGTTGTAGCGCATCTTGTCGCGCGGCGGATCCTCGTAGGCGCGCTCCACCTTCGCGAAGTCGCCCAGGCGGAACGTGGTGCTGCCGGCGCGCAGGCTCAGGTCTTCCAGCTGCTTGACGGTCTTCAGGCCGCCCGTCACACGCACCTGCAGGTTTTCCAGCGGCGTCACCAGCACCCCGGCCGACTCGATGCCGTTCTGCGTCGCGATCTGGTTCACGATCTGCTCGAACGGCACGCCCAGCTGGGCAAATTTCTGTTGCGAGAACAGGATGTTGATCTTTTCTTCCTGCACGCCGAACTGCTCGACCTTGGCGACGAGCGGCACGCCCAGCAGCTGCTGGCGCACGAAGTCGGCGTAGTCGCGCATCTCCGCATAGGTGAAGCCGTGGCCGGACAGCGCGAAGATCGAGCCGTAGGTATCGCCGAACTCGTCGTTGAAGAACGGTCCCACCACGCCCTGCGGCAGCGTGTTCGCGATGTCGCCGACCTTCTTGCGCACCTGGTACCAGGTCGCGGGCACGTCCTGCGGCGGCGTCGATTCGCGCAGCTCGACCAGGATGGTCGTCTCGCCCGGCTTGGAAAAGCTGCGGATCTTGTCGACGTGCGGCGTCTCCTGCAGCTTGCGCTCCAGCTTGTCCGTGACCTGCTGGGCCATCTGCACGCCGGTAGCGCCGGGCCAGTAGGCCGTGACGACCATGATGCGGAAGGTGAACGGCGGATCCTCGTCCTGGCCCAGCTGCTGGTAGCTGAGGATGCCGCCGATCAGCAGCGCGGCGATCAGGTAGCGCGTGAGGGGAATGTTCTCGAGGACCCAGCGCGACAGGTTGAAATGCCTCATTGCTTGACCCCGGCCGCCGCGGCCGCGCCGCCGATGGCCTCCTGCTCCGCGTCGCCGCGGCGGGCCACGTCGGCCGCCAGGATCCTGACCTTCTGCCCGTTCTTGAGCAGGTTCACGCCGGCCGTGACGATCGTCTGGCCCGGACGCACGCCGTCCACCAGCACCACGTCGTTGCCGGACACGCCGCCGATCCTGACGGGCACGAGGCGCACGGCCCCGTTTTCCACGACCCACACCGACGTCGCGCCGCCGTTCTGCACGAGCGCCGGCAGCGGCACGCGGATGCCGGCCTGCCCGTCGCCTTTCTTCTGCAGCGCGACCACGGCCGTCATGCCCAGGCGGATGTCCTCGCGCGCCGGCACCGTGACCTTGACCGTGTAGGTCCGCGTGGCCGGGTCGGCCACCGGCGACACTTCGCGGATCTTGCCGGGAATGCTGGCGTCCGGGTCGGCCCACAGCCGCACCTTGACGTCGGCCAGCTCGCGCAGCGCATCGACCTGGTCCTCGGGCACGCCGATCACGACTTCCTTCTCGTCGGTGCGCGCCACGCGCACGACGGGGGTGCCGGCCTGCACCACCTGGCCGACCTCCGCATCGATGCCCGTGACGACGCCGTCGGCGTCCGCCAGCAGGCGCGCGTAGCCGGTCTGGTTGGCCTGGTTGCGCAGGGCCGCGCGCGCCGCCTCGGCCTGCGCCTGGCTGGAGCGGGCCGCCGCGATCTTTTCGTCCAGTACGGCCTGGCTGACGAAGTTCTGGGCGCGCAGGTCCTGGTAGCGTTTCAGCTCCGCGCGCGCCAGTTCCGCACTCGTCTGCGCGGCGCGCAGGCTGGCGTCGGCCTGGGCCTGGCCGAGGCGCAGGTCCTGCGGGTCCAGCTGCATCAGCACCTGGCCGCGCTTGACGACGGTGCCGACGTCGACCTGGCGCGCGCTGATCTTGCCGCCCACGCGAAAGCCCAGGCGCGATTCGTAGCGCGGGCGCACGTCGCCCGAGAACTCGGCGCTGGCGGCGCCGTTGCCGGCCGCCAGGACCATGGCGCGCACGGGGCGCACGTCGGGCGCCGGCGGCGGCGCCTTCGAGCAGCCGGCCAGCAGGGCAACAAGAAGTACGACGGACAGCGTGGCTGCGCGCGGACGGGCGCAGCGAGGGGAAAACGCATCAAGCACGGTAGAGTCCTCGGTCGGTGCTGCACAGGGGCGACGCGGCGCGTCGCACGGGTCATCGCGATTTATTCCTTCGCGTGAAGCCGAGCAATTATAATCATGCAACTATGCAAAACAAATGACTTTAGAGTCAGCAATCTAGACGCACGCTTTTCTCCCACCACTTTCCGCTTCATGGCAGTCGATCACTACGAAAACTTCCCCGTCGCCTCGCTCCTGATGCCGCGCCGCCTGGTGCCGGCCGTCGAGGCGATCTATGCGTTCGCGCGCAGCGCCGACGACCTGGCCGACGAGGGCGACGCGTCGCCCGCGGAGCGCCTGGCCGCGCTGCAGGCCTACGAGGAACAACTGGACGTGATCGCCGTCGACCAGCCCAGCGTGGACCCGATGTTCGCGCGCCTGGCCGCCGCGCTGCGCGCGCACCGCCTGCCGCTGCAGCCGCTGCGCGACCTCCTCAGCGCCTTCCGCCAGGACGTCGTGACGACCCGCTATGCCGACTACGGCACCCTGCTCGACTACTGCCGCCGCTCCGCCAATCCCGTCGGGCGCCTGATGCTGGGCCTGTACCAGGTCGACGACGAGGCGAGCCTGCGCGACGCGGACGCCATCTGCTCGGCCCTGCAGCTCATCAACTTCTGGCAGGACGTGGCGATCGACATCGACAAGGGCCGCATCTACCTCCCGCAGGAAGACCTGGCGCGCTTCGGCGTGTCCGAGGACGACATCGCCCACGGCCGCACCGGCCCGGCCTGGCGCGCGCTGATGGGCTTCCAGGTCGAACGGGCCAGGGCGCTGATGCTGCAGGGCGCGCCGCTGGCCACGCGCCTGCCGGGCCGCATCGGCTGGGAGCTGCGCCTGATCGTGCAGGGCGGCCTGCGCATCCTCGACGCCATCGATCGCGTCGACTACGACGTGTTCCGGCGCCGCCCGCAACTCAAGCGCCGCGACTGGATCGTCGTCGGCTGGCGCGCCATCCGCATGTAGCGGGCCGCAAGGGCACGGTATCGGCTAAGATAGCAGGCTAACCACGCGGCCCCGCGCCGCATGACCCCGAATTTGATTATGTCCCCCGACGAATACTGCCAACAAAAGACCGTCCAGAGCGGCTCCAGCTTCTACTACAGCTTCCTGTTCCTGCCGCCGGAACGCCGGCGCGCGATCACGGCGCTGTACGCGTTCTGCCGCGAGGTCGACGACACCGTGGACGAGACCAGCGACGGCTCCGTCGCGCGCATCAAGCTGGCCTGGTGGCGCAAGGAAGTGTCTAGCATGTATGGCGCCAGCGATGGCAATCCGCCCACCCACCCCGTGATGCTGGCGCTGCAGCCGCACCTGGCCGTCTACGACCTGAAGGAAGAACACCTGCTGGCCATCATCGACGGCATGGAGATGGACCTGGACCAGTCGCGCTACCTCGACTACCCCGGCCTGCGCAAGTACTGCTGGCACGTGGCCGGCGTCGTCGGCATCCTGTCGGCCAGCATCTTCGGCGTGACGAATCCCCGGACCCTCGAGTACGCCGAAAAGCTGGGCCTCGCGTTCCAGCTCACCAACATCATCCGCGACGTCGGCGAGGATGCGCGCAAGGGCCGCATCTACCTGCCCGTCAACGAGCTGCAGCAGTTCGGCGTGACGGCGGCCGACATCCTTAACGCCCGCCACAGCGACAAATTCGAAGCGCTGATGCAATTCCAGACCGAGCGCGCCCAGGGCATCTACGACGAGGCCTTCGCGCTGCTGCCCAGGGCGGACCGGCGCGCCCAGCGTCCCGGCCTCATGATGGCCGCCATCTACCGCACGCTGCTCGATGAGATCGCGCGCGACGGCTACCACGTGCTGAACCAGAAGATCTCGCTGACGCCGCTGCGCAAGCTGTGGCTGGCGTGGAAGACGTATGTCAAGAACTGACGGCGCCGACGTGGCGGTCGTCGGCGGCGGCTGGGCCGGTTGTGCCGCCGCCGTCGAACTGGCCGCCGCCGGCTGCCGCGTCACGCTGTACGAAGCGGCGCGCATGCTGGGCGGCCGCGCGCGCGCCGTCGAGGTCAAGGGCCCGGCGGGAGAGCGGCGGCTGGACAACGGCCAGCACATCCTGCTGGGCGCCTACCGGGACAGCCTGAAGCTGCTGCGCCGCGTCGGCGTCGACCCGCGCGCCGCCTTCCTGCGCCTGCCGCTGCAGATGCGCTACCCGCCCGCGGCGCGGCTGATGGATTTCGCCGCCCCGCGCCTGCCGGCGCCCCTGCACGTGCTGGCGGCCCTGCTGGGCGCCAAGGGCCTCGAACGCGAGGACAAGCTGGCGCTGGCGCGCTTTTCGACAAGCGCGCGCTGGATGGGCTGGCAGCTCCATGCCGATTGCAGCGTGGCGGAACTGCTGGAGCGCTTCGACCAGACGCCGCGCCTGCAGCGCCTGTTGTGGGCGCCGCTGTGCATCGCGGCGCTGAACACGCCGCCCGAGCGCGCCTCCGCCAGGGTCTTCCTGGCCGTGCTGCGCGACAGCCTGGGTGCAAAGCGGGCGGCGTCCGACATGCTGCTGCCGCGCGTGCTGCTCGACGCCCTGTTCCCCGAAGCCGCGCGCGCATGGCTGGAACGCCGCGGCGCGCGCGTATTGACGGGGACCCGGGTGAGCAGTGTCGTGCCCGACGGCGCGCGCTGGCGCGTGGGCAACGACGCGGGCTGCCTCGTCCACGATGCCGTCGTCGTCGCCGCCCCGCCGTGGCAGGCGGCCAGCCTGCTGCGCGCGCTGCCGCCGCTGGCGCAAACCTGCGCCCAGCTCGATGCCTTCGACTACGAGCCCATTTCGACCGTCTACCTGCAATACGAGCCGGGTACCCGCCTGCCCCTGCCGTTCTGCGCCCTGCTCGACGCGCCGGACCAGGGCCTGTGGGGCCAGTTCGCCTTCGACCGCGGCCAGCTGGACGGCGACCGGGGCGAGCAGGACGGCTTGCTGGCCATCGTCGTCAGCGCCGCCGGCGATGCGGCCGCCCAGCCCCAGGAGGCGCTGGCGTGCGCCGTGGCCAAGCAGCTGGCCGATGCCTTCGCCATGCCGGTGCTGGCGGCGCCGCGCTGGACCCAGGTGATCACGGAAAAACGCGCCACCTTCGCCTGCACGCCAGGCCTGGCGCGCCCCGCCAACGCGACGGCCCTGCCCGGCCTGTTCCTGGCCGGCGACTACACGGCCAGCGACTATCCGGCCACGCTGGAAGCGGCCGTACGCAGCGGCGTCCAGGCCGCGCAGGCGCTGCTGAAGGGGCGCAAGCCATGATCCATGCATCCCGGCTATCCCGGCCCCATGCGGACTATTCCGCAAAAACGGCAGTCCGTCGCACCGCGCTGGCCCGTGCCGGCAACGCTGCGTAGAGTGGGAGCATCGACAAGAATGTTGGCGGACATGCACATGAACCTCGTACTCGGCTTGCGTACCCTGGCCCTCCTGGCCGTCGTCGCCCTCGCGACGGTGGTGCTCGTCCATCCGGGACTGGTCGGCGCCGGGGCGGCGCTGGACCCGGCGCCGTACGTGCTGCCGGCCATCGGCCGCCACTGACGCCGGAGCCGGGGGAGAACGCCGCATGGGCAAACTGGAATACCTCGACGCGCTCAAGCGGGCCATGCTGGGCCTGCAGCCCGACGTGCAGGCCAAAACGCTGGCCTACTACGAACAGCGCTTCGTGGACGGCGTCGCCGCCGGCCGCAGCGAGCAGGACGTGGCGCGCGAGCTCGACGAGCCGAAGAAGATCGCGATGACGCTGCGTGCCAGCGCCCACCTGTCCACGCTCTCGGTCCGGAAAAGCCCGGCCGGGGCCGCGCGCATGGCCGTTTCTGCCTTCGGCTTGGCCATCTTCAACCTGTTCATGATCGTGCCGGCGATGGTCTACGCTTCGCTGCTGTTCGCCCTGTACGTGAGCGCGCTCGCGTTCTACCTGGCGGGCATCGCCACCACGGCCAGCGGCCTGGCCGGCACCAACGAACTGGTCCTGGACTGGCCCAGCCGCTTCGTCACGATCGACGAGGACCGGGGCGAGCGCCAGATGCTGATCACGATCGGGGAACAGGGCATCCACGTGCGCCAGGAGCGGGCGGACAACGCGGCGGACGCCGAGGCCGACGGCGGCGCCGGCGCGGACGGCCAGTCGCGCCGCTCGCGCGTGCTGCGCGGCGCCGAGGCGGTGGCCGACAGCACGCTGCGCATCAGCACCGACATGGACGCGGAATCGCGCACCACGCAGACGCTGCTCGGCGGCGGCATGGTGCTGGGCGGGATCGCGTTGATGCTGGCCTCGCTCGTCGTCACGCGCTATACATGGGTAGGCATCAAGCGCTACCTGCAGATGAACCGGTCGCTGCTCAAGGGCAGCTGAAAGGCGGCGATGCGCGCATTGTTGAAAATCGGCTTCGCCCTGCTGCTGCTGGCCTTCGTCCTGATCGGCGTCTCGTACAGCATGCTGCGCGCCCATGGCAGCAACGGTCCGTCGACCCCGGGCAGCCGCCTGCTGGCCACCGACAAGCGCGCCCTCGACCGCGCCGTGTCGAGCGTCGAGGTCAGCGGCCCCGTCAACCTGACGCTGCGCCAGGGCGCCGTGCCCAGCCTCGAAGTGCGCGGCGAGCAGCGCCTGCTGGCGAACATCGACACGGCGCTGGACGGCGATACGCTGCGCATCGCCCCGCGCGGCATCCTGCTGCGCCACCGCCAGCCGATCGAAGTCGCCCTCACGCTGCCGACGCTGGACAGCCTGGCCGTCAACGGCAACGGCGAACACGCCGTCAGCGGCTTCGGCGGCGAACGCATCGTCATCACGCTGGGCGGCTCGGGCAGCGTGCGCTTCAACGGCCGCTACCGCGAGATCGCGGCCAACGTGCACGGCAGCGGCGACCTCGAGGTCACGGGCGGCAGCAGCGACACGGTGACGGGCGACGTCGAGGGCTCGGGCCGGCTGACCCTCGTCGGCTCCAGCCGCGCGCTGGCGGCCACCTTGCGCGGCTCGGGCGACATCGACGCGCGCCACCTGCGCGTCGAGGAAGCCGCACTCGTGCAGCAGGGTTCCGGCGACAGCGCCCTGTACGCCACCCGCGAAGTGACCGTGTCGCTCACGGGCAGCGGCGACGCCGTCGTCTACGGCAATCCGGATCAGCGCAGCGTGACGCGCCACGGCAGCGGCAGCGTCGTGTTCAAGGACTGATTATTTGAGCAAGGTGGCGCGCTTCACGAAGGTGAGGACGTCGCGCTCGTCTGCACCCTCGATCCGGCCGCGGTTCGGTTCCGTGACGAATTCGATTTGCGCGCGGCGCCCGCGCAGCTTCTTGTCCAGCACCACCGGGGGCTCGCCGTCCCCGCCTTCGCCGAACCAGGTGTCGCAGCCGCTGCCCGCGAGGCAGAAGCCGCCCAGCTGCACGCCGCCCTCCGTCATGATGCGCAGGAAGGCATCGTCGCCGCCTCCCGAGGGCATCAGGACGCCCGTCGCGCGCCGCGTCCCCTTGGGCATGTCCACCACCTTGCAAAAACCGGGTTCGTACGACTGGCCGTGCAGCAGGTTGCAGCCGCGCTCGATCTCGCCGATCACCATCGCGCAGCTGTTGGCCGCATTGCAGGGCGGATGGGTGGCCGGCGACGCCTGGATGCACTGCGCCACCAGCATGGCCGACTGCTTGGGGCCCAGCTGCTGGGCGCACGATGGTTCGGCGGCCGACGCGGCATGCGTCATGAAGAACGCGAGGAGGAAGGGGACGGTCTTTTTCATGGAATGATGGTCAAGTCACAATATTGCCATCCTAGCATGGCCGGTCCGCTCAGCGGGGACGGTCCAGCCATGCCAGTGCACCCTGGCCCGCCGCGCGTCCGCTGCCGAAGCAGGCCGTCAGCAGGTAGCCGCCCGTCGGCGCTTCCCAGTCCACCATCTCGCCGGCGACGAAGGTACCGGGGACGGCGCGCAGCATGCCGGCGGCGTCCAGGCCCGCGAAGCGCACGCCGCCGGCGCTGCTGATCGCCTCGTCGATGGGGCGGGGACGCTTGAGGACCAGCGGCAGCGCCTTGATCGCCCGCGCCAGGCGCGCCGGATCGGCATACGCCTCCTTCGACAGGCACTCGTGCAGCAGGCCCGATTTCACGCCCTTGATGCCGAGGCGGCTCTGCAGGTGGCTGGACATCGAGCGCGTCCCGCGCGGCCGCGCCACTTCGTCCAGCACGCGCGCCGCGTCATGGTCCGGCAGCAGGTCGACGAACACGGTAGCCTGGCCGTCGCGCGCGATGCGCTCGCGGATGGGCGCCGACAGCGCGTACACGAGGCTGCCCTCGATGCCCGTCGCCGTGACGACGAACTGGCCCTTGCGCGCCAGCCGCACGCCGTCGACGTCGTCCAGTGCCAGCGCCACGGTGGTCAGGGGCGCGCCCGCGTGGCGCTGCGCGAAATGCGCGCTCCAGTCGGCGTCGAACCCGCAGTTGGCGGGAAGGAGCGGCGCGACGTCCACGCCCGCCCCCTGCAGCAGCGGCACCCAGGCGCCGTCCGAACCGAGCCGTGCCCAGCTGGCGCCACCCAGGGCCAGCACGACGGCGCCGGCCCGTTCCACGCGCTCGCCCTCGGGCGTGGCGAAACGCAGCGCGCCGCCCGCCGCACTTCCATCGACGTCGCCGTCCCAGCCGAGCCAGCGGTGGCGCATGTGGAAGCGCACGCCCCGCTCGCGCAGCCGGTGCAGCCATGCGCGCAGCAGCGGCGCCGCCTTCATGTCCGTGGGGAAGACGCGGCCCGATGTGCCGACGAAGGTCTCGATGCCGAGTGCGTGGATCCAGCCGCGCACCGCGTCCGGCGACAGGCCGTCCAGCCAGGGCGCGACGTTGGCGCGGCGGCTGCCGTAGCGGGCCGCGAACGCATCGAGGGGCTCCGAGTGGGTAATGTTCATGCCGCCCTTGCCCGCCAGGAGGAATTTGCGGCCGACGGACGGCATGGCGTCGTATACGTCGACCGAGGCACCGCCCGCGGCCAGCACCTCGGCCGCCATCAGGCCGGCGGGGCCGCCGCCGACGACGATGGCGCGGCGCGAAGGGTCGGGAGTCTGGGTCATGGCGGGAAGCGGCGTGTGCAGGAAAGGCGTGCATTGTAGTCGAAGGCCGCTACGCCGGTCGATGTAAAGGACGCTTGACATCGGGAATGCGCCGGCCTACGATGTCAAGCATCCTTTACATCCACCGCCACGAGGAGCCATCCATGCACGAACGACGGGTCACGAAAGCCTACCACCGCGAGCTGTTTACGGCGCTCGCCGTCTACGCGGTCCTGTTGTGCGCATCGATCGCGTTCGGCCGCCCGCTGGACGAAGGGCCGCTGCGCACGGCCGTCCTGCTGCTGCCGATGGCCGGCTTCGGCCTGATGATCCGCGCCATCGCGCGCCACGTGCGCCGCATCGACGAGTACCAGCGCCTGCGCATGCTCGAGACGCTGGGCCTGGCCTTCGCCCTGACAGGCGCCGTCACGTTCAGCTACGGCTTCCTGGAGACGGCCGGCTTTCCGCGTCTGTCGATGTTCGCCGTCTGGATCGTGATGGGCGCGAGCTGGGCGCTGGCCGGCCTGATCCGCACCCGCATGGACCGGCGCCTGGAAGCATGAAGAACCTGATCCGCGACCTGCGCGGCGCGCGCGGCTGGAGCCAGGCCCACCTGGCCGAGCTGCTGGACGTGTCGCGCCAGACCGTCATCGCCATCGAGACGGGCAGGTACGACCCCAGCCTGCCGCTCGCCTTCGCGCTGTCCCGGCTGTTCGAACAGCCGATCGAAACCATCTTTTTCCCCGAGGAGTCCGCATGAAGTGCACGAAACCCCGCATCGCCGCCCTGCTGATCGCCGTCCTCTGCATCGGCCAGGACGTCGGCAAGGAATCCCGCGCCGCCGAGCCGGCGCCCGCCCCCGCTGCCACGAGCCGCTACGCCGCGACCATCGCGCCGGCCGAGCGCTTCGAGGTCGACGGCGTCCTGGTCGAGCGCCACGGGTCGCGCGGCCGTCCGCTGATCCTCGTGCCGGGCCTCGCCAGCGGCAGCTGGGTGTGGCAGGACACGATCCGCGCCTTCGCCGGCGAGTACACGCTGTACGTGCTGACGCTGCCCGGCTTCGATGGCCGCCCGGCCGCCGGCGAGCAGCCGTTCGCCGCCGCCCAGGCCGCCGTGCAGAAGCTGATCGCCCAGCGGCGGCTGGACAAGCCCGTCGTGATCGGCCACAGCCTGGGCGGCATCCTCGGCTTCGCGCTCGCGGAGGACCAGCCGCAGCTGCTGGGCGGCGTCGTCAGCATCGACGGCCTGCCCGTGTTCCCCGGCACCGAGGACTTCCCGCCCCAGCAGCGCACCCAGCAGGCGGCCACGATGCGCCAGCGCCTGGCCAACATCCCGGCCGGCGCCTTCGCGGCGCAGCAGCAGGGCTATATGCGCACGATCGGCGTGCTCGACATGGACAAGGCCGACGAACTGGCCAAGCTGACCGGGCGCAGCGACCCGGCCTCGGTGGGACGCTACACGGCCGACGTGCTGGCGCTGGACCTGCGCCCGGGCCTGAAGTCGATCGCTGCGCCGGTGCTGGTACTGGCGCCCTACTTCGACCTCGACAGCCAGCAGCAGGGCCTGACGGAAGCGGCCAAGCTCGACTACTACCGCGCGCTGCTGGAAGGCGTGCCGCGCCTGCAGGTGACGGGCGTCGCGCCGGCGCGCCATTTCGCCATGTTCGACCAGCCGGACAAGGTGCGCGACGCGATCCGCGCCTTCCTGCGCGGGCTCTGAGCGACTCCCCCCGATCGTCGCCCCGGCGCAGGCCGGGGCCCACGTTCCATGCGGCTCGGCTGCGCCACGACATTGGGCCCCGGCCTGCGCCGGGGCGACGTGCTTTTCTTGCAACACCGTCCGGCCGCGCCGACGGTGCACCGCAATACCTGGCGAACCGAGCAAGCATCTGAGCCAGCGCAAACAAGAATGCGTTCGCGCGACCGATACTTGCGCTGCATTGCCGCATGCGGCCAGCACGGCCGGCGGCAAAAAGCTTTGGCATAAATTCAATTTTCGTCTTGACATGCCACGGGCTCAGCCTATGCTTATACGCACAACAATACGAACGATGCCACCGGCGCCATGCGACAAGGCGGCACGATTCGACACGTCGATCTGATCATCTTGGAGGATGAATATGTCGGTAATGACCCGTAGGACATTACTGGGCGCGATCGCGACCAGTCCGCTCTGGCTCCAGACGGCGTGGGCCCAGCCCACCCACCTCAAGATCTCCCACCAGTTCCCCGGCGGCAGCGTTGCCGAAGGCGATTTCCGCGACCGCCTGTGCCGCATGTTCGCCGCCGAGGCCGAGCGCCGTACGAAGGGCAGGGTCAAGTTCTCGATCTACCCGCGCTCCACGCTGATAAAGAGCGAGGCGCAGATCGGGGCGCTGGCCGCGGGCCGCCTGGACATGTCGCTCGTGCCGCTGTCCTACGCCGGCGCGGACCTGCCCGAGGTGAACATCGGCCTGATGCCGGGGCTGGTGACGTCCTACGAACAGGGTTACGGCTGGAAGAACGCGGAAATCGGCCAGGAATTCAACCGCATCCTCGCCGACAAGGGCATCGTGATCCTGAGCTGGATCTGGCAGGCGGGCGGCATGGCCTCGCGTGGCAAGCCCATCGTCGATCCGGAGGATGCGGCCGGCCTCAAGGTGCGCGGCGGTTCGCACGAGATGGACCTGATCCTCAAGCAGGCGGGCGCCAGCGTCGTCGCCATGCCTTCCAACGAGATCCGCGGCGCCATGCAGCAGGGCCGCATCGATGCCGCCATGACCTCCTCGTCCTCGCTGATCTCGTTCCGCCTGGACGAAGTGAGCAAGTCGGTGACGACGGCCCGCAACGGCGCCTACTGGTTCATGCTGGAGCCGCTGCTGATCTCGAAGTCCACGTTCGACCGCCTCACCAAGGAACAGCAGGAGACGCTGCTGGCCGTGGGCGCTGACCTGGAAAGCTTCGCGCGCAAGTCGGCACAGATGGACGATGCCTCGGTCGCAGCCCTGTTCCAGGGTAATGGCGGACGCACGGTCGACCTCAACGATGCCTCGCTGCGCAAGTGGCAGGACCTGGCCCGCACGACGGCGTGGAAGGACTATGCCGACCGCAATGCGAACTGCGCGCGGCTGATGGCGCTTGCTGAGAAGACGCTGGCGTGACCACGTCGCCCCTGCGCAGGCAGGGGCCCGAGCTTGTCGGCATCTCGGGAGCACGACATGAAATTGGGCCCCTGCCTGCGCAGCGATGACGCGCTTTGCGCGTCAATTTTCGCCTTATTTACAAAAGTGTTTTGAGGATTACGGGCTTTATCTGAAAAAGTGATCGCGTGCATAATGCGGGTTCATCGGGCCGGACAGGGGTCTCGGCCGAACCACGCGAGAATAATATGCACGCATCCACACCATCCTCCAGCACTTCCACGGGGCAGCCGCACAGCGCCGCCCTGCCCCTGCTCGCCCTGGCGATCGGCGCCTTCGGCATCGGCACCACGGAATTCGGGCCCATGGGCATGCTCCTCACCATCGCCCAGGGCGTGAACGTGTCGATCCCGTCGGCCGGCATGCTCGTCTCGGCCTACGCGATCGGCGTCATGGTCGGCGCGCCGATCATGACCCTGCTGCTGGCGCGCTGGCCGCGCCGCAACGCGCTGATCGCCCTGATGGCGATCTTCACGATCGGTAACATCCTGTCGGCGCTGGCGCCCAACTATGCCAGCCTGATGGCGGCGCGGGTCATCACGAGCCTCACGCACGGTGCCTTCTTCGGCATCGGTTCCGTCGTCGCCGCAAGCCTGGTGCCGCGCGAGAAGCAGGCCAGCGCCGTCGCGGCGATGTTCACGGGCCTGACCATCGCCAATATCGGCGGCGTGCCGGCCGCCACCTGGGTCAGCGACAGCCTGGGCTGGCGCGAATCCTTCGGCGCGATCGGCATGCTGGGCGTGCTGGCGATGGCTTCGCTGCTGATGTTCCTGCCGAAGGGCGCCAAGGGCGAGGCACCGGACGTGCGCAAGGAACTGAAGGTGCTGCTGCGCCCCGTCGTGCTGCAGGCGCTGCTGACGACCGTGCTGGCCTCCGGCGCCATGTTCGCGCTGTACACCTACATCAATCCCGCACTCAAGACGTTTGCCCACGCCTCGCCGGGCTTCATCACCCTGATGCTGGCCGTGGTCGGCATCGGCTTCACGATCGGCAACTCGGTCGGCGGCAAGCTGGCCGACCGCTCGATCGACAAGACGCTGATGTTCTTCCTGGCCCTGGAAGCGGCGACCATGATCGCCTTCCCGTGGCTGGCCCAGACCCAGGCCGGCGCCGCGATCGGCCTGCTCGTGTGGGGCATCGCATCCTTCGCCCTGGTGCCGCCCGTGCAGATGCGCGTGATGCGCGCCGCGACGGAAGCGCCGGGCCTGGCTTCCTCCGTGAACATCGGCGCCTTCAACCTGGGCAATGCGATCGGCGCGGCGCTGGGCGCGGCCGTGCTGAACGCCGGCGCGGGCTATGCGGCCGTGATGTTCGGCGGCGCGGCGCTGACGGTCCTGGCGCTGGTGCTGGTGATCGTCGCGGCCATGCGCCACGGTGCGCCGGCCCAGGCCCCTGCGGTGCGCGAGGAAGCGCACCACGGCTGACGGCAGACCCTGCAAACACGTCGCCCCTGCGCAGGCAGGGGCCCAATTTCGTGGCGCAGCGATCGTGCCCGAGAACTTGGGCCCCTGCCTGCGCAGGGGCGACGGCTTTTTCTAGCGGAGCTGGATCAGCCGCCCGTCACCGGCGGGAAGAACGCCACTTCCCCGCCTTCCGCGACGGGCGTCTCGGGCGCGCACATGACGTGGTTGAAGGCCATGCGCAGGGCGCGGTCGTGGGCCAGTGCCTCGGCCCAGGCGCCGCCACGCGCGATCAGAAAGTCGCGCACGGCGCCGACGGTGGCCACGCCGTCGGGCAGCGCCACCGTCTCGCCCGGAGTGCCGAGGGCTTCGCGCACGCTGGCGAAGAAACGCAGGTTGATGTTCATGTCGGTATTCAATACTGGAGTGAAGCGAACGGGATGAAGCGCACCGTGTCGCCACGCGCGATGCTTTGCCCCGGCGGATTGTCGATCAGGCCGTCGGCCCAGGCGGTGGACGTCAGCACGCCCGAGCCCTGGTTCGGGAACAGTTCCAGGCCGCCCGCCTCGTTCATGCGGGCGCGCAGGAATTCGTTGCGGCGGTCGGCCTTGGGCCAGTCGAAGTCGGCGCGCATGGCGATCGTGCGCGGCGCGACGGCGCCCGTCATGCCCTGCAGGCGCAACAGGAAGGGGCGGACGAACAGCAGGAAGGTGATGAAGCTGGACACCGGATTGCCCGGCAGGCCGATGAAGAAGGCTTCCCCGTCACTCCCTTCGGCACGGCGCACGGCGCCGAACGCCAGCGGCTTGCCCGGCTTGACGGCGATCTGCCACATGTTCAGGCGCCCTTCCGCTTCCACGGCGGGCTTGATGTGGTCTTCCTCGCCGACCGATACGCCGCCCGAGGTGATGATCAGGTCGTGCTCGCGCGCCGCCGCGCGCAAGGTGTCGCGCGTGGCCTGCAGCGAGTCCGGCACGATGCCGTAGTCGGTGAACGTGCAGCCGAAGTTCTCCAGCAGCCCGCGCAGCGCGAAGCGGTTCGAGTTGTAGATGGCGCCCGGCTTCAACGGCTCGCCCGGCATCGCCAATTCGTCGCCCGTGAAGAACACGGCGACGCGCAGGCGCCGGCGCACGGGCAGCGTGGCCAGGCCGACGGATGCCGCGAGGCCCAGTTCCTGGGCGCGCAAACGGGTGCCGGCCGGCAGGATCACGCTGCCGGCGCGCACGTCCTCGCCGGCGCGGCGGATCCATTCGCCTTCCTTCGGCGCGTGCCGGACGGTCACATGGTCGCCGTCCGCTTCGCATTGTTCCTGCATCACGACGGCATCCGCGCCGGGCGGGATCAGCGCGCCCGTGAAGATGCGCGCCGCGGTGCCCGGTTCGAGCGGCTGGCCGACGCTGCCGGCCGGGATGCGCTGGGCAACGCGCAGCCGCGCGGCGCCGCTCGCGCAATCGGCCGCGCGCACGGCATAGCCATCCATCTGCGTGTTGTCGGCCGACGGCACGTCCAGCAGCGAGACCTGGTCCTCGGCCAGCACGCGGCCGTTGGCCTCCAGCGTATCGACCGTCTCGACGCCGTCGACGGGCCGCGCGGCGGCCAGCAGGAAGTCGAGCGCCTCGCGCACCGTCAGCATCGGCTTGCGCGCCGGCGCCTGGCCCTGCGCGCTCATTGGCCCGCCTCCGCGTGGCCCAGCCCCGTGTGCGCGGCGATGAATTCCTTCATCTGCGCGACGTTCGGGTGCATGACGACGAAGCGCTGCGGCAGCGACTCGATGTCCTCGAAGCCGGCCGGGCGCGCCGCATCCGTGCCCAGCGCTTCCAGGATCGTCTCGTTGAACTTGGCGGCGAGGGCCGTCTCCAGCACGATCATCGGCACGGCCGGGTCGAGGTGCTCGCGGGCGACCTTGATGCCGTCGGCCGTGTGGGTGTCGATGGTGATGCCGTAGTCGTCGAACACGGCGCGGATGGTGGCCAGGCGGTCCTCGTGGCGCGAGGTGCCGGACTGGAAGCCGTAGTCGGCGACCAGCTTGAACTCGTCGCCGTCGCTGCCCGGGCCGCCGGAGAGGTCGAAGCCGCCGTGCGTGTCCACCTTGCGGAACAGCGCGTGTGTGCGCTCGGCGTCGCGGCCGACCAGGTCGTAGACGAAGCGCTCGAAGTTCGAGGCCTTCGAGATGTCCATCGACGGGCTGCTCGTGTGGTAGGTCTCGCTGCTCTTGCGCACGCGGTACACGCCCGTGCGGAAGAATTCGTCGAGCACGTTGTTCTCGTTGGTGGCGACGACCAGCTTGTCGATCGGCAGCCCCATCATGCGGGCGATGTGGCCCGCGCAGATATTGCCGAAGTTACCCGACGGGACCGTGAACGAGACCTTCTGCGCGTTCGACGTGGTCGCCTTCAGGTAACCGCGGAAGTAGTACACGACCTGGGCGACGACGCGGGCCCAGTTGATCGAGTTGACGGTGCCGATCTTCTGGCGCGCCTTGAATTCGAGGTCGGAGGACACCGCCTTGACCATGTCCTGGCAGTCGTCGAACACGCCTTCGACGGCGATATTGAAGATGTTCGGGTCCTGCAGGCTGAACATCTGGGCGGTCTGGAAGGCGCTCATCTTCTGGTGCGGCGACAGCATGAACACGCGGATGCCGCGCTTGCCGCGCATCGCGTATTCCGCGGCGCTGCCCGTGTCGCCCGAGGTGGCGCCGAAGATGTTCAACTCGTCGCCGCTGCGCGCCAGCGCGTACTCGAACAGGTTGCCCAGCAACTGCATCGCCATGTCCTTGAACGCCAGCGTCGGGCCGTTGGACAGGCCCTGCAGGATCAGCGTGCCCTGCCCGCTTTTCTCCAGCACGCGCAGCGGCGTGATCTCGGCGCTCGACTCGTCGGCACGCGCATTGCGGTAGACATCGGCCGTGTACGTCTTCGCCGTCAGGGCGCGCAGGTCGGCGTCAGGGATGTCGGTGGCGAACTTGCGCAGGATCTCGTAGGCGAGCTCCGCATACGACAGCGTGCGCCAGGCATCGAGCTCGGCCGAGGTCACCTGCGGATAGTCGCCGGGGAGATACAGGCCGCCGTCCGGCGCCAGGCCGCCCAGCAGGATGCTCGAGAACGTTTGGGGATTGCGTGCTGCGGACGCGCTCGTCGCGCGGGTGGACACATAATGCATACGGTAGAAAGATTCCGGGTTGGCTGGCGTGGGAGGTTTATTATAGTCCGGCCGCGGAAATATTGTCTTTTACCGAATATTGTTTGGCGTTGTAGGCCTGTCTAACGGTGGGGCTGAACACCGGGGTCAGAGTCCCTTAAAAGCAACACCGGACTCTGACCCCTGCCGCCTAGCAGGCGGCGTGGTTCACGGTGACGACGTGGATCGCCAGGCCGCCCAGCGACGTCTCCTTGTACTTCGCCTGCATGTCGGCGCCCGTCTGGCGCATCGTCTCGATGACGTCGTCGAGGCTGACGAAGTGCGTGCCGTCGCCCTTGAGCGCCAGCGAAGCCGCCGTGATGGCCTTGATCGCGCCCATGCCGTTGCGCTCGATGCAGGGGATCTGCACCAGGCCGCCGATGGGATCGCAGGTCATGCCCAGGTGGTGCTCGATGCCGATCTCCGCCGCGTTCTCGATCTTGCCGTTGCTGCCGCCCAGCGCCGCCACCAGGCCCGCCGCCGCCATCGCGCAGGCCACGCCGACTTCGCCCTGGCACCCGATCTCTGCGCCCGAAATCGACGCGTTTTTCTTGCACAGCATGCCGATCGCGGCGGACGTCAGCAGGAAGTCGCGGATGCCGCGCTGCGGGTCGCTAGGCCGGCAATCCTCGGCGTAGTAGCGCAGTACCGCGGGGATGATACCGGCCGCGCCGTTGGTGGGCGCCGTAACGACCCGACCGCCGGCCGCGTTCTCCTCGTTGACGGCCATCGCGTACAGGCTGACCTGGTTGACGGCATCGTGCGGCAGCTGGTTCGCCGTCAGCTTGCCTTCCTGCTCCTGGCGCCACAGCTTGGCGGCGCGGCGCTTGACGTTCAAGCCGCCCGGCAGCTGGCCCTCGGTGACGAGGCCGTGCGCGATGCAGTCGCGCATCACGTGCCAGATGCGGTCCAGGCCCGCGTCGAGCTCCTCGTTGCTTATGCGCGCGCACTCGTTCGCGCGCAGCATGGCGGGAATCGACAGCTCGTGGCGGCGGCCCTGCTCCAGCAGCTCGCCCATCGTGTTAAACGGAAACGGCACGTTGGCGGCGGGCGCCGCCTCCTTGGCCGCCTGCGCCTCGCCCGCCGCGGTGATGAAACCGCCGCCGATCGAATAATAGATGCGCTCGACCAGGCTGCCGTCCGCCAGGTGCAGCACGAAGCGCATGCCGTTCGGGTGCTCGGGCAGCGTCGACTGCTTGTGCCAGACGAGGTTCTCGCGCTGCGTGAACGGCACTGCCTTCGTGCCGAGCAGGCGCAGTTCGCCGTCCAGCTCCGCTTCCGCGAGCTTGTCCTCGACGCCGTCCGGGTCGACCTCCTGGGGCGTTTCGCCCATCAGGCCGAGGATCACGGCCTTGTCGGTCGCGTGGCCGACGCCCGTCAGCGCCAGAGAGCCGTACAAGTGCGCTTCCACGCCCGTGACGTCGTCCAGCGAACCCGCCTCCGCCCGGTAGTCGTTCAGGAAGCGGCGCGCGGCGACCATCGGGCCCACCGTGTGCGAGCTCGAAGGGCCGATGCCGATCTTGAAGAGGTCAAATACGCTCATGTCCATGCGCTGTCTCCAGTGTTTCTTTTGTTAAGCCAAAACGTCGCTCCCGCTTGCACGGGAACGACGTTCGTTTATACACGCTATTTTTATTTTCAGGCAGCTTTGCCGAGGCCGACGTCGACGTTGGCCAGCATGTCCGTCACCATCGCATCCACGCCGATGGCCGCCTTCCAGCCCCAGTCGTCCGTGGCGCGCGCATCGTCGAGGCTCTTCGGCCAGGAGTCCGCGATCTGCTGGCGGCTGTCCGGCTTGTACTCGATGCGGAACGACGGCAGCTTGGCGGCGATGGCGGCGGCCAGTTCGCGCGGATTGAACGACACGCCGGCGACGTTGTACGAGGAGCGGATCTTGACCCGTTCGGCCGGCGCTTCCATCAGCTCGACGGTGGCGCGGATCGCGTCCGGCATGTAGATCATCGGCAGCGTCGTTTCCGGGCCCAGGAAGCATTCGTACACGTCGCCGCGCAGCGCCGCGTGGAAGATCGCGATCGCGTAGTCGGTGGTGCCGCCGCCCGGGGGGGACTTGAAGCTGATGATGCCCGGGTAGCGGATGCTGCGCACGTCGACGCCGTACTTGGCGTGGTAGTACTCGCACAGGCGCTCGCCGGCCAGCTTGCTGATGCCGTAGATCGAGGTCGGATCCATGATCGCGTACTGGGGCGCATCCGACGGCGTGTTGGGGCCGAACGCGGCGATCGACGAGGGCCAGAAGATCTTCAGCGGCTTGCCCGCCTCGCCGCGCTCGCGGGCGATTTCCAGGATGTTCAGCAGGCCGTCCATGTTCAGCGTCCAGGCCTTCAGCGGCGCCTTTTCCCCGGTGGCCGACAGCAGCGCCGCCAGCTGGTACACCTGGGTGATGCCTTCGTCCGCCACGAGGCGCGCCACGGCGTCCTTGTCGAGCACGTCGACGCGGGTGTAGCGCTTGGCGCCGTAGACGTTGTCCGCGCCGATGTCCGAGGCGATGACGTTGTCCGCGCCGTGCTTGTCCGCCAGGGCGGTCACGAGTTCGCTGCCGATCTGGCCGTTGGCGCCGATGATGAGGATGCGTTCCATGCTGTTGTACCTGTACTTTCTGTTCGTGTTCTTGTTCGGATGCGTAGGGACCGCCCTTACTGCGCCTTGAGGATGCCCAGTTCGCGGCCGGCCTGTTCGAAGGCGGCCAGCACGGTGTCGAGCTGTTCGCGGGTGTGGGCGGCGGACAGCTGGACGCGCACGCGCGCCTGGCCCATCGGCACCACCGGGTAGAAGAAGCCCGACAGCAGCACGCCCAGTTCGAACATGCGAGCGGCGAATTTCTGCGCGATGGGCGCCTCGAACAGCATCACGGGCACCACCGGGTGCGTGCCCGGCTTGATGGTGAAGCCGATGCGCTCGATCTCCTTGCGGAAGTAGGCGGTGTTCTCGTGCAGGCGGTCGCGCAGCTCGGTGCTCTTGCTGATGCGCTCCAGCACGGCCAGCGAGGCGCCGGCGATCATCGGGGCCAGCGTGTTCGAGAACAGGTAGGGACGCGACTTCTGGCGCAGCATCTCGATCACTTCCTTGCGGCCCGAGGTGAAGCCGCCCATGGCGCCGCCCAGGGCCTTGCCCAGGGTGCCCGTGATGATGTCGATCTTGCCCACCACGCCGCAGTGCTCGTGCGTGCCGCGGCCCGTCGCGCCCATGAAGCCGGAGGCATGCGATTCGTCGATCATGGTCAGCGCGCCGTATTTCTCGGCCAGTACCACGATCTCGTCCAGCTTGGCGATGGTGCCGTCCATCGAGAACACGCCGTCGGTGACGATGATCTTGTGGCGCTTGCCCGCGTCGGTGGCGGCCTGCAGCTGCTTTTCCAGGTCGGCCATGTCGTTGTTGGCGTAGCGATAACGCGCCGCCTTGCACAGGCGCACGCCGTCGATGATCGACGCGTGGTTCAGCGCGTCGGAGATGATCGCGTCGTTTTCGTCGAACAGGGGCTCGAACACGCCGCCGTTCGCATCGAAGGCCGCCGCGTACAGGATCGTGTCCTCGGTGCCCAGGAAACGCGACAGCGCGCCCTCGAGTTCCTTGTGCACGGTCTGGGTGCCGCAGATGAAGCGCACGGACGACAGGCCATAGCCGTATTTCTGCAGCGCCGCTTCCGCCGCCTTCTGCGTCTCGAGGTCGCCGGACAGGCCCAGGTAGTTGTTGGCGCACATGTTGATCAGCGTGCGGCCGTCCTGGGCGACCACTTCGGCGCCCTGGCGCGAGGCGAGCACGCGCTCGGGCTTGAACAGGCCCTCGCTCTGGAGCGTGTGGAGTTTCTGCTGGAGGGCGCTATAAAAAGCCTGGTCGCTCATGATGTGATCCCTTTTATTTACTGTCCGGCTTGACCGGCGGTTGGCGGATGTTGTACCGTGGGTCGTTCGATGTCTTGAACTTGTTCTCTATGTCGAACGCGAATTCAATATATCGAATATTACCCCCGGCCATTGAACTTGGCAAGCAAGAATACATAAGCTTAGATGAATACCGTCGTTACCAATAATGCACCTCCGGAAGTGGGCGCCACCCTGCAGCGCCTGCGCCTGGCGCGCGGCCTGACGCTGGAAGACCTGTCGCGCATCGCCGGCGTCTCGAAATCGATGCTGTCGCAGATCGAGCGCGAGAAGGCCAACCCGACCATCGCCATCACCTGGCGCCTGGCCAATGCGCTGGGCGTGCAGATCGGCGAGCTGCTGTCGTCCGAGGTGCGTACGCCCGAGCATATTCGCGTGGTCGAGGCGCACGAGATCCCGACCCTGCCCGGCGCCCACGCCGGCTACTCGCTGCGCATCCTGGGACCGATGGAGCTGGCCGGCAAGTACGAATGGTACGAACTGACGCTCCAGCCGGGCGGCGAACTGGCCTCCCAGGCCCACGACCCCGGCACCACGGAGCACCTCACCATCGTCACGGGGACGGTGGAACTCGAGGTGGGGGGAGAAAAGAAGAAAATCAAGCATGGCGCGACGGCGCGCTATCCGGCCGACCAGGATCACGTGATCCGTAACGCGGGCAAGGCCGAGGCCAAGGCGCTGATGGTGGTGGTGCACCGCTAGCGGCGCCCTGCACCATGATCGCGTCGCCCCTGTGCAGGCAGGGGCCCAATGTAATGTGACGGCAACGCTCGCTTAATTGGGTCCCTGCCTGCGCAGGGACGACGTGCCATATCGCTCGATCTACCGGCGCGATCTACCGGTCAGCGCCCCAGCTGCGACAAGGCCGCGAATTCCTCGTCCGACAGCATGAGTTCCCACGCCCCCAGGTTCTCGCGCAGGTGCGCGAGGCTCGACGTGCCGGGAATAGGCAGCATCACGGGACTGCGCCTGAGCAGCCAGGCCAGCGCCACCTGGCCCGGCGTGGCGCCGTGGCGACGCGCGATGGCATCGAGCACCCCACCCGGCTGCAGCAGGCTGCCCGCCGCCAGCGGGAACCAGGGAATGAAGCCGATGCCGTGGTCTTCCGCATACGCCAGCACGTCCTCGCTCTGGCGCTCGGCCAGGTTGTAGCGGTTCTGTACCGTCGCCACGGGGAAGTGGCGGCGCGCCTCGTCGATGTCCGCCACGCCCACCTCGGACAGGCCCGCATGGCGGATCACGCCCTGCTCCAGCAGCCAGGCGATAGCGCCGAACTGTTCGCCGCGCGGCACGGCCGGATCGATGCGGTGCAGCTGCCACAGGTCGATCTGCTCGACGCCCAGCCGGCGCAGGCTGGCGTAGGCCTGCTGGATCAGGTACTCGGGGCGGCCCAGCGGCACCCAGTTGCCCGGGCCCGTGCGCGCCAGGCCGGCCTTGGTGGCGACGACCGTGCCGGCGCGGTACGGCGCGAGCGCGTCGCGGATCAGTTCCTCGGAGACGTTGGGGCCGTAGGAATCGGCCGTGTCGATGAAGTCGACGCCCAGTTCGGGCAGGCTGCGCAGCAGCGCGATGACGCCATCGCGGTCGGGCGGATCGCCCCACACGCCGGGCCCGGTGATGCGCATCGCGCCGTAGCCCAGGCGCCGGATCGGCGTGCTGCCGCCGAGCAGGAAAGTATCGTTGATTGTCATGGTCGGGTCCTCGTCGTGGTGGTGAAGGTCAGGTGGGAAGGCGGCCGGCGCGGGCCTGGCGCTTGATCGCCTGCGGCGGATGGCCGAAGGCGCGCAGGAAGGCGCGGCGCATGCGCTCCGGATCGAGGAAGCCGCTCTCGCGGGCGACGACCTCGATCGGATGGCTGGTGGTTTCGATGAGTTCGCGGGCCGCCTGCACGCGCAGCTGCTCGACGGCGCGCGCCGGCGTCTGGCCCGTCTCGGCGCGGAAGCTGCGGCTGAACTGGCGGCGCGACAGCTGCGCCGCGTCGGCCAGTTCTTCCAGCGACAGCGGGCGGCACAGATTGTCGCGCGCGTATTCCAGCGCGGCCTGGATGCGATCGGAACGAGGCGCGATGTCCGCGGGACTGGCGAACTGCGACTGGCCGCCGCTGCGCCGGTAGTACAGCACCATGTGGCGGGCGATCTCGCGCGCCGCCGCGCTGCCGACGTCTTCCTCGACCAGCGCCAGCGCCAGGTCGAGCCCGGCCGTCATGCCGGCCGAGGTCCAGTACGGCCCATCGTTGATGAAGATGCGGTCCGGCTCGACGCGCAGTCCCGGATGGCGGCGCTGCAGCTCGGCGGCGAGGTTCCAGTGGGTGGTCACGCTGCGGCCCTCGACCAGGCCGGCCGCGGCCAGCAGGAACACGCCGCTGCAGATGCTGGCCGTGCGGCGCGCTGCGCTGCTCGTCTGCGCCAGGAAGTCGAGCAGTGCGCGCGGCTGGGCATCGAGGTCGTCGCCGCCGAACACGATCATGGTGTCGGGAGGGCTGGCCAGCGTATCGAAGGCGACGGTGTCGACGCTGATGCCCGCCGAACTGGCCACCGGCCCGCCCTGGCGCGACAGCACGTGCAAGCGATAATGGGGGCCGCCGGGCGGGCGGTTGGCCAGCTCGAAGACGTTCAGCGCGGCCAGGTCGACCAGCTGGAAACCGGGAAAGGCAACAATCGCGATATCGCGAATCATGGAAGAACTCCTGTCATTGTCACAGGACGATCTTCCCAAAACGGAAGGCATGCGGTGGGACCGATATCCCACGAATTCGGTCAAACCGGGTCGCGATGACTCAGGTAGCGGCCAAATCGTGCACTAGCGCCTCGAAATCGATCGGTTTTACGTAATGCGCATCGAAACCGGCATCCAGCGCGCGCAGGCGGTCGGCCTCCTGCCCGTATCCCGTCAGGGCAACCAGCCGCATGCCGTCGAACGACGCGTCGGCGCGCAACGCACGCGCCACCTGGTAGCCGTCGATACCGGGCAGGCCGATGTCGACGACGGCCAGGTCGGGCCGCGCGCGCCGCGCCAACGCCAGGCCCGCGATGCCGTCCGCCGCCTCCGACACGCGCCAGCCGGCCGCCTCGAATTGACCCACCAGCATGCGCCGCGCATCGTCGTTGTCGTCGACCAGCAGCACCGTCGAGAAGGGGTGCGCCGCCGGCGCGGACCGCGCCTCGCCCGTGGGCGGCGTCTCGTGCGGCAGCGCGGCCAGCAAGGGCAGGCGCAGGCGGAAGGTGCTGCCCTCCCCGCTGCCCGCACTGGCCGCCTCGATGCTGCCGCCGTGCAGCGCCGCGAGGCGCTGCACCAGCGCCAGGCCGATCCCCAGGCCGCCCTGGGCGCGGTCGAGCGACACCGTACCCTGCACGAAGATGTCGAACAGCTTCGGCATCAGCTCGGGCGCGATGCCGACGCCCGTATCGGCGACCTCGAGGCAGGCCATGCCTTCGTTCGCTTCCAGCACGATGTCGATGCGCCCACCCGGCGGCGTATACTTCAGCGCGTTCGTCACGAGGTTGCCGACGACCTGCTCGATGCGCGTGCGGTCGCCCCGCACCCACAGGCGCTGCAGGCGGCACCCGAGCGCGTGGTCGACGCGGCCGGCCACCCGCAACGCGGACACCGTCGACTCGACCACGGCGGACAGTTCGACCGGCTGCATCTCGAGCTTGATCTTGCCGCGCGCCAGGCGCGCCAGATCGAGCAGGTCGTCGACGATGCGCGTCAGGTGCCGGCTCTGGCGCATCAGGATGTCCTGGGCGTTGCGTTTCAGGGCCGCGTTCGGACTTTCCATGCCCAGCAGCTGGGCGGCGCCGACGATGCCGCTGAGCGGATTGCGCAACTCGTGGCTCAGCATGGCGAGGAAATCGTCGCGGATGCGTACCTGCTCCTCGGCCAGGCACCGTGCGTCCCGTTCACGCGCCAGCAGCTCGGCGCGCTGCCGGTCCGCCTCGGCCAGCTTGCGCCCGGCGGCGCACATCGCGTCCTGCAGCGCATCGACCTCGGCGATGCCGGTGCCGGGACGGCGGGGTTGCTCGCCGCGCCCCAGCATGGCGGCCGTCGCCTCGGCGCCGGCGACCGCGCGTAGCAACCGGCGCCCGAAGAACGCGGCGGCCGCGCTCGCGCACAGCAGCGCCACCAGCAGGCCGGCGGCTGCCAGCGTCGTCGCGCGGCGCGCCGCGCCTTCGATCTCGGCGGCGGGCACGCTGACGGCGACGATCCAGCCCGACATCGGCGAGCGCGCATAGGCATGGTAGGAGTCGATGTCCGCGCGGTTGTTGTAGCGGACCTGTCCCTCGCCGTGGGCGTTCGCCGCGTCCAGCAGCGCGGGATTCGCGTAGTTTCCCAGCCGCGTGGGCTCGCGCGAGCGGGCGACGTAGCGGCCGGCGCGGTCGATCACGGACAGCGTCCAGCTCGACGGCATGGCGCGACGCGCGATCAGCTTGCTGAAATAGTCAGGCGCGAACACGGAGCCCAGCACGTAGCGCCGGCCGCCGTCGAGCGGCACGGGAATGTTGATCGTCGTGACGGGAATCTGCTGCAGCGCGCCGATGATCAGGTCCGACACCACCGTCTGCTGGCTCTCGATGACACGGCGCGTGCGTACCCGTACATAATCGGGCGCCGGCCGCAGCGGCTGCCCGTAAGGCGCCACCGTGTTGATGATTTGCTGGCCCTCGGCGTCGAACAAGATCGTCCTGCCCCCCTCGCCGCGGTCCGCGCTCCGGGCATGGTCGTAGAAGGCCCGGATGTCGCCGCTGGCCAGATGCGGCGAGCGCGCCAGCACCCGCAGCGCCGCTTCCGCACTGCTCAGTTCGCGGTCCACCAGCAGCGCGGTCGCGCTGACGGTCTCCGTGAGGGCCTGCAAGGCGGCTTCGCGCTCGGCGCGCAACAGCGTCTGCAGGGCGACGGCGGCGAACAGCGAGATCGGCAGGAGGATGGCGCCCACCGTGATCAATAAATATGCGCGGATCTTCATGCGGGAATCCGCTGCCGGCGGCAGCGGCATGGATTTGGACAAATGCAACGGCTGCATTATGCCCCAGCGTATGCCCGCGCACGGCAAGGCGTGCCAGTCATGCAAGCGATTTCGCTGCCAGCGCCTTCCAAGGCGTCGGCAGCTTACAACAACCTGGCTGCGCCGTGCTTACGCCGCCTTCCTTACTGCGCGCCGCTCGCCACCGTGGCCGGCGCGTCCATGTGCAGCGCCTTCGCCAGGAAACCCCAGCGGTCCGCGACTTCCTCGATCTGCTTCGTCGTCGGCTTGCCGGCGCCGTGGCCGGCCTTGGTGTCGATGCGGATGATCACCGGGTTGCCGCCCGCCTGCGCCGCCTGCGCCGTCGCCGCGAACTTGAAGCTGTGCGCCGGCACGACGCGGTCGTCGTGGTCGGCCGTCGTGATCATCGTCGCCGGATAGCAGGTGCCGGGCTTGAGGTTGTGCAGCGGCGAATACTTGACGAGCGCCTTGAATTCGTCCGCGTTCTCCGACGAACCATAGTCCGAGGTCCAGGCCCAGCCGATGGTGAACTTGTGGAAGCGCAGCATGTCCATGACGCCCACCTGCGGGATCGCGGCGCCGAACAGGTCGGGACGCTGGGTCATCGCCGCGCCGACCAGCAGGCCGCCGTTGCTGCCTCCGCCGATGGCCAGCTTGGCGGGCGACGTGACCTTGTTCGCCACCAGCCATTCGGCCGCGCCGATGAAGTCGTCGAACACGTTCTGCTTCTTGAGCTTCGTGCCCGCCTCGTGCCACGCTTCCCCGTATTCCCCGCCGCCGCGCAGGTTGGCGACGACGAACACGCCGCCCATCTCCATCCAGGCCAGGTTGGCCGGCGAGAATGCGGGCGTCAGCGAGATATTGAAGCCGCCGTAGCCGTACAGGTAGGTCGGATTGCTGCCGTCCAGCTTCAGCCCCTTCTTCGACACGATGAACATCGGCACCCGGGTGCCGTCGCGGCTCGTGTAGAACTGCTGGCGCGTCTCGTAGCCGGCCGGGTCGAACGCCACCTTCGGCTGGCGGAACACGGTGCTGGCGCCGCGCTTCATGTCCAGGCGATAGATCGTCGTCGGCATCGTGTAGCTGGTGAAGGAGAAGAAGGTCTCGCTGTCGCCCCGCTTGCCGCCGAAGCCGGACACGCTGCCGATGCCGGGCAATGCCACTTCGCGAACGGGCTTGCCGTTCAAATCGACGATGCGCACGCTGCTGCGCGCATCGACGAGGTATTCGCTGACGAGCTGGTTGTCGATGAGGTGGCTGGCGACGAGCGTGTCGCGGCTCTCCGGCACCACGGTCTTCCAGCCGCTTTCCTGCGGCTTGCGGGTGTCGATGGCGACGATGCGCTGGCGCGGCGCGTTGCGGTCGGTAACGAAGTAGAACACGGGGCCGACGTTGTCGACGAACTCGTAGGCCGCGTCGAAATTGTCGATCAGCGGCAGCACCTTCGCGTCCGGCCGGGACAGGTCCTTGTAGAAGATGCGGTGCTTGTGCGCCGTGCCGCGCGTCGCCTGGATCAGCAGGTAGCGGCCATCGTCCGTCGTCATGGCCAGGAAGCCCCATTCCTTCTCGTCCGGGCGGTCGTAGACGAGCGTGTCGGCGCTCTGGGGCGTGCCGACCTTGTGATAGTACAGCTTCTGGAAGTAATTGACGTCGGCCAGCTTGGTCGCTTCCTTCGGCTCGTCGTAGCGGCTGTAGAAGAAACCCTTGCCGTCGTGGGTCCAGGCCGTGCTGGAGAATTTCACCCACTTGACGTGGTCCGCCAGGTCCTTGCCCGTCTCGATGTCGCGCACGCGGATTTCGTTCCAGTCCGAGCCCGAAGCCGCCGTCGAATAGGCGAGCAGTTTGCCGTCCGGGCTCACCGCCGTCCCGGCCAGCGCGACGGTACCGTCCGCCGCCAGCGTGTTCGGGTCGAGCAGCACGCGCGGCGTGTCGTCCAGCGACGTCATCGTGTACAGCACGTTCTGGTTCTGCAAGCCGTCATTGCGGCTGTAGAAGTAGCGGCCACCCTCCTTGTACGGTACCGAGTAGCGCTCGTAGTTCCACAGCTGGGTCAGCCGTTCGCGGATCGCGCCGCGCTGCGGGATCTGTGCCAGGTAGGCCTGGGTCACCTTGTTCTCGGCATCGACCCAGGCCTTGGTCTCGGCGCTGTTCGCATCCTCCAGCCAGCGGTACGGATCGGCGACCCTGGTGCCGAAATAATCGTCGGTCTGGTCGACCTTCTTGGCGACCGGGTAAGCCAGGGGCGTGCCGCCGCAGGCTGGCGACCGGGCTTGGGCGAGCGCCGTGCCGCTGCCGAAGGCGGCAGCCAGCGCGGCGACGAGGGTAAGGTGTCTCAGGTGCATGTCTATCAATCTCGATGTCGATGAGCAGGTTGTTGGAAATGCCACAGAGCATCTTATCCCGAATTCATGGGATGAAGTGCATCACTTCACGTTAATGAACGGTACCGCCCCGCCCGCGACGTTCGGCAGCTTGCCGTCCCACTTCTCGATCGCCATGCGCTGGTTTTCCATCTCGCGCAGGCGGATCAGTTCGGGCGTGACCTGCTGGCGCTGCACGGCCAGCGATTCCGCTTCTGCCCGGGCCTGGGCGACGCGCTGCTTGGCCTCGACCTCGATGCGCTGCAGGTCGCGCTCGGCCTTGAGCTTGAGCTGCTCGGCCGTCGTCTTGGCTTCGATCGCGTCGTTGAACGACTTCGAGAAATTGAAGTTCACGATCGAGAACTCGTCCACGACGATGCCGTGCCGGCCCAGGCGTTCGCGCAGCTGGGCGACGATCTGGTCGCGCACGTCGGTACGCTTGGCCACCAGCTCCTCGGCCGTGAAGCGCGCCGTGACGGCCTTCACCGCTTCCTGCACGGCCGGCAGGATGATGCGCGTGCCGGGCTCGTTGCCGAGGTCGCGGAACACGGAAACGGCGCCCTGCGGCAGCACGTGGTAGTTCAGCGCCACCCGCGTGTGCACGGTCTGCAGGTCGCGCGAGGCCGCGTCGCCGTCGCCCTCGCCTTTCTGGATCGAGACGTTGACGAGGTTGAGCTTTTGCGCCAGCGGAATCCGGAAATGGATGCCTTCGCTCAGCACCTGGTCGCTCGGGCTGCCGAAGGTCGTCATCACGCCCCGGTGTCCGGCGGGCACCGTGCCGAACGGCGCGAGCGACCACAGCAGGATCATCAGGACGATGATGCCGACGACTTTCAAGGGCAAGGTTTTCATTATTCTTTTCCTTTCTCATGGTTCTGCCGAACGATGTATTTTTCCGGGCAGGCCGTCTTGTTCGGTGACGACAAATAAAGTGTAGCGTGGCGAATGAGAGAGGGAAATCAGATATTTCAGATGGGCATCTTCGTAAATGTCGAAGCGTGGGCAATTCGAATGCGAAGACAGGAAAGGAAATCGCGGAAAGTATTACGTGGAATCGCCGTAATTATTATGCAGTTCTCCACGCGAATTACCATCCGCGCACATGCGCATTTTCGTGAGAATCAAGATCCTCCGATAATATCGATGGCGACGGGCGCTTTTCACGGTATGGCAATGGCGTGCGCGTCCAGTCGCAGAGCGATGCCGTTTGCCACGGTACGCAAGCGCTGGAGCGTACCGGGATCGATTTCGTTCGACAGCAATACGATGGCAATATCACTCTCCGGATGCAGGACGAGCAGGCAGGCGAAACCGGGATGCGAGCCATCCTGGAAATCACACGGCGCCTTTCCTTTTCCACGACTTGCCAATTCAAGGCAACGAATACATCGCCGTCGCGATAGACAGGCTGGTGCGACAGGCGCACCGCTGGATCCCGTTCCGCTAATTGCCAATCCGCATAAGCCAGCATATCCGCCAGTGTCGATTTCAATGCGCCGGCGGCCTGTGTCTGGTCTGGAAAATACGGCTGGCGCTTGCCGTTCTCGTATCCGGAAACGCAGCGCCGCCGCTGCTCTTCGTTGACGACGATACCCGTATCCTGCATGCCCAGCGGATCGGCAATATGCCGGCGAACCAGGGTGTCGAAATCGATCCCGTACACGCGCTCCAATGTATATCCCGCCAATTGCGCCGCAGCATTCGAATCTGAAAACGTGTTCCCGGTGGCGCCGTCAGCCTGGCCTGGTGCAGGCCTGCATCGAATTGGCGCCGCGTCGTCGCCGCGACGAGCGCGCGCAAGCGGTCTGGATACGGGACGTCGCTCGTAAAACCGGAGCCGCCTCCGGCCTGTCGGGCAGCAGCCGCGGCAAGCCGGACAGGTGGCTCACCAGGTAGCGCACCTGGATCGGCTGGCCCTCGTAGACGAGGTTCGGGTAGTCGCCATCCAGGTACAGGCGGATGTCGTCCTCCAGCCTCAGCTTGCCGTCATGCTGGGCCTGCGCCAGCAATGTCGCCGTGAACGTCTTGGTCAGCGAAGCGATGGGATAGATGGTGCGGTCGTCCGGCGCCCGGTGACGGTCGCCGTCGACGGTGCCGGCATGTCGGGTGCGCCGCATGCCGCCATGCAGCACGCCGATCGACAGCCCCACGGCGCGCGGGTCGGCCATGAACGCGGCGGCAGGCGCGGCGATTGCCGCATCCACGCGCTCCGCCCGCACCGCGCGTGCGTGCACGCCGCCCCCAACGCCAAGCAGCGGCAAGGACAACAGGCTGGCGACGGCTCGCCGGCGTCCCGCATCGACAGGTCCCATATCACTTCCCTTCCCATTGCAGATCGCGTTACTCAGCACTGTAAGGAAGCCGCATCCCGGAATGGCCAAGATTGCGACGGGGCGGTCGTTTTACGCGATAGACGGTGGAAACGGCTGTCCAGAATGTGGCATGTAACGTAGGGAATGAGCGTTGGGAATGGATCGTGGAGCTTGGATCACGGGGCATGGATCGTAGAACATGGATCCTAGAGCATGGAACGCAGGAACATGGATCGTGGAACCTGGATCGTGGAACCTGAATCGTAGGACGTCAATCGACGTGCATGGAACGTGGGACGCGGCGTCGCATCCCGCACCGTCCACGCTGTATCGGCCGCTCCCTCAGGCGGCGCGCCGCTCCGTGCCCGAAGGGGAACGCTCGCTGTGCCAGCGCCGGCGCAGGTCGATCGCGCTGTCGATCTCGCGCGGCGACAGGCGGCGGGCGACGATGGCCTTGTTGGCGCTGGCGGCTGCGTCGCCGGCGTCGGCCGCCAGCAGCATCCACATATAGGAACGCACGCTGTCGCGGGCCACGCCCCGGCCGGCGCCGTACATGCCGCCCAGGTTGTACTGGGCCAGCGGATGGCCCTGCTCGGCCGCCAGGCCATACCACTGCACGGCCAGCGCATCGTCCTGGCATACGCCCAGGCCGTTCGCATACATGACGCCGAGGTTGTTCTGCGCGCTGGCATCGCCCTGCTCCGCGGCGCGCCGGTACCATTCGGCGGCCATCGCGTCGTTGCGGCGCACTCCCTGGCCGTTGGCGTAGATGACGCCGAGGGTGAATTGGGCATTGGCGGCCCCCTGGTTCGCCGCGCGGCGGTACCAGACCAGGGCGCGCTGCGGATCGGCCCGCGTGCCGCGGCCCTGGGCATAGAGGGTGCCGAGCTGGTACTGGGACGGCGCATGTCCGCGCCGGGCCGCCTGTTCGTACCAGGCCAGGGCCGCCGCCTCGTCGCGCTGGCCGTCGGGCCCGTCTGCCAGCAAGCGGCCCAGGCTCCAGGCCGCCTCCGCATCACCCTGCCCCGCCGCGCAGCGTAGCCAGGAGATGCCGGCCGTACGGTCGCGCGGCGTGCCGCGGCCATCCAGGCAGGCCTGGCCCAGCAGGCGTTGGCCCGGCGCATGGCCGCGCGCCGCGGCCCGGCGGAACCAGTGCACGGCCTCGGCCTCCCCCGGCGCCACGCCCTGGCCGTGCCGGTACATCAGGCCCAGGCTGACTTCGGCGGCCGCATCCTCGAGCAGCGCCGCCTTGCGGAACCACGCCATGGCGAGTGGGTGGCTGGCGGGCACGCCTTCGGCCCGCAGATAGCACTCGCCCAGGCGCCGCTGGGCGCTGGCCAGGTCCTGCTCGGCCGCTTTCGCATACCAGTGGACCGCCAGCTCGGCATCGCGCGGCATGCCGCGGCCGTGGCGCGCCATGTCGCCCAGGTTCTGCTGCGCTGACGGATCACCCTGCTCCGCCGCGCGCCCGAACCAGTATGCGGCGTCCGTATCGGACTGGGGCACGCCGCGCCCCAGGAACAGCATGCTGCCCAGGTGGTTCTGGGCGAACGCCAGGCCCTGGCCGGCGGCGCGGCGTAGCCAGCGGCATGCGGCCGCATCGTCGCGGGGCGTGCCCTCGCCGTTCTTGTACATGAGGGCCAGATTGAATTGCGCGTACGGATCGCCGCGCTCGGCGGCGCGCGCGAACCAGGAAAGAAGCTCGGCCTTGTGCGGCGAGGTCCGCGAGGGCGTGTGTGATCGCGGCTGCGATGACGTAGTTGATCGCGTGTGCGATGGCGTGTATGGGGCCTCGGGCCGAGGCTTGCTTCGCGTCTTGTCTGGCGTCTGGTGTGGCGGCTCGTGCAGCTGCCTGTACGGCTGCTCGCGCGAGGGCTTGGGCTGTGAGGGGTCGCCTTCCATGTTCGCTCTCCGGACTTATGTCGTTGAACTCCGACGGACAAGGCCGGCAAGCCGCGACCAGCGACTTGCCATGCGCTCGATACTTGCCAAAAGTTTAAATTTGGGCAGGCCTGCGGATTTGACCTGCACCAATCGGGAGGGGATGGACAGCGGCGAAAGCGCACCCGCCCGGCGGCGCCGGCATCAGTCGCCGGAGCGGCTCGCGACGTAGGCGTCGATGAAGCGCGGGACCTTGGCGGCCGCCACGCGGTTGAGCGAGACCAGCAGCTCGGGGGCGACGCGCTGCAGTCCATACGAGCTGCCCAGGTGGCGGCCGATGTGCAGCAGCACGTGCGCGGCCGCCTCGGCATCGGCCTCGGCCCGGTGGGCGCGGCCGCCGAACACGATGCCCAGCGATTGCGACAGCTGGCCCAGCTTGTAGCTGGCCAGGCCCGGGAACACGCGGCGCGACAGCTTCAGCGAGCACACCAGGCCCGTGTGGCGGCAATCGTGGCCCAGCAGCGCGCCCTCGGCCTTCAGGAATTTCTCGTCGAAGCTGGCGTTGTGGGCGGCCAGCACGTCGTTGCCGATGAAGTCCAGCAGCGCCGGCACCACCTCGTCGGCCGGCGGCGCGCCGTCGACCATCTTCTGCGTGATGCCCGTTAGCTGGGTGATGAAATAAGGGACGCGCACGCCGCAATTGACGAGCGAAACGTAGCGGTCGACGATCTCGCCGCCGGCGATGCGCAGCGCGGCCACTTCGGTGATGCGGTCGCCCGTATCCGGCGACAGGCCGGTGGTCTCGAAGTCGAGCATGACGATGGGGCGTTCGAACACGATGATCCTTTCTTTGATGGTGTACGCGGGCTCAGCCGTAGCGGCGCGCGGCGTCCAGCGCCAGCCCGGCGCCGATGCTGCCGAACAGGTCGCCCTCCACGCGGCGCGCGTCCGGGACGATGCTGGCGATACGCTCGCGCAGCGCCGTCACACCGCTCGATCCGCCCGTGAAGAATACCGTGTCCACGCGTTCCGGTGGCACGCCCGCATCCGCCAGCAGCTGGCGCACGGTGGCGCCGACCTGGTCGACCAGCGTGGATGCGGCCGCATCGAAGCCGGCGCGCGCGATGCGCAGCTGCTCGGGCGGCTGCAGGCGGTCCAGGTCCAGCACGACCTCGGGCGCGTCGGACAGCGCGATCTTCGCCTCTTCCACGCGCATGGCCAGCCAGTGGCCGGCGCGCTCGTCGATCAGGTGGCGCAGGCGCTGCAGCTTGTCCGGCTCGGCGGCGTCGCGCACCAGCTCGGCCAGCTGGGCGACGCTCTTGCGGGTATAGGCCTGGTTGATCGTGTGCCAGGTCGCCAGGTTGAAATAATAGCTCGACGGGATGGCCGCGCCCGACACCAGCTGGCTGCCGTAGCCCAGCAGGGGCATCACGCTCGCCAGGCTCAGGTATTTGTCGAAGTCGGTGCCGCCGATGTGCACGCCGCCGTTGGCCAGCAGGTCCTCGCGGCGGTCGGGCCGGGCGGCGCGGTCCGGGCCCAGGCGCACCAGCGAGAAGTCCGAGGTGCCGCCGCCGATGTCGGCGATCAGGACCAGCTCCTCGCCCCCGATGCGCGACTCGTAGTCGAACGCGGCGGCGATCGGCTCGTACTGGAAGCCGATGTCCTTGAAACCCACGGAGCGGGCGATGCCGGCCAGCGTGTCCTCGGCCAGGCGGTCGGCCTCCGGGTCGCCGTCGACGAAATAGACGGGACGGCCGAACACGGCGTGGTCGAACGGGCGACCGGCCTGCTGCTCGCCGCGGCGCTTGACCTCGCCGATGAAGTGGGCCAGCAGTTGACGGAACGGCAAGGCGCGCCCGGCGACCTCGGTCTGCCCGTCCATCAGGCTCGTGCCGAGCAGGCTCTTCAGCGAGCGCATCAGGCGGCCGTCGTAGCCCTCCAGGTAATCGGCCAGGGCAGCCCGGCCATAGCGCACCGCATCCTCGTCGGCATTGAAGAACACGACCGAAGGCAGGGTCGGCTTGCCGTCCTCCAGGGTCAGGAGAGTCGGTTGGCCGGGGCGTACCCAGCCGACGGTGGAATTGGACGTGCCGAAGTCGACGCCGCAAGCGTTCGCCATGGAAGCCTCTCGTGGAAAAGGGGCGAGAGTGTAGCAGATTCCGGACCGGACGGCACCTGGCGCCGAGTCCGTGAGGCCACGCCGCCACGCCGCGCTTGCAGTATGATCTGCATTCTCCCCTTCCCCGGCGCGAGGCGGCCATGCAGTACGAATGGATACTACAGCGCAATTGCTCCCTGACACCGCGTCAGGTCGCCCTTGCCTACGCCGCCGTCTGCACCGTGTCCCTCGCCGTGGCCATCGCCTTCCTCGTCCACGGCGTCTGGCTCGTGCTCGCCTTCAGCCTGACGGAACTCGCCGCCGTCGGCCTCGCCCTGCTGCTGTATGCACGCCATGCCACCGACCACGAACGCATCGCCCTGTCCGACGGCGGCCTCGTGGTCGAATGCGTGCAGGCCGAGCGGCGACGCGTCACGCGCCTCGATCCGCTGCGCACCCGCGTGCTGCTTCCGGACAGGCCCGGACGGGCGCTCGTGCATCTGGAGGCGCGCGGCGTGCAGGTCGAGATCGGACGCTACGCGACGGACGCGCGCAAGCGCCAGGTGGCGCAGGAGTTGCGCATCGCATTGCGGACGGTTTCCACCACGGCAGGCTGAATGCCCACCCCGTTTCGTAACGACCGCGGCCGTGTAAGCCCCCTCTTACATCCACACGGCTAGGCTACCGATGTTTCAAATTATGTATGTTTTGCATAATGCGCTATTCGCTGGACCACACTTTATTTATCGCGTGGCCGGCTCTTGCATTGGAGAATAAAAAAACATGAGCGTTACCCAACAAGGATATGCCATCGTCGTGCACGGCGGTGCCGGCAGCCCGCGCGACTACGACGACGGCTGCGAACGCGCCGTGGAGCGGGCCGCGCAGGAGCTTGCGATCAGTGCCGATGCGCTGGACGCCGCCATCGCCGCCGTCGCCGTCATGGAAGACGACGGCCGCTTCAACGCCGGCACGGGCTCCGTGCTGTGCCTGGACGGCGCCACCGTCGAGATGGACGCCTCGATCATGGACACCAAGGGCCGACTGGGCGCGGTCGCCTGCGTACAGGGTGTCAAGAACCCCGTGCTGCTGGCGCGCGCGGTGGCCGATACCCCGCACTGGATGCTGGCCGGCGACGGCGCGAACCGTTTCGCCGCCGCGATCCGGCACCCCGTCCATACGGAGATCTCGCAGCGCCAGCGCGATGCCCACGCCAAGGTCGTCAAGGAGCTGGCCGGCGCCCTGCCCGCCATGCCCGGCATCGATCCGAAGGCCAAGGCCTTCCTGCGCTTCTGGAACTACCAGACCCCGCTCGAGCTGCCGGAAAACGCGGCGTGCGACACCGTCGGCGCCGTCGTGCGCGGCCCCGACGGCCACTTCGCCGTCGCGCTGTCGACGGGCGGCTCCGCGCCGTCGCTGCTGGGCCGCGTGGGCGACACGCCCATCATCGGCAGCGGTTTCTATGCGGGCCCCGCCGGCGCCGTCGCCGCCACCGGCATCGGCGAACAGATCGTGCGCCACCTGCTGGCGCGCACCGTCTACGGCTGGATCGAGGACGGCATGCCGCTGCAGCAGGCGCTGGAACGCGGCGTCGGGCTGTTCGACCCGGCCGTGCCGGTCGGCCTGATCGCCGTCAGCAAGACCGAAGCCGGCTCCTTCTCCAACCGTGACATGCCGCAGGCAAGGATCATCCAGCAATGACGACGCAAGACCAGGACATGCAGGACCGGGCGGCCCGCCTGGCGACCAGCCACGGCCACCTCGTGATCATCGGCGGCCATGAGGACAAGCAGCGCGACATGGAGATCCTGCGGCGCTTCGTCGAGCTGTCCGGCGGTGCCGACGCGAAGATCGTCGTCATCACGGCGGCCAGCACCGTGGCCGAGGACATGTGGGAGACCTACGACAAGGCCTTCGCCGAACTGGGCGTGCAACGCCACGTCCACCTGCACCTGGCCAGCCGCCAGGACGCCAACAACGAAGAGCACATCCGCGACGTGGTCGACGCCACCGGCATCTTCATGACGGGCGGCGACCAGAAGCGCCTGCTGGCCATCATCGGCGGCACCGCCCTGGATGCCGAGATGCACGCCGCCCTCAAGCTGCGCGGCGCCTGCATCGGCGGCACCAGCGCCGGGGCCTCGGCGATGTCCGGCCACATGCTGGCCACGGGGCGCGTGGAACTCCATCCGGAAAAGGGCTCGGTGAGCCTGGGCGCGGGCCTGGGCTTCCTGCACCGCGTCGTCATCGACCAGCACTTCTCGGAACGCCAGCGCCTGTCGCGCCTGTTGACGGTGGTGGCGCAGAACCCCTACCTGCAAGGCATCGGGATCGACGAGGACACGGCCCTCGTCGTCGAACGCGGCGCCGGCATCGAGGTGCTGGGCCAGGGCGCCGTCACCATCGTCGATGGCCGCTCGATGGAATCCAACGTCGCCGAGATCGCCAACAGCGAAACCCCCGAACTGATCGACGTGCGCCTGCACCTGCTGCCCGCCGGCAGCAAGTACGTGCTGCCCCACGCCGCGCAAGAAGCAGGCGCGCGCCGCATCCCGCCGCCGCTGCTCGAGTTTTTGGAAAATGTAACGAAACGGAACCCGATCTCATGAGAATCACTGAACAACGCTTCCTGCGCGGCCCGAACCTGTACGCCGCGACGCCCTGCATGCTGGTCGTGGTCGATGCCGCGGCGGCGCCCGACGCCGGCGTCGCCGGCCTCGGCGCCCGCCTGCTGGCCCTGCTGCCCGGCATGACCCCGGAAGCGTCCGCGCGCCTGTCCGCCTGCCAGGCCCCGCACGATGCCCTCGAACCGGTGCTGATGGAACTGCAGCGCCTCGCGGGCGCGCCCGGTGCCTTCAGCCAGGTGCACGAAGACCACGCCCGCCCCGGCAAGGTGCGCATCGCCTGCGGCTACGCCATCGAGCAGGTCGCACGCGCCGCCCTGGACGCGGCGCGCACGCTGATCGATGCCTGCGCCCGCCACGAGACGCCCGACCTGGAAGCGCTGCTGGACGCACTGCGCGATACGGCCCACCGCCATGCGATCGGCACCAGCACGGGCGCCGTGCTGGCAGCGGCGCACAAGCGCGGCATCCCGAGCCTGCGCCTGACCGAGGATGCCAACCTGTTCCAGCTGGGCTGGGGCAGCCGCCAGAAGCGCCTGCAAGCCACCATCACGGGCGCCTCCAACCACATCGCCGTCGGCATCGCCAGCGACAAGCAGTTGACGAAGACCCTGCTCGACCAGGCCGGCGTGCCGGTGCCGGGCGGTTCCACCGTAGGCACGCTGGACGAGGCGCTGCGCGTGGCGCGCCGCATGCGCGGCCCCGTCGTCGTCAAGCCGCTCGACGCCAACCAGGGCAAGGGCGTGACGGTCAACTGCACGACGCCCGAGGAAGTCGAGCGCGCCTACGATTTCGCGCGCCAGTACGGCCGCCGCATCATCGTCGAGGAACACCTGCAGGGCCGCGACTACCGCGTGCTCGTCACGGGCCGCAAGGTCGCGGCCGCGTCCTGGCGCCGGCCGCCGCACGTGATGGGCGACGGCGTCTCCACGGTGCGCGCGCTCGTCGAACTGGAGAACGGCAACCCGGCACGGGGCGCCGGCCACACCAATATCCTCACCAAGATCCCGCTCGACGACGTCGCGCTGGATGTCCTGGCCAAGCAGGGCTACGACCTGGATGCCGTGCCGCCGGAAGGCGCCGTGGTCGAATTGCGCGGCAACGCCAACCTGTCCACCGGCGGCACCGCCGAGGACGTGACCGACCTGCTGCCGGAAGAGACGCGCGACATCTGCATCCGCGCCGCGCGCACCATCGGCCTGGACGTGGCCGGCATCGACATCGTGTGCCAGGACATCGCGCTGCCGCTGCGCGAACAGGACGGCGGCATCATCGAGGTCAATGCCGCCCCCGGCATCCGCATGCACCAGTACCCGAGCCGCGGCACCCCGCGCGACGCCGGCGCCTCCATCGTGGAAGCGCTGTTCGGCGGCGACGACGGCCGCATCCCCGTGGTGGCCGTCACCGGCACCAACGGCAAGACCACGACGACGCTGCTCGTCGCCCACGCGGCCCGCATGGCCGGCCTGCGCACGGGCGTCACCACGACCGAAGGCGTGTTCATCGACGGCGACCGCATCGTCAAGGGCGATTGCACGGGCTACCGCTCGGCGCGCACCGTGCTGGCCAGCCCCGACGTCGACTTCGCCGTGCTGGAAACGGCCCGCGGCGGCCTGCTCAAGCGCGGCCTGGCCTACGACCAGTGCGACGTCGCCGTCGTGCTGAACGTCTCCGCCGACCACCTGGGCCTGGACGGCATCGACAGCGTCGAGGAACTGGCGCGGGTGAAGAGCGTCATTGCCGGGCGCGCGCGCCGGGCCGTGGTGCTCAACGCCGAGGACGACCACTGCGTCGCCATGGCCGCGCAACTGGCCCCGGGCGTCGAGGTGCTCTACTTCGCGCTCGACGCCGACAACCCGGTGCTGCTGCAGCACCTGGAACGGGGCGGCCGCGCCGTCTACCTGCAGGACAACAGCATCGTGCTGGCCGGCGCCACCCGCCACGAGGCGCTGCTGGACGTGCGCACGATGCCCGTCACCCTGAAGGGCGCCGCCCGCTACAACATCGCCAACAGCCTGGCCGCCGCCGCCGCGCTGGCCGCGACGGGCTTCGGTAACCTGGAGATCGCCGACGGCCTGCGCACCTTCGTGTCGGACTGGAAGCACAACCCGCTACGCTCGAACGTATACGACGTGGACGGCGTCACCGTCATCGTCGACTATGCCCACAACGCGGCCGCCTATGCCGCGCTGGCCGAGACGGCGCGCGCGATGACGCCGGGCCGCCTCGTCGGCGTGGTGGCCGCACCGGGCGACCGCCGCGACGGCGACCTGGTCGACATCGGCGAGACCTGCGCGTCGGGCTTCGACGAGCTGGTGGTGTACGAAACGGAGAACCGCGGCCGCGCCGCCGGCGAGGTGTCGCAGCTGCTGGTGCAGGGCGCGCAGCTGGCCAAATTCGAGTCCGACCACCTGCAGGTGGAGCTGGACGTGCACCAGGCGATCCGCGCCGGCCTGGCCCGCTGCGAACCGGGCGACGTGCTCGTGTTCGGCTGCGGCTCGTCGATCACGGAACTGACGGAGGCGATCCGCCCGACGTCGCCGGAGACGGCGAGCAGGATCGCGGCGGAGGCGGTCTGAATTAACCTCGACAGGTCGTCCCTGCGCAGGCAGGGACCCAAGTTCTGCACGCGCTGTCGTAGTACGTGAAAATTGGGTCCCTGCCTGCGCAGGGACGACGTATTTTTGCAGTCGCATCACAAAAAAAGCCGCCCCTGCGCAAGCAAGGGCGGCTTTTCACTACCGATCTTCCTTACCCCACCTGCGCCGCGATCTTTTGCGCGCTCTCCGGATCCATCTCGCGGATCGCTTCCACGAACACGTCCAGCGAGGTGCCGCAGGCGAATACCAGCACGTCGCCGCGCTCGCACAGCGACAGGCCCAGGCGGATCGCCTTGCCCACGTCCAGTTCCCGGTGCAGGGTGTCCGACACGCCGACCACTTCCTCGGCGCCGCGCAGGATGAGGTCAACGGCGGCGCCCGCCGTGCGGCCGCGCGGGGCGGAATCGTAGACGACCAGTTCGTCGAAGCCGGCCCCGCACACGCGGCCCACGTCCGTCAGATCCTCGTCGCGGCGGTCGCCCGGCGCCGTCACGATGCCGACCAGCTGTCCCGGCAGCAGCGCGCGCGCCATCTCGACGAGGGCCGAGTATGCCGCCTTGTTGTGCGCATAGTCGATGATCACGGTCACGCCGCGCACGTCGAACACGTTGGTGCGCAGCGGGTTGGTCTTGCCGTCGCTGACGAAGGTCGACAGGCCCGTGGCGATCTGCAGGTTCGAGAAGCCGGACGCCATCAGGCCCGCCGCCGCGGCCAGCGCATTCGCGATGTTGTAGCGCGCGCGGCCGCCGAACGCGATCGGCATGGATTCCACGCGCAGCAGTTCCTGGTGGTAGGTCGCGTCGGCGACGACGACGGCGTTGTCCTGGAAATACGTGGCGCGGCCGCCCTCTTCCAGGTGGCGCAGCAGCACGGGATTGTCGGCTGCCATCGCAAAATAGATGATCTCGACGTCCGGGTGGACGCGCCGCGCCATGGCCACGCACAGGGGGTCTTCGGCATTCAGCACGACGGCGCGCGAGGCCGACATGGGTACGACGGCCTTCACCTGCGCCAGGTCTTCGATGGTGTCGACCCCGTCCAGGCCCAGGTGGTCGGCCGCGACGTTCAGCACGATACCCACGTCGCAGCGGTCGAACGCGAGGCCGCGCTTCAGGATGCCGCCGCGGGCCGTTTCCAGCACGGCGAATTCCACGTCCGGCGAGGCCAGCACGGTGCGCGCCGACCAGTAGCCGGTGCAGTCGCCGCTGGCGACCTGCTTGCCGTCGATATAGACGCCGTGCGTGGTGGTCACGCCGGTGACGCGGCCGGCCAGGCGCACCGTGTGCGCCATCAGCAGCGTGGTCGTCGTCTTGCCGTTGGTGCCAGTCAGGGCGATGACGGGGATGCGGCCGTCGCCGTGACCGAACATGCCCTCGACGATGGCGTCACCCGCATCGCGCGCCTGGCCGCTGCTCGGATGCTGGTGCATGCGGATGCCCGGCGCCGCGTTGACCTCGATGACGGCGCCGCCCTGCTCGTCCAGCGGCACGGCGATGTCGCGGCACACGATGTCGATGCCGGCCACGTCCAGGCCGATCTTGGCGGCGGCGCGCACGCACAGGCGGCGCGTCGATTCCGGCAGCAGGTCCGTCACGTCCTCGGCGGTGCCGCCCGTCGACAGGTTGGCGTTGCCGCGCAGGTAGACGGTGGCGCCCGCCGGCGGCACGGCGTCCGGCACGTAGCCCTGCTTGCGCAGCAGGTCCTCGGCATGGGCGTCGAGCGCGATCTTCGTCAGAATGTTCGTGTGGCCGGCGCCGCGTGCGGGGTTCGTGTTTTCCGCGTCGACCAGCTCGCGCACGGTGCTGCGGCCGTCGCCCACGACGTGGGCCGGACGCCGGCACGAGGCCGCCGCCACCTTTCCGCCCGCGACCAGCACGCGGTAGTCGGCGCCGTCGACGAAGCGCTCGACGATGATGCGGCGTCCATGCTTGCGCGCGAACGCGTAGGCCTGCTCGACTTCGCTGTCGGTGCGGCAGTCGACGGTCACGCCCTTGCCCTGGTTGGCGTCGAGCGGCTTGACGGTGACGGGGACGGCCAGCTTGCGCGCCACGCGCAGCGCGTCCTCGATCGTGGTGACGGTCTCGCCCTGGGGCACGGGCACGCCCGCTTCCTGCAGCAGCTGCTTGGTCAGCTGCTTGTCGCTGGCGATGCGCACGGCGATCGTGCTCGTGTCGCCCGTGACGGTGGCCTGGATGCGCTTCTGCTTCGCGCCCCAGCCCAGCTGGAACAGGTTGGCGTCCTCGGTGATGCGCTGCACGGGGATGCCGCGGTCCTGCGCCGCCGCCAGCACGGCCGCGGTGCTGGTGCCGATCGCATAGTGTTCCGCCACCTCGCGCAGTTCCTGCAGGCGCGGTTCGAGATCGAACGGCTTGCCGTGCGCGAGCGCGTCGACGATGTCGACGGCCAGCGCGAACGCCGGCTGCGCCACCTTTTCCTGCAGGTAGGCGACGACCACGCGGTACTGCCCCGGCTTGCCCGACACGGGGCGGGTGCGGCCGAAGCCCACGGGCGCGCCGACCAGGCATTGCAGGCCGAGGGCGACGTGCTCCACGACGCGCGCCAAATACGTGCCTTCGCGCAGGCGCTGGGCGAAGCCGCCCGGCTGCCCGGTCGGCACCAGGTAGTCGGCGAGCGACGGCAGCAGGTCCAGCAGGGCCTCCGTGAAGTGGGGGATGTCGCGCGTGGAGACGCCGTACACGTCCCCGAGGTCGAGCACGGACAGCAGGCATGGGGATTCCGCGTGGATGTTCGGGCCACGCAGGAAGCGTTGTTCAAGTATGTGCACAGGTTTCCTCGTTCTGGACAACGGGACGCGGCCGCCGGTGGTGCCGGCGGCCGCGTCCCAGGGTAAGGCTTGTATTGTTTGCGTCAGGCGTCGAGCAGCTTGGAATACATGCGGGTCGCCATGAGGCCGATGGCCGTATGATGCACCGAAGGCGACATCAGGCGCGCCAGCATGGACATCGCCTCGGACTTGCCGGCGGCGCCGGCGACGCGTTCTTCCAGCTGGATCAGTTCGCTGTCCCCGCCGGTGCCCGCCGTGCGGCGGCGGATCAGGCCACGCTCCGGATAGCCGCTGCGCTCGCCTTGCTGGTTCAGCTTGTCCAGCGTGCGCTGGCGCGCGCGGTGCGACAGCACGCGGCCCGTGCGGCTGGTCTTGATGTCGTCGCGGGTGCTCGTGATCCAGTCGCGCAGCACTTCCTGCTCGTAGGCGGAGAACACGCCGAACATTTCCGCGCGTTCGCCCTGGATCAGGCGCCAGAAGCGGCTGTTCTCGACCGGCTCGCCGCGCTGGATCCAGCCCGCGTCTTCCATCGCCTTCAGGAAGGCGGGAATGTCGGCGGGTTCGGACAGCCAGTCGTTGACGGAACGGCCGGCCACGCGGCAGTAATCCGAGTGCATGTTCTTGCCGATCGCGGCCTTCGCCGTGAAGATCTCGACCAGCTCGGCCTCCAGGTCGAACGAGCCGATGATGGACGTGGTGCAGGCGCCCAGGTCGTTCAGGCGGTAGCCATCCAGCACGCGGCGCCAGAACGCGGCCGGGTCGCTCGACTGGGCTGCCAGCGTGCGCACGGCCTGCACGGCCTTGTGCGCGTGGCCGCTGCCGGCGTTGTCGACGGTGACGTGCAGCGTAAAGTAATAGGGGTCGATGCCCAGTTCGTTCAGCTCGTAGGACGTGATCAGCAGGTGCAGCGGCAGCTGCTCGTAGCCCAGGTTGAAGCCGACGACTTCCGGCAGGAACTCGTCGGCGCAGTAAGCCAGCGCCAGTTGGATCGCGCCCTGGACGAAATACTCGTCGGACAGGCCTTCCCAGTGCTCGCAGCCGTGGGCGGCGAGCAGGCGGCGGTACAGCGTGACGTGGTTCTTGTCCGGCACGCCGTCGCCCAGCTCTTCGAGGTAGGTCTTGATGAGCGGATGGTAGTCCGGGTTTTCCCAGCGCGACAGCACGCCGTACAGCCAGGCGCCGTCGACCAGCTTGGTCGGCGCGGCACCCTTCAGGAAATACAGCGCATGCGATTTGTTCGAGAAATAACGGCGCGGCGCACCGTTCTTGCGCGCGGCCAGGTATTCGCGGTAGGACAGGCCCACGGCTTCCGAGCGGCCCTGGATCCAGCCCGGCAATTGCCAGGGGGCTTCCGGCAGCTCGTCCGGCTCGGCGCGGGTCGCCTCGATTTGCGCACGCAGGTAGGCGCGCGCTCCTTCCACATGCTCGGCCGGGTTGTCCAGCAGCGCAAAATAAAGTGCTTTCGAATCCAGGGCGGGGGTGGCGGCGCGTGTCTCCTGCGTGGTACGCACTTGCGCGCTCTCGATGGCAAACGTAGAGGTCATGGCAGATCTTTTTGGTAACTGTTCTACCCAGATTATGCGGACCCGCTCGTTAGCACGTAATCGGTAGGCTCCCCTCCTCGCTGTCAGACAATGATTACAAAAAATGCATTCATTTCAAGAAAGATATTTTTATATTCATTCCTGATAGCAATGCATCAAGCCATGAAAAAGGGCGGCTCGTGGCCGCCCTCCTTCGTCCGCCGCGACGGGCGCGGCACAGACTTTATTTATTGACCGTGCAGCTTGGAACGCGAACGGGCATAGCCGAAATACACGACCAGGCCGATGACGAGCCAGATGCCGAACGCGATCCAGGTCAGGGCCGACAGGAAGGACATCAGCGCCAGGCAGAAGACCACGGCGATGGCCGGCACGACGGGCACGCCCGGGCAGCGGAACGCGCGCTTCAGGTCCGGACGCTTCTTGCGCAGCACGATCACGGCCACCGACACGAGGCAGAACGCGGCCAGCGTGCCGATATTGACCAGTTCGGCAAGCACGTTCAGCGGCACGAAGGCAGCCATCAGGCCGAACACGATGCCGACCATCCAGGTGGCGAAGAACGGGGTGCCGTATTTCGGGTGCACGGTCGACAGCTTGGCCGGCAGCAGGC
The DNA here is from genome assembly GCF_044901715.1 of Massilia paldalensis. NCBI lineage: Bacteria > Pseudomonadati > Pseudomonadota > Betaproteobacteria > Burkholderiales > Oxalobacteraceae > Massilia > Massilia paldalensis. The sequence goes on from NZ_JBJCIU010000001.1 coordinate 1,980,443, forward strand.
CGTCGCGCGACATGGCGAAGATGATGCGCGTCTGGCCGTAGGCCATGACGAGGATCACGGTGGTCATGCCCAGGATCGCGCCCAGGTCGATCCAGCCGGCGAACCAGTTCTCGCCCGCGTGCTGCAGGGCCAGCGAGACGGGGTGGTCGACGCCTTCGAACAGCTTGAACGGGACGATGCCCGTCATGATGCCGGCCACGATCACGTACAGCACCGTGCAGATCAGCAGCGAACCGATGATGCCGATCGGCAGGTCACGCTCCGGACGTTTGACTTCCTCGGCGGCCGAGGTCACGGCGTCGAAGCCGATGAAGGCGAAGAACACGACGGCGGCTGCGCTCATGATGCCGTTCACGCCGAACGGAGCGAACGGATGCCAGTTGGCCGGGGCCACGTGCTTGACGCCGACGAAGATGAACAGCAGCACGACGACGGTCTTGATGATCACCATGACGTTGTTCACGCGCGCCGATTCGCGCACGCCCAGCGACAGCATCCAGGTCAGCAGCAGCATGATGCACAGGGCCGGCAGGTTCATGTAGGTCTGCACGCCCGGCAGCGCACCCGGCGCGGCCGACAGCACCTTCGGGATCTCGAGGCCGAAGCCCGACATGAGCGATTGGAAATAGCCCGACCAGCCGCTGGCGACGGTGGAGGTGGCGAGGCCGTATTCGAGCAGCAGGTCCCAGCCGATCATCCACGCGACCAGTTCGCCCAGCGTGGCATAGCTGTAGGTATAGATCGAGCCGGCGACGGGCACGGTCGATGCGAACTCGGCATAGCACATCGCCGCGAAACCGCAGGCGATGGCGGCGACGATGAACGACACCGTCAGTGCCGGGCCCGCGGTGAGCGCGCCCGCGCCGGTCAGCACGAAGATACCGGTACCGATGATGGCGCCGATGCCCATCAGGATCAGGTCGGTCGGACCCAGTACCTTCTTCAGTCCGCCAGGGGTAGCGGCGGACGCGACCATGTTGTCGAGATTCTTGGTTCTGAAAAGACTCACTGCTTTCTCCAATCGATAGTAGATAGATCCCGGACCCTCGTTATTGTGTGCGCCGCCGCAGAGCGATCGTGTCGTTCTCGACCGACACACGCGCGATGTCTCCTCTTGGGTACGGGCTTGCGCGGCTTTCCGACATGCAAAAACAATGCCGGGCAGCAGCGTTAGCGGCGTGACATTATCACCATTCTCTTAACCGGAATCAAAGGATTAGTTAAAAAATCCCTTTGTTTAGGATGGAAATGCTGGAGGTGGCCGCTTCGGATGACGAACGATCCGGCTGCGAAGCGCGATGTTTGCTAGCGTAGTGTGCAGATGAGCAGCTCCGGGTCGGCGTTCAGGCGCAAGGGAATACCCGCGCAGCCGACGCCGCGGCTGACGATCAGCGGGCCGTTGCCGGGCACGTCGTAGCGGCCATAGCAGTAATCGCGCGATACGGGTCCGCTGGGCCGGAACAATGGCGCACCATTTTGGAGCGCGATCTGCCCACCGTGGGTATGTCCGGCAAAACCGACGTCGAAATGCTGCCCCTCCAGGCGCCACAAGCCGTCGGGAGAATGCATGAGGTAAATACGCACGGGGCCGGCGCCGGCGAAGGTATCGCGGGCGGACGGCCGGCCCGTCCACGGGTCGTCGATGCCGCAGATGCTGACCTCGCCGAACGGGGCCGGCAATGGGATGCTGCGGTTGACCAGCACGGTTACGCCACTGTCGCGCAGGACGCGTTCGATGGGCTCGCGGCCGTTCCAGACGTCGTGGTTGCCCATGACGGCGTAGGCGCCCAGCGGCGCCAGGCCGTGCGCCTGGCGCAGGAAGGCCGCCAGGTGTCGGGCATTGGCGGCATCGAAGGATACGTAATCGCCGCCCAGCAGCAGCACGTCCGGCCGCTCCTGCTCGATCTGGCGCAGCAGGTCGTCGAACAAGGCGTCGTGCGTCGTCGGTCCGGCGTGGAAATCCGAGGCGAAGCCGATGCGCAGCGGCCGCGCCAGGCGCTTGCCGCCCTTGACGTCGACGTCCTGGCGGACGACGCGCACCCTGCCCTGGCCACCGAGCCGGTAGCTGAGCCCCGCGACCGTGCCGCCCAGCAGCAGGAAGTTCAGGACGCGTTCGGTGGCGTGGCGGATGGGGCGCGCGTGCTTGTTCTTGCTCATGCGTAAGATACTTGTAAAACCGGCACTGTACACGAAGCGTGCCGCGGGCGGCGCAGATTACCCGACCGGCAAGCGATCACTAGTGCTCTGCATCAAGAGCGGCTAAGATTGGCATCCCCTTTATTGGCCCCCTTTATTGGCCCCTTTATCCGCGACGCCGATGCTGACCCTCGACCAATTCCTCGCCTTCCTCGCCGCCGCCGTCCTGCTGACCCTGTCGCCGGGTCCCGACAACATGATGGTACTGAGCATCGGCATCGCCAAGGGCCGCCTGCGCGGGATCGCCTTCGGCCTCGGTTGCGCCTTCGGCTGCCTCAGCCATACGCTGCTGGCCGTGGTGGGCGTCAGCGCGCTGATCGCCGCGTCGCCCGTCGCCTTCACGGCCTTGAAGGTATGCGGCGGCCTCTATCTGGCATGGATGGGCTGGCACGCGATCCGGAGCCGCGGCGGAGCCCGGGTGAATCGCGCCGAAGGCGTGACGGAATCGGCGCGCACGCTGTTCTTCAAGGGCATGCTGGCCAATGCGATCAATCCCAAGGTCGCCCTGTTCTTCCTCTCCTTCCTGCCCCAGTTCGTGGCCGCAGGCCGCGGCGACGCCAACCTGCAGATCGCCCTGCTCGGCCTGACGTTCACGCTGCAAGCGGCCGTGCTGTTCGGCCTGCTCGGTTTCTTCTCCGGCGCCATCGGCGTCTGGCTGGGGCGGCGTCCCAAGGCGGGCATGTGGCTGGACCGCATCGCCGGGGCCGTCTTCATCGGCCTGGGCCTGCGCCTGATCGTGGCGCGCTGAGCCGCTGCCTTCGGCACCACCTTTGATCCTCGTCCACGTCCGGCCAGGCGCCGGAACTTAGCCCCAGCCCTGCCGTCTGACTGAACAGACGGCATGCGTACCGTGCCGCGCCCGAGCACCGGATCGCTTGCGAACCGGCCCCGAACCCGACGCGAACCCTCATGCACGATACGCGGCCCGGCAACGACGACAGCTTGGAAGGCACCGCGGCGATCGAGCGCGGCGACGCCCCGCGCGCGGTGCTCGGGCTGCGCGAAGCCGTCACGCTGATCGTCGGCATCGTCATCGGCGCCGGCATCTTCAAGGCGCCCGCCGCCGTGGCCGCCATGACGGGCAGTCCCCCGTGGATGTTCCTCGCCTGGATACTGGGGGGCGTGCTGTCGCTGGTGGGCGCCCTGTGCTATGCCGAACTGGCCACCAGCCATGCACACGCCGGCGGCGACTACCATTTCCTGCGCCTGGCCTACGGCCGCTCCCTCGCCTTCCTGTTCGGCTGGGCCCGCTATGCCGTCATCACGACGGGATCCATCGCCCTGCTCGCCTTCGTGTTCGGCGATTACCTGCAGCAGGCATTGCCGCTGTCAGGCCTGCCCGCCGGTGCCGGCGCAGCCGTCTATGCCGCGGCCGCCGTCCTCGTCCTGGCGCTCGTCAACCTGGCCGGCATCCGCAGCGGCAGCCGCACCCAGAACTGGCTCACCTTCGTCGAAGTCGGCGGCCTGCTGCTGGTCGGCGCCACGGCGCTGGCACTGGCAGCGGGCGCCGGCGCCACGCCGCCCCCGTCCGCAGCCGGGACCGGCGGCCCGCCGGCCTTCGGCCTGGCGATGGTCTTCGTGCTGCTGACCTACGGCGGCTGGAACGAAGCGGCCTACATCAGCGCGGAGCTGCGCGGCGGGCCGCGCGCCATGGTGCGCGCCCTCGTGCTGTCCGTCATGCTGATCACCGCCTTGTACCTGCTGGTCTGCTGGGCCTACTGGCATACGCTCGGCATGGCGGGACTGGCGGCCTCGCCCGCGCCCGCGGCCGACGTGCTGCGGCTGGGACTGGGCAGCGCCGGCGGCCATGCCATCGCCCTGCTGGTCGCCGTGTCCGCGCTCACTTCGATCAATGCCACCATGATCGTCGGCGCCCGCACCGGCTATGCGCTGGGCCACGACTGGCCACGGCTGCGCCGGCTCGCGCGCTGGAACGGGGTGCGCGGCACGCCCGCCGTGGCGCTGCTCGTGCAAGCGGCTGCGGCCATGCTGCTCGTCGCCGCCGGCAGCACCGGCGGCGACGGATTCCGCGCGATGGTCGAATTCACGGCGCCCGTCTTCTGGCTGTTCTTCCTGCTGACCGGTATCGCGCTGTTCGTCCTGCGCCGCCGCGACCCGGCGCGCCACCGCCCCTACCGCGTACCGTGGTATCCGCTGCTGCCCCTCGTCTTCTGCACCAGCTGCGCGGCCATGCTGTGGGCCAGCCTGTCCCACGTCGCCAGCCAGTCCGTGGGCGGCGTGAATGCGGCCTGGGTCGGCGTCGCCGTCCTGGCCGTCGGGGTGCTGCTGCTGCGCTTGCTGCAACACGACGACGGCCGGCGCCGGCGTGCCGCCGGCGAGCCGCTGGCCCCCTTCGACACCCATCCCGAGGAGAAACGACGATGAACCCGACCCTGCACCGCCGCCAGTTCCTGCTCGCCGCCGCTGCCGGCGGGATCGCCTTGCTGCCCGCACCGGCCATCCGTGCCCAGGACAAGCCTCCGCCGCCGCGCCTGGACGTGCCCTATGTGCCGACGCCGCAGGAAGTCGTCGACCGCATGCTGGCACTGGCCCGCGTGGAAAAAAGCGACTACCTGATCGACCTCGGCTGCGGCGACGGCCGCATCGTCGTCAGCGCCGCCCGCGAATACGGCGCGCAGGGATTGGGCATTGACCTCAATCCGGAACGCATCGCGGAGGCGCGCGCCAACGCGAAAAAGGCGGGCGTGGGCACGCGCGTGGACTTCCGGGTCGCCAACCTGTTCGAGACCGACCTGTCGCGCGCCTCCGTCGTCACCCTGTACCTGCTGCCCGACGTGAACGTCAAGCTGCGCCCGAAGCTGTGGCGACAATTGAAGGTCGGCAGCCGCGTCGTCTCGCACGCCTTCGACATGGGTCCGGAGTGGCCGCCGGAGCGGACGGAAGACGTCGATGGCCGCACCATCTACATGTGGACCGTCGGACCGGCCCAGAAGGCTGCGCTGGCGGATGGCGAGCGGTCCAGGACCTGACTGGGACACCCGCTTCCAGCACACCTGAGCACCTGAGCACCTGAGCCGCCGGGCCGGGTGCCCGCTCGGCACCCTCGCCGTACGTACGACACGCCCATTCCTTTCTATTTCCATAAGCTAATTTGATTGGGCTCCATTTTTTCGATACATTGGAGGTTTTATGTTTACGGAATGGCAGCGGCAGCGTCCCGCCATCCGCCCCGCACCCCGCGAATGCGCGATTCATCCTTATTCAAGTACCTCGGTTCCGGCGCGATCGTCACGGCCTGCTGCGTTCTCGGCCTGCTGTATTTCGGCCGCGACGTGATCCAGCCGCTCGCGCTCGCATCCATCCTGAGCCTCGTCATCGCGCCGCTGATCCGCAGCATGCGCCGGGTCGGGCTGTCGCACATGCCGGCCACGCTGCTGTCGGTGATCATCGTCGCGAGCTGCGTGATCGGCGTGGGCACCATCCTCGCCTTCCAGCTGGTGGCCGTGTCGCACGACCTGCCGAAGTACCGCGCCGCGATCCGCACCAAGGTGGCCGCCGTGCGCGAATTCGCGGAGCGTCCGTTCGCCCGCCTGGAGGCCGAGCTGACCGCCGTCTCGCCGCAGGAACGCGGCGCCGTCACGGCACGGCGCGGCATCACGACGGTCACCGTCAGCCCGACGCAGCCCCTGCCCGTCGAGATCCGCCAGCCGCGCCTCACGACCACGGACCAGATCCAGCGCCTGTTCTCCGTCGCCTGGGGACCGATCGGCGAAGCGGGCCTCGTGCTCGTGCTGCTGGTCTTCATCACGCTGGAGCACGAATCCCTGCGCGACCGCGTGATCCGCTTGGCCGGCCAGGCCGAGGTCGGTAGGACGATCCGTGCGCTGTCCGACGCCGCCCAGGGCGTGTCCCGCTTCTTCTTCTCGCAATTCGTCGTCAACCTGACGTTCGGCACGTTGATCGGATTGCTGCTGTGGCTGGCCGGCGTGCCGCATGCCGGCCTGTGGGGCGCCCTCAGCGCCATGCTGCGCTTCGTGCCCTACCTGGGCGTCATGGCCGCCGGCCTCATCATCGCCGTCTTCGTCGCCGCCATCGATCCGGGCTGGCAGCTGGCGATTTCCTGTATCGCCCTGTTCCTCGCGCTGGAACTGTTCGTCGCCAACGTCGTCGAACCCAAGGTGTACGGCCACAGCTCCGGCCTGTCGCCACTGGCGGTGATCATCTCCGCCGTGTTCTGGGGGGCGCTGTGGGGACCGATCGGCCTCTTGCTGTCGACGCCGCTGACGCTGTGCCTCGTCGTGGCGGGCCGCCACGTGCGCGGGCTCGAGCCCGTGACCATCCTGCTCGGCGACGCCCCCAGCGTAAGCGGCGCGCAGCGCCTGTACCAGCGCGTGCTGGCCGGCGACACGGAGACCATCCTGCGCGACGCCCGCGCCTACCTGCGCCGCGCCAGCTTTGCGCGCTACTGCGACCAGGTGCTGCTGCCGGGCCTGTCGACGGCCGCGGCCGACATCCGCAGCGGCCAGATCGACGACGTCCAGCTCGCCCGCATCCGCGCCACCATCGCCAACGTCGCGTTGCAGCTGACGCCGGACCTGCCCGCGACGCCGCGCAGCCTGCGCCGCCGCGACGTCTCGCTGCTGGACGCCAACCTCGGCGCCCACCTGCGCCAGATGCGCGAGGAACGGCAAGGCCGCTGGCAGGGCTCGCTCGACGTGCCGGCCCACTCCGTCGTCCTGTGCGCGGGCCTGGCCTCCGAACGCGACGGCATCCTGAGCGAGCTGCTCGTGCGTGCGCTGCGCGAGGCCGACATCGACGCCCGCAGCTTCACGCTGCTGGAAACGAAAGGCCCGGGGCCGGATTACGCCGAACTGATCTCGACGATCTTCCTCCCCTACCCGCTGGAAGAACACCTCGCCACCTGGCTGACGGCGGCGCTGGAACTGCGTGACAGCCTGCCGACCGTGCTGCTGGCCACGGTACGCCCGCCGTTCGACCGCTCGACCGTGCCGCAGTCGGCCATCGAGAACCATATCGACATCGTGCTGAGGTCGTTCGAGGAGGCGCTGGCGTTCGTGACGCCGGAGAAGCCGGCGCGGAGCTGAAGGCAGCGCTGCAGATTGCCAACAATGTCGCCACGGGGCGACTAAAAATTGCATTTCTGCATCCATTTTTAGTTGCTCCATTGCTATAATCAGAGACACTCTGTTCCGCATCCCATGGCATGGCTGTCTCCGACGACGTTCTTCCTCCCAGCTTGGTGCCCTCTGCCGGTTTTCCGGCCGCGCCGGCGCATTATGCGTTCCGTGGCCGGCTGGGCGAAGGGGGCCACGGCGAAGTCTACGAGGCGCTGGATACCAGGCTCGAACGCAGCGTCGCGATCAAGCGCGTGAAGCGCGAAGCCATCGCCGCGGGCGTGGACCTGATGCGGGAAGCACGGATGGCTGCCTCGCTGCATCATCCCGCATTCGTCAAGATCCATGCGATCGAAGAGACCGCCAACGGCCAGTTCATCGTCATGGAGCTGATTCGCGGCCGCACGCTGAAGCAGGTGCTGGTGGACGGCACACCGGCCCTGGCCGATGCCCTGGACTGGACGCGCCAGTTGTCCGAAGCGATGCAGGACGCGCATGCTTCCGGCCTCGTCCACGGCGACCTGAAGCCCTCGAACATCATGATCGAACCGGGCGGCACGGTACGCATCCTCGATTTCGGCCTGGCGCTGCGCGAGGACATGCTGGCGACGACCACGATCACGCAAACGGAACCGCAGGGAACGATCGCGTACATGGCGCCGGAGCGCCTGCTGGGCGCGCTACCGGATGCGCGTGGCGACATCTATTCGCTCGGCGCGATGCTCTACGAAATGGCCGCCGGCGGGCGGCCGTTCTCCCTGTTGAACGGCCTCGCACTGGCTGCGGCGCACGTACAGTCATCGTCGGATAGCTGGGACTATCCTAACCAGCTCGACACGGCCTTGATCGCACTGATCCGGGCGATGACGGCGCGTGTTCCCGAGCATCGCATCGCGACGATGGCCGAGGTCGCGAGCCGCATCGGCCAGAAGACCGTGCTGCCACGGGCCGCGCCGGCGCAATCCGCTCCATCGCGCGCTGCGGCATCGATGTCATTTGCCCGCGTGCCGCGCGCGGCCCGTATCGGCACCCTTGCCGTGTTGCTGGCACTGCTCTCCGGCACCGCCTGGTGGCAGTTCGGCCCTGGTAGCGGCGCGCTTCGGAGCGCGCTCACGCCTTACTCCGAAGCGCGGGAAATGCAGCAGGCGCTCGCCGCCCTGAAGCTAAGCGATCTCACGGGCGATCTCCAGGATGCAGAGGCGCACTTCAACCGTATCCTTTCACGCAGCCCGGACAACGCCGCGGCCGTGGCTGGCATCTCCCTCATCCACAGCCAGCGTTATGCGACGGACGACAAAGATGAAGTCTGGTTGCAGAAGGCGGACGCAGCCGCACAGCTAGCGCTCAAGCTCAATGATCAGCTGGCCTTGGCCCACGTCGCGCGAGGCGCCTTGCTCGACCGTCAGAACCGCTTCGCCTTGGCCGTGGAGGCCTACGACAGGGCATTGCGCCTGGATCCCGGAAATTATTTCGCGTGGCGCGGCAAGGTGGAGTCGCTGCGCAATGCGCGCCTGGACCCGCAGGCACTGTCCGCCATCGAGGAAGCCCTGCGGAAATTCCCTGCTGAAGCCATCTTCTATTCGGAACTGGGGACCCTGAAGACCGCGCAACAGGATTATGTCGCTGCCGAGCGCGCCTTCAGACGATGCATCGCATTGCAACCCGATGCCGTGTTCTCGTATGCGAACCTGAACGGCGTGCTGCTGATGCAGGACCGTCACGACGAGGCCTTGCGCGTGCTACAGGAGGGCCTGCAGATCCGTCCGAGCGCCCATTTGTACGCCAATCTGGGCAATGCATTATTCCTGCGCGGCGACTTCCTCGGCGCCGCGAAAGCGTTCGAACAGGCAGCCTCCCCGACGCACGGCTCGCCCGGCGATTATCTGAATTGGGCAAACCTGGCGGACACGCTCCTGTGGCTCCCCGGGCGGGAGCGCCAGGCAAAGCAAGCCTACGACAAGGCCCGCCGGCTGCTGGCCCCGAAGCTCGCCCGCGCACCCGACGATCCGGCGCTGGTATCGCGCATGGGGCTGTATTCGGTACGCGCAGGCTTGGCCGCCGAGGCGGGGCCGTACATCCGGCGTGCACTGGCATTGGCCCCCAACGATCCCATGGTCCAGTTTCGCGCAGGCATGGCCTACGAACTGCTCGGCGAGCGTCCGCTGGCACTGGCCGCGATCAATGAAGCCAGACGCCTGGGTTACCCGGCGAACTTCATCGACGCTGAGCCGGATCTCGCGGCATTGCGCCGGGACCGCGGATACCACACCGAATGACGGCATCCCACGACGGGCAGCAAGCCCACCTTCCTCCCTCACCAGCGAGAACAACCATGCAAGCTAGCTATACGCTCACCATCACCTACGACCTTGGCAAGGAACTGGCGACCTGGTCCTACGACAACGTGGACCGCGCAGAGTGCTGCGGGGCGCATCCGGGCGATTTCATCGATATCCTGTTCGACGGTCCGGGCGACGTCAGCCAGGCCGTCATGCTGTGCGGCCAGATGGGTGATGAAAAAATCTCGTCTCCGTTCGTCCAGGGCAACCAGATCGACGTCACCAGGACGCCGACCCTCCAGGTCGGCAAGAACCTTGGCCGCTGGGGGTTTTCGCTCGCATTCAGCACCCGCAATGCCGACGGCACGAGCTCCTTCTACTACCTGCCGGATCCGGAAGTGATCATTCGCAGCCGCCCCGGCTCAGACGACTGACCTCCTCACCTCCCTGCGCAAGGACTCCGTCGGCGTCCTGAGCGCGGACGCCGCGCGCGTCACGTCGTCCCCGTGGGCGGCCATGGCGCGCGCGATCTCCTCGGCCGGGATCTTCTCGGCCCAGCGGATCTCGCCGTGCGTGTCGAGCAGCTTGTACAGGCTCGGACGCGAAATCCCCAGCATGCGCGACGCCGCCTGGATGTTCCAGTCGCCGGCGACCATCGCCTCCAGCACGTCCTGGTCGGTCAACTGCGAAGGCTTGCGGCGCGGTCCCGGCGGCGCTGCGGATGCCGCCGGCGCCGCTTCGGCCACCAGCCGGGCGACGCTGCTCGGCGGGACGGGCGCCATGCGCACCAGTTGTTCCAGCTGCGGCGTGCCGCCGTTTTCGACCAGCAGCGCGATGCGCTTGAGCGTGTGGCCCAGCTGGCGGATGTTGCCGGGCCAGTCGTAGCAGGCGATCTCCGTCACCAGGCGCGCCGGCAGCGGCGGCAGCGGTCCCTGCCTGCCCAGCAGGTGCACGATCAGGACGCCGATGTCCTCGCGCCGCGCGCGCAGCGGCGGCAGCTGGATCGTGAATCCTTCCAGGCGGCGCAGCAGCGCATGGTTGAACGAGGCGCTGTCCAGGTCCTGGTCGGTGGCGGCGATCAGGCGCGCCGACGAATGCCGGTCCTGCGCCGCGCCCAGCGGACGGTAGTCGCCGCCTTCGAGCACGCGCAGCAGCATCGGTTGCACGCTCGGCGGCGCGTTGCCGATTTCGTCCATGAACAGCGTGGCGCCGTCGGCTTCCGCGAACAGGCCGTGGCGCTCGGCCTGCGCGCCCGTGTAGGCGCCCTTCACGGCGCCGAACAGGTCGGCCGCCGCCAGCGCTTCGTTCAGCGCCGCCATGTTCACGGCCACCAGGCGGTCGGCACTGCGCCGGCCCAGCGCATGGATGCCGCGCGCGGCGATCTCCTTGCCGGTGCCCGTCTCGCCCAGCAGCAGCACCGTCAGGTCGGTCGGCGCGACCATGCGGATCTGGTCGCGCAGCGCGATCGCCGCGCTGCCCACGCCCGCGAGGCCGGGAACCGGATTGTCCTTCGGCAGGCAGTTCATCCAGTGCAGGCACAGCACGACGGCGCGGCCCAGCGTGAGGATCTGGCCGGCGGCCACGGCATCGGCGTCGAGGCGCACGCTGCCTTCCACGGCCCGGCCGTTCAGGTCGACCGTCATGCGGCTTGCCGGCAGCGCGATCGTCACCTCGTCGTCGCGGCTGCGCGCGAAGCGCAGCGGCGCGCGCGAGATGGCGCCATGGCCCAGCGGCAGGCCGGCGCGCCCGGGATGGCCGAACTGCGGCGCGTAGCGGTTCAGCTCCAGCCTGCCGGCGTCGCCCACGTACTGCTCGCCTATGCGCTCGGGGTCGGGGTGCCAGACGATCGTGAGCGCGAGCAGCGGCCGTTCGGACACGCCGGGATCGGACAGCGGCGAAGTCAGCGTGAAATCGGAATCGTGCATGGTGGGCCGCGACGGAGTGTTGACATGTAAAAAAACGTGGCAATTTTACACGCTGCGGCGTCCGCCGGGTGCGGGCAGCCCGATTTCACGGGGCACACGGGCATGGCATGCGGCTTGCAATACCTGGCGTGCCGCCCCTGCCCCGCTGCACCCTGCCACACACGATCATGCACAAGCCCGAATCTTTCCCCACCATGCTGGCCCCAGACGTCCGTGTCACCCTCGACGTCCAGCGCCTGAACCTGCTGCGCCAGCGGCCCGCCGACGGCGCCGCGGCCGTCTCCGAGAAATTTCTGGACCGCCGCCGCTGCCTGACCCAGGCCGCATTGAAGCGCGCCGCGTCCGGCCGGCCCGTGCGCTTTCGCACGGTGCGCCACCTGGCGGCGTTCTACGGGATCGGTGTCGAAGCCCTGATCGCGCCGGCCACGCGCAGCACCCTGCCGGCGGCGACGGCCGGCGCGTTCGCGGTCGAGCGGCTGCAATGCGCGGCGCTGTGCGACGCCGTGCTGGCCACGGGCCAGGGGCGCCTGGCCGACGTACGGGGCGCGCCCGGCTCGGACAAGTCGGCGATGCTGGCCGAGTGCACGGAAGACGCACGCCAGCGCGGCTTTTCCGCAGTCGCCGTCAAGCTGGCGCGGACCGAGGCGCAGGCCTTGCACCCGCTGGCCCAGCTGGTGCGCGCGCTGCTGTACATCGGCCCCGGCGGGGATGGGTCCGACATGGCCGAACTGGTGCGCAGCCGCTGCCGCGCGCTCGACCTGGGCGCGCAACACGTCGACGCCTGCCTCGGCATGCTGTCTGCGCCCGCGACCTGGCCGCTGCCGGGCGCCCAGGCCGTGCAGGCCGCCACGCTCGTCGCGCTGATCCACCAGCGCGCCCGGCGCCAGCCGCTGGCACTCGTCGTCGACGATGTCCAGTGCGCCGACTGGAGCACGGCGGCCATGCTCGACACCGTGCTGCCCGCCACGCTGGACCTGCCGCTCGTCTGGATACTTGGATCGGAAGCGCAGCCCGGCTCCCGGGCCGACCCGCTCGGGGCGCGCCTGGAAGCGCTGCCGCGCACCACGTTCCACCTGGCCGGGGTGCCGGGTGCGCCCGCCGTTCCCTGCGCCGTCGGCGTGCCGCGCGAGCGCCGCGGGCGCAACATCAACTAGGCGTCGGCCGGCCCCGGCGACGCCTGCTGCGACACCACGCCCGCGCCGGCAGCCGCGCGGCAGACGTAGATCGTCGACTGCTCGCCGCCCGGGGCCCGGTAGTCGCGCAGCACGGTTTCCCGCACCGGCTCGACCAGGTCTTCCGGCACCACGGCGACGATGCAGCCGCCGAAGCCGCCGCCCGTCATGCGCACGCCGCCACGCTCCCCGACCACGCCCGCGACGATCTCGACCAGGCGGTCGACGGGCGGCACGGTGATCTCGAAGTCGTCGCGCATCGACGCATGCGACTCGGCCATCAGGCGGCCCATGCGCGCCAGGTCGCCGGCGGCCAGCGCCTCCGTAGCCTGCAGCACGCGCGCGTCCTCCGTCACCACGTGGCGGGCGCGCTTGAACGTCACCTCGTCCAGGCCGGCGCCGCGCTCGGCGAGCATGGCGGGATCGACGTCGCGCAGCGCCGGCACGCCGAAGTGGCGCGCGGCCGCCTCGCACTGCTGGCGGCGGGTGTTGTATTCGCTGTCGACCAGGCCGCGCTTGACGTGCGAGTGCAGGATCATGATCGCGGCGCCGGCGGGAATCTCGACCGGACGGGTTTCCAGCGAACGGCAGTCGATCAGCAGCGCGTGCCCCTCGACGCCGCAGGCCGAGATGATCTGGTCCATGTTGCCGCACTGGGTGCCGACGAAGTCGTTCTCCGAATGCTGGGCCGCGAGCGCCGTCTCGATGGGCGTCAGCGCATCCATGCCCGGCAGCGTGGCGAACAGGCGGCCGACGGCCACCGTCAGCGAGGCCGACGACGACAGGCCGGCCCCCTGCGGCACGTCGCCCGCGATGGCCATGTCCATGCCGGACAGCGGCAGTCCGCGGCGCTGCAGTTCGCGCACGACGCCGCGCACGTAGTTGGCCCACATGGCGTCGTCGCGCCGTTCGATCGGGGCGTCGAGCGCGTACTCGTCGATCGCGCCGCCGTAGTCGGCGGCCGCCACGCGCACGATGCGGTCGGCGCGCGGACGGGCCGCGATCACGGTGCGGTAGTCGATGGCGCACGGCAGCACGAAGCCGCCGTTGTAGTCGGTATGCTCGCCGATCAGGTTGACCCGGCCCGGCGCCTGCACGACCAGCGCCGGGGCGGCGCCGAACGCGGATTCGAATGCGGCACGGGTACGGGAAATCAGGGTTTCGCTCATGGCTGGCTTCAAGGTTGCGTCGGGTTCGAAGGATGGAGGTAGTGCACGTCCGGCAGCGCGCGCAGGCGCTCGGCCGCCTGTTCGGCGGTCAGGTCGCGCTGGGCCTCGGCCAGCATCTCGAAGCCGACCATGAATTTGCGCACGGTGGCCGAGCGCAGCAGCGGCGGATAGAAGTGCGCATGCAGCTGCCAGGGCGTGCCGTCGCTGCCGTCGTACGGGGCGCCGTGCCAGCCCATCGAATACGGGAACGAGGTCTGGAACAGGTTGTCGTACTTGATCGTCAGGAGTTTCAGGGCCTGCGCCAGGTCGGCGCGCTGTTCCTGCGTCAGCTCCTCCAGGCGGCGCACGGCGAAGCGCGGCAGCAGCAGCGTCTCGAACGGCCAGGCGGCCCAGTAGGGGACGACGGCCAGCCAGTGCGCCGTCTGCACCACCACGCGCTCGCCGGCCGCCGCTTCGCGCTCGGCATAGTCGAGCAGCATCGGGCGGCCCTGCTCGGCGAAATAGGCGCGCTGGTTGCGGTCCTCGGCGGCGGGCAGGTTCGGCACGAAGCTCGACGCCCAGATCTGGCCGTGCGGGTGCGGGTTCGAGCAGCCCATCACGGTGCCCTTGTTCTCGAACACCTGCACCCAGCGGTAGCGCTGCCCCAGCTCCTGCGCCTGGTCGCACCAGGTGTCCACCACCTGTTCGATCGCGGGCAGTTCCAGTTCCGGCAGCGTCTTGCCGTGGTCCGGCGAGAAGCAGATCACGCGGCTGGTGCCGCGCGCGCTCTCGGCCTGGAACAGCGGATCGGCGGGCGGCGGCGCGTCCGGGGTGTCCGGCAGCAGCGCCGCGAAGTCGTTCTCGAATACGTAGGTGCCCTTGTAGTCCGGGTTGTGCACGCCGTTCACGCGCGTATTGCCGGCGCACAGGTAGCAGGTCGGATCGTGCGCGGGGCGCGGGCTGTCGTCGACCTTTTCCTGCTGGCCCTGCCAGGGACGCTTGGCGCGATGGGGCGATACCAGCACGTACTCGCCCGTCAGGGGGTTGAAGCGCCGATGCGGGTGGTCTGATGGGTTGAACATGTGTCTCCTTGATCTCTTGCGAATGGACCGGCGGCTGCGCCCGCGGGTGCGGCGGGCACATCCGAGGTCGCCATATTACACAGGTGGCGCGACGGCTGGCGGCCACGCCGGCGCGCCAGATGCGACGACGTTACCGCTGGCCTGCAGCCTTTCCACCCGCGTCGGCGCCTGGCGCCAAAAAAAATATTGCTCACGATCATGATCGTCCGAGCACGTTTCAGCCTATTTATACCCCATGTGCGGCGACCGGCGGCGCATGGCGCAGCGCGTTGCCCATCAGCTCCAGCGCGTGCTGGACTTCGTAGCGGTCGGCGGTGCCGCCCAGGCAGACCCGTACCGCATCGGGCCCCGCGCCCTGGCCCACGGTGAACGCGTCGCTCGTGACGACGGTGACGCCGGCCGCCGCCATGGCGGCGGCGAACTCGCGCCGGTCCCAGGGCGCGGGCAGGCGCAGCCACAGGTGGAAGCCCTCGGGCGCGGCATCGTAGCTGCCCGCCGGCAGCGCCCTGGCCGCGATCTTCAGGCGCACGGCGGATTCCTTGCGGATCGCGCCCAGCAGCAGGTCCGCCGTGCCGTCACGGATCCAGCGCGTGGCCAGCGCCGCCGTGATGGGCGAGACCATCATCGTCGTCGCCCGGATCGACGCGGTCAGCCGTGCCGCCTGCGGCGCGTCCGGCGCCACCAGGAACGCCACGCGCAGGCCGGCGCCCACGCACTTGGCCAGGCCCGCGATATAGAAGGTGATGTCGGGGCCGATGCTGGCCATGGGCGGCGGTCCGGAGCGCGGCAGGAAGCCGTAGGCATCGTCCTCGATGATCGCCACCCCGTGAAAGCGCGCCACCTCGACCAGCGCGCGCCTGCGCTCGGCCGAGATCACGCAGGTCGTGGGGTTCAGCAGCGTCGGGTTGCAGTACAGTGCCTTGGGCGCGTACTGGGCGCAGGCGGCGGCGAAGGCGACGGCGTCGATGCCCTGGCCGTCCATCGGCAGCCCGACAAGCTTCAGGCCCAGCTGTCCCGCCAGCGCGCGCAGGCCCGGATAGGTCAGCTCCTCGCAGCAGATGACGGACCCGGGCGGCGCCAGCGCGGCCAGCACCGCCAGCAGCGCGCACTGGGCGCCGGCCGTGACCAGCATGCGCTCGGGCGGCACCACCAGGCCGCGCCGGCGCAGCCACAGCACGCCGGCCGCGCGATCCTCGGTCGAGCCGCAGAAGTCCTGGTAGCGCATCAGGTCGCGCAGCCGCGTGCCGACCTGGGCAAACCCCTCCTGCATCAGTTGCGCCAGCTCCGGCGCGTCCGGTTCGGGCGGCATGTTCATCGACAGGTCGATGCTGGGCCGGCCCTCGACGGCGCGCGGGATCGCCGGACGACGCCGGCCGCACACGAAGGTCCCGCGGCCCACGGTGGAATCGACCAGGCCGCGGCGCTGCGCCTCGACGTAGGCACGGGCCACCGTCGTGAAGTCGATGCCGAGCAGCGCGGCCAGCTTGCGCTGCGGCGGCAGGCGCTGTTCGGGCAGCAGGCGTCCCGTCGTGATGTCGTCCGCGATCGCGCCGGCGATCTGCTGGTACACCGGGGTCGACCCCTTCTTCAGCTTGGGAATCCAGCCTTCGTGCTTCTTGCTCATGCAGCGCTCCGGGTCGTATCGATACGTTGTAGTGCACGGAATGCACCGCCGTGATGCGTGCAGTGCGGATGACGAATGGCGATTGACTGCAGCGATTGACTGGAGGCCGCAGCGCGGCCCGAAAACCGCAGCACGCCCCTGGATCGATGCAAGGGGCGTGCCAGTGCCGGATGCGCCGCTCCCCGCCGATTGACCGCAAGCGCCTCCATACAAATGGCG
Organism: Massilia paldalensis; assembly: GCF_044901715.1. Classification (NCBI taxonomy): domain Bacteria; kingdom Pseudomonadati; phylum Pseudomonadota; class Betaproteobacteria; order Burkholderiales; family Oxalobacteraceae; genus Massilia; species Massilia paldalensis. Next base: position 1,997,184 of record NZ_JBJCIU010000001.1, read on the forward strand.
GTGCGCGGCCCATTGATTGGCACGTCCCATGCATTCAATCCCGGCATGTGCACCGAGGAGTACCGCCATGATGAGTGACTTGCCGCTGGCCTTCCTGCCCAGCGAATTCCGCGTCAAGTGGGTGACGCTGCCCTGGGAAGCGACGCAGGCGCATGCGCTGCGCCGCGCCGTGTTCTGCGAGGAACAGGGCATTTTCGCGGGCGACGACCGCGACGCCGTCGACGAGCGCGCCCAGCTGCTCGTCGCCCTGTCCTGCGTGGCCGGCCTGCCGGACCAGGTGGTGGGTACGGTGCGTATCCATGCGGAGGAGGACGCGGGCGACGGCCTGTGGTTCGGCTCGCGCCTGGCGGTGGACCCGGCCTGGCGCAAGCACGCGCGCCTGGGCGTCACCCTGATCCGCCTGGCCGTGTGCAGTGCCCACGCGCTGGGCTGCCGCACCTTCCGCGCCCACGTCCAGAGCCAGAACGTGCCCCTGTTCGAGCGCCTCGACTGGCACGTGCTGCATGCCGAATCCCTGCTGGGCCGCCCGCATCACCTGATGCAGGCCAACCTCGCCAGCTATCCGCCCTGCCGCGACCCGCAAGCCGGCTTCAGCGGCCTCGCCAACCCATCCAAACGCCAAGGAGAACCGCAATGAGCACCGCCGCCCCCCTGTCCGCCACGCCCGCCGCGCCCGCGCCGCTGAAGCCGCACTACGACGTCGTCATCGTCGGCGGCGGCCAGGCGGGCCTGTCGATGAGCTGGTACCTGCAGCAGGCCGGTATCGAGCACATCGTGTTCGAGAAGCATGCGCAGGTGCACGCCTGGCGCACGCAGCGCTGGGATGCGTTCTCGCTCGTCACCCCCAACTGGCAGTGCCAGCTGCCCGGTCACCCGTACGACGGCGACGATCCGCACGGCTTCATGAAGAAGGACGAGATCGTCGCCTACCTGGCGCGCTTCGTCGCCAAGGTGGCCGCCCCCGTGCGCGAAGGCGTCGAGGTGCGCCGGGTCGTGCCGCTGGCCGATGGCCGGTTTTCCGTGCTGACGTCGCTCGGCGCGACCACGGCGCGCCAGGTCGTCGTGGCGTCGGGCTGCTACCAGGACCCGATCGTCCCCGACTATGCCGATGCGATCCCGGCCGGGGTCGCGCAGATCCATTCGGCCGACTACCGCAATCCGCAAGCGCTGCCGGACGGCGCGGTGCTCGTCGTCGGTTCCGGCCAGTCCGGCGCCCAGATCGCGGAAGACCTGCACCTGGCCGGCCGCCGCGTCCACCTGGCGACGGGGAACGCGCCCCGCTGCGCGCGCTTCTACCGCGGCCGCGACGTCGTCGACTGGCTGGCCGACATGGGCTACTACGAGAAATCGGTGCTCGAACACCCGCTGCGCGAGGGCGTGCGCGACAACACGAACCACTACGTGACGGGCCGCGACGGCGGCCGCGACATCGACCTGCGCGCCTTCGCGCGCGAGGGCATGCAGCTGTACGGGGCGCTCACGGGCATCGAGGACGGACGGCTGGCGTTCGCGCCGGACCTGCAGGCCAACCTGGACGCCGCCGACAAGGTCTACAACGGCATCAATGCCGCCATCGACAAGCACATCGACGAGCGCGGCATCGACGCGCCGCCGCCCTCGGTGTACGCGCCCGTGTGGCGGCCGGATGCGGAGCGTACCAGCCTGGACCTCGCGGCTGAGGGGATCGGCGCCATCGTCTGGTGCATCGGCCTGCGCCCGGACTTCGGCTGGATCGACGCGCCCGTGTTCGACGGCCGCGGCCATCCCGTGCACCTGCGCGGCGTCAGCGAGCAGCCGGGCCTGTATTTCCTGGGCCTGCCATGGCTGCACACCTGGGGCTCGGGCCGCTTTTCCGGCGTGGCGCGCGATGCGCAGCATCTCGCCGGGCACATCGCGACGGCACTGGCGGGCACGCGGCACGCCACGCCGGCGCTGGCGAGCGCGTGAGGCGCGGCGCGCTGCACGGCGACGGTGCAGCGACGGTGCACAGTGGCCGTGCGCGCACCGTCGCCACGCACCGCGCCAATGCGGGCAGCGGCAGCGCCCCGCCGCCGCGCCGCCGCGGATTGAATGGATGACTTGTATGCAGCAGCAGAAACCGGCCGACGCTTTCCCTTGCGGGACGGCCCCCTTGAATGGACGACGATCCATTCAATCCCGCGGCAGCCATGCATTGACTGGCACGCGGCATGCAATCAATCAGGATGCAGTACCGATGTTTTCCAACCACCCAACAGGAGCACGACCATGCCAGCAGTGAACCAACCCTTGCACAAGAAAGGCGACTTTTTCGTGGACTACGAAGAGAAGGTGTTCGAGGATGTCAAGGCCCGGCCCGGCGAGAAGGCGCTGGTGACGTTCCACACGGTCGCGTTCGAAGGTTCGATCGGCTTCGTCAACCTGCTGCAGGCCACCCGGCTGCAACGCAAGGGCTACGAGACCTCCGTGCTGCTGTATGGCCCCGGCGTGCAGCTGGGCGTGCAGCGCGGCTTCCCGACGATCGGCGACGACGCTTTCCCCGGCCACCAGAACTACGGCAACCAGATCATGAAGTTCATGGCCGAAGGCGGCAAGGTGTATGCGTGCCGCTTCGCGCTGCAGGCGCTGTACGGCCACGGCGAGTCCTCGCTGATCGAAGGCATCCGCCCGATCAGCCCCCTCGACGTGCTGGACATCAAGCTGCTGCACATCCGCGACAACGCGGTGATCATCGACACCTGGACCATGTGAGACCGGAGGGCGGCCATGAATGCAAGGAAGAACGTGGTACGGGCGGCGGCGGTGCAGATCGCGCCGGACCTGGAGAGCAGCGACGGCACCGTGGCGAAGGTGTGCGAAGCGATCGCCGACGCCGCGGCGCGCGGCGCCGAGCTGGTGGTATTCCCGGAGACCTTCGTCCCCTACTATCCCTACTTTTCGTTCATCCGCCCGCCGTTCCAGCAGGGTCCGGAGCACCTGCTGCTGTACGAGCGCGCCGTCGTCGTGCCGGGTCCCGTGACGGACGCCGTCGCGGCCGCCGCGCGCAGCCAGGGCGTCGTGGTCGTCCTCGGGGTCAACGAGCGCGACCACGGGTCGCTGTACAACACCCAGCTCGTGTTCGACGCCGACGGCACGCTGATCCTGAAGCGCCGCAAGATCACCCCCACCTACCACGAGCGCATGGTCTGGGGCCAGGGCGACGGCAGCGGCCTGCGCGTCGTCGATTCGGCCGTCGGCCGCATCGGCGCCCTCGCCTGCTGGGAGCACTACAATCCGCTGGCGCGCTATGCGCTGATGGCCCAGCACGAGGAAATCCACTGCGCCCAGTTTCCCGGATCGATGGTCGGCCAGATCTTCGCCGACCAGATGGAAGCGACGATCCGCCACCATGCGCTGGAATCGGGCTGCTTCGTCGTCAACGCCACCGGCTGGCTCGACGACGCGCAGATCCAGTCCATCACGCCGGACGGCGCCGTCCAGAACGCCCTGCGCGGCGGCTGCTGCACGGCCATCGTCAGCCCCGAAGGCAAGCTGCTGGCCGAGCCCCTGAGGAGCGGCGAAGGCATCGTCGTCGCCGACCTCGACATGTCGCTGATCACCAAGCGCAAGCGCATGATGGACTCGGTGGGCCACTACGCGCGCCCCGAACTCCTCAGCCTCGCCATCGATGCGCGCGCGGCGGCGCCGATGCATCCGCTGCGCGAGCAGAGCGCAGAGGCCCGCACCGAACCCGCCTCGGCAGAACGCCAATCCCTGCAAAGCCAACCCGCACAACGCCAAACCGTGGAGCAGCCATGAACGCCCCCCTCGATCTCGCCCTGCAACCCGCCACGAACAGCCAGCTGATCGCCGAGCTGCAGTCCGTGGGCCTGCGCCTGGCCGACCCCGGCGCCGGCGCGCCCAGCCGCCGCGGCGGCGCCGGCCCCACCGACCACAAGGCCGTCACCATCGACGGGCACACCGTCATGATCCCCGTGCACACGGCCGGCTCCTGGAGCTCGCCCTACGTCGCCCAGGCGCCGCAGGCCGACGGCACCAGCCGCATCGTGCGCGACGGCGTCGAGCTGGCCGTCGTCTCCTTCCCGCGCCAGCCCAGGTTCTACAAGCTCCAGACCGCGGACGGCATCCCGTATGCCAAGATCGCCACGCTGCATGGCGCCGACGTGCTGGCGACGACCGTGCTGCAGACCTGCATCCGCTACGAAAGCCGGCGCAAGACCTGCCAGTTCTGCGCCATCGGCCAATCGCTCGCCGCCGGCCGCACCATCGCGCGCAAGACCCCGCAGCAGCTGGCCGAGGTGGCGCGCGCCGCCGTGGAGCTGGACGGCGTCAAGCACATGGTCATGACGACGGGCACCCCGAACGCCACCGACCGCGGCGCGCAGATCCTGTGCGAGAGCGCCGCAGGGGTCAAAGCGGCGGTCGACCTGCCGATCCAGGGCCAGTGCGAACCGCCCGACGACGACGCCTGGTTCACGCGCATGCGCGATGCCGGCATCGATTCGCTCGGGATGCACCTGGAAGCCGTCACCCCGGAGGTGCGCGCACGCATCATGCCCGGCAAGGCCGGCGTGCCCCTGGAACGCTACTTCGATGCCTTCGAGGCCGCCGTCGCCGTGTTCGGCCGCGGCCAGGTCAGCACCTACATCCTCGCGGGCCTGGGCGACACCCGGCAAGCGATCCTGGACACATCACGGCGCCTGGTCGAGATGGGCGTCTACCCGTTCGTCGTACCCTTCGTCCCCGTCACGGGCACGCCGCTGGAAGACCATCCGGCGCCCGACGCCGCCTTCATGCGCGGCGTGCTCGAACCGCTGGCCGGCATGCTGGCCGCAGGCGGCATGCGCTCGGGCGAGATCAAGGCCGGCTGCGGGCGCTGCGGCGCCTGCTCCACGCTGTCGACCTACGAGAAGCGGCCCGCATGAACGCGCCTTGCCCGAACCTCCTGCTGGAGCCGGCCGACACCCTCGCGCGCTTCCTGCGCGACAGCCGCGGCTTCGCCCACAAGCGCGACATCGACGGCGTGCTGCCCATGCTGGCCGGCGGCGCGCCCAGCGCCGTCCTCGTGGGCGACGACTGCGCGGCGATTCCCGACGGCGACGGCTGGCTGCTGTTCGCCATCGAAGGCTTCCTCAACGAATTCGTCGAACGCGAGCCCTGGTTCGCCGGCTACTGCGGCGTGATGGTCAACGTCAGCGACATCTATGCGATGGGCGGCCGGCCCACGGCCGTCGTCGACGCCCTGTGGAGCCGGGGGGGCGCGGCCGCGGCGCCCGTGCTGGAAGGCCTGGCCGCGGCCTCGCGCGTGTACGGCGTGCCCATCGTGGGCGGCCACAGCAACCGCCGCAGCGACCGCGAGCAGCTCTCGGTGGCCATCGTGGGACGTGCGAGCAAGCTGCTGACCAGCTTCGATGCGCGGCCTGGCGACCACCTGGTGGCGGCCATCGACCTGCGCGGCCGCTTCCAGGAGCCCTACGCGTACTGGAACGCCAGCACCGAAGCGCCTCCTGAGCGCCTGCGCGCGGACCTGGAGATCCTGCCCGGCCTGGCCGAGGACGGCCTGTGCGCGGCCGGCAAGGACATCAGCATGGCTGGCGTCGTGGGTACGGCGCTGATGCTGCTGGAATGCTCCGGCGTGGGCGCCGAGATCGAACCGGCGCGCGTGCCGCGGCCGAGCGGCGTGCCGCTGGAACGGTGGCTCACCGCCTTTCCCAGCTACGGCTTCCTGTTCGGCGTCGCCGATGCGCACCTGGCGGCGGTGCAGGAGCGCTTCGCGGCGCGCGGCATCGCCTGCGCGCCGTTCGGGCGCGTCACGGCCGGGACCCGCGTCACGCTGCACCACGAAGGCGCCAGCGCGCTGCTGTGGGACTTCGCCGAACAAGGCTTCATCGGCTGCGCGGCGCCGGGAGCCTGACGTGGACGCGGCGCTGCGCATCGCCCTGCTGACCCACTCGACGAATCCGCGCGGCGGGGTCGTGCACGCCATCGAGCTGGGCGACGCGCTGCACGCGCTGGGCCAGCTGGCGACGGTGCTGGCGCCCGATCCGCACGGGCGCGGCCTGTTCCGCGAGCCGCGCTGCGGCTGGACGGGCGTGCCGGCGCATGCGGTGAACGGGAGCCTCGTCGCGCGCGTGCGCCAGGCCATCGACGACTACGTGGCCTGGTTCGAGCGGGCCGATACGCCGCGCTTCGACATCTACCATGCGCAGGATTCGATCAGCGCCAACGCGCTCGCCGTGCTGCGGACGCGCGGCGTCATCCCGGGCTTCGTGCGCACCGTGCACCACCTCGACGACTTCGACGATCCGCAACTGGCGGCCTGGCAGGAACGCGGCTACCGCGACGCCGACCGCGTGCTGTGCGTGAGCCGCCTGTGGCACGAGACGCTCGCGCGCGAACACGGCATCGCGGCCTTGCAGGTAGCGAACGGCGTCGACCTCGCGCGCTGGACGCCAACGCCGAACGAGCGCGATCCGGCCCTGCGCCTGGCGCTTGGCCTGGGCCCGGGACCCGTCGTGCTGGCCGTCGGCGGCGTCGAGCCGCGCAAGAACACGCTGCGCATCCTGCAGGCATTCCTGCTGTTGCGTGCCCGCCTGCCGCATGCCCAGCTCGTGATCGCGGGCGGCGCCAGCCTGCTCGACCACGGCGCCTATGTCGAGGAATTCGAGGCGCAAGCCGCCGCGGCGGGCCTGGCGCGCGGACCGGGCCGGGCCCTGCAGGTGCTGGGCCGGGTCGACGACATGGACATGCCGGCCCTGCTGCGCTGCGCCGACGTACTCGCTTTCCCCTCGCTGCGCGAAGGCTTCGGCCTCGTCGTGCTGGAGGCGATGGCGAGCGGCACGCCGGTCGTCGTCCCCCGCATCGCACCCTTCACCGACTACCTCCCGGCGGACGCCTGCGCCTGGGCCGAACCGGGCGATCCGGCGTCGATCGCCGCCGCACTCCTCGCGGCCTGCGATCCGTCCACGGCAGCACGGCTGCGCGCGCGCGGCGCCGCCGTCTGCGCCGAGCACGGCTGGCACCGTTCGGCCGTGCGCCACCTGGCGATCTATCGTGCCTTCCTCGCAACCCCATCCCATGGAGCACCCCATGCCTGAAATGCGCTTTACCGTCCGCTGGCCGGACGGCACCGTCGACGACTGCTACTCGCCCTCGCTGGTCATCAAGGATTACCTCGCGGTGGGCGGCAGCTACGCCGTCGACGACTTCGTGCGGCGCAGCCGCGACGCCTTGCACATCGCCAGCGAACGGGTGCGGGCAAAGTATGGCTTCGCCTGTTCCTCGGCGCTGGACCAGCTGGCCAGGATCGAACGGAAGGCGGAGCGTTTCGAAGGAGGCCAGGTCGGCGTCGAGCGTTTCGCCGAATGACGCTCGGCGCCACGATCAGTCGGATGGACGCGCGGCGAGAATCTCCGGCCCGATCTCGCGCACGGACTTCACGCCCGTCAGCACCATGCTGGTCCGGATATCCTTCTCGAAGATGTCCAGCATATTGCGTACGCCCGCCCCGCCGGCGACGGCCAGCGCATAGATGAAGGCACGGCCCAGCAGCACGCCGTCGGCCCCCAGCGCCAGCATGCGCACCACGTCCAGGCCCGTGCGCACGCCGCCGTCGGCGAAGATCGTCATGTCGCCCTTGATGGCGGCGGCGATGGCCGGCAGCGCCCTGGCCGTCGACAGCGCGCCGTCGAGCTGGCGTCCGCCATGGTTCGATACGACGATGCCATCCGCGCCGAAGGCCCTGGCGTCGCGCGCATCGTCGGCATCGAGGATCCCCTTGATGACCATCGGGCCTTCCCACTCGTCGCGGATCCACTGCAGGTCGGCCCAGTCGATGCCGGGATCGAAATTGGCCCCCAGCCAGCCGATGTAGTCGGCCAGGCCCGTCGGGTTGCCGCGGTAGGCCGAGATATTGCCCAGGTCGTGCGGGCGGCCCAGCAGGCCCACGTCCAGCGCCCAGCGCGGGTGCAGCATGGCCTGCACGACGCGCCGCAGCGGACCGTTCCTGCCGCTCATGCCGGAATGGGCGTCGCGGTAGCGCGCGCCGGGCACCGGCATGTCGACGGTGAACACGAGCGTCCGGATGCCCAGCGCGCGGGCGCGCTGCAGGTAGTCGCGCATGAAGCCGCGGTCCTTGAGCACGTACAGCTGGCACCAGATCGGCTGGTCGCAGCGGCCGGCCACCTCCTTCAGCGCGCACACCGACACGGTCGACTGGATGAAGGGAATGCCACGCTCGGCCGCCACGCGCGCCGCCTGCACCTCGCCGCGCCGCGCATACATGCCGGCCAGGCCGATCGGCGCCAGGGCCACCGGCAGCCGGTGCGGGGTGCCGAACCACTCGGTCGACAGGTCGAGCTGCTCGGAGCCCTTCAGGACGCGCTGGCGCAGCGCCACCCGCTGCAGGTCGTCGACGTTCGCGCGCAGCGTCGTCTCGGTACCGGCGCCGCCGTCGAGGTAGTGGAAAAGGAAGGGCGGCAGCTTGCGGCGTGCCGCCTCGCGGTAGTCGGTGGCGGAAGAAATGATCATGGCGTGGCGCGGCGTCTCGCTTGGCGTCGTTATCGTATGGACGGCGCTGCGGCCGTCCCTGGTGTCCCCGCACCTATTCTGCGCAAACATCGCCGCTTCGGCAAGGCCGCGACGCGCACCCGCCGCCGATTCAGTCGAAGCGGCGCTGGACGGCCAGCAGGACGGCGCCAGCGACGCCCGTCGCGGCCAGCAGCAGGAACACGTCGAGGCCGGCCAGCAGGCTGCCCTGCTCCAGCAGCACGGCGCCGCCGACGGACGCGCGCTCGGCCAGGCGCGCGCCGTGCAGCGCGCCGCGGTCCTGCAGCAGCACGCCCGCGCAGCCCGCCCCCAGCGCCGTGCCGACCTGGCCCAGCATGTTCTTGAGCTGCTGGGCGTTGGAGAACAGGACGTTGTCGCGCTGGAAGTCCGTGAACGAGTGCAGCGCCGTCGTCGCCATCGCGAGGATGACGAAGGTGCCGAACAGCCCGATCCACGGCGCCACGCTGCGCCAGGGCTGCGCGGCCGGATCGAGATGGGCGAAGTGCCAGCCGAACGCCGCCAGCGACAGGAAGCCGGTGACGTAGAACTTGGTCGCGTGCGGATGCTTGCGCACGACCAGCAGCATGCCCGCGAACACAGGAATGGCCAGCCCCATCCCGGCCGCCTGCAGCTCGCCCGCCTGTTGCAGCGGAATGCCCAGCACGCGCTGCACCAGCTGCGGCAGGACCGTGTTGAAGATGCCCAGCAGCGTGTAGCAGCTGGCGAAGATCAGGAGGCCGGTGCGGTAGCGCGGGCTGCCCAGCATCTCGAGGCGCAGGAACGGCGCCGTGCGGCGCCGGTGGCCCGTGTAGAACAGCGCGGCCAGCAGCAGGCCGCCGCCGACGAGCGCCAGCGCCTCGGCGCGTTCCCGGTGCCAGTCGTAGACGAGGTGCTGCAGTCCGTACAGCAGCAGGAAGGCGGCGCAGCCCAGCGCCAGGCTGTCGCCCGCGTCGAAGCGGCTGGGCGACACGTCGAGCGTGTCGGCCCCTTCCGGCAGCCAGCGCCACGCCAGCGCGCCGCCCAGCAGCGCCAGCATCGCGAGCAGCAGGAAGATGCCGCTCCATGCCTCGATCCCGACCAGGGTGCCCGCCACGAGCGAGGCCAGTGCCAGCCCGCCGGACAGCGCGCCGCCGAACGACGCGATGCCGATGATGCGCGCCGGCGACGGCGGAATGAAGTTCACCATCATCCGTGCCGCGGTCATGAAGACGCCGCCGCCCGCCGCCATCAGCACGCGCCCGCCCGCGAACCCGAACAGCGAGGTGCTGGCGGCGCACGTCCACGCCCCCACCGCCGACACCAGGGCCGCCCCCAGCATGTAGTCGCGCCAGCCGAAACGCTGGATGCAGGCCGTCATCTGCGAGATCGCGACGACGGCGACGGCAGCGTACAGCGCCGTCGCCAGCGCGTACTCCTCGGGCCCGGCGCCGATGTATCCCATCGTCGCGGAAGCGGAGAACACGACCATCCCCGATTGCAGGAACTCGATGAAGTTGAACACGAAGATCGTGGCCAGCAGTGCCGGCCGCGGGATCGCTTGCGCGCGCATGGCCGGCTCAGCGCGCGGCCACGGCGCGCGGCTGCGGCTTGCCGAGGGCGCGCGCGATGATCGCCTCGGCGCCCGCATCCTCGCCCGCGAACACGGCCGTCGCATACTCCTTGCGCTGCACGCCCGCCTGCAGCAGGGCCGGCCCGCTGCGGTCGCGCGTATCGACCTCCACCCGCATCGACAGGCCCAGGCGCAGCGGATGGCTGCGCAACTCGTCCGGGTCCAGCGCGATCCGCACGGGCACCCGCTGGACCACCTTGATCCAGTTCCCGGTGGCGTTCTGGGCCGGCACGGCGGCGAAGGCGCTGCCCGTCCCGGCTTCCTGGCCGACCACGCGTCCGTGGAACACCACCTCGCTGCCGTAGACGTCGGCCGTCATGGTCGCCGGCTGGCCGATGCGCACGCCGGCCAGCTGGTTTTCCTTGAGGTTGGCCGTGACCCACATCTGGTCCAGCGGCACGATCGCCATCAGCGGGGTGCCCTGGCCGACGCGCTGCCCGATCTGGACGTTGCGGCGCGCCACGATGCCGCCTACGGGGGCGGCCAGCGCGGTGCGCGCCAGCGCCACGGCGGCGTCGCGCACCTGGGCGATCGCCGCCGCCACCTCGGGATGGTCCTCGACCGTCGTCCCGTCGACGAGCACCCTCGCCGCCTGCTCCTGCTGGCGCGCGGCCGCGAGCGCGGCGCGGGCGGCCGCCGTGGCGTCGTTCGCGTGGCGCAGGTCTTCGCCCGACACGGCGCCGCTGTCGACGAGGCCATGGCGGCGCCCCACGTCGCTCTCGGCGCGGGCCAGGTCGCTCGCGCGCAGCGCCACGGTGGCGCGCCACTGCTCCACGTTGGCGAACTGGGCGCGCACCTGGCGCGCCGTCTTCGACAACCCCGCCTCCGCGCGTTCCAGCGCCAGACGGGCGTCGAGCGGGTTCAGTTGCACGAGCGGGTCGCCAGCGCGTACGTAGTCGGTATCGTCGGCGCCAATGCGCACCACGGTGCCGGCCACCTGCGGCGTGACCTGCACCAGGTTGCCCTCGACGTAGGCATCCTCGGTCGACTCGGCGTGCGGCTGCCAGTGCAGCAGGCCGGGCGCGGACAGGGCAACGCCGACCACGACGAGCGGCAGCGCCGCCTTCAGTGCCAGGCCCGCGTAGCGCCGCGCACGCCCCGGCGCTGGCGCTGGAGGGGAATCGGCGGGTGCGGGTGCGGGTCCTTGTTGCGGCTTCGGTTCCATCGTGCTCCTCGATTACGGTGCGCCGGCGGCGGCCGGCGCGGGATCGGGCGCGCCGTAGCCGCCGCCCAGGGCGCGCACCAGGTTCAGGTCCAGTTCATTGGCGCGGGCGGCCAGGTCGGTGCGGTTGCGCCGCTCGGCGATCACCTGCGCGTCGGCCACCAGCACCTGCAGGAAGTTGCCCAGGCCCGCGCGATAGCGCGCATCGGCCAGCTGCCACGCCTGCTCGGCCGCAGCCAGCGCTTCGTCCTGCTCGCGCATGCGCGCTTCCAGCCAGTGCAAGGACGTCAGTTGCGCGACCACGTCGCGCAGCGCCTCGATGACGGCGCCGTTGTACTGCTGTACGGCCAGGTCGTAGTCCGCCGCGCGCCCCTGCAGGTTGCCGCGCAGGCGGCCGCTGTCGAACAGGGGCAGCGTGACGAGCGGGCCGGCCGCGAGCGAGCGGCTGCTGCCTTCCAACAGGCGGTCGAAGCCGAGGCTCTGCACGCCGACCAGCGCGCTCAGGTTCACGCTCGGGTAGAACTGCGCCCTGGCGACGTCGATGTCGCCGCTGGCCGCCTCCACGCGCCAGCGCAGTGCCACCAGGTCGGGCCGGCGTCCCAGCAGCGACGCCGGCAGGTCCGCCGGCACGCCGGGCACGCGCTGCAGGACGATGCGCGGACGGTCCAGCACCAGGCCCGCGTCCGGGCCCTGCGCGGCGAGCGCCGCCAGCTGGCCGCGCGTGAGCGCGATGGCCTCGTCGAGGGCGGCCAGCTGGCCGCGCGCCTGCGGCACAGCGATCTCCGCCTGCTTCAGGTCGGCACGCGCGTCCAGCTGGGCGGCGACGCGCTGCGCGACCAGGTCGCGCGTCTGCTCGCGCTGGCGCAGCGCCCGTTCGGCCAGGTCGCGCTGGGCGTAGAGCTGGTCCAGGCGCAGGTAGGCCTGCACGACGGCGACCGACAGCGCCAGCGTGGCCGACTGCGCCTCGGCCGCCTGGGCATTCACCCGGCCGGCGGCGGCGCGCACGGCGGACTTGTTCTTGTCCCAGAAATCGACCTCGTAGCCCAGGCCCACGCTGGCGTCGTTGAACCAGCGCCAGGAACCGGCCAGCGGCTTCGGGATATTGCTGTTGGCGCTGAAATGCTGGCGGCTGCTGCGCGCCGCGAGGTTCGCCTGCGGGCCCAGCGCGGACTCGGCCACGCCCTCGAGCGCGGCGGCCTGGCGCACGCGGGCCAGGGCCGCCGCCACCGTCGGGCTGTCGGCGCGGGCCTGCTCGACCAGCCGGTCCAGTTGCGGGTCGCCATAGGCACGCCACCAGTCCTGGCCGGGCCAGGCGGCGGCCGGCAGGCGCGTGTCGCCGATCGCGCCGGCGACCGGCAGCGCCGCCGTGTCGGCCAGCGCGGCGCGAGGCGTTTGCGGGCCCATGCCCGCGCAGCCGCCCAACAGGGCGGCCACGACGAGCATGGAAAGGGAGTGTTCGGACCTGCGCATGTTCTGCCTCGACGGTGGATACGGCCGAAGCGGGAGTGCGACAGGGGCGCGGTCGCGTCGGCAACCGGGATTACAGCAGATGGAGGGGTAGCGCGCATCTGCCGTATGGCGGGTGCGCAGCAAGGAGACAGGATTTAGAACACAGGAGAAAAACCGCTCCCGGCATGGGGCCGGGAGCGCGCGCTTCAGAAGCGCACTTTGAGGTAGGCCGACGGACCTTTCAGGCGCACGTCGACGCTGGCGTCGTGCTCGGAATCGTGGTTCAGCGAGATCTTCTGGATGCCGTAGTCGAGCGCCAGGCCCACGTTCTTGGCCGGGAACCACTCGGCGCCGATCGAGCCGCCGTAGATATGGCCGTTGACGTTGCCGCCGTTCTTCTTGATGCCCGACGCTTCCGCGTACATGCGCCACTCGGGCGAGAACGCGTGGCGCCACGCGACTTCGACCAGCGGCGCGAACGCGCTTTCGCTCTCGTCGCCGCGGAAGTCCACGGTTTGCGCCGGCACGCCGGTGGCGCTGGCGGTCACGGTGCCGTTGCCCTTGATGGCGGCGCGGTAGTAGGCAGCGCCCAGGCCCACGCCGAACACGTCGTTGCCCTTGCCCATCCAGAATTTATACGCGAGCTTGGCCAGGTCCAGTTCCAGCTTGGCGTCCGCACGGGCGGTGGCCGAGACGTTCTGGCCGTTGACCACGGTGCTGCCGGCGAATTCCGGCGAATACGATTTGTGGTAGCGGAAGTAGTCGAACGACAGGCCGTGCGAGTCGCCGATCAGCAGGTCGGCCTTCACGCGCGGCAGCGTGGTGTGGCCGTCTTCGCCTTCGGGCGTGCGCACGCGGCCATAGTCGGTGTCGCCCTCGGCGCGCACCTTCGGCTCGACATAGAAGCCGCCGGCGGACACGCTGATGCGGTCCAGGGCCGGCGAAGCCTGGGCGGCGGCCGAGCCGCTGGCCAGGCTCAGGGCGGCCGAAGCGATGGCCAGGGCCACGGGAAGGATGCGGAAGGTGGGGGAAACGGATGGGGTACCGCTGGTGCGCGTCATGATTGATCAGCCTCTAGGTTAAGTCGACACACCGCATGGATCCAGGTCGATGCGGAATTGATGACATTATGTTAATGCGCACGATTGGACGCGGCCTTGTACGAAAGTACAATGCGGCCTCGGTCGTGCGGCCCATGCGCGCCGGATCGCCTGGCGCGGCAGCCGCGCGCCGCAGTACCGCCGTGTCGCCTAGTCGACGTCGGACGGGGTGATGAGGCGATGGCGCCACGCGAATGCGACGGCTTCCGTGCGGTCGTTCAATCCCAGCTTGGAAAAAACGCTGCTGATGTGGGCCTTGACGGTGCGTTCCGTGATGTCCAGCGTCGCGGCGATCTTGACGTTGCTGGCGCCCTTGGCCAGTTCGACCAGGACGTCCAGCTCGCGCGCCGTCAGCGCATGGAACGGGTCCTGGCGCGTGCTGCCGCGCGTGCGCAGCATGTCCACCATGCGCGACGTCACGGCGGGGTGGATGACGGGCGTGCCGGCCGCGATCCGCTCCATCGCTTCCAGGATCTCGTCGCCCGACATCGACTTGAGCAGGAAGGAATGGGCGCCCGCCTCCAGCGCGGCGAACGCGGCCTTCTCGTCCTGGCTCGACGTCAGCACGACGATGGCGGCGTCCGGCGCCACCGTGCGCAGGATGCGGATGGCGCCCGCCGTCGGCATGTTCGGCATCAGGAGGTCGATGACGACGATGTCCGGCTTCGTGTCCTGGGCGACAACGATGGCGGCGTCGCCATCGGCCGCATGGAAGATGTCGCCGTAGTTGCCGGCGATGGTGAGCAGGCTGGCCAGGCCGTCGCGCACGACGGCATGGTCGTCGACCAGCAGGACGCTAGGCTTCATGCCGGGGTTCCTTCCTTCGTGTGTTCCGGTGCCGTTTCGTGATGCAGCCGGAACGCGACCGATACCCGTGTGCCCGAGGTCGGCGCGCTGGCGATCTCGAACGTCCCGTGCGGCAGGGCGCGCGCGCGGGCCCGCATGTTCACCAGCCCCATGCCCACGCGCGCCGGATTGCGCACGTCGAAGCCTTCGCCGTCGTCGCCGACGTCGAGCACGAAGCCCGACGCACCGCCGGCCAGCCCGATCGTCACCCGCCGCGCGCGCGCATGCTCCCTGGCGTTGGCGACGGCCTCGATGGCGATCAGCAGCACCTGCTGGGAGATCTCGGGCGCTTCGCGCAGGGCCGCATCGACGTCGTCGGCGATGTCGACGGTCCAGCCGATCCCGGAGCCGTCCAGCAGCGCCGGCACCTCTTCCGCCAGCACCGCGCGCACGCCCGCCTCGGCCAGCGTGGAGCCGGACAGGCGCTGGATCACGCCGGCCAGGTCGCTCTGCAGCTGGCGCACCAGCGTCACTGACGTGGCGACGATGCGTTCGCGCCGCTCCGGATCCTGCGCGGCCTTCGACTTCAACGCCGTCAACTGCAGGCTGAGCGCGAAGGCGCGCTGCTTGGCCGTGTCGTGCAGTTCGCGCGCCAGGCGGTTGCGCTCGTCCGCGGCGGCGAGGTGCTGCTTGACACGGATGACTTCCGCAAAGGAATCGGCCAGGCGGTTGAAGGAACGGGCCAGGTCGCCGAATTCGTCGTTGGTCGTGTCGACGATGCGCATGCGCGTGTCGCCCTGGGTCCAGGCCCGGGCGGCGCGCTGAGCGCGGCGGATGCGCCGCACCAGCAGCGGCACCAGCGTCGCCGCGCAGGCCAGGTTCAGCACGACGATCAGGGAGAAGCCGACGGTCCAGGCCGAGGTGGGCGAGTGCGCGAGCGCCCCCAGCGGCCCGTGCAGGCGCAGCGCCAGGCGGTCGCCGCCGGCGCCCAGCAGCACCTGGTAGTTGCGCTTGGCAGGCTGGGCGACGCCGTCGACCCGCGCGGCCGAGGCGTCTACCTTGGCGCCATGCGGATAGCTGCAGCCGACGCCGTCCCCATTCGCATACGAGAACGCCGCGCGCCCATCGGCCAGCAGGGAAGGCAGCGCATTCGCGCCCGCGTTGGGCAGGCTCCCTTGCGGGAACAGGTCGGCCATGAACAGGCGCAGCGCGTCCTCGCAGGTGGCGGGATGCGCGGCGGCGAAGCGCAGCAGCGGCGCAGCGGCATCGAACGCCTGGCGCGCATGGTCCATGAATTCTTCGGAGGCGAGCGTCGCGCGCGTGCGCCGGTTGTCGAGGTAATGCAGGCCGAAGCCGAAGGCCGTCATGCCGACGGTCGACGCGAGAAACATGGCGATGAAAAAGCGCAAGAACATGGCGTGGAGCCCCCGCGTCCGCCGCCTGGAGGACGGAACCGTGATGCAGTGAAACAACAATTATAGGGCGGAGCGCGCCGCCGCGTGCGCACACGCGCGCGCGCACATCGGTGAGCGGGTCAGTACACGTCGCGCCGGTAGCGTCCCTGCGCCATCAGCGCATCGCGCCCATCGGCACCGAGGATCTCGCCCAGCGCCGCGTCGACGCCGCCCGCCATGCCCTGCAGGCTGCCGCATACATGGATGACGGCGCCCTGCGCTACCCAGGCGCGCAGCTGGTTTGCCCGCGCGCGCAAGCGGTCCTGCACGTACGCGGCTTCGCCGGAGTCGCGCGAGAACACCAGGTCCAGTTCCGCCAGCATGCCGGCTGCCTGCCACGCCGCTATCTCGTCGGCGCACAGGCAGTCGAACGCGCGTTGGCGCTCGCCGAACAGCAACCAGTTGCGCCCCCTGCCGGCGTGCGCCCGTTCGCGCAGGTGGCCGCGCAGACCCGCCATGCCGGAACCGTTGCCGATATAGATGCAGGGAACGTCCTCGGCCGGCCCGTGGAAGCCGGGATTCGCGGCCAGGCGGGCACGCACCGTGCCGCCGATGGGCACGTGCTCCGTCAGCCAGCCGGACGCGAGGCCCAATCCCTGCTCATGGCGCTGCTGGCGCACGAGCAGCTGCACAACACCGTCGGCCGCGATGCTGGCGATCGAATAGCGACGCGGCACCAGCGCCTTCAAGGCATCCGCGCATTCCTGATCCGAGCCGAAGCGGTGCCCCGCATTCGGCAGCTCGCTGCTGGCCAGCACCTCGGCCAGCGTACACTTCTCGCCATGCCAGGCGACGGCGGCATCGCCGCGCAGGCCGCTTCCGGCCAGGTAGGCCGCGACCACGGCCGGCGCATGGCACGGCAGGATCTCGACCAGGTCGCCGGCACGCCAGGCGACATCCGCGGTGGGTTCCAGCGTGATCTCGAACAGCGGCGCACCCAGGCTGCCCCGGTTCAGTTCCGTGCGCGCCGCCAGCCGCCATGCCGGGAACGGCGCATCGGGCAGTGTCCAGCCACCCTCCCCGCCCGGGTCACCCGCATCGATGGCGCGGGCCCAGCGCGCCAGCGCGGCGCCGTCGCCCTGGTCGACTTCGATGATGGGAAACAGCGGCCGGGCGCCGAGCGCATGCAGGCGCCGGTCGAGCGCATGGCCGAAGCCGCAGAAGCTGGCGTAGTTGCGGTCGCCCAGGCCCAGCACGGCGTAGCGCAGGTTCGGCAACGGCAGCGACGTGTTCGTCGCCGCGTGCAGCTGCTGGCTGAAGCGGCGCGCCGCATCGGGCGGTTCGCCCTCGCCGTAGCTGCTCGCCACGAACAGCGCCGTGTCGTAGCGGCCAAGCTCCGCCAGCGCCAATTCGGCCAGCGGCTGCACCTGCACCGTCATGCCGGCGCGGCGCAGCGCCGCCGCCGTGTGCAGCGCGATGCGTTCCGCCTGGCCGCTCTGCGTGGCAAACGCGAGCAAGGTCGGGCTACCGCCCGCGCCTGCCGGCGCATCGATGGCGTCCAGCAGGGCGCGCTCGCGCGCGACTGCCCGCGCCGCGCGGCGCCGCCCCAGGTACAGCATCCATCCGGTGATGCCGAAGGCGGGCAAGGCCAGCGCGGCGAGCATCATGACGATGCGGCCCGGCATGCCGAAGTAGCTGCCCATGTGCAGCGGGTAGATCGTCGTCACGGCCCGCTGGGCGGCGCTCAGCGCGCCGTAGGGCTCGTCCTTGACGATGGACCCGTCCAGGCCCAGCGTCATGCGGTTGCGAGCGCGCACGTGCGGCGCGTCGGACGCCAGCCAGGTCACCTGCACCGGCTGTCCCGGCTTCTCGGGCAAGCGGAGGCTCGCCGTGGACCACGTAGGGGCGCGGCGCACGAAAGCATCCCAGCTCGGCGCGAGCCGCGGGAGCGGGCGCGCGGCAATCTGCATGCGCTTGGCCTTGCCGGCGCGCTCCGGTGCGACCATGCGCGGCGCGCGCCGCGTGTCTGCCCAGCCGTCGACGGTGTCGCGCACGATGTCGAAGCTCCAGTAGGCACCCGTGAGCGCGAACACGAGGTAGAGCGGCAAGGCGAACGTCCCCGCCACCGCATGCAGGTTCCACAGGAACGAGCGTCCCTCGAGTTTCCGGTTCACGACGAACCAGGCGCGCCAGTCGGCCAGGCGGCGCGGCCAGCGCAGGTAAAGGCCCGTCAGCGCGAGTCCCGCCAGGCACAGGGCCAGCGTGCCCAGCACCGCGCGGCCCGGCTCGCGCGGCAGCAGCAGCCAGCGGTGCAGCGACTCGATCCACTCGAACCCGGCGTCCCCGCGCAGCGGCGGCAGCATGGCGCCGCTATAGGGATCGACGTACACGGTCTCCCCGCGGCGCTGGCCGGACGCCGGCGCGAAGGTCACGCGCGCCGCTGCGCCGGGCGTGGCGGAAACCGCGATGCCCGCGATGCGCTCGTGCGGATACGCGGCCCGGGCGGCGTTTATCAATGCATCGGGGTCGAGCACCGGCACGTGACGCACGGCGACGCTGCGCACGCCGGGATTGAAGGCATCGAGCAGCTCGTCGCGGAAGGCGAGCAATGCCCCGGTAAGCCCGATGAGCATCAGCAGCGTGCCGGCCGTGATCCCGACCAGCCAGTGCAGCTGGAACCAGATCGAGCGCAGCGTGGGGCGGCGCATCAGAGATCCACCTTCATCGTCAGCTTGACGAGGCGCGGCAGGCCGGCCGACAGGCGCGTGCCGGCGCCGGCCCAGTAGCGTTTGTCCGCCGCGTTGTCGACGTTGAGCTGCCAGGTCGTGCGCAGGCCCGCCACCTGGCCGACGTAGCGCCCGCCCACGGAGAACAGCGTGTTCCCGCCGAGGAAAGCCTGGTCGAGGTCGTTGACGGGGCGGCGACCCGTGAAATACGCGCCAGCGTTCAGCGACAGGCCGGGCACGGCGTCGAGGTCCCAGGACAGGAAGCTGCTGGCCGTGCGGCGTGAAGCGTTTTCCGGCGCCTTGCCGTCGTAGGCGGGGCCAATGTGGCGGAACGCCGGATCAAGCACCTGGGCCGAACCCTGCCAGGACAGTTGGCGCGTCAAGCGGCCCTGGGCCGCCAGCTCGACGCCGCGGTAGCGTTGCTCGCCGTCCGCGGTAAACACGTTCGCCGCGTTCGTGTAGTAACCGGGGCGCGTGATGTCGAACAGCGCCGCCTGCAGCAGCAGGCCGGATGGCGCACGCCAACGCGCGCCCACTTCCTTCTGGCGACTGACGCCCGGCGCCATGCGCTCGTTCTGGTTGGCGCTGCCCGTCGGCGCCGTCTCGCCCTCTTCCAGCCCCTGGGCCGTGGAGGCGTACAGCGAGACGGCCGCGTCCGGCCGCCACACCAGCGCGGCCATCGGCGTCGTCTTGCTGACGTCGTAGTGATTGCTGCCCTGGTCGCTGCGGTACTGCACGCGGCGTACGCCCGCGATGGCCTGCCACTGGCCCAGCGTCACGCGGTCGATCGCGTACAGGCCCTTATCGCGGCTGTCCAGCGCGGCGCTGGTCGGCGTGGCGGACCTGGGGCCGACGGTATAGTTGACGATCGGGATCGGGTCGTACAAATTTTGCGCGGGAATCGTGTAGTTGGCCTGGTAGACGGGGTCCTGGCCCTTGTCCGTGGCGCTCGCGCCGATGGTCAGGTCGTGGCGCAGCGCACCGGTGGCGAAGCCGCCGGCCAATTCGGCGCGCACCATGTCCGAGTCGACGGCCAAGTACTGGATATTGCCCGTGATCCGTCCCGCGCCCGTGGCGACGGCCGCGTTGCTGTTGAAGCGGAAGATCGGCAAGCGCCGGTCGCGCTCCGTCTCGGCGTGGCCCGCCTCCACGGTGACGGCCCAGTCGTCGTTCAGCGCATAGTCGGCGCGCAGCTGGACGTTCTTCGATTCCGCGTCGAACGTCGCCCAGCTGGGCCCCACGAGCTTGCGCGGATCGACGGCGCGGGGCAGCGTGATGACGCCGTTGACGGCCGTGGGGAGGGTGATGCCCACCTGTTCCGTCACGCGGCGGCGGTCGTATTCGAGGTCAGCGCGCAGGCGCAGCCGCGGACCCACGCGCCAGTCCAGCGCGGCCGAGCCGAAACCACGGTTGCCGTTGCCGACGCCGTCCAGGTGCGAGCCCAGCGTGCCACCGGCCGCGTTGATGCGCACGCCGAATTCCTGGCGCGCGCCAAAGCGGCGCGCCACGTCGGCGGTGGCCACGGCGGAGCCGTTGTCGTCGAGCGTGAGACCGAACGACGTCACCGGCACGCTGCCGGCCCGCTTAGTCACGAAGTTGACGACGCCGGCTGGCGACGTGAAGCCGTAGTACAGCGCCGTCGCGCCCTTGAGCACCTCCACGCGCTCCTTGTTTTCCAGGGCGACCTGAGAGAAGTTCATGATCGGCAGGGTGCCGTTCAGCCGGTAGTTGGTGCGGTTCTCCACGGGCAGGCCGCGGATGACCAGCTGGTCCCAGGTGTCTCCGCCGTTCTGCTGGCGCGTGACGCCGGCCGTGTTGCGCAGCGCATCGTACAGGCCGCCGGCCGCCTGCAGCTCCAGCACGTCGCGTGTCACCACATTGACCGTCGACGGCACGTCCATGACGTCGGCGCCCCGAAAACTCCCCGCCTCCACCGTGTTCGGCGCAAAGCCCTGAGCCCGCGCCGCCGTGATGCGCACGGCCTGCATCGCTCCCTCGTCGCCTTCCTGGGCCAGGCCGATGGCGGGATAGACAGAAGACAGGGCAAGGACGAGTAGCGAGGGACGCAGGAAGGGACTGGCAGGCATGGACGGGGAGCGGATCGATGGTGGACAACCCCCGCATGATAGCGCGAATGAGAATCATTCACAACAATGAGCGGAAGAGCAGACATCCGCCGCTCCCCGCGACGCCCCGGGAAGCCCGTCGCGGCGATGCCGCGCGGCTCCCGGGCGGTCGTTCAAACCCGCTCGATGGCGACGGCAATGCCCTGCCCCACGCCGATGCACATCGTGCACAGCGCATAGCGGCCGCCCGTGCGCTGCAGCTGCCAGGTCGCGGCGGTGGCCAGGCGCGCGCCGCTCATGCCCAGCGGGTGTCCCAGCGAAATGGCGCCGCCGTTCGGATTGACGCGCGGATCGTCGTCGGCGATGCCGAGCTGGCGCAGCACCGCCAGGCCCTGGGACGCGAACGCTTCGTTCAGCTCGATGACGTCGAACTGGTCCAGGCGCATGTCGAGCTGGCGCAGCAGCTTCTGCACGGCCGGCACGGGCCCCACGCCCATCACGCGCGGCGCCACGCCGGCGGTCGCCATGCCGAGGATGCGGGCACGCGGCGTCAGGCCGTACTGGGCGGCCGCCTCGGCGTTCGCCAGCAGCAGCGCGCAGGCGCCGTCGTTGATGCCCGAGGCATTGCCCGCGGTGACCGTACCGCCCGGACGCACGACGGGCTTGAGCTTGGCCAGCACCTCCAGGCTCGTCTCGCGCGGATGCTCGTCCTTTGCGAAGCGCACCGGCTCGCCCTTCTTCTGCGGGATCATGACGGGCACGATCTCCTGGTCGAAGGTGCCGTCGGCCTGGGCGCGCGCGGCCTTGGCCTGGCTGCGGAAGGCAAAGGCATCCTGGTCCGCGCGGCTGACGCCGTAGTCGTCCGCCACGTTCTCAGCCGTCTCCGGCATCGAATCGGTACCGTACAGCTGCTCCATCAGCGGGTTCGGGAAGCGCCAGCCCATCGTCGTGTCGTAGATGGCGGCGTTGCGCGAGAACGCGGATTCCGCCTTGCCCATCACGAACGGCGCGCGCGTCATCGACTCGACGCCGCCGGCGATGACAAGGCGCGCCTCGCCGGTACGGATGGCGCGCGCGGCGCTGCCGACGGCATCCAGGCCCGAGCCGCACAGGCGGTTGATGGTGGTGCCCGGCACTTCCTGCGGCAGGCCGGCCAGCAGCAGCGCCATGCGCGCGACGTTGCGGTTGTCTTCGCCGGACTGGTTGGCGCAGCCGTAGAGGACGTCGTCGACGGCCTTCCAGTCGACGTCCGGATTGCGGCGCACCAGTTCGCGGATGGGAATGGCGCCGAGGTCGTCCGCGCGCACGTCCTTCAGGGCGCCGCCGTAGCGGCCGATCGGGGTACGCACTGCGTCGACGATGAAAGCATCTTGCATGGTGATCTCCTTGTTCAGTTGGTGGCGGGCAGCAGCGGCGCGGCCGTCACGGCCTGCACGTCGGCCAGCGTCAGGCCCGGGGCCAGCTCGCGCACGCGCAGGCCGTCCGGCGTCACGTCGAGCACGGCCAGGTCGGTGTAGATACGGCTCACGCAGCCGATGCCCGTGAGCGGATAGGTGCACGCCTCGACGATCTTGCTCTCGCCCGTCTTGGTCTGGTGTTCCATCATGACGAACACCTGCTTGGCGCCGATCGCCAGGTCCATGGCGCCGCCCACGGCGGGAATCGCATCCGGCGCCCCCGTGTGCCAGTTGGCCAGGTCGCCTTTCTGCGATACCTGGAACGCGCCCAGCACGCAGATGTCCAGGTGGCCGCCGCGCATCATCGCGAACGAGTCCGCGTGGTGGAAGTAGGCGCCGCCCGTGAGCAGCGTCACCGGCTGCTTGCCGGCGTTGATCAGGTCCTCGTCTTCCTCGCCGGGCGCGGGGGCGGGGCCCATGCCCAGCACGCCGTTCTCGCTGTGCAGGAAGACTTCGCGCTCGGGCGGCAGGTAGTTCGCCACCTTGGTCGGCAGGCCGATGCCCAGGTTGACATAGGCGCCTTCCGGGATGTCCTGGGCGACCCGTTCGGCCATCTGGTCGCGGGTGAATCTGCTCGCGTTGTTCATGCTGCCTCCTTGACGACGCGTTGTACGAAGATGCCGGGCGTGACGATCGCTTCCGGATCGAGCTCGCCCAGCGGGACGATCTCGGCCACCTGCGCGATGGTCGTCTTCGCGGCCATCGCCATGATCGGGCCGAAGTTGCGCGCCGTCTTGCGGTACACGAGGTTGCCCCAGCGGTCGCCGCGCAGCGCCTTGACGAGCGCGAAATCCGCATGGATCGGCGTCTCGAACACGTAGTGCTTGCCGTCGATGACGCGGGTTTCCTTGCCCTCTGCCAGCAGCGTGCCGTAGCCGGTGGGCGAGAAGAAGCCCCCGATGCCGGCGCCGGCGGCGCGGATGCGCTCGGCCAGGTTGCCCTGCGGGGTCAGTTCCAGCTCGATCTCGCCGGCGCGGTAGGCCGCGTCGAAGTGCCAGGAGTCGGCCTGGCGCGGGAACGAGCAGACGATCTTGCGCACGCGCTTGGCCTTGATCAGCGCCGCCAGGCCCGTCTCGCCATTGCCGGCATTGTTGTTGACGATGGTAAGCTCGCGGGCGCCTTGCGCCAGCAGCGCATCGATCAGCGCCGACGGCATGCCGGCGTTGCCGAAGCCGCCTATCATGACGGTGGCCCCGTCCGGGATGTCGGCGACGGCCTGCTGGAGCGATTCGAATGTCTTGTCGATCATGGTGTGCCTTCCATAGTGGCGCATTCGCCCGAGTTGTGCGATTATCGAACACATATTCGCTAACCGCACAAAAAGTCTACGCCCGTCCCGGCCGGCGGTCAAGCATGTCTCCAGTCGGGTACCCCCATTCGCTTACAATTCGACCATGCCATCGACCAACGACACCACTCCCGCTGGGCCAGGTGCCCCCACCATCGCCGACGAGATCGACGCGCTGACCGACCCGGACTTCATGATCTCGTTCGCGCGCGGACTGGCCGTCATCCGCGCCTTCGCCGATTCGCGCCAGCCGCAGACCATCGCCCAGATCAGCCAGCGGACGGGCATTCCCCGCGCTGCCGTGCGGCGCTGCCTGCATACGCTGCGCCAGCTCGGCTACGTCGATGCGCAGCTGAACAACTTCAGCCTGCGCCCGAAGGTGCTGACCCTGGGCTATTCCTACCTGTCCTCCACGCCGCTGACGCTGGCCGCGCAGCCCTGCCTGGACGGCGTCAGCAAGACGCTGGGCGAATCGAGTTCGCTCGCGGTGCTGGAAGAAGACCAGGTGCTGTACGTGGCGCGCGCGGCGACGTCGCGCGTGATGTCGGTGTCGCTCAGCGCCGGCAGCCGCCTGCCGGCCTACTGCACGTCGCTGGGCCGCGTGCTGCTCGCGCACCTGCCGGACGGGGAACTGGATGCCTACCTGGCCCGCACCGCGCTGCTGCCGCGCACCGAACGCACGATCACCGATCCCGTGCGCCTGCGCGCCGTGCTGGACGAGGTGCGCCGCGACGGCTACGCCGTCAACGACCAGGAACTGGAACTGGGCCTGCGTTCGATCGCCGTGCCGGTGCGCGGCGCGTCGGGGCGGGTGCTGGCCGCGCTGAACGTGGGCGCGCAGGCCGCGCGGGTGTCGCACGAGCGGATGGTGGAGGAATTCCTGCCCGTGCTACAGCGGGGCGCGCAGGAGCTGGCCGTGCTGCTGCGATAAACAATGTTTGTCGTCCGGCGAAGCGTTGTTAAATTGCTGCACAGTTATAAGGAACAGTGTCAAAAATGACAAAGTACTTACGCTCTCCACTATGATCGGAACCCACGGCGTCCGGCCAAGAGCATGGCAAAACCGGACCATAAAAAGGAGAGTGAATGAACACGAGGATGAAGGTGGCGGCACGCGCCGTGCGGGGCGTGCTGCTGGCAGGTGGATGGATGGCGGCCGGCGCACTGGCCAACCCGGCGGCGGCCCAGGACGGGACGACGACGGCGGAACGGGCGGTCGATGCGGGGGTGCCGATGCCCACCGTGGAAATCACGGGATCGGCGATCCGGCGCGTGCAGGCGGAAACGGCATTGCCCGTGCAGACGGTGACCCGCGCGGAGATCGAAAAGGCCGGCGTGACGACGGCGTCGGAACTCATGACGCGCATCTCCGCCAACGTCAACGGCCTGACGGACGGTGCCAGCATCAACGTCGGCGGCGACCAGCGCGGCTTCAACAGCGCCAACCTGCGCGGCATCGGCACCTCGTCCACGCTGGTGCTACTCAACGGCCGGCGCATGGCCAACTTCGCTTCTCCCGGCGACGACACGGGCGTCGACCTGAACAACATCCCGGCCGCCGCGCTCGAGCGCGTCGAGGTGCTGCTCGACGGCGCCTCCGCCCTCTACGGCACGGACGCCATCGGCGGCGTCATCAACTTCATCACGCGCAAGGACTTCCAGGGCCTGGAGCTGAACGTCTATGGCGGCAAGACCCGCGAAGGCGGAGCCGGCAAGCGCACGGCCAGCATCGGCGTCGGCAAGGGCGACATCGAACGGGACGGCTACAACGTGTTCGCCGTGGCCGACTTCCAGCGCACCAATGCGCTGAGCACGGCGCAGCGCAGCTTCATCCCCGGCCTGCAGGTCGAACAGCGCCTCGGCCACCTGCTGTCCGGCTACACCAGCCCGGCCAACATCCGCCTGACTTCCGCCCAGCGCGACCACTTGCAGGAGATCGGCTTCACCATCAACGGCCAGCCGATCACGAACCGCCTGATCAACCTGTCCGTGCCGAACTGCGCGCCGCCGGCCAACGTCTACCTGCCCGCCGGCACGGGCGGCGTCGATGCGTGCACCTACAACTACATGGGCGACACGGAGCTGTATCCGAAGTCGGAAAAGGCCAGCATCCTGAGCCGCGGCGTGGTGAAACTGGGCGGCGGCCACCAGGCCTATGCCGAGGTGGCCCTGTCGCGCTCGAAGACCGACTACACGGGTTCGTCGGCGCGCGTGACGGGCTACATCGACTACAGCCGCGTGCCGCAGCTGGCCGGCACGGGCCTGGACCAGCTCGACGACGACGTCCCCGGCGAACTCGAACTGCGCATGCGCCTGAACGAAGCGGGGCAGCGCACCAGCAGCCTCACGAGCGAAGGCGTGCGCATCGTCGTGGGCCTGACGGGCACCGTGGCGGGCTGGGACTACGACACGGCGCTGAACCACAGCGTCAACACCGTCAAGGACAAGGACACGCACGGCTACCTGCTGTACGACCAGCTGCTGGCGGGCATCGCCGACGGCCGCATCAATCCGTTCGGCCCGTCCAGCGCCGAAGGCCGCGCGCTGATCGACAGCATCCAGGTCAACGACGACGTGCGCCATGCGCGCGGCACGATGGATTCGTGGGACTTCAAGTTCTCGCGCGCCCTGGCCCCGATGGCCGGCGGCGACCTCGCGCTGGCCATCGGCGGCGAGGCGCGGCGCGAGCGCAACGACTTCACGCCATCCGCGCTCCTGCTGAGCGACAACATCAACAACGACGCCGCGCCCGAAGGCGGCCGCGCCACCCACGACAGCCGCACCATCGGCGCCGTCTATGGCGAGATGCTGGTGCCCTTCGCCAAGCAATGGGAAGCGCAGCTCTCGGCCCGCTACGACCACTACCAGCAGGTGGGTGGCGCGGCCAGCCCGAAGATCGGCCTGTCCTACCGCCCCGCAGCCGGCGTGCTGCTGCGCGGCTCGGCCGGCCGCGGCTTCCGCGCGCCGTCGATGACGGAGCTGCACCGCCCCACCGTCTACAGCAGCACGGCCACCCTGCCCGACCCCGTGTATTGCGCGACGGTCGAGAACAACTACGCTGACTGCGCGGACAACTGGGACACGCGCCGCTACAGCAACCCGGACCTGAAGCCGGAACGCAGCCGCCAGTTCTCGCTGGGCGCCGTGGCCGCCATCGGCACCCACGTCAACGCCTCGCTCGACTACTGGAACATCAAGCGCACCGACTTGATCAGCGAGATCGGCGACGACATCATCCTGTCGAACCTCGACAAGTACGGCGACCTGGTGCACCGCGACGAGGACGGCCTGATCGACTACATCGACCTGCGCAAGGAAAACCGCGGCGCCCAGCTGGCCAAGGGCCTGGACCTGGCCGTCACCGTGCGCGGCGTGGACACGCCGGTCGGCCGTTTCGGCGGCCGCCTGAACGGCACCTACGTGCTGTCGTCGAAGATCCAGAATGCGCCGGGCGACCCCTATGTCAGCAACCTGAACCACTTCGTCACGGACGGCGTGGTCCAGCGCTGGCGCCACACGATCACGTTCGACTGGGACCGCGGCCCGTTCTCGGCCAGCCTGTCGAACACGTTCTCGAGCGGCTACGAGGACCAGAACACGGCCATCAACATCGACGACGGCAGCGTCGTGGCGAAGAACCACGTCAAGTCGTACTCGCTGTGGGACCTGTCCGGCGCCTACGTGTTCAACCCGCAGCTGAAGCTGCGCCTGGGCATCCAGAACATGTTCGACCGCAGCCCGCCGTATTCGAACCAGGCGTATTACTTCCTGTCCGGCTACGATCCGAGCTATACGGATCCGCGTGGACGGCGCTTCTACGCCAGCGCGACCTACTCCTTCCGCTGACCGCAGCATCGGCGGGCCGGCCCTTCCTGGCCGGCCTCAGCCCGCGTCCCGGTGCACGTCGCGCCACGCGAGCATGGCCGGCAGCTGCTCCTCCTTGTCCGCATCGAAGCCGCAGCCGGCGTCGAACGTCGCCGGATTCTCGTAGGTGCCGAACAGCCAGTCCCACCACACGATGTCGCCGTAGTTGTTGCGATGGCGGCCGTGCTGGTGGTGCACGCGGTGCATCCGGACGCTGGAAGAACCAGCCGACCCAGCGCGGCGTGCGCACGCTCGTGTGGTAGAAGAACTCCCCCAATGCGGTACACAAGGTATAGACGGCGCCCGCTTCCGGCGACAGGCCGAGCAGCGCGTACACGAGCAGGCTGCCGATGATCGAATTGACGATCATCTCGACGGGGTGCTTGTAGAACGAGGTGATGACCTCGATCCGTTGCGGGCTGTGGTGGATCTGGTGGAATACGCGCCACAGCAGGTCCGATTCGTGGCGTGCCCGGTGCCACCAGTAGAACACGAACGTGGCGATGAAATACGCGCCCAGTCCGCCGGCCACGGGGCCGACATGGCGCGACAGGTGCAGCACGGACGCCGACGATAGCCAGCGCTCCCAGGTGAGTCCGGCGAGCAGTACCACGCCCAGCTGCACGGCATTCACCAGCAGGACGCGCACGGGCCAGGTGCGTACATGGGGCAAGCGCCAGCCGGGCGTGAGGCGCTCGAGGACGAAGCAGGCGGCAAAGACGAGGAAAATGGTGGGCAGCATGGCGATCTCCGTTGTAAGAGTGGCCATGATTTTGCAAATGTGGATTGGTGGCAAGGAATGGATGCCGCGTCGAACACCCCGCGACCGGCGGTAGCAGTTTCCGCTACGCATCACGTCGCGCGCCTTAATGCCGACCGTCACGCGCCGATGCAAAAAGGCCAGCTGAGAAGCTGGCCTTTTTGTCTGAATCCTGGTGGGCGGTGCAAGTTTCGAACTTGCGACCCCAGCAGTGTGAATGCTGTGCTCTACCCCTGAGCTAACCGCCCTACTTTTCCTGCTTTGCTGCGAATGCATCGCTGCAATGACGAGCATTATAGGGGGAAATTTGCGTTCTGTCACCCCTGCGGAGAATATTTTCTCCAAACACACTCTCCCTTCACGCCCTTGTCGAGTGCGGCGAGCACATTCTCGTGCTCGGCGAGCTCGTCCGACGCTGCCGCCACGACGATGATCTCGCCCAGCGGACCCGCTTCCAGCACGATGCCGCCGGCGCTCGTCTCGACCTCGACGTCCATCGACAGCGTGTTCTGGCCGCGCGTCATGGCCAGGTAGACGTCGGCCAGCAGCTCCGAGTCCAGCAGTGCGCCGTGCAGCTTGCGGTGGGCGTTCGAGATGCCGTAGCGGTCGCACAGGGCGTCCAGCGAGTTGCGCTTGCCGGGGTGCAGTTCCTTGGCCTGGACCAGGGTGTCGATCACGTTGCCGCAATGGTCGACGAACGGCGGCATGCCGATGCGCTGGAACTCGTGGTTCAGGAAGCCCAGGTCGAATGGCGCGTTATGGATGATGATTTCCGCGCCCTTGACGAAGTCGCGCAGTTCTTCGGCGATTTCGTGGAACTTCGGTTTGTCACTCAGGAATTCGGTGGTCAAGCCATGCACCGCGAGCGCGCCCTCGTCCGAATCGCGTTCGGGATTGACGTAGCGGTGGTAGTTATTACCGGTCAGCTTGCGGTCGACGATTTCGACGCAGCCGATTTCGACCAGGCGGTCGCCGGTGCGTGGATTCAGGCCCGTGGTTTCGGTATCGAGGACGATTTGGCGCATGCGCGTGGGGATCTCAAACGTGGAAAGAAAGACCCCTCAGTATACCAAAGGGGTCGGGTAGGCGCAGGCCGGCGGCCGGCGGCGCTCAGCGCTTGACGGACGCGCAGCCCATGTTGGCCAGCACGTCGGCCCGCTCGTTGCCGGGATGGCCGTTGTGGCCGCGCACCCAGCGCCATTCGACGGCGTGCTGCTGCTGGGCGGCGTCGAGCGCCTTCCAGAGGTCATCGTTCTTGACCGGTTCCTTGGTCGAGGTCTTCCAGCCGCGCGCCTTCCAGCCGTGGATCCACTCCGAGATGCCCTTCTGCACGTACTGGCTGTCCGTGTGCAGGACGACCTGGCAGGGACGGTTGAGCGTGGTCAGCGCCTCGATCACGGCCCGCAATTCCATGCGGTTGTTGGTGGTGTTCGCCTCGCCACCATAGATTTCCTTCTGGTGGCCGCCTTCGGCCGTCAACAGCGCGCCCCAGCCGCCGGTGCCCGGATTTCCCTTGCAGGCGCCGTCGGTGAAGATTTCTACTTTGGTCATGCTGTTCGTTTCCCTCGTGTTGACTTTTACTTATGTCGTTCGTTGCGATTCGTGGCCGGCACCGCCTGCGGTGCCTTGGCCTTTTTCTTGTTCCAGGCCGGACCGATCAAGTGCATGCCCTTGACGCGCTTGATCGCGTGGACGATGTAGACGGCGCCCAGGTAGGGCCACCAGCGCTGCCCCGCCCCTTCGACGAAGGCGAAGCGGTTCAGCCATTGCGCGGTGCGGAACGGCGGCGCGTAGCAGCCGAAATGGCTGCGCGTGGCCCCGAGATTGAGCAATTTTAACCAGTCTTTGAGGCGGGGCAAAGAAATGAACTCGCCCGCCGCCGGCAGGTAGTCGCTGCTCGTGATCCGCCCCATCCCCTGGCGCATGCCCCACATGCTGGCCGGGTTGAAGCCGCAGATGATCAATTGCCCTTCCGGGATCAGCACGCGCTCCACTTCGCGCAAGACCTGGTGCGGCTCTTCGGCGAACTCGAGCACGTGCGGCAGGACGACCAGGTCCAGGCTTTGCGACGCGAACGGCAAATCGGCGAAGTCCAGCGCCACCGAGATCTGCTTCCCGCTGGCGGCGATGGCCAGCTCGTCCTCCGTGGACGTGCGCGTGGCCGCCACCCATTTGTTGGGCATGCGGCTGGCCGCCAGGGCGTCGATCTGCGGCAGGCCGATCTGCACCGCATTGAAGCCGAAGATATCGACCGTCAACTCGTCCAGGCAGGCCTGCTCCCAGGCGCGCACATAGGCTCCCGCCGGCGATTGCAGCCAGTGGTCGAGCGCTATAATGGATTTTTCGGATGACGCGCTATCCATGACTAACCCTTTTCGATCCCTCATATGACCCAGACGATGACTCCATTGCGTGCTGAACTTGCCGTACTGACGGTTCCTGCATTCCAGGACAATTACCTCTGGCTCATCCACGACGGCGTCAATGCGGCGGTCGTCGACCCGGGCGACGCCGAGCCGATCCTCGCGGCCCTGCGCACGCATGGACTCACCCTGACCGCCATTCTACTCACCCATCATCACGCTGACCACATCGGCGGCGTGCCGCGTCTGCTGCAAGCGTATCAGGTGCCCGTGTTCGGCCCGCGCAACGACGGCATCGGCGCCGTCACGCACCCGCTGGGCGAAGGCGACCGCGTCGCGGTGCCGGGACTGGAACTGGCATGCACGGTGCTGGACGTGCCCGGCCACACGCTGGGCCACATCGCCTACGTACGGGAAACGCCGGGGGAGCATTGGCTGTTCTGCGGGGATACGCTGTTCGGCGCCGGCTGCGGGCGCCTGTTCGAAGGCACGCCGGCGCAGATGAAGTCGTCGCTGGACAAGCTCGCCGCGCTGCCCGACGACACGCTCGTGTATTGCGCCCATGAATACACGCTGTCGAACCTGCGCTTCGCCCAGGCCGTGGAACCGGCCAACAAGGCCTTGCAGATGCGCGTGGAGAACGACAGCAAGCTGCGCGGCACCCACCTCCCGACGGTGCCATCGAACATCGCCATCGAAAAGGCGACGAACCCCTTCCTGCGCGCGACGGAGCCGGCGATCCTGGCCAGCCTGGTCGCGGCGGGACGCCTGCCGGCGGGTGCGGACGCGGCGCCGGATGCCGTCAGCGCATTCGCGGCGCTGCGCGAGTGGAAGAACGTGTTTTGATGCGAATGGTGGGCAAATGGGTGGGCAACTGAGTGGGCAACTGATGCCCACCTACGTGGTGAATTCGACCGTACCGGTACCCGCGCGGCGGGCATGACATGCCCGCTGTTTCACCACACCCGGCATGCGCAGGGTGGGCGCCACGCGCCCACCTTTCGACAAACCGTCAGATCTCCTCGTACAGCGGCAGCGTCAGGAATTCCGCGAATTCTTCCGACGTCGACATCTGCTCGAAGATCTCGGCTGCGCGCGCATAGCTGGGGTTGTCGCCGTTCGGCGCGACTTCCTTCACCTTGGCCAGTTCTTCCGGGATCATTGCGCGCACCATGTCCGCCGTGACCTTGCGGCCGTCGTCCAGCACGCCCTTCGGCGTACGGATCCATTGCCACACCTGGGAGCGGCTGATCTCCGCCGTGGCCGCGTCTTCCATCAGGTTGTGGATCGGCACGCAGCCATTGCCGGCCAGCCAGGCGCCCAGGTAGTGGATGCCGACATTGATGTTGTAGCGGAGGCCCGCTTCCGTGATCGGCGCCTCGGGCTTGAAGTCCAGCAGGTCGGCGGCGGACACGTCCACGTCCGGACGCAGCTTGTCGATCTGGTTCGGGCGGTCGCCCAGCACCTTCTTGAATTCCGTCATCGCCGGCTCGACGAGGCCCGGGTGCGCGACCCAGCCGCCGTCGTAGCCGTCGGTCGCATCGCGCGACTTGTCGCCGATGACGCCAGCCATCGCGACCGCATTTTTTTCCGGATCGTTCTTGATGGGAATCAGCGCCGACATGCCGCCGATCGCCGGCGCGCCGCGCTTGTGGCAGGTCTGCAGCAGCAGCAAGGCATAGGCGCGCATGAATGGTGCCGTCATCGTCACCTTCGGGCGGTCGGCCAGGCAGAAGTCCTTGTCCAGCTTGAACTTCTTGATGCACGAGAAGATGTAGTCCCAGCGGCCCGCGTTCAGGCCGGCGCTGTGTTCGCGCAGTTCGTACAGGATCTCGTCCATCTCGAAGGCGGCCAGGATCGTCTCGATCAGCACGGTGGCCTTGATGGTGCCCTGCGGCAGGCCCAGCTCGCGCTGCGTCATGACGAAGATGTCGTTCCACAGGCGGGCCTCGAGGTGCGATTCCATCTTCGGCAGGTAGAAGTAGGGGCCGGCGCCGCGCGCCAGCTGCTCCTTGGCGTTGTGGAACATGAACAGGGCGAAGTCGAAGATGCCGCCCGAGACGCGCTTGCCGTCGACCAGCACGTGCTTCTCGTCCAGGTGCCAGCCGCGCGGACGCACGACGAGCGTGGCGACCTTGTCGTTGAGCTTGTACTGCTTGCCGTTCTGTTCCAGCGAAATGGTGCCGCGCACGGCATCGCGCATGTTCAGCTGGCCCGTGATCTGGTTGTCCCAGTTGGGCGTGTTGGAATCCTCGAAGTCGGTCATGTAGCTGTCCGCGCCCGAGTTCAGCGCATTGATGACCATCTTGCGCTCGACCGGGCCCGTGATCTCGACGCGGCGGCATTCCAGGGCCTTGGGGATCGGCGCGATCTTCCAGTCGCCGCTGCGGATGGCGGCCGTCTCGGCCAGGAAATCGGGGCGCTCGCCGGCATCCAGGCGCTTGGCGCGCTCCACGCGGGCGGCCAGCAGTTGCTGGCGGCGCGGCTCGAATTCACGGCTCAGCTTGGCTACCAGCGCGAGCGCTTCCGGGGTCAGGACCTGCTCGTATCCGGGCTTGATCTCGGCGCGGATTTCCATTCCGGCGGGGGTGGCGATGGTCATGGCGTACTCCTCTGTAGTAGTGAAATCGTTCGACGCGTCTTGGCGTTTGCAATACGGTCAAGTATATTCACTTCAGCTCACCTAAACGAGACAAAAAATACATTCATCTGTGCGTTTTTATCACAGATCGAGGAGAACGAATGGGACAGTTCCGCCAGATTTCCACCTTCGTCGAGGTCGTCGCCCGGGGCAGCCTGTCGGCCGCCGCGCGCGCCGAGGGCATCGCCCCCGCGATGATCGGGCGCCGCCTCGATGCGCTGGAAGCGCGGCTCGGCGTGAAGCTGCTGCAGCGTACGACGCGGCGCCTGGCGCTGACCGACGAGGGCGCGGCCTTCCTCGAGGATTGCCAGCGCATCCTGGCCGAGCTGGAAGAAGCGGAGAGCGCCGTCTCGGAGCGCAGTGCGCGCGCCAGCGGCCACCTGCTGGTGTCGGCGCCGGCCGGCTTCGGACGCCAGCACGTCGCACCCCTCCTGCCCTCCTTCCTGGCCGAGCACCGCGACGTCACGGTGAACCTGAACCTCAACGATCGCGTCGTCGATGTGGTCGGCGAAGGCGTCGACGTGGCCGTGCGTATAGCGAGCCTGACGGATTCCAATTTGATTGGCGTCAAACTAGCAGATAACCGCCGCGTCGTCGTGGCGGCACCGGCGTACCTGAAACGCCACGGTACGCCGCGCACCCCGGACGACCTGGTGCGCCACAATTGCCTGGCGATCAGCAGCGAAGGCAGCCAGCGCGGCTGGAATTTCCGCGACAACGGCCAGACGATCACGGTGAAGGTCGCGGGGAATATGGAATGCAACGACGGCGAGGTGCTGCACGACTGGGCGCTGGACGGGCGCGGCCTGGCCTGGCGCTCGCTGTGGGAAGTGGGCGTCGCGATCGAGTCGGGACTGCTGGTGCCCGTGCTGGAGGAATACGCCGCACCGGGCAACGACATCTATGCGGTGTTTGCGCAGCGCCGTCACTTGCCGCTGCGCATACGCTTATTCGTCGATTTCCTGCGGCGGGCTTATGCCGAGCCCGACTATTGGCGCAAGACCGCTGCCGCCTGAAAAATAATCAAAATCCGCAAATCAACATATTTCAGCGCGGAAATTTACACACTCTGGACAAAAAAAATCCCCGGAAATTCCGAGGATTTTTTTGCATGTCATTCAGCGCATTACAGCGGCTGGATGTTCGATGCTTGCTTGCCCTTCGGACCGGAGGTCACGTCGAACGACACGCGCTGGTTTTCTTGCAGCGACTTGAAGCCCTGGGTTTGGATCGCCGAGAAGTGAGCGAACAGGTCTTCGCCACCTTCGTCCGGGGTGATGAAGCCGAAGCCCTTGGAGTCATTGAACCATTTTACGATGCCAGTTGCCATTACAATTTCCTATTTCAGTTAAAGTGGACTTAACGTCCGTTTATGATCGTTTGAAGAAGCAAGAAACAAATGACAGACTAACTGCACTGCTACCTCGAATCCAACGATCCCGCATTATACCGAATAAAACCGGATGTATACAGTTTTCGCAAAATAAAACCCCAAGCCCGTGACATTCCTAAAGCCAACTTTCACGCGCTCTTTTTGCTTCGGCAGTACGCAAAATATAGGTCATCGATGGTTGCCAAGTTTGTCTTGGATCAAACGACTCCCGGACAGCATTTTTGTTCAGGATCTAAATGGCGGACTCATCGTCAGGATAGGCCCCCTTCGGATCGCGCAATCCCCACGCGACGAAGGCATCGAGTTCGGCCAGCCAGGCGCGCCATTCCGTCGGGCTGACGGAGTCGAAGGTGGCCAGCACGCGCAGGCGCTGCTCGAGCGTGCGCGCCTGCAGGCCCAGGCTGCGGAAGCCGAACGTGGCCGACGAGCCGGCCAGCGTGTGCAGCACCGCCTGCAACTGCGCGATCAAGGCCTCCTGGGGCTGCGCCACGTCGAACGCATGGCGCGCTTCCGACAGCCGCCCCAGCGTCTGCGGCAGGCTGGCGGCAAACTTGCCGTTCAGCTCCGCCAGCCGGGCGAAGAATTCCGCATCCGCGCCGTTGCTCATGGCTTACTTGGTGCCGAAGATGCGGTCGCCGGCATCGCCCAGGCCGGGGATGATGTAGGCGTGCTCGTTCAGGTGGCTGTCCAGCGAGGCGACGTACAGCTTCACGCCAGGATGCGCCTTGTGGAACACCTCCACCCCTTCCGGCGCTGCCACCAGCGCCAGGAAGATGATCTGGTCGTCGGGCACGCCGCGCTTCTTGAGCACGTCCACCGCGTACACGGCCGAGTTGCCCGTCGCGACCATCGGGTCGCACAGGATGAAGGTGCGTTCGTTGGTGTCCGGCAGGCGCACCAGGTATTCGACCGGCTGGTGCGTGGCCGGGTCGCGGAACACGCCGATGTGGCCGACGCGCGCGGACGGCACCAGTTCCAGCAGCCCGTCGCTCATGCCGACGCCGGCGCGCAGGATCGGGACGATGGCCAGCTTCTTGCCCGCGATGACGGGCGCGTCGATGGTTTCGAGCGGCGTGTCGATCTGGCGGGTCGTCAGCGGCAGATCGCGCGTGATCTCGTAGCCCATCAGCAGCGTGATCTCCTTGAGCAGCTCGCGGAACGTACGGGTCGACGTGCCGCGGTCGCGCATGTGCGACAGCTTATGCTGGATCAGGGGATGGTTCGTGATGAACAGGTTCGGAAAACGCGGATCTTGTTTCATTGTCGACATGGGAATCTTGGTTGGTACGAAGGGCGCCATTATCCCAGCCACGCGCCCGTTTGTCCCGCGTTTTGTCGACGATTTTTGTCGATGCGATATCGTCCGGCGGGCCGGCCGGGCCGGGTTCAGGCGGGCAGCGCCCGCGCCAGGATCGCCGCGCAATCGACGCCCGCCGGCAGGCGTCCGAACGCCCCGCCCGCGTCGCGCGCGATGCGCGACGCCAGGAAGGCTTCCGCCACGCTCGCGGGCGCATGGCGCAGCAGCAGGCCCGCCTGCACGGCCACCACGAGGCGCTCTGCCAGGCGCCGCGCCCCTCCCTCGTCTCCGGCAGCCCGCGCCAGCGCTTCCAGCAGGTCGGCGCAGTAGGCATCGTAGCGGCCGTCGCGCCCGGCCGCCGGCGCCAGTTCGGCAGCGAGCGCCTCGCGCACGTCCGGCCCCTTCGACAGCGCGCGCAGCACGTCCAGGCACATCACGTTGCCCGACCCTTCCCAGATCGAGTTGACGGGAAATTCGCGGTACAGGCGCGCCAGCGGACCGTCCTCGACGTAGCCGTTGCCGCCCATGACTTCCATCGCCTCGGCGCCGAACGCGGGGCCGCGCTTGCAGATCCAGTACTTGCCGGCGGGCGTCAGTACGCGTGCCAGCAGCGCCTCGTGCGGATCGTCCGCGTGGTCGAAGCAGCGCGCCAGGCGCAGCGCGAACGCCGTCGCCGCTTCCGACTCGAGCGCCAGGTCGGCCAGCACGTTCTGCATCAGCGGCTGCTCGGCCAGCGGCCGGCCGAACGCGACGCGGCCGCGCGCATGATGCAGCGCGTGCGCCAGCGCGGCGCGCATGGTGCCGGCGCTGCCCAGCACGCAATCGAGGCGCGTGTGGCTGCCCATCTCGAGGATCGTCGGAATACCCCGTCCCTGCTTGCCGATCATCCAGCCGACGGCGTCGCAGAACTCGACCTCCGACGATGCGTTCGAACGGTTGCCCAGCTTGTCCTTCAAACGCTGCACGCGCACGGCGTTGCGGCTGCCGTCGGGCAGGAAGCGCGGCACGAAGAAACAGGACAAGCCGGCCGGCGCGCCGTCGGCGCCCGCATCGGTCTGCGCCAGGATCAGGTGGGCGTCGGCCTGCGGCGCCGAAAAGAACCACTTGTGGCCGACGATGCTCCAGGCCTGCGCGTGCTCGCCGCCGAAGCGCGCGCCTGCCTGCGCCGGATCGATGGGCACGGCGCGCGTCGTGTTGGCGCGCACGTCCGATCCGCCCTGCTTTTCCGTCATGCCCATGCCGACCAGCGCGCCGCGCTTTTGCTCGATGGGCAGGGAACGGGGATCGTACTCGCGCGACAGGATCTTCGGCAGCCAGCGGGCGGCCAGTGCCGGCGCCTGGCGCAGCGCCGGCACGGCCGCGTAGGTCATCGTCACCGGGCACTGGCTGCCGTTCTCCACCTGGCCGAACATCAGGTAGGCCGCGGCCCGCGCGACCTGGGCGCCGGCACGCGGCGCCTCCCACGGCAGCGAATGGGCGCCGTTCTCGACCAGCAGCGTCATCAGCGCATGCCAGGCCGGGTGGAACTCGATCTCGTCGATGCGGCGGCCCTGGCGGTCGTAGGCGACGAGGCGCGGTCCGTGCTCGTTGGCCAGCCGCGCGAGGTCCTGCAGCGCGCGGGCGCCCAGCCGCTCGCCGAGCCGGTCGAGCGCCTCCGCGGCCCAGCCGCCGCCCTCGCGCTCCAGCCCTTCGCGCAGCGCCGCGTCGCAGCGGAACAGATTGACGTCGCCGAACGGGGGCGCCTGGTTGATCACGTCGTGGGTGTCGAAACGGTTCATTGGTCTCCTCCATCGATCGGGGGACGAGGCTGCATTTGTTGCAATGTAGCATCATGTTGAACAGGAAAAAGTTTCCTATTTGCACTATATGGGCGACAATGCACTCGTTCCGCGCTGGTCACGCCTTAACGATAAGGCAACAAGGCTAGCGCAAACCCACATGCCGGGCAAGCATGGCAGTCCCAAAACCCCGGCTGCGATGCATCAAGCAGTGTGAACGCGGCACGGAGAAAATGGGATTTTTAATGCTTCACGGAATTTTACAGTGATACATTGTTTGTCGATTTGGTACACTCGTGCGGCTGCACGGACATCCAGGCTCCTGCCCAGCTAACAGAAAGCAGATATTTCAACAATGCGTGCCAGTTCACCCGCAGTACCGCACGAGGAGCCGCGCGATGCCGTCCCTGCCGCCAGCCTGGACGGCTTCATGGAGGCGGTGGGCGACGTCGTATTCCGACTCGATCCGGGAGGATTGATCCAGTTCGCCAGCCAGCGCACCGTGCGCACGCTGGGCAGCGGCGGCGCTGCGCCGCTGGTCGGCATGCCGCTCTTGGCGCTGGCCCCGGAAGCGGACCAGCCGGTCCTGCGCAACGCCATCATCGACGCCTGCGCGCTCGCCATCGCCGATCCCGTGCTGGTCGAGGCGCGGCTGCGCGCGGCCGACAAGGACATGGGCGACAAGGAAACCTGGTACGAGCTGCGCATCAGCAGCCTGCCGGGCAGCCATGAACTGCTGGCCGTCGGGCGCGACATGTCGGGCCAGCGCGCCACCGAGCAGCGCCTGCGCCACATGGCCACCCACGACACGCTGACGGAACTGCCCAACCGCCTGCTGCTGTCCGACCGCATCCGCATGGTGATCGCCAACGCGCGCCGCTCCGGCCAGGGCTTCTCGGTCGCCACCATCGGCCTGGACGGCTTCAAGAAGGTCAACGACGGCCTGGGCCACCCGGTCGGCGACGCCATCCTGCGCCAGGCCGCGGCCCGCCTGCGCAAGACGCTGCGCGACAGCGACACGCTGGCCCGCGTCGGCGGCGACGAGTTCGTCGCCGTCCTGCCCGGCACCTATACCGCAGCCCAGATCAAGCTCGTGACGGGCCGCCTGCTGGCCGCCCTGCAATCGCCGTTCGAGATCGACAGCCACACGATATACCTGGGCGCTTCGGTCGGCGTGTCGATCTATCCGGAACATGCGGAAGACGAAGTGCGCCTGCTGGCGATGGCCGACGCCGCCATGGGCCGCTGCAAGGAAACGGGCGGCGGCCGGAGCGTCGTCTACGACCTCAAGGACAGCGGCCCGCCGCAGCACGACATCTCGCTGGAAGCGGCGATGTTCCAGGCCGTGCGCGAAGGCGAATTCCTGCTGTACTACCAACCCATCGTCAGCAGCGCCTCGCGCCAGATCGAGGGCTTCGAGACGCTGATGCGCTGGAAGCACCCGGTGCTGGGCATGGTGCCGCCGGTGCGCTTCATCCCGATCGCCGAGACCAACGGCCTGATCAACCTGCTGGGCGCCTGGGCGCTGAAGGCGGCGCTGGTGCAGCTGCGCCAGTTCGAGGAAGTGGCCAAGCGCGCGCTGTACATCTCCGTCAACATCAGCCCGCGCCAGTTCCGCAACGACAAATTCCTGTCCGTGCTGGACGATGCGCTGGCCTTCTCCGGCACGCCGGGCGACAAGCTGGTGCTCGAGATCACTGAAGGCACGCTGATGGTCGACCCGGTGCACGCCGAGGCCATCCTGGCCAAGATGACGGAGCGGCGCGCGCGCATCGCGATCGACGACTTCGGCACCGGCTATTCCAGCCTGGCCTACCTGAAGCGCTTCCCGATCTCCGTGCTGAAGATCGACCGCGCCTTCATCAAGGACCTGCCCGCGTCGACCAAGGACGCGGCCATCTGCAACGCCGTGCTCGACCTGGCCAAGCACCTCGACCTGTCGGTCGTGGCCGAGGGCGTGGAAACGGAAGAACAACTCGCGTATGTCGAATCGCGCGGCTGCGATTACGTGCAGGGCTACCTGACCGGCAAGCCGATGCCGGCCCACGTGGCCCTGGCCGCGCTCAGGGAAAACCTGTACGCCGAACTGCTGCCGGACGAACTACGGGTGGGCAAATCATGAATCAACTGAACTTCGAACGGTCGCCCAAGGCCGACGCCACCCTCGCGCTGCTGTGGGAGCGCATCCGCCGGCGCGGCGACATGCCCGGCTTCACCCGCGCGATCAACGCCATCCTCGCTTCCATGCGCGGCGAGGACGAGCGCGATTTCTCGATGGCCGAGACGGTGCTCTCCGACCCCGTGCTCACGCAGAAGGTGCTGCGCCTGGCGAACAGCGGCATGTACTCGGCGTTCGGCCAGCGCATCAACACGGTCTCGAAGGCCATCCTGGTACTGGGCACCGAGGCCATCGGCCACCTGGCGCTGGGCCTGAAGCTGATCGAGGAACTGAGCAAGTCGACCCCGGATTCGCTGCAGGCCCATATCGAGATGGAAAAGGCGGTCCTGGCCGGCATGGTCGCGCACCAGGTCGCGGCCCAGGCCCGCGTGAAGGACGCCGAGGAAGCCGTGGTGTGCTCGATCCTGCACTCGCTGGGCCGCATGATGGTCACCTTCTACCTGCCGGAACAGTGGGTGCTGCTGCAGCAGGCCGGCGGCGCCGGCGGCGAGGACAAGGCGGCGCATGCCCAGCTGGGCCTGTCGCTGGAACAGATCGGACGCGCGACGGCCGAGCACTGGGGCCTGCCGCGCAACCTGATCGCCGGCATGCGTCACGTCGACCCGGGCGAGCGCGGCGAACAGTTCGGCCACGACGACTGGCTGGCCGCGCTGGGCACC
This sequence comes from Massilia paldalensis, assembly GCF_044901715.1. Lineage (NCBI taxonomy): Bacteria > Pseudomonadati > Pseudomonadota > Betaproteobacteria > Burkholderiales > Oxalobacteraceae > Massilia > Massilia paldalensis. The sequence continues at coordinate 2,037,681 of NZ_JBJCIU010000001.1, forward strand.
ATGGCGGCGCAGACGGCGGACTCCCTGTGGCACGACGAGGACACGGGCGCCGACGAGGTGCAGAAGATCGCGGCCAGCTTCGCGCCCATGATCGGCATCGAGCCGGACTGCATCGTCGGCGCCATCGAGAAGGCCAAGGAAGAGGCGGCGGCCGACCTGTCGATCGCGCCGCTCGCCAACCCGCCCGAGAAGCGCGCGCGCGAAGCGGCCGCCACCCGCATGCGCGAGGCCGGCAACAGGATCCTGATGAGCGGCGTGGCCGACATGCGCGACGCGGCTGCCGGCGCCACGCCGGGGCAGATGATGTCGATGGCGATCGAGACGGCCTACCACGGCCTGTCGTTCACGCGCGCCTTCGGCTTCCTGCGCAGCCGCCGCGACGGCAAGTACACGGCCAAGATCGGCCTGGGCGACCATGCCAAGGCGCTGCTGCCGCAACTGGCCTTCGACGATGCCTACGAACCGAACGTGTTCTTCGCGGCGCTCGGCAGCGACCGCGTGATCTTCATCGAGAACGCGCGCGATCCCAAGTTCTCGAGCAAGCTGCCCGACTGGTGGAAGGCCTCGCTGCAGGAGGCGCGCTGCTTCGTCATCGTCCCCCTGTGCACGCATGGCGAGCCGGTCGGCTTCATCTACGGCGACTGGGACGACCGCTATCCGTCCGTGTACCTGAGCCAGACCGAGTTCGCGCTGCTGAACGATTTGCGCGGACTGGTCGTCAAGACGGTGGAACGCAGGCAGCAGGCGGAAGCGGCGGCGCTGAGGAGCTGAACGTCAACGACGTCGTCCCTCCGCCCAGGCACGTCGTCCCTGCGCAGGCAGGGACTCAATTTTCTACGCGCTGCGACACGCATGCTCAAATTAGGCCCCTGCCTGCGCAGGGGCGACGCTGGTTCATACCGTTTGTTTACGCCAGCTTCGGAGTATCGACCCTGACATCCCCGCACTGCGCCCGGTGCATCAAGGCATGATCGATCAGCACCAGCGCCAGCATCGCCTCGGCGATCGGCGTGGCGCGGATGCCCACGCACGGGTCGTGGCGGCCGAAGGTCTCGACTTCCACCGGATTGCCGGCCTTGTCGATCGAGCGGCGCGGCGTGCGGATCGACGACGTCGGCTTGATCGCGATGGACACCGTGATGTCCTGGCCCGTCGAGATCCCGCCCAGCACGCCGCCGGCGTTATTGCCGACGAAGCCCTGCGGCGTCAGTTCGTCGCCATGCTCGGAACCCTTCTGCGCCACCGATGCGAAACCGGCGCCGATTTCCACGCCCTTGACCGCGTTAATTCCCATCATCGCATACGCGATGTCGGCGTCGAGCTTGTCGTACAGCGGCTGGCCCAGGCCGACGGGGACGTTCTTCGCCACCACGTCGATGCGCGCGCCGATCGAATCGCCGGCGCGGCGCAGCTCGTCCATCGCCGCTTCCATGCGCGCGATGAGGGCGGCGTCGCCGGTCGCGGCGAAGAACGGATTCGCATGCACGTGCTCCCAGCCCTGGAACGGGACGTCGATGTCGCCCAGCGCGCCCATGCAGCCCATGAATTCGGTGCCGAAGCGCTCACGCAGCCATTTCTTGGCGATGGCGCCGGCGCCCACCACGGGCGCGGTCAGGCGCGCCGAGGAACGGCCGCCGCCGCGCGGGTCGCGCACGCCGTACTTGTGCCAGTAGGTGTAGTCGGCGTGGCCCGGGCGGAAGGTCTCGGTGATGTTGCCGTAGTCCTTGCTGCGCTGGTCTTCGTTCGGGATCAGCAGCGCGATCGGCGTGCCCGTCGTGACACCCTCGTACACGCCCGACAGGATCTGCACGCGGTCCGCTTCCTGGCGCTGCGTCACGTGGCGCGACGTGCCCGGCTTGCGGCGGTCCAGCTCGGGCTGGATGTCGGCCTCGGACAGCGCCATCCCCGGGGGACAGCCGTCGATCACGCAGCCGATCGCGGGACCGTGCGACTCGCCGAAGGTGGTAACGGAAAACAGCTTGCCAAATGTGTTGCCGGACATTGAGAACTCTGGACTTGTAAGGAGGGAAAGGAAGATTCTACAGCATCGCACCGGGCGCAGTCATTTGACAACACCTGACAGTCAAACAACTGTTGCCCTAAAGAATTTTTTCCTGAGCCTTGAGTATTGCATATATACTAGGTTCAAAGAACCGCGCTCACTGGAGAAGTAGCACATGCCCGCACCGAACGCGCCCTCGGGCGCTGCGCAGGACGACGATCTGGTATTCGTCGACGAAACGCCTGCCGCGCCGGAACCTGGCGCAGCAGGCGCATGGCGGGTGCTGATCGTGGACGACGATGCCGACGTCCACTCGACCACGACCTTCGCCCTCGGCAGCCTCGAGCTGCACGGGCGCCCTCTGGAATTCCTGCACGCCTATTCGCGCGCCCAGGCCGAGCGCCTGCTCGAGCACGAGCGCGACATCGCCGTCATCCTGCTCGACGTCGTCATGGAACAGGCCGACGCCGGCCTGCAGCTGGTGCGCCACATCCGCGACGAACTGGGCATGCACGACGTGCGCATCCTGCTGCGCACGGGCCAGCCCGGCTACGCGCCGGAGATGGATGCGATCCGCGGCTACGACATCAACGACTACCGTACCAAGTCCGAACTGACCCGCACCAAACTGTACACCAGCGTGGCGGCGGCGATCCGCGCCTACCAGCAGATCCACGCGCTCGCGGACAGCCGCGCCGGCCTGGCCCATGTGGTGCGCGCGAACACCGAACTGATGGCGCTGCATTCGATCAGCGAAATGACCCAGGGCATCCTGCGCGAAGCGGCCCTGCTGCTGGGCCAGAGCGCGCACGGCCTGCTGTGCGCCAGCGCGCCCGGCGACCGTCCCGAAGCCTGGCACGTGCTGGCCAGCTGCGGCGACTGCACGTGCCTGGTGGCCGAGGGCATGCTGGCGCGCGCGGCCCAGGGCCCTGCCGCCGCCATCGCGCGCACGCTCGAACGGCGGGCCAACGTCTACGACACGCACGAACTGACCTTGTATTTCCGCGGCAAGTCGCACGCGGACTTCGCCGCCTACCTGCGCCTGGAACGTCCCGTCGATGCGCTGCAGCGCGGCCTGCTCGACGTGTTCGCCAGCAGCCTCGCCGTCGGCCTAGACAACGTGGCGCTGATGACGGACCTGCAGCGCGCCGCCTTCTACGACGGCCTCACCGGCCTGCCCAACCGCACCCGCCTCGTCGAGCTGATCGACGATGGCCTGCGCCGCCGCCAGGAAACCGACGCCACGCTGTGCCTGGTCGACATCGACCATTTCGCCGAGACCAACGACGCGCTCGGCCACCAGTTCGGCGACGCGCTGCTGGTGGCCGTCGCGCAGCGCCTGCGCACGCGCCTGGACGCGCGGCTGGCGCTGGCGCGGATCGGCGGCGACATCTTCTGCGTGCTGGGGCCGTCCGACCAGCTCGATCCGGCCCGCCTGCACGCCCAGTTCGACGCGCCCTTCTCCATCGAGGGACAGGATGTGCAGGTCTCGGCCACGCTGGGCCTCGTGCGCCTGCGCGAGCACGACGGCAACGGTGCCGATGCGCTGAAGGACGCCGACATCGCGCTCAAGCGCGCCAAGACCAAGCAGCGCGGCGGCCACTTCTATTTTTCGCGGGCGATGGGCGTGGAGACGCGCGAGCGCGTGCGCCTGATGCATGCGCTGCGCAGCGGCTTCGCGCGCGGCGAACTGTTCCTCGCCTACCAGCCGCAGGTGGAGCTGGGCGCGCGCCGCGCGTTCGGCGCCGAGGCCCTGCTGCGCTGGCGCACCGAGGACGGCCGCTTCGTGCCGCCGGACCGCTTCATCCCCATCGCCGAGTATTCGGGCCTGATCATCGAGATCGGCGCCTGGGTGCTGCGCGAAGCCTGCGCCGAACTGATGCGCCTGCGCGCGGCCGGCCACGTCGACTTCACCATGTCGATCAACGTGTCGCAGGTGCAGTTCCGCCATCCGCATTTCATCGACATGCTGCGCCGCGCCCTGAAGGAGACGGGTGCCCCGCCGGAACGGGTCGAGCTGGAAATCACGGAATCGATGGCGATGGAAGAGCCGGACCTGCTGATCGAACGCCTCGCCGAGATCAAGCGCACCGGCGTATCGATCGCGATCGACGACTTCGGCACGGGGTTTTCCTCGCTGTCCTACCTGCAGCGCCTGCAGGTGGACCGTCTCAAGATCGACCGCGCCTTCGTCACCGAGATCACGGGATCGGCGCGCGGCAGCAGCATCGCCGAGATGGTCATCGAGCTAGGTCGCAACCTGGGCCTGTCGATCATCGCCGAGGGCGTCGAGGACGAGCGGCAAGCGCAGATCCTGCTGTCGCTCGGCTGTCCGCTGGCGCAGGGCTACCTGTTCGCGCGCCCGCTGGCGCCGCAGGCGCTGCTGGAGTGGCTGGGGAACGATGCGCTGACGCGCGCGGCCTGAACGACCGATACCCGCGAACGACGTCGCCCCTGCTGCGCAGGCAAGGGCCTCATGTCGCTCGCGTCGACAAGAGGCGCGCAACATTGGGCCCCTGCCAGGCGGTTGGCGGGGTCAGGGGCGACGGTGCTACGGCAGCCGGCTACGGCAAGCGAATCAGTCTTCCGCTACCTGCTCGGACGGCCAGTCGCGGATATAGGCCTTGAGCATGCGGTTCTCGAAGCTCTGCGCTTCCAGCACCGCCTTGGCCACGTCGTAGAACGAAATCACGCCCAGCAGCGTGCGCGCGTTCATGACCGGCAGGTAGCGCGCATGCTTCTCCAGCATGATGCGGCGCACCTCGTTGACTTCGGTGTCCGGCGTGACGGTGATCGGGGCTTCGTCCATGTGCTTGCGCACCGTGCCCGCGCCGACCGTGCCGCCATTGGCGTTCACGGCCTGGATCACTTCGCGGAAGGTGAGCATGCCGACCAGGTCGCCGTATTCCATCACGACGAGCGAGCCGATGTCCCGTTCGGACATCGTGTTGACGGCATCGGCCAACGCCGTGTCCGGAGACACGGTGTACAGAATGTCGCCCTTGACCTGCAGGATCTCGGAAACCTTCATGTTGACCCCCTTGATAGGAGAGGATTGCGGCGTTGTATTACTCATAATGCGGACTCTAGCCCATGCTCCCCAAAAAATCCAGCGTTACGCCCCACGCCGGTGCGCCTGTGCGCGATTTTTTTTCAAGCAGTGATGATTAATTGGTACGGTTAGCGCTAACGGATGCTAGCATGCCGCCATTTCCCCTGCATGGATGAGCGAAAAATGCGCGCACCGACCCTCGTTCTGCTGCACGGCGCCCTGAACGACCATACCGTCTGGGCGCCCATCGTCCCCGGCCTCGCCGCGCGCGGCTGGCAGGTGCTTGCGCCGGACCTGCCAGGCCACGGCGCCGCCCCCGGTCCCGCGCTGGCCAGCGTCGAGGACATGGCTGCCTGGCTGCTGGTCCGGCTCGAGGCCGATGGCATCGACCGCGCGCTGCTCGCCGGCCACAGCATGGGATCCCTGATCGCGCTGGAGGCGGCCCACCGTGCACCGCAACGCGTCGCCGGCCTCGCGCTGCTGGGCAGCACCTGGCCGATGGCCGTCTCCGACGCGCTGCTCGCCACGGCCCGCGACGACGAGGCGGCCGCCATCGAGATGGTGGCGCAGTGGTCGCACGCGGACGGCGGCTCCGCGGCCGCGGACGCCACGCGCGCCCTGATGCACGGGCTGTCGCGGGGCGCGCCGGGCGCCGCGCTGCTGCACACCGACCTGCAGGCCTGCAACGCGTATGCGAACGGCGCGGCGGCGGCCGCCGCCGTGACGTGTCCGGTGCTGTTCATCCAGGGCAGCCAGGACCGCATGACGCCACCACGCAAGGCGAAAAACCTGACGGATGCCGTGTCCCATGGCAGAATCGTCACCGTGGATGCCGGCCACGCGCTGATGGCCGAGCAATCCGACGCGGTCCTGGCGGCGCTTGCGGCATTCGCCGCCGAGGTGGCCGGGACCGACGCACGATGACGCCCGGAGACAAGCCATGGCAGCCGTCCGCTACGACAACTTTGCCGATTTCTATCCCTACTACCTGGCCCAGCACGAGCACCGCCTGTGCCGGCGCGCCCACTTCATCGGCACCTCGTCGGCCATCGCCGGCATCGCCCAGTACATCGACAGCCTGAACCCCTGGTGGCTGCTGGTAGCGCTCGTGAGCGGCTACGGCGGGGCCTGGATCGGCCACTTCTTCTACGAGAAGAACCGCCCCGCCACGTTCGGCCACCCGTGGTACTCGTTCCGCGCCGACTGGGTCATGTACTGGCAGATGCTGACCGGGAAGCTCAGTTGGTAGCCACGCCGGCAACCTAGGTCTCTTTTCTCCGACATGCGCCCGCTCTGCGCCATCTCGACCTTGCCGGCCACGGCCAGCAGCGACCTGGCCGTCTTCGGCCAGCGCGCCTCCAGCAGGCGCTGGCGCGGCATCCAGATGGTGAAGACGCTGTCGCCCTGGTTCCCGCCCAGGACGTAGTAGGCGCTCGGGCTTTCGCCGACGTAGAAGCCGACGTGGCCCAGGCCCGATTCGCGCGACTCTCGCCAGAACACCATCACGGCGCCCCGCCGCGGCGTGGTCGCATCGCCGAAACGGCGCCACGACTGCGCCAGCAGCAGGCCGTTCGGCAGCAGCTCGCCCGGCAGCGTCGCGCCGATGCAGTGGCCGACGAACAGGCCGCACCACGGGATGTCGTCGCCCGCATACGCTAGGTCGAGCCGCTCGGCCCAGTCCAGGATGCCGGGGTTGCTGCCGGGGCCGGCCAGCTCGCGCGTGTTCACGAGGCGCGTGGCCTCCGTCATCCACGGCAGCGGCTGCGCCAGCGGCTTGCCGCCCGCTACCCGCTGCAGCGCCGCCATCGTCTGCGGTCCGACGATGCCGTCGACCGCGAGTCCTTCGCGCGCCTGGAACGCCTTGACGGCGGCGAGCGTGGCGCGGCCCCAGACGCCGTCGATGGGCCCCGGGTCGAACCCGGCGCGCACGAGCGCCTCCTGGATGTCCCGGACGGGCGTGTCCCGGACGGGCATGTCCCGGACGGGCATGTCCCCGATATACGTGTTCATGGCGGCCTCCCTTGGATCCACGTAGCTGTGATCCATCCGGGCCGGGACAGTTCCAAGGCGGCGTCAGTCGCTATCGGGTCGAATGAGCGGGTCGACTGATCGGATCGAACGAGCGGCGAGCGCCGCCGTCAGACGCGTTCGGCCGCCACGGTGGCCGCGGCGCCCCGCACGGAGGCGAAGTGGTCGGCCAGCGTCTGGTCCAGGCCCGCTTCCACGGCCGCCTCGACCTGGCGCGCCAGCGCGCCGGCGTCCAGCGCCAGCGGCGTGTCCGGCACGCCTTCGCCGGCGGGCCCGGCGTCCACGCCGCCGGCGCCGCCGAACGCGAACATGCGGTACACGTCGGACAGGCGGATCAGGTTCGGGTCCAGCAGCAGCACCCAGTTGTCCATCGCCAGGCGCGCGCTGCGCAGCTGGCGCATGTTCCAGCGCGCCGCCGTCCGCGTCTCCTGCTGCACCCTGCCGACCCAGCCGGCCGCCACCATCTGCTGGATCAGCGCGCGCGTCTCGTCGTAGCCGATGCGCGTGTGGGCGCGGATCTGCGCCGGCGTCACCAGCGCCGTGCCGGTCAGGTGGGCGCTGCCGTGCAGGACCTTCAGGATCGCCATCGCGTCGACGAAGGCGCCGCCCGGGACGGGCTCGTACCACCAGCGCTCGTACTTCACGACGGGCAGCGCCGCCGTCAGCAGCGCGCCGACCAGCGTGATCATCCACGACAGGTACAACCAGAGCAGGAACAGCGGCAGCGCCGCCAGCGCGCCGTAGATGATCGCGTAGGTCGGGAACTGGCGGATGAACACGGCGAACACGCGCTTGGCGACCTCGAACGCGATCGCCGCGACCAGGCCGCCCCACACGGCGTCGCGCCAGTACACGGCGCGGTTCGGCACCGTCATGTACAGCAGCGCATAGGCGGCCGTCGTCAGCGCCAGCGACACGAAGGTGTAGAACAGCGCGCCGAGCAGCGGCACGGCGTTGGTCAGGCCGTTGGTGGCCGTGAACAGCTGCGAGGTGATGGTCAGCGAGATGCCGAAGGCGAGCGGCCCGAGCGTGACCAGCGCCCAGTAGACGAGGACGCGCTGCACCAGCGGGCGCGGCTCCTTGACGTCCCAGATCTGGTTGAAGGCACGCTCGATGGTGCCGATCAGCGCGGCCGACGTCAGCAGCAGCGCCACGGCGCCGACCGCCGACAGCCCCGTCGCCTTGCTGGCGAACTGGGTCAGGTTGGCCATGATCGTGTTGGCGATCGCGCGGGGCATCAGCATCTGCACGAAATACTCGTCCAGCGCCGTACGCAGCTGGCCGAAGACGGGGAAGGTCGTGAAGATCGCCAGCACGATGGTGAGCAGCGGCACGATCGACAAGGTAGTGGTGAACGTCAGGCTGCCGGCCACCTGCGGCAGTTTTTCCTCGGTCAGGCGGCGCCGGGCGAAGCGCACGAGGTCGCGCATTTCGGCCCAGGTGAGGCCGCGCACGCGGTCGATGGGGGTGCCGGCGGGCTCGATTCCCCTGCCTGGCAGCGGTTGCATGATTTTGGACGGCATCGATCGGATCGCAAGGCGCCGCGCCGTGGCAAAAATGGTGCAGCGCAGGCGTGTCACAATGTAAAGCGCCCTATAATACCAACGATGAACCCAACCAACCCGATTATCCTCATTTTGTACTACTCGCGGCACGGCAAGACGCGCCGCCTGGCCGAACTGATCGCCCAGGGCGTGGAAAGCGTGCCCGGCATGGAGGCGCGGCTGCGCACCGTGCCGGCGGTATCGACGGTGGCGGAAGCGACCGCGCCGGACATCCCGGCCAGCGGCGCCCCCTACGTCGAGTTGGACGACCTGGCCGAATGCGCGGGGCTGGCACTGGGTTCGCCCACGCGTTTCGGCAATATGGCGGCAGCGATGAAGTACTTCCTCGATGGCACGTCCGCGCAGTGGCTGTCCGGCACCCTGGCCGGCAAGCCGGCCGCGGTGTTCACCTCCACCGGCAGCCTGCACGGCGGCCAGGAGTCGACGCTGCTGTCCATGATGATTCCGCTGCTGCACCACGGCATGCTGGTGATGGGCCTGCCCTACACGCAGCCGGAGCTGATGACCACGTCCAGCGGCGGCAGTCCCTACGGCGCGACCCACTGGTCGGGCGTGGACGGCAACCGGGCGCTGACGGAAGACGAAAAGCGGCTCGCGATCGCGCTCGGCCGGCGCCTCGCGCTGGCGGGCCGCAAACTGGATGGGATGGAGTAGGCAATGCAATTGCATCGGTTGTTCCATACGGGCGCCGTGACCAGCCTGGTGCTGCTGGGCGCCTGGCTGCTGGCCTGGGAAATCGTCGTCGCCCCGCTGCACCCGGGCGGCTCGCTGCTGGCGCTGAAGGCGCTGCCGCTGCTGCTGCCGCTGCGCGGGGTGATCAAGCGCGACCTGTACACGCTGCAATGGTCGTCGATGGTCATCCTCATCTATTTCATCGAAGGCGTCGTGCGCGCCTGGAGCGACCAGTCGGAACTCTCGCGCCTCATGGCGCTGGGCGAAGCGCTGCTCGTATGCGCGTATTTCGTGTTCGCCCTGCTGTACCTGCGCCCCTACAAGAAAAAAGCCCAGCAGCTTGCCAAGGAGTTGCTCGACAAGGTCAAAGTGCCGCATGACTGAGGATCGGGCCAAACCACCGAGCGGGTCCGCGCGCGATCCCTTCCTCGACCGCTGCCGCGCCATCGTCGGGCCCGACCACGTCCTCGCCGGCCCTGACGCCGAACCCTTCCTCACCGACTGGCGTGGCCGCTTCACGGGCCGCGCGCGCGCCGTCGTGCTGCCGGCCGACACGGCCCAGGTGGCCGCCGTCGTGCAGGCCTGCATCGCGCACCGCGTGCCGGTCGTGCCGCAGGGCGGGCGCACGGGCCTGGTGCTGGGCAGCGTGCCGGATGCCTCCGGCAGCGCGATCGTGCTGTCGCTGCGGCGCATGCAGCGCATCCGCGCCATCGATGTCGCCAACCGCACGATCACCGTGGACGCCGGCTGCATCCTGCACGACGTCCAGCAGGCCGCCGCGGACGCGGGCCTGCTGTTCCCGCTGTCGCTCGCCTCGGAAGGCAGCTGCACCGTGGGCGGCAACCTGGCCACGAATGCCGGCGGCACCGGCGTGCTGCGCTACGGGAACGCGCGCGAGCTGTGCCTGGGCCTGGAAACCGTTACCGCCCAGGGCGAGACCTGGGATGGCTTGCGCGGCCTGCGCAAGGACAATACCGGCTACGACCTGCGCGACCTGTACGTGGGCGCCGAAGGCACGCTGGGCATCATCACGGGCGCCGTGCTGAAGCTGTTCCCGCAGCCGAAGGCGGCCATCACGGCCTTCGTGGCCCTGGGCTCGCCCGCCGCTGCGCTGGCCCTCCTGGCGCTGGCCGACGCCGCCTGCGGACCGGCGCTGACGGGCTTCGAGCTGATGAGCGACACCTGCCTGCAGCTCGTGACGACGCATTTCCCGGAACTGCCGCGTCCCTTCCCCGCGCGCCATCCGCAGTATGCGCTGCTGGAAGTCTCCAGCCACGAGTCCGAGGCCCACGGCGTCGCCCTGCTCGAGCGCGCCATCGGCAAGGCGCTGGACGACGGCATCGCGCGCGACGCCGTGGTGGCATCCTCCATCGCCCAGTCGCGCACGCTGTGGGCGCTGCGCGAACGCATCTCGCCGGCCCAGGCCAAGGCGGGCAAGAACATCAAGCACGACATCTCGCTGCCGATCTCGCGCATCGCCGACTTCATCGCCGCCACCGATGCCCGGCTGGACGCGGCCTGGCCCGGCGTGCAGGTGGTGTGCTTCGGCCACCTGGGCGACGGCAACCTGCACTACAACATCGCCCCGCCGCCCGGCATCGCCCACGAAGCCTTCCTCGCGCAGCAGGGCGCCGTCAACCGCATCGTGCACGACAGCGTGGCGGCGTACGGCGGCTCGATCTCGGCCGAACACGGCATCGGCGCCCTCAAGCGCGAGGAGCTGGCGCGCTATACATCGCCCGTCGCGCTGGGCCTGATGCGTGCGCTCAAGGCCGCGCTCGACCCGCTCGGCATCATGAACCCTGGCAAAATACTCTGACCAGGACAAGCCCATGACCACGATCCGCTTCCTCCCCCTGCTGGCCGCGCTCCTCGTCGCGGCCGCCGCATCGCCCGCCGCCACGGCGGCCGACCCCGTCTACAAATGCCAGTTCGACGGCAAGACCACCTATAGCGACCGCCCGTGCAGCGAAGGCGAACAGATCGCCATGCCGCCGCTGACCATCGGCGTCGACCTGCCCGGCAAGAACACGCCCGCCACCAACGACGCGCGCACGCTGCTCAAGATCGAGAAGCTGCGCATCGCGCAGGAAAAGGAGGCGGAACGCCTGCGCCAGGCGCGCCTGAAGCGGGAGTACCAGGAACAACAGCAGGCCGAACGGGGCGAGCGCCTGGCCGCCAACCGGCGCAGGCAGTGCGACAAGCTCAGGCTGCGCAGCAAATGGGCGGCCGAGGACGCGGCGCGCGCGCCGAGCCCGCAACGGGAAACGGCATTGCGCAAGGCGCGGCGCCAGGCCGAGACGCTGGCGGTGGAATGCCCGGCCTGAACCAGCGCAGCGGGGACCGGCGCACTGGGGGCCAGCTAGATTCGGGCCAAGGCGGTTCGGGCCTGCTTGCGCGCTGGCTGCTGTTCGGCGAGTGGCGCGCACACCCCATGCGCGCGCTGCTGGCCGTCGTCGCGATCGCCGTGGGCGTCGCCATGGGCTTCGCCATCCACCTGATCAACGCCGCCGCATTCAACGAATTCTCCAGCGCCGTGCAAAGCCTCGCGGGCCAGGCCGACGTGCAGGTCGCGGGGCGCGAAGCGCAGTTCGACGAAGGCATCTATCCGCGCCTGGCCACCCGCGACGGCGTGGCGGTCGCGTCCCCCGTACTCGAGATCGATGCCGCCATCCCGTCCGCCAAGGGCACGCTGAAGATCGTCGGCCTCGACGCGCTGCGTGCCGGCTTCATCTCGCCCGACCTGGCCGGCGTGCCTGCCGCCGAGCGCCCGTTCGACGTGCTGGCCGACGACGCCCTGTTCCTGTCGCCCGCGGCCCAGGCCTGGCTGGGCGTCGCGCCGGGCGGCACCGCGGGTGGCACCGTCACTGTGCGTGCCGGCACCGGCGACGTGGTGCTGCGCGTGGCCGGCCCCGTGCTGCGCGCCCGCAGCGGCCAGCGCATCGGCGTCATGGACATTGGCGCCGCCCAGTGGCGCCTGCACCAGCTGGGCAAGCTCACGCGCGTGGACCTGAAGCTGCGCGACGGCGTCGACCGCGCCGCGTTCCGCCGTCAGCTGCAGGCGGACCTGGACCGAGACTACCCGGGCCGCTTCACGGTGGGACAGCCGAACGACGCCAACCAGGAGAGCCGCAACGAGAACCTCAGCCGCGCCTACCGCGTGAACCTGACCGTGCTGGCGCTCGTCGCCCTCTTCACCGGCGCCTTCCTCGTGTTTTCCACGCAGGCGCTGTCCGTGCTGCGCCGGCGCAGCCAGTTCGCGCTATTGCGCACGCTGGGTCTGCCGCGCCGCGCGCTGCTGCGCCAGGTGCTGCTGGAGGGCGCCAGCCTGGGCGTGATCGGCGCCCTGCTGGGCATCCTCGGCGGCTATGCGCTGGCGGCGGCCGCGCTGGCGCTGTTCGGCGGCGACCTCGGCGCCGGCTATTTCACGGGCGTGCAGCCGCGCGTGCAGTTCACGCCCGTCGCGGCCTGCGTGTTCTTCGCGCTGGGCCTGGGCGTGGCGCTGCTGGGCTGCGCGGCGCCGGCGCTCGAGGCGGCCCGCGCCCGCCCCGCCATCGCCCTCAAGTCCGGCAACGACGAGACGGCGCTGGCCGGACTGGCCCGCATCTGGCCCGCGCTGCTCTGCCTCGGGCTGGCCGCCGCCTGCGCGTTCGCGCCGCCGGTGGGCGGCCTGCCGCTGTTCGGCTACGTCGCCGTGGCGCTGCTGCTGGTCGGCGGCATCGGCCTGATGCCGCGCCTGGCCGCCGTCGCCTTCCGCGCGCTGGAGCGCTCGCCGGGGCTGCGCGCGCGCCACTCGCCCGTACTGGCGCTGACGCTGGCGCGCCTGGCCAACGCGCCGGGCCAGGCGTCGATCGCGCTGGGCGGCGTGCTGGCCAGCTTCAGCCTGATGGTCGCGATGGGCATCATGGTGGCGAGCTTCCGCGTGTCGGTGGACGACTGGATGCTGCACATCCTGCCGGCCGACCTGTACGTGCGCAGCGGCGGCGGCACCGGCGCGCTGGGCCCCGGCGAACAGGCGGCGCTCGCGCGCCTGCCGGGCGTGAAGGAAGTGCAGTTCCTGCGTACCCGCCCCCTGTCGCTCGATCCAGCCCGCCCGGCCGTCACGCTCGTCGCGCGCGACATCGACCCGCGCGACCCGGGCCGCCTGCTGGCCCTCGTCGGCGCGTCCGCCACGCCGCCGCCCGGCGCCCGGCCGGCCTGGGTGTCCGAGGCGATGACGGACCTGTACGGCGTGCAGCCCGGCCAGGTGCTGACACTGCCGCTGGGCGGCAAGCCGCAGCCCTTCTTCGTCGCCGGCGTGTGGCGCGACTATGCCAACCAGACGGGTTCCGTGATCGTGCTGCGCGGCGACTACCGCCAGCTGTCGGGCGACGCCGACGTCACCGATGCCGCCGTGTACGCGGCGCCGGGCACGCCCGTCGAGCGCGTCGAGGCGCTGGTGCGCGCCCTGCCGTTCGGCGCCGCGCTGACGCTGGCGCGGCCGGGCGACATCCGCGCCATCAGCCTGCGCATCTTCGACCGGAGCTTCGCCGTCACCTACCTGCTGGAGGCGATCGCCATCGCCATCGGCCTGTCCGGCGTGGCCGCGACGTTCTCGGCGCAGACGCTGGCAAGGGCCAAGGAATTCGGCATGCTGCGCCACGTGGGCGTCACCCGCCGCCAGGTGCTGGGCGTGCTCGCCATCGAAGGCGGGGCACTGACGCTGCTGGGCGTGCTCACCGGCTTCGTGCTGGGCCTGGCGATCAGCCTGATCCTCGTCTACGTCGTCAACCCGCAATCGTTCCACTGGACCATGCAGCTGCACCTGCCCTGGCCCCTGATCGGCGGCGTGGCCGCCGTGCTGGTCGCGGCCTCGGTGGCGACGGCGCTGGTGTCGGGGCGCTACGCATTGTCCGGCGGACCGGTGCGCGCCGTCCGGGAGGACTGGTGATGCGCGTCATGTCCCTCTTGCGCACCGTGCTCCTGCTGCTGGCCCTCGCCGCCAACGCGTTCGCCGCGCCGCCGGCGTTCGCGCCCGTCTTACCCGGCCGCGCGTTGACCTTCCCCGCCGACTTCGGTGCCCACCCCGATCACCGCACGGAATGGTGGTACGTGACGGGCTGGCTGCAGGCGCCCGGCGGCAAGCCGCTGGGCTTCCAGGTCACGTTCTTCCGCAGCCGGAGCGAACACGACCCGGCCAATCCGAGCGCCTTCGCGCCCACCCAGCTGATCATCGGCCATGCGGCGCTGTCCGACCCTGCCCTGGGCCACCTCGTGCACGACCAGAGGAGCGCGCGCGCCGGCTTCGGCCTGGCGTACGCGCAGACGGGCGACACCGACGTCAAGCTGGACGACTGGAGCATGCGCCGCGGCCCCGACGGCCGCTACCGCGTGGCCGTGCGTTCGGGCGAACTGTCCTACACGCTGACCCTGACGCCCACGCAGAAGCCCATGCTGCAGGGCGAGAACGGCTACTCGCGCAAGGGCCGCCTGGCGGACCACGCCAGCTACTACTACAGTGAGCCGCATCTCCGGGTCGAAGGCAGCGTCGCCTGGGCCGGCAGCAAGGGCCGGCCCCAGGCCGTCACGGGAACGGCCTGGCTCGACCACGAGTGGTCCAGCCAGGTGCTGGACCCGGACGCCGCGGGCTGGGACTGGACCGGCATCAACCTCGACGACGGCGGCGCCCTCATGGCCTTCCGAATCCGCAGCAGGAGCGGTGCTACACTGTGGGCCCACGCGGCGCTGCGCGACGCGCAGGGACGCGTCACGCAGTACGGACCCGACCAGGTCAAGTTCACGCCGCAGCAGACCTGGACGTCGCCGCGCACCGGGGCGACCTACCCGGTGGCGGCCGTGCTCACGCTGGACGGCAGCGCGTGGCGCATCGACGCGCTGCAACCGGACCAGGAACTGGATTCGCGCCGCTCGACGGGCGCCGTGTACTGGGAAGGCGCCGTCACGGCCAGCCGCGACGGCCGCCCCGTGGGACGCGGCTACCTCGAGCTGACCGGCTACGTGGCGGCCATGAAGTTATAAGCAGAAGACCAAACGAACCACCAGACCATGAGCAACGGCACCACCCGCACCACCCCGCCCGACACCCCTACCGCCGCCCGCAAGGGCGCCCTCGCCGCCCTGAAAGGCCTGCTGCCCTTCCTGCGCCCGTACCGGCGCCAGTTCCTGCTGGCCGCCGTCGCGCTGCTGGTCGCCGCGGGCGCCACGCTGGCGATCCCGTACGCGTTCAAGCAGATGATCGACCACGGCTTCGGCGCCGGCGCGGGCGGGGCGAACCCGCAGAACGTCAACGCCACCTTCCTCGCGCTGTTCGGCGTCGCCACCGTACTGGGTCTCGCCACGGCGGCGCGCTTCTACATGGTGTCGTGGCTGGGCGAGCGCGTCACGGCCGACATCCGCAGCGCCGTGTACCGCCACGTGGTCGTGCAGAGCCCCGAATTCTTCGAGACGACGCGCACCGGCGAAGTGCTGTCGCGCCTGACCACCGACACCACGCTGATCCAGACCGTGGTGGGCACCAGCATCTCGCTGGCGCTGCGCAACACGCTGCTGTTCGCGGGCGGCCTGGTCATGCTGTTCGTCACCAGCGTCAAGCTCACCTCGATCATCCTCGGCCTGCTGGTGCTGACCGTCGTGCCGATCGTGCTGTACGGCCGGCGCGTGCGCACGCTGTCGCGCGACTCCCAGGACCGCATCGCCGACGCCTCCGCGCTGGCCGGCGAGATCCTCAACGCCATGCCCACGGTGCAGGCCTTCACCCACGAGGCCATCGAGTCGCAGCGCTTCGGCGCCTCCGTCGAGGGTGCGTTCGCCACCGCCATGCGCCGCATCCGCGCCCGTTCCGTGCTGACGATGCTCGCCATCGTGCTCGTGTTCGGCGCCATCGTGTTCGTGCTGTGGCTCGGCGCGCACGCCGTGCTGGAAGGCAGCATGACGGGCGGCGACCTGGGCCAGTTCATCCTGTACGCCTCGATCGTCTCGGGCGCCATCGGCGCGCTGTCCGAGGTCATGGGCGAGGCCCAGCGCGCGGCCGGCGCCGCCGAGCGCCTGATGGAACTGCTGGCCGTGCGCTCCAGCATCCACGACCCGGCCCAGCCCCGCACCCTGCCCGCGCGCAGCGCCGGCGGCGCTGCCCTGCAGCTGGACCGCGTCAATTTCTCCTATCCGTCGCGTCCGGAAAGCGCGGCGCTGGCCAACGTCGCGCTGGACGTGCGGCCGGGCGAGACGGTGGCCGTCGTCGGCCCGTCCGGCGCCGGCAAGACCACGCTGTTCCAGCTGCTGCTGCGCTTCTACGACCCCCAATCGGGCGCGATCCGGCTGGACGGCGTCGACATCCGCGACCTGTCGCTGCACACGCTGCGCGGCGCGATCGGCATCGTCCCGCAAGACACGGTGATCTTCTCCGCCAATGCGATGGAAAACATCCGCTACGGCCGCGCCGACGCCAGCGACGCCGACGTCATCGCGGCGGCGAAGCTGGCCGCCGCCCACGAATTCATCGAACGCCTGCCCGAGGGCTACGCGTCCTTCCTGGGCGAGCGCGGCGTGCGCCTGTCCGGCGGCCAGCGCCAGCGCATCGCCATTGCGCGCGCGCTGCTGAAGAATCCGCCGCTGCTGCTACTGGACGAAGCGACCAGCGCTCTGGACGCGGAATCGGAACGCCTCGTGCAAGGCGCGCTGGAAGCGGCGATGGTGGGCCGCACCACGCTGATCATCGCGCACCGCCTGGCCACCGTGCAGCGCGCCGACCGCATCATCGTGATGGAGGACGGCCGCATCGTCGAGACGGGCACGCACGCCTCGCTCGTCGCCCTGGGAGGGATCTATGCGAATCTGGCCGCTTTGCAATTTCACAACATTCATGTAAAACACGAAATATAAATCACTAAACAGCATTGTTCGATAACTTTTTGTTGTATGGACGCGTCGGATAAGACCATTTTTCGTTTCCGTCAGGACACTTAGCGTTACCATGGGGACTTTACTGAATTTATCGATTCCCCCATGACTAACACTTCGTTCAGTTTCAAGAACTGGACCGTCGGGTCCAAGATCACGGCATTCACGTTCGGCCTGCTCAGCGTGATCCTCGCCGGCCTGGTCTTCGTCATCAGCTGGACCACCTCGCACATGCTGCATGACCGCGCCGTGGCCAGCGTACAGACGGAACTGCGCAGCGTGGTCAACGCCGTCGAACTGTTCAACCAGGCCATGACGAGCCAGGCGACCAGCTTCGGTCGCATCTTCGCCACCAACTTCGAGGGCGGGTTCACGCTCGACGAAGGCACCATGGTCACCGTCGGCGACAAGAGCGTGCCGACGCTGCGCGAAGGCGGCCGCCCGCTGAACCTCGACTTCACGATCCCCGACCGCTTCACGCGCCAGACCCGCGGCAATGCCACCATCTTCGTGGCCAGCGGCGAGGACTTCGTGCGCATCAGCACCTCGGTCAAGAAGGAAAACGGCGAGCGCGCCGTGGGCACGGTCCTGGACCGTAGCAGCCCCGCATACGCCGCGATCCGCGCCGGCAAGCCCTACGTCGGCCTGGCCAAGCTGTTCGGCAAGCAGTACGTCACCGACTACGAACCGATCCGCGACGCGGCGGGCCGCATCATCGGCATCCTGTACATCGGCCTGGACGTCGACGCCGACATCGCCTCGCTGAAGAACCGCATCAAGAAGATGAAGGTCGGCGAGACGGGCTACTACTACGTGCTCAATGCGACCCCGGGCAAGACCCAGGGCGACCTGATCGTGCACCCGGCCAAGGAAGGCCAGAACATCCTGGCCAGCCGCGACGCCGACGGCCGCGAGTTCATCAAGGAGATGCTGGAAAAGAAGGACGGCCTGATCACCTACCCGTGGCAGAACGCCGAAGCGGGCGAGACGAGCGCACGCACGAAGGTCGTCGCCTTCACCCTGTTCAAGGACTGGAACTGGGTCATCGCCGGCGGCACCTACGAGGACGAGATCACCCGCGAAGCGGACAGCCTGCGCAACCGCTACATCGTCATCGGCCTGGTCGCGCTGGCCCTGTTCGCCGCGATCCTGTACGCCGTCGTCAGCAAGATCGTCCCCCGTCCGCTGGAGCAGGCGCGCGACACCGCCGTGCGCATCGCCCAGGGTGACCTGACCGCGTCCATGCAGGTCGCCAACCGCGACGAGATCGGCCTGCTGGCCGAGGCCATGAACAACATCAGCAGCGGCCTGTCGTCCGTCGTGGGCCAGGTGCGCCACGGCGCCGAGCAGATCGCCAATGCCTCGAGCGAGATCTCGACGGGCAACCTCGACCTGTGCACCCGCACCGAACAGCAGGCGGCGAGCCTCGCATCCACGGCGAACTCGATGCAGGACCTGACCGAGACCGTGCGCCGCAACGCCGGCGACGCCCAGCAGGCCAACCAGCTGGCCGTGAACACCTCGCTGGTCGCACAGGAAGGCGGCCGCATGGTGCGCCAGGTGATCGACACAATGGACACGATCAAGCAGTCCTCGGGCAAGATCAACGACATCATCGGCGTCATCGACGGCATCGCCTTCCAGACCAATATCCTGGCGCTGAACGCGGCCGTGGAAGCGGCCCGCGCCGGCGAACAGGGCCGCGGCTTCGCGGTCGTCGCCAGCGAGGTGCGTAACCTGGCCCAGCGTAGCGCCGCGGCGGCCAAGGAGATCAAGTCGCTGATCCAGGCCTCGACCGCGGAAGTGGACGCGGGCAGCCGCCTCGTGCAGGAAGCCGGTTCCACCATGAACGACGTGCTCGCCAGCACCGAGCAGGTCACGGCCATCATGTCGCGCATCAGCGCCGCCAGCACGGACCAGAGCTCGGGCATCGAGCACATCAACCGCTCGATCGGCGAAATGGACGAGGTCACGCAGCAGAACGCGGCCCTCGTCGAGGAAGCCAGCGCCGCCGCCCAGGCGATGCAGGAACAGGCGGCCGCCCTGGCCCGCTCCGTACGCCTGTTCAAGCTGGACCAGGCGGTGGCGCTGGCCGCCGTCGCCACGGACGAGCGCCGCGCCCTGTCGCAATACTGACAGCGCCGGCGGCGCGGTGTAGAGTAGCGGCGGCCATCCCGGCCGCCCCC
Source organism: Massilia paldalensis (assembly GCF_044901715.1). Taxonomy (NCBI): domain Bacteria; kingdom Pseudomonadati; phylum Pseudomonadota; class Betaproteobacteria; order Burkholderiales; family Oxalobacteraceae; genus Massilia; species Massilia paldalensis. The sequence goes on from NZ_JBJCIU010000001.1 coordinate 2,057,082, forward strand.
ACGGAGCCTCCCTTGTCTGACACCGAACTGCTTGCCGCCTGCACCACCATCCTCCCGGGCCACCGCGCCCGCACGCCCGCCGCCACCTACGCCGCCATGGCCGCCTGGTGCGAGACGCACGGCATCGCCCACGACGTCTACGGCGAAGGCGCCCTGATCCAGGAATTCGAACGCAAGGTCGCCAGCCTGCTCGGCTTCGAGGCGGCCGTGTTCTGCATCAGCGGCACGATGGCCCAGGTGACGGCGCTGCGCCTCGCGTCCATGGACCGCGGGCGCGCCCCGGTCGCCCTGCATCCCACCTCGCACATCTTCGTCCACGAGCGCTCGAACTACCAGCTGCTCGGCCACTTCGACGCGCTGTCCGTCGGCGATCGCCACCGCCCATGGACGGCTGCCGACATCATCGCCGTACCCGACCGCCTGTCCGCCGTCGGACTCGAGATCCCCATGCGCGAGATCGGCGGCCAGCTGTCAACGTGGGACGAGCTGGAGGGCATCAAGACGCATTGCCGCGCGCGCGGCATCCACCTGCACATGGACGGGGCGCGCCTGTGGGAAGCGGCGGCCGGCTACGGCCGGTCCGTGGCCGAGATCGCGCAGGGCTTCGATTCCGTCTACGTCTCGCTGTACAAGGGCATCGGTGGACTCGGCGGCGCCATGCTGTGCGGGACGGGCGAGTTCGTCGCGCGCGCGGCGGAATGGTTCCGGCGCGAAGGCGGCAACGTGATCCATCGCTCCCCCTACGTGGTGGCCGCGGCCATGCAGTTCGATGCGCGCCTGGCGGCGATGCCCGCCTGCTTCCGCCGCACCGAATGGCTGTACGAGGTCTTGCGCGACCATCCGCGCATCAAGGTCAATCCGGCGCGGCCGCAGGCCAACATGCTGCACGTGCACCTGCCCGTGGGCCGCGAGCGCGCGCTGGAGCTCCGGCGCGAGATCGCGCGCAGCCACGGTACCTGGCTCTTCCACCGCATCAACCACGGCGTGCTGCCCGACACTTCGTACTTCGAGCTGTACGTGGGCGACAACCTGCTCGACGCGCCGGACGAGCGCGTGCGCGAAGCGATCGATCTCCTCGACGCCGCCCTGCAAGGCGGCGAGCGGATCGGTTAAAATGCGCTTTTGTCATTAGCGATACCACCGATGCGTCAATACCTCGACCTGATGCGCCACGTGCTCGAGCATGGCGCTGTCAAAACCGACCGCACCGGCACCGGCACGCGTTCCGTCTTCGGCCACCAGATGCGCTTCGACCTGCAGGAAGGCTTCCCGCTCGTCACCACCAAGAAGGTGCACCTGAAGTCGATCATCCACGAACTGATCTGGTTTCTGGCCGGTTCCACCAACATCGCCTACCTGAAGGAAAACGGCGTCTCGATCTGGGACGAGTGGGCCGATGCGAACGGCGACCTGGGCCCCATCTACGGCTACCAGTGGCGCAACTGGCCGGCGCCCTCCGGCGAACACATCGACCAGATCAGCCAGGTGCTGGAACAGATCAAACACACGCCGGACTCGCGCCGCATGATCGTCTCCGCCTGGAACGTGGCCGACATCCCGCAGATGAAGCTGCCCCCCTGCCACGCGTTCTTCCAGTTCTACGTGGCCGACGGCAAGCTGTCGTGCCAGCTGTACCAGCGCAGCGCCGACATCTTCCTGGGCGTGCCCTTCAACATCGCCTCGTACGCGCTGCTGACGCACATGGTGGCCCAGCAGGCCGGCCTGGAAGTGGGCGACTTCGTGTGGACCGGAGGCGATTGCCACCTGTATTCGAACCACCTGGAGCAGGTGCAGCTGCAGCTGTCGCGCGAGGAGCGTCCGCTGCCCAAGCTGGTCATCAAGCGCAAGCCGGACTCGCTGTTCGACTACACCTTCGACGACTTCGAGGTCGTCGGCTACGATCCGCACCCGGCCATCAAGGCGCCGGTCGCCGTCTGAGGGAACGACCATGGCCCAGCACCTGACCATCGTCGTCGCCATGGATGCCCGGCGCGGCATCGGCATCGACAACCAGCTTCCCTGGCACCTGCCGGAAGACCTCGCGCACTTCAAGCGCGTCACCCTCGGCCACCCGATCATCATGGGGCGCAAGACCTTCGATTCGATCGGCCGGCCGCTGCCGGGACGGCGCAATATCGTCGTCACGCGCAATGCGCAGTGGCGCCATGACGGCGTCGAGGTCGCCCACTCGCTGCAGGAAGCGGTGGCGCTGGCCGGCATCGAATCCGCCAGCATCATCGGCGGCGCCCAGATCTTCGCCGAAGCGCTGGAGGTGGCCGACCGCATGATCGTCACCCACATCGACAAGCAGTACGCGTGCGACACCTTCTTCCCGGAAATCGACACGGCGCGCTGGACGGCCGTGGCAAGCGAGCCGCAGCGCTCCGAGGCCGAGGGGGTCGAGTTCTCCTTCGTCACCTACGACAAAGTCCCGTAATACCCGTTCACACGCACGAGCATCCCATGTCAGGACACGGTTTCCACGTCCATGGTCCGCACGACCATGCAGTCGAACACGTCGCGCAGCACGCCGGCGACGGCTTTTCCAACAAGATCGCCGTGATGACGGCCGTGCTGGCCACGGTCGGCGCCCTGTTCGGCTACCTCGGCGGCGCCACGCAGAACGACGCGGCCCTCTACAAGAACGACGCCGCGATCGCCAAGACGACGGCGGCGAACGCCTGGAACTACTACCAGGCCAAGTCCAGCCGCCAGAACCTGGCCGAGCTGGCGGCCACGCTGCCCGGCGTCGACGGCGCCAAGTACAAGGCCGATGCCGCCCGCTACGAGGCCCAGAAGGCCGAGATCAAGAAGGAAGCCGAGAAGCACGAGGCCGAAGCGGAGAAGTACAACGCCCAGTCGGAACGCGCGCTGCACACCCACCACCAATGGGCGCTGGCCACCACGGCCGAACAGATCGCCATCTCGCTGGCGGCGATCACGCTGCTGACGCGCCGCCGCTGGCTGCTGGGCGCCACGTATGCGGTGGCGGCCGTCGGCCTGCTGCTGGGTGCCTTCGCGTGGCTGCACGTCGATCCGATCGGCGCGCTGCTGGCGGGCGGGGGCGCGGCGCATTGACGTACGCGTCATCTTGATTAAACAAGAGTGCGCCACAATATGGGCGCTCTGGCTATCCTGACAAAAATTTTTTGCACGGGGTTGGCCGATTTCTGCGAAAATCCGCTTCTCTTTTTTTCCGGTGCCGTGCCCGGCCCCTTCCATGACCTGGAAGGCGGCGTGCACGGCGCTTCGTTTTGGAGCTGTCCATGAAATTTCGTTTCCCCATCGTCATCATTGACGAGGATTTCCGTTCCGAGAACACGTCGGGTCTCGGCATTCGCGCACTCGCCGCGGCAATGGAGAAGGAAGGCATGGAAGTCCTGGGCCTGACCAGCTACGGCGACCTGGCCCAGTTCGCCCAGCAGCAGTCGCGTGCCTCGGCCTTCGTGCTGTCGATCGACGATGAGGAATTCGGCGGCGGCACCCACGAGGAAGCGGAGATCGCCCTGGCCGGCCTGCGCGCCTTCGTCCAGGAGATCCGCCACAAGAACTCGGACATCCCCATCTACATCTACGGCGAGACCCGCACCAGCCGCCACATCCCGAACGACATCCTGAAGGAGCTGCACGGCTTCATCCACATGTTCGAGGACACGCCGGAATTCGTCGCGCGCCACATCATCCGCGAAGCCAAGGCCTACCTGGATTCGCTGGCGCCGCCGTTCTTCCGCGCGCTGGTGAACTACGCCAACGACGGCTCCTATTCCTGGCACTGCCCCGGCCACTCGGGCGGCGTGGCGTTCCTGAAGTCGCCGATCGGCCAGATGTTCCACCAGTTCTTCGGCGAGAACATGCTGCGCGCCGACGTCTGCAACGCCGTCGAGGAACTGGGCCAGCTGCTGGACCACACGGGCCCCGTCGCCAAGTCGGAACGCAATGCCGCGCGCATCTACAACGCCGACCACTGCTACTTCGTCACCAACGGCACCTCGACCTCGAACAAGATGGTCTGGCACTCGACCGTGGCGCCGGGCGACATCGTCGTCGTCGACCGCAACTGCCACAAGTCGATCCTGCACTCGATCATCATGTGCGGCGCGATCCCCGTGTTCCTGATGCCGACCCGGAACAACCTGGGCATCATCGGTCCGATCCCGCTGGAAGAGTTCTCGCCCGAGTCGATCCGCCGCAAGATCGAAGCGAACCCGTTCGCCCGCGACGCCAAGAACAAGAAGCCGCGCATCCTGACGATCACGCAGTCGACCTACGACGGCGTCGTGTACAACGTCGAGACGCTGCGCGAACTGCTGGACGGCGAGATCGACACGCTGCACTTCGACGAAGCCTGGCTGCCGCACGCGACCTTCCACGACTTCTACAAGAACATGCACGCGATCGGCCGCGACCGCCCGCGCGCCAAGCAGTCGATGATCTTCTCGACGCAGTCGACGCACAAGCTGCTCGCGGGCCTGTCGCAGGCATCGCAGGTGCTGGTGCGCGAATCGGAAACGGTGCAGCTGGACCAGGATGCCTTCAACGAGGCCTACCTGATGCACACCTCGACCTCGCCGCAGTACTCGATCATCGCCTCGTGCGACGTCGCCGCGGCGATGATGGAAGCGCCGGGTGGCACCGCCCTCGTCGAGGAATCGATCTACGAGGCGCTGGACTTCCGCCGCGCCATGCAGAAGGTCGATGCCGAGTACGGCGACGACTGGTGGTTCAAGGTCTGGGGTCCGCAGGACTTCAGCGAGGAAGGCATCGGCACCCAGTCCGACTGGATGATCCATGCCGAGGACGACTGGCACGGCTTCGGCAAGCTGGCCGAAGGCTTCAACATGCTGGACCCGATCAAGGCCACCGTGGTGACGCCGGGCCTGTCGCTGGACGGTTCGTTCGGCGAGTCCGGCATCCCGGCCTCGATCGTGACCAAGTACCTGGCCGAGCACGGCGTCATCATCGAGAAGTGCGGCCTGTACTCGTTCTTCATCATGTTCACCATCGGCATCACCAAGGGCCGCTGGAACACGCTCGTCACGGCGCTGCAGCAGTTCAAGGACGACTACGACCGCAACCAGCCGATGTGGCGCATCATGCCGGAATTCACGGCGGCGAACCCGCGCTACGAATCCTGGGGCCTGCGCGACCTGTGCCAGCAGATCCACGACTTCTACAAGTCGCGCGACGTGGCACGCCTGACGACGGAGATGTACCTGTCGGACATGGTCCCGGCGATGAAGCCGTCGGACGCGTTCGCCAAGATGGCGCACCGCGAGATCGAGCGCGTGGCGATCGAGGAACTGGAAGGCCGCATCACGGCCATCCTGCTGACCCCGTACCCGCCGGGCATCCCCCTGCTGATCCCGGGCGAACGCTTCAACAAGACCATCGTCGACTACCTGCGCTTCGCACGCGACTTCAACGAGCGCTTCCCGGGCTTCGAGACGGACGTGCACGGCCTGGTGAAACGCGAGGTGGACGGCAAGCGCGGCTACTTCGTCGACTGCGTGAAGCAGGACTGAGGCAGGCACGACGCAGGCCCGGAGCGAACCGGGCCCGCGCATGAAAAAAAGGGGCCGAGGCCCCTTTTTTTTGTCCGCAACGGTCGGCCGCTCAGGTCTTGGGCAGCGTCACGCCGTGCTGGCCCTGGTACTTGCCGCCACGGTCCTTGTACGAGGTCTCGCAGCCGAGGCCCCTTTTTTTTGTCCGCAACGGTCGGCCGCTCAGGTCTTGGGCAGCGTCACGCCGTGCTGGCCCTGGTACTTGCCGCCACGGTCCTTGTACGAGGTCTCGCAGACTTCGTCGCTTTCGAAGAACAGCACCTGGGCGCAGCCCTCGCCCGCGTAGATCTTGGCCGGCAGCGGGGTCGTGTTCGAGAACTCCAGCGTCACATAGCCTTCCCATTCCGGCTCGAACGGGGTGACGTTGACGATGATGCCGCAGCGCGCATAGGTCGACTTGCCCAGGCAGACGGTCAGCACGTTGCGCGGGATGCGGAAGTACTCGATGGTGCGGGCCAGCGCGAAGGAATTCGGCGGGATGATGCAGACGTCGCTCTTGATGTCGACGAAGGAGTTCGAATCGAAGTTCTTCGGGTCGACGATCGTGCTGTTGATGTTGGTGAAGACCTTGAATTCGTCCGCGCAGCGGATGTCGTAGCCGTACGAGGAGGTGCCCCACGAGATGATCTTGCGGCCATCGGCCTCGCGCACCTGGTTCGGCGAGAACGGTTCGATCATGCCCTGTTGTTCCGCCATCCGGCGTATCCATTTGTCGCTCTTGATACTCATCGCTGGGCTTCGCTTCCTGAATTGGTAAAGATGTCAATCCCGCGATTTTACGCTATTCCCGCCGGTTTTTATATGGCAACCGCCATGCGGCCGCCACGGCCCTGCCCACCCGTTTGTCCACCGGCGAGCAGGCGCTCGATCATCTCGTGCGTGAGCCGGGCCGTCAGCTTCGGCGACTCCATCGGGTACAGGTGGGTGCCGGGAATCGTGACCAGCTTGTCGCCGACCAGGCGCCGCGTCGCTTCCAGGCCCGCGCGCCGCAGTTCCAGCGAGTCCGTGCCGGCGACGAAGCCGATCGGCACGGGAAACGGCGCGCGCAGGATGCCGTCCATGTCGTGGGGCAGCGTGCTGTAGATCGCCGATTCGACCTCGCGCGAAAAACGCAGCTGGACGCCGTCCGCGTGCGGCACCAAGCCGTGCTCCAGGTAGTCGTCGAGCGCGCCGGGCGCCCAGGCGCGGAACAGCGGCTTGGCATGGAAGTGTTCGTAGGCCGCCTCGCGCGACGGCCACAGGTGGCGCCGGCGCAGCGCGACGCCGCCCGGCGACAGGCGCCGTCCCAGCCCAAGGATCTTGATGAGCCGCCAGAACAGGGCGCGCCAGCCGCCCACGACGGGGGAGTCCAGCATCACGACGCAGCGCGCCAGTGCCGGACGGCGCGCCGCGGCCAGCATGGCCACGGCGCCGCCCAGCGAATGGCCGACGAGGATGGCCGGCTCGGGGTAGGCCTCCAGCTGGGCGCTCAGTTCCGCGACCAGGCCGTGCCAGTTGTCGTCGACGGGATAGCGCGGATCGTGGCCCAGCATGTCCGTCGTGCGCACGTCGTAGTGGTCGCGCAGCGCGTCCAGCAGGCGGCCGTAGGCGCCGGACGGATAACTGTTCCCATGGACGAAATGCAGCAGCGGTCGGGTCATCGAATGATTCGGCACGTAAAACACGGGCACCCATTGTAATGCTGCCAACGCGCATCCGCGTCTTTATTAGAGGGAAACACCTACCGTCAACGTGACCGTGTAGCCCTCGGTGACGGAGCCCGTCACCGTCCCCATCTGCAGCGTGACGCCGTCGTTGAACACATTGTCCGTCGCATAGCTGATGCCCGACAGGTTGCGCGCGCTGGACGCGTAGCCGCTGGTCGCGTACACGGTATTCAGCACGTCCAGCGGGAACGTGAACTGCGAGGTCTTGATCTTGTTGGCGGCGCTGGTGGCGGCCGACAGGCTGCGATAGACCTCGAAGTGCACGTGCGGCATGCGGCCCGCATAGCAGCCGGGGAAGATCGTCGTGAAGGTCACGACGCCGTCCGCATCCGCCTCCTGCACGCCGCGCAGGTAGTTCTCGCTCGTCAGGCCGCTCGCGTACATCGAGTAGTTGCCGTCGCGGTCGCAGTGCCACAGGTACAGCGCGGAGCCGGGGATCGTCGCGCAACTCGCGCCCACGTTCACCAGCTGCAGCCTGACGGTGAGCGGAGTGCCGGCCGCCGTGGCGGTCCCGCTGCCCACGCTCGCGCAGATGTCGCGGCGCACGATGCCGGACAGCGTCAGCGCATTGGCCACGCCGCCGGCATTGCGGTTGCTGCCGTCGCCCGGATACGGACCGGCCGTCTCCTCGGGGATGACGGCGCAGCCGGTGCCCGTGCTGCCCGTGCTGCCGGTGGTCGTGCTGCCTGTCGTCGTGCTGCCCGTCGTACCGGTCGTGCCCGTCGACACGGTGCTGGAGGCGGCGCTCGCGGCGTCCGAACCGTCCGAGCCGCCGCCGCAACCGGCCAGTGGGAGGCCCGCCGCGCCGACGCCGGCGAACAGCCAGCGCAGCGAGGTGCGGCGGTCGGCGGCCGAAGACAGCAGGCGTTCGAGGTCGGCCTGCAGGCCGCGCGCATGGTCGGCGCCATGGTCGCCAAGGTGCTCGTGCATATCGTGCGGCCTCCTCATTCGCCACCCCGCTGGGTGGGACCGTCGGCGCGGTCGGGACCGCCGTCGCCGCCGGGAGCACGGCCCGGACCGTGTTCGTGGCGCTGGCGCAGCGTGGCGCGCTGCTCCGGCGTCAGCACGGCGAGCAGCTGGGCGTCCGTGCGCACGCGCAGCAGTTCGGCCGCGGCGATCGCCTGGCCGAGGTCGCGCGACAGCGCGGCGGCCCGTGCATCGTCGAAGCGGTCGGCGCGGCGCAGTGCGCGCAGGCTCTCCTCGGCCCTGCGGATCGCCTTCTCGTGTTCGCGGCGCTGCGGTGCCTGGGCGTGCATGATGTTGAACACCTTGTCCTGCTGGGCTTCCGACAGGTTCAAGCCGTGGAAGTGCCAGAACGGCATGCCGGGACCCGGCCCGCGGCCGCCCGGACCGAAGCCGTGGCCCTCCGGACCACCCGGCGGCGCATCGGGCACGCCGGCATCCGGGCCGGGCGCGGGGGCGGCGTCCGGCGTGGCGGCGGCGGCAGGAAGGGAAAGCGTGAACGAGGTAATGATCGAGGTCGCGAGCAGCGCGGCGGCCAGCGGTCGGCGTGTGGATTTCATGGTCGGCACCCTGTGTGGTTCGGAACGTCCATTCTCCGTTGCCGCCATGTTAAGAGGCGTTAACCCCCTGTAAAACGAGGTAAAGAAGCGCCACCGGCCGCGCCCGCACGGGTGCGCTTTGCTAAGATGGCAGCATGAACCACGTACTGCTCATCGACGACGATACCGAACTGGTGGCCATGTTCACCGAATACATGGAACAGGAAGGCTTCCGGGTCGCCTGCGCCCACGACGGCGAGGCCGGCGCGCGCGAAGCGTTGAGCGGCCAATACGCGATCGCCGTGCTCGACGTGATGATGCCGCGCATGAACGGCATCGAGACGCTGCGCCGCATCCGTGCCGCCAGCCGCCTGCCTATCCTGATGCTGACGGGACGCGGCGACGACGCCGACCGCATCCTCGGCCTGGAACTGGGCGCCGACGACTACGTCACCAAGCCCTGCACCCCGCGCGAACTGACGGCGCGCGTGCGCGCCATCCTGCGCCGCACGCAGGGATCGGCCAACGAGGGCCCCGGGATCACGCTCACCGTCGGCAAGCTGACCATGCTGCCCGAACAGCGCCGCGCCACCTGGGATGGCCGGCCGCTGGAACTGACCAGCACCGAATTCAACCTGCTCGAAGTCCTGGCGCGCAATGCCGGGCGCCCGGTCAGCAAGAACGACTTGTCCGAACAGGGCCTGGGCCGGCCGCTGGCCCGCTTCGACCGCAATATCGACGTCCACCTGTCCAGCCTGCGCCACAAGCTGGGCACGCTGTCGGACGGCCGTTCCTGCCTGCAGACCGTCTACCGTCTCGGCTACCAGCTGATCCGCGAGTGACGATGGGCCGGCTGTTCTGGAAGTTCTTCCTGTCGATCCTGCTGGCCCAGGTGGCGGCCACGATCGGCATCGGCGGCACCATCTGGCTGCGCGACCAGGCGCGCCAGCGCAACGGCGAGCCCACGCTGGACGCCAGCCCGCCGGCCACCATCATGCTCGATGCCGCCCGCGCCACGCTCAGGCACGGCGGTGTCGACGGCCTGCGCGAGCTGGCGGCGTCGAGCCGCCGGGTGCGGCTGTACGTCCTGGACGAACAGGGCCGCGAGCTGCTGGGGCGCCCCGTGCCGACGCGCCTGCGCGAGGAAGTGGAGCGCAGCCTCACGGGCGACGGCCCGACCTGGGCCGTAACCCGCCTGTCCGGCGCCGACGGCCGCAGCTACCTCACCTTCGCTTCGCGCGCCCCGCGGGCGCAGGGACCGGAGGGCATGCCGCCCGGCTTCGGCATCGAGGGTCCGGGCTTCGGTCCGGGCATCGGTCCGGGCTTTACGCCGGGCGCGGGCCGGCCGCCGTCCGGCCCCGGCATGCCCCCGCCCGGCATGCCGCCCGGCCCTGGCATGGGACGTGGCGGCCCGGGGGGCGGCTGGTTCGGCCTGCCGCCGGAATTCGGGCGCCACGTCGGCCGCTGGCTGCCGATCGTCGCGGCGACGCTGGCCAGCCTGCTGTTCGCCGCCCTGCTCGCCTGGTACTTCTCGCGCCCCATCCGCGCCCTGCGCAACGCCTTCGAAGCGGCAGCGGCGGGCGACCTGGCGCCGAAATTCGCCGCCCGCCGTCCGCGCCTGATCGGCGACGAGCTGGCCGAACTGGGCCAGGACTTCGACCGCATGAGCGCGCGCCTGCGCGCCCTGATGGACGGCCAGCGGCGCCTGCTGCACGACGTCTCGCACGAACTGCGCTCGCCGCTGGCGCGCCTGCAGGCGGCGATCGGCCTGGCCCACCAGCAGCCCGACCGCATCCAGCCGACGCTGGAACGCATCGAGCGCGAAAGCGTGCGCATGGACCGCCTCGTCGGCGAACTGTTGACGCTGTCGCGCCTGGAGGCGTCGAATCAGCTGCCAGCCAGCGAAGCGGTCGATCTCGTCGAGATGGTCGACCAGATCGCCGACGACGCGCGGTTCGAGAGCGGCGCCCGGATCGACGTCGATGCGCCGGTGCCCGTGACGGTGCACGGCGCGCCCGACCTGCTGTGGAGCGCCGTCGAGAACATCGTGCGCAACGCCGTCAAGCACGGCGCCGGCGGCCGCGTCGAGATCGGCGTCCACCCGGACGGCACGGAGGTCCACGTCGCGGTGCTGGACCAGGGCCCGGGCATCGCCGAGGAACACCTGGGCGACGTGTTCGAACCCTTCTTCCGCTCGAACCCGACCGCGAACAACGTCGACGGCCACGGCCTGGGCATGGCGATCGCCAAGCGCGTGGTCGAGACGCACGGCGGACGGATCGCCGCCGCCAACCGCGAGGCGGGCGGTCTGCGGGTGACGATCACGCTGCCGCTGGCGCAGCGCCAGCCCGAGCGCCGCGCCGAGCCGCGTGCCGCCTAGCGGGGACGTGCGCCGTGCGCGGCCGGCGCTCCCCGGGAAGCAGGCTTCTCCTCGCATCAGACGTCCTCGTGGTCCATTGCACCGCCACAAAATAGTTTCCCTGTGGTAACCTGTACCTTTCGGCAAGTAGAGGACCGGTATGTGGAATGTTGACGTCAAGTATGATGATCCGCAAAATTTTTTGACGGACAAGAACCTGTTCACCGCATCGCTGCAATCCGTCATCACCTACCTCAACAAATTCGTGAACGGCAGCACCACGCTGAACGTCCTCGTCAAAGTCGACGCCACCAGCACCGGTCGCTTTGCGGGGGGCGGGGCTACCCTGCCGGACCACGTCGACAACGGACTCGACTACATGATCGCATCGGCAGCCAAGGAACTGGCCGCCGGGGCCAACCTGAACGGCAGCAGCGCCGACCTGACGATCTGGGTCGACCCGACCACCGACTACTTCAAGTCCCTGTATTTCGACACGCTCGCCTACGATGCGCCGCGCACCATCCCGAACACGAAGACGGATGGCATGTCCGTGCTGCTGCACGAAGTGATGCATGGCATGGGCATCAACTCGTATCGGGACGCCACCGGCGCCTACGCGAGCACCTACCGCACCCGCTGGGACGCCCACAGCACGGCGTCGGGGGACAAACTGCTGCTGGACATGCCGGGCTTCGCGGCCCATGGCATCGACCCGGTACAGGTCACGACGACGTCCGACACCCAGAATTACACCCATCTCGGCGACGCCACCAACCTGCAGAGCGGCGACCTGGACGACGTGATGACCGGCCTGTACTTCTACAGGGGCCACCACTATGCGATGAGCGAACTGGACTTGCTGATCCTGCAGGGACTCGGATACAGCGTGAATTTTCTTGACGGCATCAAGCTTTCGGACGGCAGCATGACGGGCAAGGCGCTCGTCGCGCCGGCGGTCGGGGATGGCGCCGTGGTCGCCGCCACGAACAGCAATCTGGTCCACCTGAGCGGAACGGCACTGGCCGGCTCGACCACCAGCATCCTGGAGCACGGCGTCGTGGTGGCGCAGACCAAGGCCGACGCCAGCGGACACTGGGTCCTGGACGCCGTGATCGACCCCGGGCTGAAAGCCAGCCAGCTCACGGTGCGCGACGGCACCCATCTCCTGGACAGCGCGCCCGTCGCCGTCTCGATCGACGCCAGCGCCGGCGTGCACTTGTACGGCTCGGCCCTGTACAAGACGCTCACCGGCAGCGCGCACGACGACCTGTTCACCGCCGGTCCGCGCGGCGCCACCATCGCCGGCGGCGACGGGCTGGATCGGGTCGATTATGCAGGCGCCCGCGCGTCCGCGAGCATCGCCAGGCAGACGGACGGCAGCTTCACGCTGAGGGACGCGGCGGGGACGGACACGCTGAGCGGCATCGAACGCATCCGGTTCAGCGACGGTGCGGTTGCGCTCGACGTCGGCCTGGACGGCGTCGCCGGCCAGGCCTACCGCCTGTATCAGGCGGCGTTCAACCGCACCCCCGACGCGGCGGGCCTGGGTTACTGGATCGACGGCATGGACCACGGCCTCGGCCTGCTCGACGTGGCCAAATCCTTCGTCGGCGCGGACGAGTTCAGGCAGCTGTACGGCGCCAACGCCAGCAGCGCCGACATCGTCGGCCGCTACTACCAGAACGTGCTGCACCGCGCGGCCGACGCCGCCGGATTCGATTTCTGGGTGGACGCGATGGAGCACAAGGGCGCCACCGCGGCAGAGGTGCTGGCCAACTTCAGCCAGAGCGCGGAGAACGTCGCGACCCTGGTCGGTGTCATGCAGAACGGCGTCGCCTACGCACCGGCGGCGTGAAAGCTCAGCGACCGTACCAGTAGCGCGGACGGCCCTTGCGCCAGCCCGCGACCCGCACGGCGGCGCCGAACTCCAGCGTCAGCGCGCCCGTCTCGTCGGTGCGCAGGCGCTCGATACCCAACTGGCCATAGCGTTCGTAGACGCTCTTGTTCGGGTGCCTGTAGCGGTTGCGGTAGCCGACCTGGAACACCGCCGTGCGCGGCCGGACGGCGTCCAGGAACGCGGGCGTCGACGATGTCCCGCTGCCGTGGTGCGGCGCCAGCAGCACGTCGGCGCGCAGCCCCGCCGGATCCTGCGCTACCAGCTTTGCTTCCTGGGCCGCCTCGATATCCCCCGCCAGCAACACGGCATGGCGGCCGTCCGATATCCGCAGCACGCAGCTCTTCGCGTTCGCCTTCAGGCCCGCCTCCGCGGTGCTGCCCGGCGCGGGGTGCAGCATCTCGAAGCGGATGCCGTCCCAGTCCCAGCGCTGCCCGGCCGCGCAGGGGACGTGGCGGCGGGCCGCGCGCACGGCCGGATGCGCCGGCGCCAGCGACGAGGCCAGCCAGCCCGTGTCGACCTCTCGCAGCACGGCGACGGCGCCGCCCGTGTGGTCGGTGTCCCCATGGCTCACCACCATGCCATCGAGCGCCCCGATGCCGCGCATGCGCAGGTAGGGCAGGAGGACGCGGTTGCCGGCATCCGCTCCCGGCCCGTACGCCGGCCCCGTGTCGTACAGGAGACGGTGTCCGCGCGTCTCGACGAGCAGCGCCATGCCCTGCCCCACGTCGAACGCGGTGACGCGGAAGGTGCCAGGGTCGGGACTGTCCGGCAGCTGGGCCAGCAAGGGCAGCCAGGCGACGGCGCCGGTCCAGCGCAGCGGCCAGCCACGCGGCATCAGCAGCCACAGCGTGCCGCCCAGCGCCAGCAGGAAGATCCAGGCCGAAGGCGACGGCGCGCGCCAGACCGCCGCGGGAAGCCCCGCCAGTTGCGCCAGCAGGAAGGCGAGCAGCGCCACGCACGCATGGGCCAGCGTCAGCATCCAGCCGCACAAGGGCGCGGGCAGCAGGCTGCCGGCCAGCGCCAGCGGCGTGACGACGAAACTCACGAGCGGAATCGCGAACGCGTTCGCCAGCGGCGCCACCAGCGACACCTGGCCGAACAGCAGCATCGTCAGCGGCACCAGTCCGAGCGTGACGGCCCATTGCGTGCGGGCGGCAGACAGCAGCGCACCCCGCCAGCCGGCATGGCGCGCGGCGATGCGGCCGTGGCCGGCGAACAGGATCATCGCGACGGCGCCGAACGACAGCCAGAAGCCCGGCCACAGCACGGCCCACGGATCGAGCAGGACGACGACGAACAGCGCCGCGCACAGCACGTGCGAGACGGCGCCGATCCGCCCCATCCACAGCGCCAGCGCCACCACCGACAGCATGTACAGCGTGCGCTGGGCCGGCACGCCGAAGCCCGCCAGCAGCACGTACAGCAGCGCGACGACGGCGCCCGCCAATGCCGCCACCTTCTGCGCGGGCAGCAGCAGGGGCAGCTGCGCATCGGTGAAGAAGGACCGGCGCCACAAGGACGAGGCGGCCAGTGCCGCCATCCCCGCGATCATCGTGATGTGCAGCCCGGAGATCGAGATCAGGTGGCCGATGCCCGTCCGGTTGAACACCTGCCAGTCGGCCTGGTCGATGCCGCGCTGGTCGCCGATCACGAGCGCCACGATGACCCCGGCGTACGGCTTGCCATCCAGTGCGCGCAGGATGCGCTCGCGCAGCATGGCGCGGCTGCGCTCGACCAGGTTGCCGACGCCGGGGACGAACGGGTCCAGGCGCCGGTTCGCGCTGGACGATGTCCGCACGTAGCCGGTCGCGCGCACGCCCTGCTCCAGCAGCCAGGCTTCGTAGTCGAACCCGCCCGGGTTCGCATTGCCATGGGGCCGCTGCAGGCGCACGGCGAGCTGCCAGCGCTCGCCCGGCTGGACGTCGCCTGCCGGTGCCGCCCCGTCGCGCCGCCCGCCGTACCACGACAGCGCGACGCGTGGCGGCACGGCCGGGGTGCCGACGACGCGTTCGACGGCCAGATGGAAACGCACGCCGCCGTCGACACGGACGGGCAAGTTGTCGATGGTGCCGACCAGCGTGATGTCGCGCCCCTCGTCGTCCGGCGCCAGCCCGTCCGCCAGCACGCCGGCCGCCACCCATGCCGCCCAGCCGACGCCGACCAGCACACCGCCGATGGCCAGGCACGGCACGCGCCAGCCGCGCCGCCGGATGATGCCGCAAGCAGCCAGCAAGGCAAGTCCCGGCACCCACGCCGGCCATGGCGGCAGCGCCGGCTGGCATTGCAACAGGGCGGCGCCGGCGACAAAGCCCAGGATGACGATCCGCATGACGCAGGCCCCTCCACCATACACTCTCGGTAGCGGACATCTTACGCAGGCTGAAGGGTCACGGGCACCGCGCGCCGCGCCGCGCATGATCTGCAACAGCGCGGCGATCTCGGGGCAATTACTCCTGATTCATGGCTGGCGTCGCCAGGCACAGCTGGTAGCGGTAGGTGCGGCGGGCCACCGCGGCGCCGTAGGTCCGGCAACTGGCGGCATCGACGCCGATGCCGTACTGCGCCAGGTGCTGCGCCGCAGCCGCGACGATGGCACGGTTGGGCGTGTCCAGGTCGACTTCGCGCTGTTCGGGCGGGAGCGCGAGGGTGCAGCCGCCCGCCGGCAGGCGCTCCACCTGCGCCTGCAGCCGCACGACGCGGCCCAGCCGCTCCAGCCGCGCGCAGCCGGCCGCATCCTCCGTCAACCCGAGCCACCGGACCACGGCCAGCTTGTTCTCGAGCGTGTTCAGTTTTTCGTGCTTGACCGCCCCCAGCAGCACGTAATGGGGGCCGGCCCGTTCGGCCACTGCCCGGCGCATGCGCTCGCGCCAGGCCGGCGACTCCGGAAAGCCGGTGCCGACCCCGATGAATTTCAGTTGTGGCGGCAACAGGGTGGCCAGCCATGCCATCGGCGGCTCGGGCTGGGCGATGAAGACCACGCTCTGCGCGGGCGCCGGGAATGCCGGCACCTCCGCGCTATAGGCCCGCTCGCCCCACAGCGCATTGCCCCAGCGCGGCGTCGGGATGGCGCACAGCAGCAGCACGAGGAGCGTCATGCCCGCCAGGCGCTGCGCCGTCCGTTCCTCGACGACGATCGCGCGCCACAGCAGCCAGATCGCCAGCGGCACCAGCAGCTCCAGCGCCACCAGGTAGCGGTAGATGCTGAACGTGCGCATCCAGACGAGATAGGACAGGCCGACGAACAGCAGGAAGAAGCGCGCGCGCGGACTCATCGATGGCAGGCGCACGCCGCGCCAGCGGCGCCATAACGATGCCAGGCCCCAGGCGGCGAACAGCCCGTAGGCGACGGGCCACATGACGAGCCGCGTCGCCACCTCGGTCACGCGGCCGGAGTCGGCGGCGAAGATGAACGGCCACAACAGGTATTCGCGCAGCGTCTTCGGCAGGAAATAGGCGTCGATCACGCCGTTTTCCGTCGCCCACGGGCTGTGGAAGATATTGTTGAATTGCGGGAACAAGGGGTTGCCGAACATGTGCCACATCTTGTGGAACCACCAGCCCCCCGTCAGTGCCACCCCGGCCAGGCTCCCGAGCCCGAACAGGACGGCCAGCACCAGCCGCCGGCGCCATGGCAGCGGCAGGGCCAGGCACGCCAGCAGCAGGGCCACCGCATACGGCGCATTGGTCAGCTTCAATCCCGTGCCCAACCCCACCAGCAGGCCGGCACCCAGCACGACGGGCGCCGCCTTCGCCACGCGGTCGGCCAGCACATCCCAACGCGCGAGCATCAGGTAAAGCGCGCCCAGCACCAGCAGGGCCGTCGTATTGTCGCCCATGGTATTGCCCAGTTCGCCGCGGAAGCCCGGCCCCAGGATGCAGGCGCAAGCCAGCAGCAGCGGCAGGCGCACGCCCGGGCCGGTGCCCGCCAGCGCACGTGCGATCCCGAACAGCAGCACGACATTCATGCCGTGCAGCGCCCCCATGACGAAGCCCGTCGCGGGCGGCGACAGCCACCGGTGCAGGCCGTAGTACAGCAAGTCCAGCGTGGGATTGAAATAGGTCTGGAAGCGCGCGGGCGCGAGGTCGAAGCCGATGCGGTCGTTCAGCAGCGCGTAGACGTTGTACAGGTGATAGTTGCGCAGGTCCCAGTTGTCGTCCTGGCCGGCGACGAGCGACGCCAGCCCGAACAGCACGGGAACGAGCAGCGCTGCCAGTGCGGCCGCGCGCGGCCGGTCCAGCCATCCCGTACGGCGGATGAACCAGGCGTCCACTGCCGCCAGCGCGCGCTGCACGACCGTCATGCGCCCGCCCCCCACGTCGGCCCCGGCCCCACCCGGACTGACGCCGCGGCGTGCCCCTCCGGGACGTGCGAACCGTTTGGCTCCCGTCGGGGAAGCGGATCGGCAATACGTAACGCGTGCGAGAGAATCATGATGCTGGCCAGAGAGAGCGAGGCCATTATTATAATTTCTTTTATGCATCTTCAACCGCCGTTGCCCCGACCAGGCACGCCGAATCGTCGGACCGTCGGATCGTCGGGTCCACGGCGCCACGTTCGCCATGGACGGCGGATCATGCCTGGGCGTGGGCCGACTCGGCGCGCCGTACCAGTCGCCATGTACTGCGGCGCTGGATGACGTCGGGTCCGGGGGAGCGTCCGAACAACCCAGCCGGCACCAGGAACGTTGCGGCGGGCAGCACGCTGCCGCGTCCGAACCAGCGTGTCCCGTCCAGCGCATTCGCTTCGTCGCAGCGCCACCAGCCACTGGCAGGACACATGTCGCCGGTCCTGCGGCCGGTTCCCAGCGCAGGCGCCGACGTCGGTTCTGCGCCGGCATCCGCGGCGCGGGTCGCCAGGCCGGCAGGCGCCAGGGCGACGATGGATGGCAGCCTTGGCCGTTGCCGCTTGTCGACCAGCGTCCATGTCGTCAGTCTCGTCGGCTCGACACTGGGCTGGACGCTGCGCAGCCTTTGCCACATCGTCTGGCGCGGCAGCAGCAGTGCCTGCGGCATCGTTTCTCCCTGCCGGATGAACTGTACGGCTCCCCCCTGCACATCGACGCCGGGGCCGCCCTCGCCGCAGCGCCACCAGCCGGCATGGGGGCACGGCTCCCCGGCGCGCACGGTCGCGCCCAGTGGCAGCGTCGGCGGACCGGACTCTGCGCTGCTCGCTTGCGGATCCCCCGACGGGCGCACGCGCAATGTCGAGGAAATCCGCTCCCATAAGGCCAGCACGGCATCCTCATGCAGGCTGGAGTCGACCGGCTTGCCGCCGGCCCGGGGGCTGGTGCCCGTTTCCAGGAGCAATAGCAAGGAGGGCCGCATGGGGTCGCCCGTCGTACCCCGCGCTTCCCACATGAAGCCGTATCCCGTCGTGAAGTTGAGCTCGCGCACTTTCTCCAGCACTTCCTCGCCCCCGATACCGTTGATGACGCGCTGTTGCGCACGCAGTTTCGTGACACGCAGCAGTTCGTCGGCACTGGCGGAAGCGTCCGTCTCGGCGACCCGGGCCAGCAAATCGGGATCTGCGCCGCCTCCGGGCATGCTCGACATGCCCACGGCCAAGTCAGGGTGATCGGCCAGGCCCATGTGCATGGCGATGTGTTCGGTTTTATGCGGCGGTAATGGTTCCACGAAGATGCCACGCCAGATACAGAAACCGGGTGCAGACGGCACCTCGTCCTCGCCACGGAGGCGCAGCCGTGCCAGCAGCGCTTCGGCTTCCGCCGCACTGCTTTCCTTCGTGAACTTCGCGGACAGCGAGAAGCTGAACCCGTCGAGGTGCGCATGCGATTCGACCGACACCGACTCCATGGGGACACGCCGTTCTCCCTCCATCAGATAGCCGCGACTTCGGCCATGGATGAAGGTCCGGCCGCGCATGCCGGGAGCACGCAGGTCGCGCGCCTCGACCATGCCGCCGCGCTCGCCGTCGGCGCCGGACGCGGCGATGTCCGCCTCGCGGGCCGTCATGCGCTTGACGAAATCCGGCTCGCTCTCCTCGACCGTGTCGATCTCGAAGCCCGCAATCATCTGACGCGACAATGTCACCTCTGCCCGAGCCGGCACATCGACGAGGAAGCGTCCAACGCATACCGTTTTCATCTCTTCCGTCATTTTCGCCACCTCGGATCTGTCCCTCATGCTGCGTACCTGGTTGGCGCCCCAGGTACCCGCGCAGACAAGGGCCGCCAGCAAAACGATGAGCCCGCGCCATCCACGCTTCCTCGTCAACGTCATGGCATTTTCTGCACCAGTTTGGCAATGAGATGCTGGGTCAACAACTGGACGGCCTCGTGCTTGTATGCCTCCTGATGATCGAACCCGCGGACTTCGAACGATTGCTGGACTTGCGCGCGCGGCCCCGATCCGGACTGATGCGGCACGGTGCCGTCGCCTGGCGCATCCTGGCGGGCGGGCACGAACAGCAGGCTGCTGTGCCCTTCGACACGCACCCGCCGCCCGCCGCCGGGCGCGTAGCCGGCCATGGCGCCGCCGCGCAGGTTGGCCTCCGTGTACACGGCGCCATTGGCGGGATCGCGCGCCACCCAGTGCACGGCGCCGAAGGACAGCTGGGCCGGATCCGATCCGTAGAACACATGGGTATTCGGATGGTAGTAGGTACCGAGTATCTCGCGATGAAAGCGTTCGGCCCGGGCGATGGCCTGGCGCACCGCCTCCTTGCCTGCCTCCTCATCCCGGTACCGGTGCGCGGGATCGAGCAGCAAGGGGTCGACCAGCCGGTACCACGACTGCATGTCACGGTAAAAATCGTAGGGATCGCCGCTGGGCAGATGCACGATGTCGCGCATGACCTCGCGATGGTTGATCGTGCTGACCGTATGGACGTGTATCCAGGGCTTCGGATAAAGATGGTTCGGCAGCAGCTCCAGGGCGCCGGGCGACGTGGCCATCACGGGCATCGTTGCGGCGGGCGTCGCGCCGAGGATGCCGGCGATCGCTTCCGCCGTCTTGTTGGCCACGACGCCATTGCTCGGACTCCAGCTCTCTGTGCCGCATGCAATGCGCCGATAGCATGCGGGTGCGCCCAACGCAGGCATGACGCCATGGATCACGCCCAGGATCTGCTCGGGTATCTGCTTCGCACACGCACGCGCGACCAGTCCGCCCATCGAGTGGGTGACCAGGATCACCTTGCCGCATTCGCGCCGGCGCTCGTTCCAGAAAGCGATGACGCGCTCGATCTTGCGGCGCAGCAGACCGGCAGAATCGCCGCACGATGCGAGCCAGTTATAGCCGCAGGCGTACACGGGAAAGTGAAAGCGTGCGTGCTGTTCGAGTTCCGCTTCCGTGATCCTGTCGATGTTCCGCACACCCCAGCGCGCCGGATCGCAGGCCATGACTTCCTTCCAGTGGCGGCAGATCGTGCGCACGTTGTCCAGGGGATCCATGTCGAACGTATGGTTCAGGTTCACGTGCAGGCCGTACAGCAGGCTGCCGTACGAGTCCCAATGCACTTCGCCCCAGTCCCGCTCCCGCACTTCGGCTTCCGACAGGCCATAGCTGCGGGCTTCCAGCGGCAGGTGGATGTCGCCACGGTCGTCCACTTCCACCGTATCGGGATGCAGCAGATCCTGCCGCGTGGCGGGCGTGAGGTGCTTCCACTTGCGCGCGGTCTTCAGTCCCTCGAATTTCCCATTCGGCGCGCGCCACGCCGCCTCCCCCGGACCGAGCGCCTTGTTCGCCCGCTTCGCCGGACTGGTGGCCGCCCGCAGGTTGCTCCCCATGATGCCCGGCACCACGATCACGGGGATCACCTTCGACGGCGGCAGCGTGAAGCGGCCGCGGGTGGTGAACGCGGTGGGGGTCAGGACGGTGCGGCCGGTCCAGCTGCCGTCGGGCTGCGGGACGAGGTTGGGCAAGGGGCGGGTCGGGTCGGCCATGCGCGCTCCGTATGGGGTGGAAGGGGGCCGCCTCAGCGGCAGGTGTCGTCGTCGGGGAGGAAGGCCATGTCCACTTCGCCGATCACTTCGCCTGTGAGGAGGGAGGTGCGGCCCTGGGCGTCGGTGCGGCCGGTCACGACGCGGCCATCCTCGAAGGTGGCGCGGTAGCGCTGGTTCGGCACGGGCAGGCCTGTCTGCTGGTGGGTCAGCACCACGTATTCGTCGGTGTGCAGGTGGGACACCGGCATGCCGAGGCCGCCCGGCGCGGCGCCGTCCGGGCCCAGGTGCACGAACTCCGAAGCCTTGTGCACTTCGCGGGCGTGACTCTGGTGCGTGATGGTGCCGTCGGCCCAGTCGGTCTGCGCGCCGGGCGCCACCACGCGCACGGTGGGCGCGTCGAGTTCGATGCGCTCGGCGGCGATCAGGCTGATGCGGCCCGATGACTTGATCTGGATATTGCCCTGGTGGGCGTGGATGACGATGTCGCCGCGCCCCGCCATCAGTTTGACGCCCAGCTCGTGGGCGAACAGGGCGACGCTGCGCGCCGCGCGCAGGAACAGGTTGCGCCCCGCCGCCACGTCCGTGTCGCCGGCGCTGACGACGTCGACCTTGCTGGCCGCGCCCAGCGCCAGGTTCTCGCTGCTGGCGACGATGACGCCGGCGGGCGCCGTCGCCGCCAGGATCGGCTGGCCCCCGCCCTCCTGCCCTTCGGCGACGTTGCTGCCCGCATGCCAGCGCTTGAGCTTGTCGACGAGCTGGCCGAGACGTTCTCCGGCCGGCGCCTCGTCCGGCCGTTCGCTCGCTCCGTGGACGGCCGCGAGCTTGCCGACCTCGTCCAGGATGCCCTGCAGGACGTCGGCCAGCCCCACGAGACCGGCACGGTCGAGCTGGCCGCCCGCCGCTCCCGGACTGGGCTCGGCGCTGATCAGCACGCCCTGGGCGCCGCGCACGGCCACGGACAGGTCGCTGCGCAGTTCGGCGCCCTCCCCGCGCGCCACGGCGCCGGCGCTCCCGCGCGGCTGCGCCAGCCACCCCAGGTTGAGCTCCGAGCTGCCGTGGTCGCTGGCCAGCTGGGCGCTGATCTCGCCGCGCGTATCGTCGAAGCGCAGCTGGCTGCCGCGTGCTCCCTGCACCTCGCGCGAGCGCGTGCCGGAGACGTAGCGGTTGGCCGGCAAATCGCCGGCGCCGGCGAACGCGGGCGGCGCGGCGCGGCCGTTGTAGAGCTGGGCCAGCACGATGGGCCGGTCCGGATCGCCGCCCAGGAAGGCGACGAGCACCTCGGTGCCCACGCGCGGCAGCCCGATGGCACCTGACTGGTGGCGGCTGCCGCTGCCGTTGCCCGCCCAATTGGAGGCGACGCGCACCCAGGCCGAATCCGCCGCCGCATCCGCCGCCATATTCGCCCCCGCGCTCCCTGCCACATTCCCTGCCACATTCCCTGCCGTATTCCCAGCCCATGCGGACGCCGCTCCGGCCGCGCCAACGCCGGGCGCACGATCGTGGTCGCCGGCGCGCATGCCGGGAAAGCGGATCTTGACGCGGCCCAGCGCATCGCAATGGACGTCCTCGCCGGGCGGGCCGACGACGATGGCGCTCTGCAGCTGCGGATGCGGCAGGTCGGTGCGCGGATCGAATGCGGGAACGATCGGGATGCCGCGCCGCACCGCCGTGAAGGCGATGTGGACCCCCGGGACGCCCGGCGTGCCAGGGTGGCCCGGCTGCGCCAGGCGCCACGCGCCGCCTGCATCCAGCGATGCCAGCAGGCGCCGGGCGCGCATCTCGAGTTCGCGCGGCAGGTTGCTGTCGGCCGTGACGCGCAGCTCCGTGATCACGAACTCGCGCTCCGGCGCCGGGTGCAGGTCGATCTCCGGGTGGTCTTCCAATGTAAAGTACTCGCCGGCACGGAAATCGCGCACGCTGCCTTCGCCATGGAAGCATTTGCTCTCGAACGCGTGGCGGTCCATGCGCACCTGGCCCAGGCGCCAGTGGTCGTCGACGTCGTTGCCCGCATGCGGCATCTCGACCAGGTAGTCGTCCAGCGTGGCCGCGAGGCGGTTGCCGCTGGGGCCCTGGTCGGCGCTGCTGGTGGCGCTGGCCGTCATGAACTGCGGGCCGCCCGGATGCTTGTAGTCCCAGCTGTGGCGCGTGGTGACGCCCGGCTGCAGGCGGCGCGCGGCGGTCCAGGAAGTGATGGTGTCGCGGCCGCCGGCGGCGGCGTCGCGGTGGTAGCGCACGCCCCCGGCGCTGCTGCGCGGCAGCCCGTTCGCGTCGCCGAACAGCACCAGCGTGTGGGCTGGCGTGCCGTCCCCGGCCGGATCGACGGCCGTGTCGCGGCTGCGGCCGGGGCGGAACAGCCAGGCGATGCCGCGCCGGCGCAGCAGGCGCCGCACGAAGGCGGCATCCGATTCGTTGTGCTGCATCGTCTGTTCGCGCGGCGGGAACTGGCGCAGGTCGAACAGGGGATCGAGCTCCAGTTCGAAGGCGGCGCCCAGCACCGTATTCGCGTGGCGCCATTCGTCGCACAGCGCCTGCACGATCTCCAGTTCGTTCTGGAACCGGAACACGCGGCTGTTGGTGCGCTTGTCCATGACGGCGAACACGTCGCGCAGCACCAGCTCGTAGGCGGCCAGGCCGCCGTCGGCGTCGCCGGCGCGCGCCTCGGTGACGATGCCGCACACGCTGCGCAGCTGTCCGCGGTCGGTGACGAACTGGATCTCGGCCGGCAGCGCGATCAGCTCCTTGAGCGGCAGCGCCGGATTGCCGCACAGGCAGGCGACGCGGTAGTCGATGCCGCCGCACACGGCTTCGCTGCCCCGCACGCGCTGCGGCAGCAGCACGTCGTCGAGCGGGCCGCTGCCGTGGGCCAGGCGCAGGCGCAGCGGCCGGTGCGCCGTGCTCAGGGATTTCTCGTGCTGTAACACGCGCTGGAATTCGCCGCCGATGTCCACTGTCTCTCCTCGCCGTTCGCCGCGATGCGGCACGAGAGGGAATTTTTTCACGCTTCGCCGGAGGCGGAATTGGCTTGGCTCAGAAGGCTCCGGCGCGAACTTTACGTGTGTGGCATGGTCGCGAGCGGTGCCCCGTCCGGCCGCGCCGCTCGCGCCGGCGCAATACGGCGGAACCCGAACCACCTTTCGGCACTCTCACCAATGCGGGCAGGATGGCGCGCATGCGCGCCGGGTGGCGTCAGGCGCCGACGAGGGGAACCAGTCGCGGCATGCAGGCCAGCGCGGCGCGGAACGACGCGGCGCGCACGGCGTCCTCCGGCATGCCGCGCAGTTCGGCCAATGTGCGCCCGATCTGGGGCAGCTGCTCCGGGCTGTTGCGGCCCGGGTGCACCCAGGCGGGAGCAATGTCGGGCGCATCCGTCTCGAGCACGATGGACTCGAGCGGCAGGTCGACCGCGAGGCGCCGGATTTGCAGCGCGCGCGTAAAGGTCATGGCGCCGCCGAAGCCGAGGTGGAATCCCAGGTCGATGAAGTTCTGCGCCTGCTGGAAGCTGCCGTTGAACGCGTGGGCGATGCCGCCAGGCGGGCGGATCTGGCGCACGTGCTTGAGCACCTGGTCCTGCGAGCGGCGCACGTGGGTCAGCACGGGCAGGCCGAAATCGCGCGCGATGCGCAGCTGCTCGCGGAAGAAGCGCTCCTGCTTGGCGCGCATGTCCGGTTCGCACAGCATGGGGATGAAGTAGTCGAGGCCGATCTCGCCGATCGCCACGAAGCGCGGGTCGGACAGCGACGCTTCCACGCGCTCGCGCAGGAATTCCAGGTCCGCGTCGGTGGCGCGCGGCACGAAGATCGGATGGATCCCCAGCGCATAGCTGGCGTTGGGCGCCTGCGCCGCCAGGTCGCGCACGCCGTCGAACGCGGCCGCCTCCACCGCCGGGATCACGATCATCCCGACGCCCAGCGCGGCCGAACGGCGCGCGACGTCCAGCGATTCGGCGCCGAATTCATGGGCGTCGAGGTGGCAGTGGGTATCAATCCACATGGCCTGCGGTCCCGCGCTGGTCAGGCCTGGGCCGGCTGCAGGCCCTGGTCCGTCAGCCGCAGCATGCGGTCGCAGCGGCGTGCCAGTTCCGGGTCGTGGGTGACGATGACGAAGGCGGTGCCGAGGGTCTTCGACAGCTCCAGCATCAGGTCGAAGATCGCCTGCGCGGTGCCCTGGTCCAGGTTGCCCGTCGGTTCGTCGGCCAGCACGCAGGCCGGCTCCGTCACCAGTGCGCGCGCCAGCGCCACGCGCTGGCGTTCCCCGCCCGACAGTTCGCCCGGACGGTGCACGGCGCGCTTGGTCAGGCCCACACGGGCCAGCATCGCCTCGGCGCGGCGCACCGCTTCCTCGCGTTCGACGCGGCGTATCAGCAGGGGCATGGCGACGTTGTCGAGCGCCGAGAATTCCGGCAGCAGGTGGTGGAACTGGTAGACGAAGCCCAGCGAGGAGTTGCGCAGCTCGCCGCGCCGGGTTTCCGACAGCGTAGCGAAATCCTCGCCCTGCAGCGCCACCGTGCCCGTGCTGGGGGTGTCCAGGCCGCCCAGGATGTGCAGCAGCGTCGACTTGCCCGAGCCGGACGCCCCGACGATGGCGACGCGCTCGCCGCGCGCGATCGAGAAGTCGATGTGGTCCAGCACCTGGACGGCATAGTCGCCCTGGCGGAAGGTCTTGCCCACGCCGCGGGCGGTAAGGACCGGCATGCCGGCAGTCGATTGGTTCATGGTTTCACTCATAACGCAGGGCCTGGGCCGGTTTGACACGGGATGCCGTGAAGCTCGGGTAGATCGTCGCGACGAAGGCCAGCAGCACGGAGACGCCGCCGATCTTGATGACGTCGGGCCAGCGCATGTCCGACGGGATCTCGCTGATCAAGTAGATGTCCTTGGACAGGAACTGGATGCCGAGCAGGTGTTCGATGAAGGGCACGATGACGTCGATGTTCAGCGCGACCAGCACGCCCAGGGCGACGCCCACGACCGTGCCGATGATGCCCACCAGCGCGCCCTGGACCATGAAGATCTTCATGATCGACGGCGGCGATGCGCCGAGCGTGCGCAGGATCGCGATGTCGGCCTGCTTGTCCGTCACCGTCATCACCAGCGTCGAGACGAGGTTGAACGCGGCCACGGCGATGATCAGCGTGAGGATGATGAACATCATGCGCTTTTCCGTCTGCACGGCCGCGAACCAGTTGGCGTTGAGCTTGGACCAGTCGCGCACCACGAGGTCGCCCGGCATCGACGCCTTCAGCTGCTGGGCCACCTGCGGCGCCTGGTGCATGTCGGCGATGCGCAGGCGCAGCCCGGACGGCGCCTGCTGGCGCACCATGCGCTGGGCGTCCTCGATGTCGACGAAGGCCATGCTGGAATCGAATTCGTAGTGGCCCGCCTCGAAGATGCCGGACACGGTGAACAGGCGCGAGCGCGGCACCAGGCCGGCCGGCGTCATCGTGCCCTGCGCCAGCAGCATGTTGACCTTGTCGCCGATGCCCACGCCCAGCGAGCGCGCCAGCGCATAGCCCAGCACGATGTTGAATCGGCCGCTCTGCAGGCTCTCGATGCTGCCCTGGCGGATCTGCTTCGCGACGCTCGACACCTCGCCTTCCTTGGACGGCAGGATCCCGCGGATCACGGCCGGCTTCATCGTGTCGTCCTTCACCAGCAGGCCCTGGGTCTCGACGAAGGGCGCGGCACCGCGCACGGCCGGGTTGCGCCGCGCGTCCTTCTCGGCCTGCTGCCAGTCGGGCATGGCGCCGCTGGCGTCGAACACCTCGATGTGGGCGAGCACGGACAGCATGCGGTCCGTCACCTCTTTCTGGAAGCCGTTCATGACGGACAGCACCACGATCAGCGCCGCCACCCCGAGCGCGATGCCGGACACCGAGATCAGGGAAATGAAGGAAATGAAGCTGTTACGGCTGCTGCGCTTGCCGGCCCGCGTGTAGCGCAGCCCGACCAGCCATTCGTACGGCAATTTGTGGATGATGCTCATGGCCCATGTAAATCTTTCCGGACCCGCAGTGTGCCACACAACGCTCATCCGTGTGGGGGCTTGTCACAATTGGAATAACATTTTCTTCACGTTGACAAAAATGCCTGCCCGACCATGGGGCGGGCGCAGCGTGGCGGCGCTTGGCCGAGTGCTCGCTGCCGGTCCGTTTCGCTTAAAATAGCGGTATGGCCCAACTTACGCTCGTCCTGCCGTTCGCCCTCCCCGCTCCCGAATTCGCGCCCGAACTGGTCCGCGCCCTGCAGGCGCCGGCCCTGGCCGCGCTATTATCGAAGTCGTCGTCGTCACGCCGCGTGCCGTTGCCGGGCACAGCCCGCGCGCTGCCGCACGAACTGTGGATCGCCGACGCGCTGGGGCTGTCGCACGGCAGCGATGGCCTGGTGCCCGGCGTGGCCGCCGCGGCGATGCGCGGCTACGGCCTCGACCCGGACGACGGCCGCTGGTTCGTCGTCAATCCCACGCATATCCAGATCGCCCGCACCCACCTGCTGATGGGCGACATGCGCCAGCTCGACCTGCGCGAGGACGAGGGCCGCGCCCTGTTCGACAGCGCCCGCCCCTGCTTCGAGGAAGCGGGCCATGCGCTCGAATACGGCGCCGCCGACACCTGGTTCATGCGCGCCGACGCCTGGGACGAGATCAGCACGTCGACCCCGGACGCGGCCGTCGGCATGAACCTGACGGACTGGATGCCGTCCGGCCCGCCGGCGCGCGCATTCCGCAAGCTGCAGAACGAGGTGCAGGTGACCTGGTACACCCACCCCGTCAATGCCGAGCGCGAGGCGCGCGGCCAGTCCGCCATCAATTCCTTCTGGCCGTGGGGAGAAGCGAGCATGGCCACCGAGCATGCGCACAAGCTGGTCGCGAACGCCGGCCTGCGCAGCTTCCATCCGCCGCGCCTAGCCGCATGGTCGGTGCCCGGCTGGCTGGGCGCGCTGGCGCACGAGCGTCCCGCGCGGCCGGCCGACGTGCTCGGCAAGCAGGATGGCGCGCTGCTGCTCGTGTGCGGCAACGTGGCAGCACCCGCCATCGCCGCCGACTGGGGCGGATGGCTGGAACAGATGCAGCTGCTGGAAACCGAACTGTTCGCGCCCGCGCTCGACCTGGTCCGCACCGGCACGGTCAAGGACCTGCGCCTGGTGCTGAGCCACCGCGACGGCCACCTGGACACCACGACGACCCCGATGGCCCAGCGCAAGTTCTGGCGCCGTCCGACCCTGGAAGCACTGACGTGAAGACCCGTATCTCGATCCGCCCCTGCCCCGTGCGCAACAGCGAAATACTGCGCCAGGGCGGGATCCACCCCGTGCTGGCGCGCGTGTACGCCGCGCGCGGCCTGACCGACGCGCGCGAGCTGGCCAGCGAACTGCAGGCCCTGCTGCCGCCCGCCCAGCTGCGCTGCATCGACGCCGCCGCCGTCTACCTGGCCGACGCGATTGGCGCGGGCAAGAAGATGACCATCGTCGCCGACTACGACTGCGACGGCGCCACCGCCTGCGCCGTGGCCCTGCGCGGCCTGCGCGCGATGGGGGCGACGGTCGACTACATCGTTCCCAACCGCTTCGAGTACGGCTACGGCCTCACCCCCGAGATCGTCGAATTGACGGCGCGCGAGAAGAACCCCGACGTCATCATCACCGTCGACAACGGCATCGCCAGCATCGATGGCGTGGAAGCGGCCAAGGGGCGCGGCATCGACGTCGTCGTCACCGACCACCACCTGCCGGGCGACACGCTGCCGGATGCGCGCGTGATCGTCAACCCGAACCAGCCCGAATGCGGCTTCCCCAGCAAGCACCTGGCCGGCGTGGGCGTCGTGTTCTACGTGCTGCTGGCGCTGCGCGCGGAGCTGCGCCGGCGCGGCGTGTTCGACGCCCAGACCCAGCCCAAGCTCGACAACCTGCTCGACCTGGTGGCGCTGGGCACGGTGGCCGACGTGGTCAAGCTGGACACCAACAACCGCATCCTGGTGGCGCAGGGCTTGAAGCGGATGCGCGCCGGCCGCATGCACGCGGGCGTGGCGGCGCTATTCCGGGTGGCGGGACGGGAGGCGCGCAATGCCTCGCCGTTCGACCTTGGCTTCGCGCTGGGCCCGCGCCTGAACGCCGCCGGAAGGCTGGAAGACATGTCGCTCGGGATCGAGTGCCTGACGACGGACGACGAGGGCCGCGCCTGGGCCATCGCCCAGGAGCTCAACGACATCAACCTGAAGCGCCGCGAGATCGAGGCCGACATGCAGGGGACGGCCCTGCTGCACCTGGACGAGTTCAATCCGGCCGACGCCAGCACCATCGCCGTGTTCGACGACGGCTGGCACCAGGGCGTGATCGGCATCGTCGCCTCGCGCCTGAAGGAAAAATTCTACCGCCCGACGATCACCTTCGCGCCCGCGGGCGACGGCTGGATCAAGGGTTCCGGGCGCTCGATCCCGGGCTTCCACCTGCGCGACGCGCTCGACCTCGTGTCCAAGCGCGTGCCCGGCCTGATCGACAAGTTCGGCGGCCACGCGATGGCGGCCGGCCTCACGATCCGCAGCGAGCACTTCGACACCTTCACCCAGGCCTTCGAGGCCGTGGGCCGCGCCTGGCTGACGGAGGCGCAGCTGGAGCGTGTGGTGGAAACCGACGGGCCGCTGGAAGACGATTTCTACTCGACCCAGTTCATCGAGCTGCTCGACGGCCAGGTCTGGGGCCAGGGCTTCGCCCCGCCCGTGTTCTGCGACGAATTCCGCGTGGTGAGCCAGCGCATCCTGAAGGACAAGCACCTCAAGCTGCTGCTGGAACGGAACGGCCGCCGCTACGACGCGATCTGGTTCGGCCATACGGACGCGCTGGGCGACCAGGCCCGGGTGGCGTTCCGGCTCGATGCCAACGAGTACAACGGCGTGACCAAGGTGCAGCTGCTCGTGGAGCACGCTGAACCGGCATAACGCAGAAAATCAGAGCGTCGCCCCTGCGCAGGCAGGGGCCGAATGTTTGCTCGTGCTGCGGCGACGCAAGCAAACATTGGGTCCCTGCCTGCGCAGGGACGACGTATCAGACGGCCTGCGCCTCCACCCTTTTTCCCTTCCACGGCTGGTACAGCGCCAGCGCCGCGATCAGGCCGCACGCGGCAGCCGCCGCCATCCAGTACCCCGGCGCCGCCTTGTCGCCCGTCTCCTGGATCAGCCAGGTCGAGATCACGGGCGTGAAGCCGCCGAAGATGGCCGTCGCCAGGCTGTAGGCCAGCGAGAACCCCACCGTGCGCACGTGCGCCGGCATGATTTCCGTGAGGGCGACGACGGTCGCGCCGTTGTAGCTGGCGTATATGAAGGACAGCCACAGCTCCGCTTCCAGCATGTGGGCGAACGTCGTGTCGTGCACGAGCCAGGACAGCACGGGATGCGCCGTCAGCAGGGGCAGCACGGTGAAGGTCACCAGCAGCGGCCAGCGCCCGATGCGGTCCGACAGCGCGCCCATGACGGGCAGCCAGATGAAGTTCGACAGGCCGACGCAGAAGGTGGCCAGCAGGCTGTCCGCGGCAGACAGTTTCAATACGCTCTTGCCGAACGTCGGCGCGTACACGGTGATCAGGTAGAACGACACGGTCGTCATCACGACCAGCATCATCCCCAGCACGACGAGGCGCCAGTTGGCGGCGATCGAATGCAGGATCTCGCGGAATTCCGGACGGTGCTTGCGCGCCTTGAATTCCTCGGTTTCCTGCAGGTGGCGGCGGATGACGAACACGATCGGGATGATCATGCAGCCGATGAAGAAGGGAATCCGCCAGCCCCACTCGCTCACCTCGGCCGTCGAGAGCGAGCGGTTGAGCGCGAAACCCAGCGCCGCCGCCGCCATGATGGCGGCCTGCTGGCTGGCCGACTGCCAGCTCACGTAGAAACCCTTGCGGCCCGGCGGCGCCATCTCGGCCAGGTACACGGAGACGCCGCCCAGCTCGACGCCCGCCGAGAAGCCCTGCAGCAGGCGCCCGAGCACGACCAGGATGGGGGCGAAGATGCCGATGGTCGCATAGCCGGGCACGAAGGCGATCAGGATGGTGCCGCAGGACATGATCACCAGTGTCAGGATCAGGCCCTTGCGGCGGCCGATGCGGTCGATCACCCCGCCCAGCACGACGGCGCCGAGCGGCCGCATCAGGAAGCCCGCGCCGAATGCGACGAAGGTCGCCATCAGCGACACGTACTCGTTCCCCGAGGGGAAGAAAGTGCTGGCGATATAGGTGGCGTAGAAGCCGTACAGGAAGAAGTCGTACATCTCGAGGAAATTGCCGCTGGTGACGCGGATGACGGTAGCGAGCGGCGATGGCGCCTGGGGGGCCTGGGTCATGGAACACTCCTGTTCTTGTCGCGCCGGAACGTCGCTGGGGCGTATTTACCGGTGCGTATTGATCGTGTCACGGCATCGCATGTGCTGTGATTGCTCCTTCGATTGTAGCGAAGCGCATCGCGGGCCGCAGGAGGCCGCCCACCCGCTCGTCGGGCGCCCGGGGCCGCCCTCGCGCCAGGGCCGCTTGCACGCCATCTGAAACCGGAGTATAAAGAGACCAGAACTGGAGGAATCCATGAGTCTTGCCTACGCCTATCCGAAAAGCCGTTTCGAACCCGTCCACCTCGTCGACCTGAACGCGCGCGCCGAGCGCGAGCGCCTGTCGGCCTCCGCCCTCGCCGGTTTCTTCCGCCTGATGGATGCCTGGCACGTGCGCGACGACGATGCGCGCGAACTGCTGGGCGGCCTGTCCTCGTCCTCGTTCTACGAGTGGAAGAAGAAACCGCAACGGGTGCTCGAGGTCGACCGCATCACGCGCATATCCTACCTGTTGGGCATCTATAAATCCCTGCACATTTTGTATGGAGACAAGCTGGCCGACGAGTGGGTCCACCTGCCGAACGCGAACCCCGTCTTCCAGGGGCGCACGCCGCTGGCGACGATGCTGGGCGGCGGCCTGCTGGCCATGCAGACCGTGCGCCGGCTGCTCGATGCCCGGCGCGGAGGACTGTAGATGGCCGCGCTGCCGCGCCTGACGGCGCTGCGCCGCTTCGACACCTGCCGCCTGATTCCGTCGCGCTTCGCCGATGCCGAGGATTCCGTGCTGGCGCCGCTGGCCGGCGGCGACGATGCGCTGCTGCGCGACCTGTTCGACCTCGACAACGCGACCAACGACCGCCTGCGCGGCGAGTCCGGCCTGCTGCCGGGCATCGGCGTGGACGAACTGGTGTTCGGCGTGCCGAACTTCCGCATGATCAATGCGGCCTACACCTATGCCCGGCCGGAAGGCAGCCGCTTCAACGATGGCGAGCGCGGCGCCTGGTACTGCGCCTTCGAGGCGGAGACGGCGCTGGCCGAGGTGGCGTTCCACAAGACCGTCGAGTACCAGGAGATCGGCCGTTTCGACGACAGCGTGACCTATCAGGCGCTGCTGGCGGACTTCAGCGCGGGCTTTCACGACCTGCGCGACGACGACGCCTGGACGCCCTGCCTGGACGCGGGCAGCTACGTGGCGTCGCAAGGCCTGGCGGCGCGGCTGCTGGATGCCGGCTCGATGGGCGTGATCTACCCCAGCGTGCGCCACGCGGGGGGAACGAACCTGGCCTGCTTCCGGCCCGCACTGGTGGGGAATGTCCGCAAGGGCCCCGCGTATCGGTTAACATGGGCGGGTTCGCCGATTCCGCAGGTCGAACCCATCCGATAGACGAGCATGACAAACGAATCACTAAAACTGGATCCGCTGAAAGACAGCGAGCTGCACGACAAGATCAACCGCGAGACCGCGCGCATCGCCTGGTCCGAACTGGAACGCCACTTCGCCCACGGGGTCGTGGTGTACGTGAGCGAGGAACTCGACCTGGTCGAGGTGGCGCTGCGCGTGGCCCATGACGACAAGGACAGCATCGGCCGCTGGATGAGCGAAGGCAAGCTGGCCAAGGTGTCCGACCTGCAGGCGCAGACCTGGCAGGCGGCCGGCGCCCAGCTGTGGGCGTCCGTGGTCAGCCCCTTCGTGCTGGTGCAGCCGGAGAAGAAGCAGCTGCATTAAAGAGATAACGCCACACGACGTCGCCCCTGCGCAGGCAGGGGTCCAATCCCGGCGCAGCCGTCGCGCATGCAACATCGGGTCCCTGCCTGCGCAGGGACGACGAAGGATTCAGGCCGCGTACGCCAGTCGCGGCTGCCCCGCTCCGGGGCGACGCGCCGCCTGCCCCGCATCCTCCAGCTGGAACACGTTCACCAGCCCCGCCAGCTCGCCGGCCTGCTGCTGCAGCGATTGCGCCGCCGCCGCCGCTTCCTCGACGAGGGCCGCGTTCTGGATCGTCATCTCGTCCAGCTTGACGATGGCGCCGTCGACCTGCTCGATCTCCTGGCTCTGGACCTGGGTCGCCGCCGAGATCTCTGCCATGATGGCCGTCACGCGGCCGATCCGCTCGACCACGGCGCGCATC
This sequence comes from Massilia paldalensis, assembly GCF_044901715.1. Taxonomy (NCBI): domain Bacteria; kingdom Pseudomonadati; phylum Pseudomonadota; class Betaproteobacteria; order Burkholderiales; family Oxalobacteraceae; genus Massilia; species Massilia paldalensis. Next base: position 2,090,450 of record NZ_JBJCIU010000001.1, read on the forward strand.
GTCTCGCCGGCCTGGCCGACCAGCTGGGTCCCGGCGCCGACCTTGCCGACGGAATCCTCGATCAATGCCTTGATTTCCTTGGCCGCGGCCGCCGAGCGCTGGGCCAGGCCGCGTACCTCGGCGGCCACCACGGCGAAGCCGCGGCCCTGCTCGCCCGCGCGCGCCGCCTCGACGGCGGCGTTCAGGGCCAGGATGTTCGTCTGGAAGGCGATGCCGTCGATGACGGAAATGATGTCCACGATGCGTGCCGACGCGTCGCTGATCAGGGTCATCGTGGCGACGACGTCGTCCACCGTGGTGGCGCCCTGGCGCGATACGCTCGACGCGTCGGCGGCCAGCTTGCTCGCCTCCTGCGCATAGCCGGCGTTGCTGCGCACCGACTCGATCAGGTCCTTCATCGCGCCCGCCACGCGCGCCAGTTCCGCGGCCTGGCTCTCGGTGCGCTGCGACAGGTCGACGTTGCCGGTGGCGATTTCGCTCGACGCCGCCGCGATCGCCTCGGTCCCCGTGCGCACCCGGCCGACGATGCCGGACAGGCTGCGCCGCATTTCGCTCATCGCCGCCAGCAGGCTGGCCGGCGCCGCGCGGCGCGTGTCGACGTCGACGTGCAGCTGGCCGTGGGCGATCGCCTGCGCGACCCCCGCCGCATATGCGGGCTCGCCGCCCAGCTGGCGCACCAGCTGGCGCACGATGGCGATGCCGACGCCGGCGGCCAGCAGCACGCACAGCACCGCCAGCGCGCCGATCGTCAGGCGCGCCGACGAGGCCGTGGCTTCCGCGTCCGCGCTGGCCTTGGCGCTGCCGGCCTGCAGGTCCTTCAGCAGGACGTCGATGTCGGCGACGATGCGGCGGCGCAGCGGCGTGCATTCGTTGGCCAGGAAGGCGCTGTAGCCGTCCATGTCGCCCGACGCCCGGTAGCCGCGCGGACGGCGCAGCTCGTTCGCCATGGCCACCAGCTCTTCGCGCGTCTTGCGGTATTGCGCGTCCTTGCCGAGGACGGTGTCGAGGCGCTCCAGCGCCGCCATATAGGTGGCGGCATGGCGGTCGATGAGGTCCAGTTCGCGCGCCACCTCGGCCCCGTCCTTGAAGACATAGGCGTTGCGGGCCGAGATGCCCGTCTGGTCGAGCGCCTCGCGCACTTCGTACAGGGGCTCGAGCTGGGTCGCGCGCAGGCGGTCGGCGCCGGCCAGCGCCCGCTCGATGTCGTTCACGCGCAGGACGGCGAAGAGCGCCAGCACGAGCGTGACGCCGACGACCAGCGCGAACGCCATGGTCAGCCGGGCAGCGATTCCCGGACCTTTGTTATGTTTGCTCACTTTTTCCTCAGGTTGGCGGGAAAAATTCAGCATTTCCCCAAAAATGACAGTATTGATGAAATTCTGCCATATATATTTCCTTGAGGAAGCACGATTGAACATGGGGAGATTCGAACGTGCCATTTTGCAACAATTCGTGAGAATGTTGTTAAAGCAACTATCGAACAAGATGTAATAGTTGGAGAGATTCTGGACGCGCAAATCCGTTATACTGGCGGAATACGAGGAAGTTTATGCTGAGCAACTTACACGACGACGATCCGATCCTGACCACGAGCGAAGTCGCCCGCCTCCTCGGCGTGGCGACGAGCACGGTGCAGATCTGGATGGAAAGCGGGGCGATCGAATCCTGGAAAACTCCGGGCGGACACCGCCGTACGCGCCTGAGCCTGGTGCAGGGCCTCATGCACGGGGACGACCAGGCACGCGCCACCCCGAACCCGAGCACGGACAAGGAGTACCAGCCGGCCCCGCTGGCGAACTATCCGATGCCGGCCAACGAGCGTACCCGCCTGGCGGCGCTCGCGGCATCCGGCCTGGTCGACACCGAGGACGAACCGCGCTTCGACCGCGTGGTGCGCCTGGCCGCCATGGTGACCGGCTCGCCGATCGCGCTGATCTCGCTGCTGACCTCCACGCGCCAGTGGTTCAAGGCCCGCGTCGGGCTATCGGCGCGCGAGACGCCGCGCGACTGGGCGTTCTGCTCGCACACGATCCTGAAGAACGAGCTGTTCGTCGTGGAAGATGCGCTCGAGGACGAGCGCTTCCGCACCAACCCCCTCGTGCTGCAGGAACCGCACATCCGCTTCTACGCCGGCATTCCGTTGCGCGACAAGTCGGGCCAGCCGCTGGGCAGCCTGTGCGTGATCGACCGTGAACCGCGCCGCCTGCGCGCCGCCGAAGTCCAGAGCCTGATGGACCTGGCCGATATCGCGGCGGCGGAGATCGCGGCCGGCGCCGGCAAGCAGCGTCCTTGAACTTGCCGTGACGGCGGGCACGCGATGCCCGCCGCCCCCTTTACCGCCACCTGATCAATAACCCGGTCCGCGCCCCTCGCGCACCCGGTGCTGCAGCGCATGCGCCGCTTCGCGCAGCAACTGGGCCGCGCGCACGGGATCGGGTTCGCACAGCGCCAGTTCCTGCAAGGCTTCCGGATACTCCAGCTGCGCCGCCAGCGCGATCCAGCGCTGCGCGGCCGCTTCGTCGCGCGCCCCGCCCTCGCCCGCCATCTGCATCTGCGCCAGCGTGAACATGGCCGCCGGCACGCCGCCCGCGGCGGCACGGGCGAATGCGGCGCGCGCCGCGGCGGCATCCGCCGGCATGCCCAGGCCATTGCGCTGCTTCAGACCCAGCTCCCAGTCGGCCAGCGCCCGCGGCGGCAAGCCGTCGGCCGCATGCGCCAGCGAGGCGGCGACCAGCAGCGTCGCGGCCAGCAAGCCTTTCCTCATTTGGCGAGGTCGATGCCGTACAGCGCGAACCCCTTGCCCTGGCCGTCGTCGGCACGCAGCTCGGTCACGTTGTCCAGGCCCGCCGCGCGCGCCAGCGCGATCTTGCCGGGCGCGGAATGGAACACGACGGGACCGGCCGTCTTCACGGGCACGAAGCGCCAGCTGCGCTGGGCGCCGTCCGCCTTCAGCGACAATTCCTTGCGCGCGCGGACGAACGCGATCAGCACGTCGCGGTTGGTGTCCGGCGACGCGAACACGGTCTTGCTGCCGTCCAGGCCCGGGAAATTGCCGCCGCCGCTGGCGCGGTAGTTATTGGTGGCGACGAGGAATTCCTGGCCGTCCGCCACCGGCTTGCCGTGCAGCTGCAGGTTGCGGATGCGCTGGCCCGGCGGCTGCGTCACGTCGATCTCGTACTGCAGTTCCGCGGCCGTCGGCGTGTCGACGTTGAAGGCCGGGTACTGCGGGTTGATCAGCTCCTGTGCTTCCGTCCGCGCCGGGTCGATGGTGTTGAAGCGCGTGGCCGACTTTTCCAGCCAGGCCTTGAGACCCTTGCCGTCGACCTTCACGACGTACAGCGCGTTCGGGTACAGGTACAGGTCGGCCGCGTTGTTCAGCGCCAGGCTGCCCGGCGCCACGTCCGTGTAGTCGGCGGCGCCGCCGAAGCCCGTCTTGAACGGGGCCGTCATCGACAGCACGGGCAGGCCGGCGTACTGCGGCAGGTTGGCGGCCACGTACTTGCGCACGTAGTCCGTCTGCGCCTCGTTCACGACCTGCAGCGCCGACACGTCGCCCACGTCGGCGAAATACGTCGACATGCGGAACGAGGTGCTGCCCACCGGCGTCTTCACGTACCGGATCGTGGCCTCGTGCTCTGCCTTTACCAGCGCGGCCACCTGCGGATCGGCGGCGACGAAGGACTTGTCGGCCTGCTGGGTGGAGCGGGTCTCGACGCTGCTCGCCTCCCGTTGCGACACCCAGCGCTTGCCGTCGTAGCGCAGGGCCAGCTTGACCACGCCCAGGTTCTTGCCCCACAGGTTGGCCATCACGGTCGGCACGCCGAACACGGTGCCCTTCGCCTTGTCGACGTGCGGCAGGTTGAATTGCGGGACCGTGCTGGCCGGGTTCGGGAACAGCTGGTGCGAATGGCCCAGCAGCATGGCGTCGATGCCGGGCACCTGGGCCAGGTGCCAGTTGCCGTTTTCCATGTCCGGGCGGTAGGGACTGTCGTCCAGGCCGCCGTGCGAGATCACGACGACGACATCGGCGCCCTTGGCGCGCATCTCCGGGATGTAGCGCTTGGCCGTCTCCACCAGCCCTTCCGTGTAGACCTTCCCTTCGAGCCAGCGCTTGTCCCAGGACAGGATCGTGGGCGGCGTGAAGCCGATGATGCCGACCCTGACGGTGGCCTCGACGGGCTTGCCGTCGGCACCGACGGCCTCGATCTTCTTGTCGAGGATGCGGTACGGGGCGAAGATCGTCCGCTTCGTCTTGACGCTGTAGACGTTCGCCAGCACCTGCGGGAAGCCCGGCCCGGCGCAGTGCTTGCCCGTGCTGGTGCCGTCGGCGCCGAAATCGTTGCCGCTGACCTGGCCGAGGAATTGCAGGCCGTAGTTGAAATCGTGGTTGCCGATGCCTGCGCCGTCGTAGCCCAGCTTCTGCATGACCTTGTAGATGCCCAGCAGTTCGCCGCAGGCCACCGGCTTCACCTGCGCCTGGTAGTCGCCCAGCGCCGTGCCCTGGATGGTGTCGCCATTATCGAAAAGCATCGTGTTCGGGAAGTCGCGGCGCGCCTGGGCGATCAGCGTCGCCGTGCGGTCCAGGCCCAGCGAGGCGTCGTCGGCCAGCTTGAAATAGTCGTAGCCGAGCACGTTCTGATGCACGTCCGTCGTCTCCAGCAGCGCCAGCGTGGCCGTGCTGCCTGCTTTCGGCGCTGCCGCGTGGGTGGAGGCGGCCAGCAGCAGGGCGGGAATGAGGGCGAGGCGCAGTGGCGGGCGAAAAGGCGTCATGGAGGCGTAAAGATGGCTGAAAACGGTGGAAACAGGGGCCGATGATACGGGAGTGCGATGTAATCGAGCAAGATTCGGACGCGATGCGTGCAGGACGATCACGCTTTCATGGGGAGATCGGACGCTCTCGGGTATAATCGAGGGTTCGATTCAACCACTGAGAATACGCTAGAAACCATGGAAGCTGAACGCATCAACGCCCTCTCCGCCCTGCTGAATGACCTGAGCAGCCGTGAAGCCGAACTTCGGAGGTATCTTTGACTTCGATAAGAAGTCGGAGAAACTAGAGCAGGTCAATCAGGAAATGGAAGACCCCGCGATCTGGAACGACCAGAAGCGGGCGCAAGACATGGGCCGCGAAAAGAAAGCCCTGGAAGGCGTCGTCCTGACGCTGGAAAAAGCGCGCGCGGACCTGACCGACGCATCCGACCTGTTCGAGATGGCCCGCGAGGAAGGCGACGACGCCACCATCGAGGCCGTCGAGGGCGATGCCGACGAGATCAAGAAGGTCATCGAGGCGATGGAATTCCGTCGCATGTTCAGCAACCCGATGGACCATGCGAACTGCTTCATCGACATCCAGGCCGGCGCCGGCGGCACCGAAGCCCAGGACTGGGCGTCGATGCTGATGCGCCAGTACCTGCGCTACTGCGAACGCAAGGGTTTCAAGGCCGAGGTCATGGAAATGTCCGAGGGCGAGGTTGCCGGCATCAAGACGGCCACCATCAAGGTCGAGGGCGAGTACGCCTACGGCCACCTGCGTACCGAAACGGGCGTGCACCGCCTGGTGCGCAAGTCGCCGTTCGACTCGGCCAACGGCCGCCACACCTCGTTCACGTCGCTGTTCGTGTACCCGGAAGTCGACGAATCGATCGAAATCGAGATCAACCCGGCCGACGTGCGCATCGACACCTACCGCGCATCGGGCGCTGGTGGACAGCACATCAACAAGACCGACTCCGCCGTGCGCCTGACGCACGCGCCTTCCGGTATCGTGGTGCAGTGCCAGAACGACCGCTCGCAGCACCGCAACAAGGCCGAGGCCTTCGACATGCTGCGCGCCAAGCTGTACGAGCTGGAGCTCCGCAAACGCATGAGCGAGCAGCAGAAGCTGGAAGACTCCAAGACCGACGTCGGCTGGGGCCACCAGATCCGTTCCTACGTCCTGGACCAGTCGCGCATCAAGGACTTGCGCACCGGCTTCGAGACGGGCAACACCAAGAACGTGCTGGACGGCGACCTCGACGACTTCATTTCCGCGTCCCTGAAACAGGGCGTGTAAACGACACCTATCAGAGGAAAGCAACACGATGACCACGAACGCGCGCGCATTCATCTTCGACATGGACGGTACCATCGTCGACAACATGGCCTACCACACCAAGTCGTGGCTGGAATTCTTCGCCCGCCGCGGCAAGCTGTACGAAGCGGATGCCTTCTTCCGCGAGACGGCCGGCGCCCAGGGCCGCGAGATCCTGCGCGCGCGCCTCGGCCCGGAGGTCTCCGACGAAGAGATCCGTGAACTGGCGCTGGAGAAGGATGCGCTGTACCGCGAGATGTATGGTCCCTACCGCCGTGCCATCGAAGGCCTGGACGGGCTGGTGACGGGCGCGCGCAACCGCGGCATCAAGCTCGCCGTCGCCACCTCGGCGCCGCCGCTGAACATCGTGTTCACGCTCGACGAACTGGACCTGCGCGCGCGCTTCGACACGGTCGTCGGCGCGGCCGACGTCGCCCATGGCAAGCCGCACCCGGACGTGTTCCTGAAGGCGGCTGAGCGCCTCGGCGTCGATCCCGCCGACTGCATCGTGTTCGAGGACGCGCCGATGGGCGTGGAAGCGGCACGCCGGGCCGGCATGCGCGCCGTCGTCATCACCACCACGCTGCCCGCCGAAGCATTCGCCGAGTACGACAACGTGATCCGCGTCGTCAACGATTACGCCGACCTGTCCGTTGATGACCTCTGCAGCAACAGCCGGTAATCCCCCTACCTGAAATAGACACCATGAGCACCGAAAACCAAGAACAGGGTAACACCCAGCAAGAGCACGCCAGCCTCGTCGCCGACGACAACAAGATCATCGCCGAGCGCCGCGCCAAGCTGGCAGCCCTGCGCGAAAAAGGCCAGCCGTTCCCGAACGACTTCGTCCCGCAGCACAAGGCGGCCGACCTGGCCGAGCAGTTCACGGGCTGGACCCGCGAGCAGCTGGAAGCCGAGCCGCAGGCCGTCGTCATCGCCGGCCGCATGATGCTGCGCCGCGAAGCCGGCAAGAAGGCCGTCTTCGCCACGCTGCAGGATTCGTCGGGCCCGCGCGCCGACGGCCGCATCCAGATCTACGTCACCCTCGACAACACGGGCGAGGAGACGATGGAAGCGCTGCGCACCTACGACCTGGGCGACATCCTGGGCGTGGAAGGCACCCTGTTCAAGACCAAGACGGACGAGCTGACCGTCAAGGTCACCAGGCTGCGCCTCGTCACCAAGTCGCTGCGCCCGCTGCCGGACAAGTTCCACGGCCTGGCCGACCAGGAGACCAAGTACCGCCAGCGCTACGTCGACCTGATCGTCAGCGAAGAGACGCGCCGCACGTTCAAGGCCCGTACCGCCGCCATGGCCTCGATCCGCCGCTTCATGCAGGAACACCAGTTCATGGAAGTCGAGACCCCGATGCTGCACCCGATCCCGGGCGGCGCCGCGGCCAAGCCGTTCATCACGCACCACAATGCGCTCGACATGCAGATGTACCTGCGCATCGCCCCCGAGCTGTACCTGAAGCGCCTCGTCGTCGGCGGCTTCGACCGCGTGTTCGAAATCAACCGTAACTTCCGCAACGAGGGCGTGTCGATCCGCCACAATCCGGAATTCACGATGATGGAGTTCTACGCGGCCTATACCGACTACAAGTGGATCATGGACTTCACGGAAGCCGTGATTCGCCAGGCCGCCGTGGACGCCCACGGCACCGCCGAACTGACCTACGGCGGCCGCGCGCTGGACCTGTCCAAGCCGTTCCAGCGCCTGACCATCGTCCAGGCCATCGACAAGTACGCGCCGGGCTACACGGAAGCGCAGCTGAACGACGCCGCCTTCATCCGCGAGGAACTGCTGAAGTTCGGCGTCAAGCCGCTGGCCCACGTCGGCCTGGGCGCGCTGCAGCTGGCCCTGTTCGAAGAGACGGCCGAGGCCCAGCTGTGGGAACCGACCTTCATCATCGACTACCCCGTCGAAGTGTCGCCGCTGGCGCGCGCCTCGGACACCCGCGAAGGCATCACCGAGCGCTTCGAGCTGTTCATGGTCGGCCGCGAGATCGCCAACGGCTTCTCCGAGCTGAACGATCCGGAAGACCAGTCGGCCCGCTTCCTGGCCCAGGTCGACGCCAAGGAAGCCGGCGACGACGAGGCGATGTACTACGACGCCGACTACATCCGCGCGCTGGAATACGGCATGCCGCCGGCCGGCGGCTGCGGCATCGGCATCGACCGCCTGATGATGATCATCACCGACTCGCCGAACATCCGCGACGTGCTGCTGTTCCCGCACCTGCGCAAGGAAGATTGATCGTCCGTCCGCGGATGTGACGAGGGGCGCCGCGGCGCCCCTTTTTAATGCGCGTCGTCTCGCGCAGGCGGGGAACCGATTTCGGCACGCGTTCCGGCTGCGCGAGCAAATCGGGCCCCCGCCTGCGCGGGGGCGACGTGGTCCTTGCTACCGCACCACGCGATAGCAAGGCACATACACCTTGCCCGGCAACTTCATGCGGCTCTGCTCCACGAAGGATTGCAGCAGCGCATCGAGGTGGGCCATCATCTCGCTCTCGCCGTGGATCTCGAACTTGCCGTGCTGCTCGATCGCGCGGATGCCCTCTTCCTTGACGTTGCCGGCCACGATGCCGGAGAACGCGCGCCGCAGCTGGGCCGCCAGCAGGTGCACCGGCTGTTCCTTGTGCAGCGACAGGCCACGCATGTTCTCGTGGCTCGGCTTGAACGGGCGCTGGAATTCCGGGTCGATGCGCAAGCCCCAGTTGAAGTAGTAGGCGTCGCTGCGCGACTTGCGGAATTCGCGCACCTGGCGGATCCCCGTGTGCATGACCTTCGCCACCTCGGCCGGGTCGTCGACGATGATCTGGTAGCGCTTGGTCGCCGCCTCGCCCAGCGTGGCGCGGATGAAGCCATCGATGCGCTCGAAGTATTCGCGCGACGTCGACGGGCCCGTGAACACGAGCGGGAACGGCAGCTCGGCGTTGTCCGGATGGAGCAGGATGCCGAGGATGTACAGGATTTCCTCGGCCGTGCCAGCGCCGCCCGGGAACACGACGATGCCGTGGCCCACGCGCACAAAGGCTTCCAGGCGCTTCTCGATGTCCGGCATGATCACGAGGTCGTTGACGATCGGGTTCGGCGACTCGGCCGCGATGATGCCCGGTTCCGAGATGCCCAGGTAGCGGCCGTTCTGCAGGCGCTGCTTGGCGTGGCCGATGTTGGCGCCCTTCATCGGGCCCTTCATCGCGCCCGGGCCGCAGCCCGTGCAGATATCGAGTTCGCGCAGGCCGAGCTGGTAGCCGACCTTCTTCGAGTAGTCGTATTCGACGGAATTGATCGAGTGGCCGCCCCAGCACACGACGAGGTTCGGGTTGTTCTGCGGCCGGATCACGTTGGCATTGCGCAGGATGTGGAAGACGGCGTCGGTGATGCCTTCGGGACGGGACAGGTCGAAGCGCGGGTTGTCGGTCACCTCGAAGTTCACGTAGACGATGTCGCGCAGGACGGCGAACAGGTGCTCGTGGATACCCTTGATCATCTTGCCGTCGACGAAGGCGTGGGCGGGCGCGCTGCGGATATCGAGCTTGATGCCCCGCTCGCGCTGGATCACGCGGATCTCGAAATCCTTGTAGCGCTCCAGCAGTTCCTTGCCGTCGTCGATCGAGCTGCCCGAATTCAGCACGGCCAGCGCGCACTTGCGGAAGATCTGATACAGGCCGCCCTGGCTCGTGTCCAGCAGCTTCGCCACCTCGGCCTTGGACAGGATCTCGAGGCGTCCCTCCGGGGATATTAAGGTGTCGACGACGTCGTAATTCATGGTTTGCGTACCTTTCTCTACTGTCTATAGAAGCAACTACCGCACCAATATACGACAAGTCGCCCGAGTTTGCGTCCCCTTTTGGGACATGGCGTGCACCCATACGGCTGGGCAGGAAAAACTTGCCTTCTGTTGAGTGATTTCCACTAAAATGCGTCGCTATCGGCAAGCCGTCCCTACCCGGGGCGGGTGAGCCGACGAGACCATTCTTATAAAACGATTTGGGGAGGAACCGCATGAGCGGTGCAGCTACGACAACCGCCGGGGAAAAGGCGATCCCGGAATTCAAGCAGATCATGGGCCATCCCGCGCCCCTGTGGATGCTGTTCATGACGGAGTTCTGGGAACGTTTCGCCTTCTACGGCATCCGCTGGGCCCTCGTGCTCTACATCGTCGCCCAGTTCTACGGCGGCAGCGGCGTGGGCCAGGCCGACGCCAACCTGACCTACGGTTCCTACCTCGCGCTGGTGTACGCCGGCGCCGTCTTCGGCGGCTACATCGCCGACCGCGTGATCGGCTACCAGCGCGCGATCCTCGTCGGCGCCGTGTTCATGGCGGCCGGTCTGTTCGCCATCACGGTGCCGAACCCGGATGTCTTCAAGCTCGGCCTGGCCACGATCATCGTCGGCAACGGCATGTTCAAGCCGAACATCTCGACCATGGTCGGCCAGCTGTACGGCATCAACGACCAGCGCCGCGATTCCGGCTTCACCATCTTCTACATGGGCATCAACACGGGCGCCTTCTTCGCGCCGATCCTGACGGGCTGGCTGGCCGAGAGCATGGCCGGCAGCACCGGCGTGCCGGCCTACAAGGCCGTGTTCTTCGCCGCCGGCATCGGCATGATCCTGTCGCTGGTCTGGTTCCAGATCGGCCGCCGCGGCCTGAAGGGCATCGGCGCCCCCGTCGGCGAGCTGGCCAGCCCGACGCGCCTCGCGGGCGTCGTGATCGGTTCGCTGGTCGTGATCCCCGTCGTGTACTTCCTGCTCAAGCTGGGCGCCAACACGCTGCAGGGCATCCTGACGGTGCTGTTCATCGGCCTGGCGCTGATGCTGCTGGTCGAAGGCATCCGCAACGGCAAGGTCGCGCGCGACAAGACCATCGCCATGCTGATCATCTTCTTCTTCAACGTGATGTTCTGGTGCTTCTTCGAACAGGCGGGCAGCTCGTTCACCTTCCTGGCCGAGAACATCGTGCGCCGCGACTTCGGCGGCTGGGTCTTCCCGACCGGCTGGTTCCAGTCCGTGAACTCGATCGCCATCATCGTATGCGCGCCGATCGTCGCCGCCGTCTGGGTCGCGATGGGCCGCAAGAATCCGTCGATCCCGCGCAAGTTCGGCCTGGGCCTGCTGTTCAACGGCCTGGCCTTCCTGCTGCTGATGTTCGCGCTGACGAGCCTCGTGGGACCGGACAGCAAGATCCCGTTCTGGACCCTGTTCATGGTCTACGTGATCCAGTCGATCGGCGAACTGTGCCTGTCGCCGATCGGCCTGTCGATGGTGACCAAGCTGGCGCCGACGCGCCTGGTGGGCCTGGGCATGGGCGGCTGGTTCCTGTCGACCGGCATCGGCAACAACCTGTCCGGCATCTTCGCCAGCCACGTGTCGGGCGAGTCGGGCATGACGACGGCGTCCGCGCTGTCGGGCTACACCTTCGGCTTCTGGGCCCTGATCGGCTCGGGCGTGATCCTGTTCCTGATCGCGCCGCTGATCCAGAAGCTGATGCACGGCGTGAAGTAATCCTCGCGCTTCGCGCAAACGACGACGGCAGCCCGCGGGCTGCCGTTTTTCATTGTTCCAGCGTGTGGCGCATCTCGTCCATCTCGGCGCGGATCCAGTCGCGGAAGTACCGCACCTTCGTCATCGCCTCCTTGTGCGGATTGACGAGCAGCTTGTAGCCGCTGCCGTACGGCGCGCTGCGGCAGGGCAGCACGCGCAGGCTGCCGGCCAGGATGTCCTGGAACGCGATGCCGTACGGGACCAGCGCGATGCCCTGCCCCGCCACGGCGGCCTGGGCCAGCACGCCCCAGTGCGTGAACACGCGCGAGAAATCGTATTTGCCCTTGTCGTATCTGCCCTTCAGCGCGCGGTTCTCCTGCAGCAGCTGCAACCAGGCTTCCGGGCTGCGCTCGCACAGCAGCGGAAAGCGCGCCAGGTCCGCCAGGCCCAGTTCCGGCTCGCCCGGCGCGAGCAGGTCCGGGCTGTAGACGGGCACCAGCCGTTCGTGGAACAGCAGCGCCGGGTCGCCGTCGCGCACGGGACCGAAGCGGATCGCCACGTCGACGGCGTCGTCCTCGATATCGACCGGGGTGTCGTTCGAATCGATGCGCAGGTCCAGTTCCGGGTGCAGCTTGGTGAAGCGCGGCATGCGTGGCACCAGCCACTTGATCGCGAACGAATGCGTGGTCGAGATGCGCAGCACCGCTTCGTCGTCGCCGCGCTGCAGGGCCGCGACCCTGGCGCGCAGCTCGCCCAGCATGCGGCCGACCGTGATGGCCAGTTCCTGGCCCTTGGCCGTCAGGGCGATGTGGCGCGGATGCCGCACGAACAGCGTGAAACCGAGCGCTTCCTCGAGCTGTTTCACCTGCAGGCTGACGGCCGCCGGCGTCTTGTGCAGTTCCTGCGCCGCCAGCTTGAAACTGCCCCAGCGCGCGGCCGCCTCGAAGTCGACCAGGCCGGACAGGCTGCGCAACGGCTTCATGGCCCCACCTTGCATAAGTTTTTCTTATTCATTAGCCTATATTTTTCTTGTTTGAAGGATTGCCAACGTGCATGGACAATATAAAGGATTCACCAAGGCCCCGCCGTGCACTCGCCTGTCTTGCGAGGATGCAGGGGGCCGAGCCTAAGGAAAACTCATGTCCAAGAATATCCTGGTGATCGGCGGTACCCGTTTCATCGGCAAGCTGCTCGTGCAGCGCCTCCTGCATGCCGGCCATCGCGTGACGATCGCCACCCGGGGCTACGCGCCCGACCCGTTCGGCAACCGCATCGAACGCATCCGCGTCGACCGCCGCAACGAGACGGCGATGCGCAACGCCTTCGCCGGCCGCGGACCGTGGGACATCGTCTTCGACCAGATGTGCTACAACCCGCTCGACGCGGCGATCGCCGTGCGCACCTTCGCCGGCCGCACGGGCCGCTACGTGATGACGTCGACCATCGACGCCTACCGCGCGCTCGGCGCCCAGCACGCGCAACCCCTGCGCGAAGCCGACCTGGCCGTCGAGAGCCAGCCGATCGACACCGCGTATCCGTGGCACGACCCGTGCCGCGCCACCGAGTGCTACGTGGCCGGCAAGGTCCAGGCCGAGGCCTACCTGGTGCGCGACGGCTCCCTGCCCCTCGTGGTGCCGCGCCTGGCCCACGTGCTGGCCGGCCCCGAAGACTTCACGGGCCGCCTGGCCCACTACGTCGAGCTGGCGCGCGTCGGCGCCACGCTGCACTACGCGGAGGAGGACGCGGTGCAGTCCTTTATGCCCCTGCAGGCGGCCGCCGATTTCCTGCTCTGGACCGGCATGCAGGGCTTCGCCGGCGCCGTGAACGCGGCCAGCGACGGCGCGCTGTCGGCCGCCGGCCTGCACGAGCGCGTGGGCGAGGTGCTGTACACCCGCGTGCGCCTGGCCCGCGTGCAGCCGCCGCCAGCGCCCGGCCGCCTGTCGCCGTTCGACCTGCCGGCGCCGATGGTGCTCGACACCACGCGCGCCGCGGAACTGGGCTACCGCTTCGGCCACGTGGACGACTGGATCGACGACACCATCAGGCAGCACGACCTGGCCTTCGTCTGACGGTCCCCGTCGTTTCCGCGCCCGCTCCGTACCGCCGTCAGGTATCGTCCCGCGGTACCGGACGGGCCGGCACATGCGTCCCCGAAGCCGCACGGTTTCACGTGCCGTAGTGGAAGAAAAGCGGATTATAATGCGCCGCAACGGGCCGCATCGCCCTGATGCCGCCCGCCTCCCTGGTCCCGTGGACCGCATCGAGAGAGTTCAGTTTTGGCACATACCAGCAAGCCGGCGCGATTGCGCCACCGCGGCGATCGCGGATTTCTCCTCCTGGGCCTCGGCATCGTCCTCGCGATCATCGCCCTGGCCGGCGCCGCAGCCGCCGCCTACGTCGTGTTCCGCGTGCTGCCGAACGTCCCGGCGCTCGACGCCGTCACCGACTACCGTCCCAAGATCCCGCTGCGCATCTACAGCGCCGACAACGTCCTGATCGGCGAATTCGGCGAGGAGCACCGCGATTTCGTCCCCATCGACAAGATCCCGCCGCTAATGAAGAAATCGCTGCTGGCGATCGAGGATGCGCGCTTCTACGAACACGGCGCCATCGACTACCGCCGCATGCTGGGTGCCGTCGGCGCCAACCTGCGCGGCGGCTTCGGCTCGGGCGGCGCGTCCACGATCACGATGCAGGTGGCGCGCAACTTCTTCCTGTCGCGCGAAAAGCGCCTGTCGCGCAAGATCAACGAGATCGCCCTGGCCTACAAGATCGAGGCCGCGCTGTCGAAGGACGAGATCCTCGAGCTGTACATGAACCAGATCTACCTGGGCCAGCGCGCCTACGGCTTTTCCAGCGCCGCGCGCACCTATTTCGGCAAACCGCTGGACAAGCTGACCGTCGCCGAGATGGCGATGCTGGCCGGCCTGCCGCAGAACCCGTCGCGCCACAACCCCGCCGTCAATCCGAAGAAGGCGCGCGAGCGCCAGCACCAGGTGCTGGGCCGCATGCACGCGCTGAACTACATCAGCGACGCGGAGTACGAAGACGCGATGCGCGAGCCGCTGCGCGTGAACACGCGCGGCCAGGAATTCGATTCGCACGCCGAGTACGTGGCCGAACTGGCGCGCCAGGTCGTCTACAGCCAGTTCAAGGAAGAAGCGTATACCCGCGGCATCAAGGTCATCACGACGATCCTGAAGAACGAGCAGGACGCCGCCTACGCCTCCGTGCGCCGCAACGTGATCGCCTACGACCAGCGCCACGGCTGGCGCGGTCCGGAAGGCCGCATCGACCTGCCGTCCGACCCGGTCGAACGCGAGGACGCGATCAACGACGCCCTGGCCAAGCGGCCCGTCAGCGACGGCCTGCTGCCCGCCGTCGTGCTGTCGACCACGAGCAAGTCGATCAAGGTCGAGACCATCGATGGCGACGTCGTCGACCTGTCCGGCGCCGGCGTCAAGTTCGCCCAGGCGGGCCTGTCGTCCAACGCCAAGGAAACCCTGCGCCTGGCGCCGGGCGCCATCATCCGGGTGGCCAAGGATGCCAAGGACAACTGGTCCGTCACCCAGGTGCCGCAGGTGGCCGCCGCCTTCGTCGCCATCGACGCCGACACGGGCGCCTACCACGCGCTGGTCGGCGGCTTCGACTACAACTTCCAGAAGTTCAACCACGTGACCCAGGCCTGGCGCCAGCCGGGCTCCGGCATGAAGCCCTTCATCTATTCGGCCGCCATCGAAAAGGGCTATTCGCCGGCCACCAAGATCCTCGACGCGCCGCTGGACATGGCCGGCGAGGACGCGGGCAAGACCTGGTCGCCGCAGAACGACGACTTCAAGTGGGACGGCCCGATCACCATGCGCCGCGCGCTGGCGGAATCGAAGAACGTGCCGTCGGTGCGCCTGCTGCGCGCCGTCACGGTGCCGTTCGCCCACGACTTCCTCGGCCACTTCGGCTTCGACCTCGCGCGCCAGCCGAAGAACTACACGCTGGCGCTGGGCACGGGCGCCGTCACCCCGCTGCAGATGGCCGGCGCCTACGCCGTGTTCGCCAATGGCGGCTACCAGGTGCAGCCCTACCTGATCGCCAGGATCGAGGATGCCAACGGCAAGGTGCTGCAGGAAGTGAAGCCGCCCGCGCGCACCGACGAACAGCGCGTGCTCGATGCGCGCAACGCCTTCGTCACCGACAGCATGCTGCGCGACGTGGCCCGCTTCGGCACGGGCGCCGCCGCCACCAAGGCGCTGGGCCGCGGCGACGTCGCCGGCAAGACGGGCACCACGTCGGACGCCGTCGACGGCTGGTTCTCGGGCTACGCCGGCAACGTCGTCGCCGTCGCCTGGATGGGTTACGACGATCCGCGCTCGCTGGGCGGCCGCGAATTCGGCGCCACGCTGGCGCTGCCGATCTGGATCGACTACATGAAAGTCGCCGTGGCCAAGCGCCCGGAGACGGTGCGCGAAGAGCCGGAAGGCCTGGTGCGCGAGAACGACGACTGGGTCTACGCCGAATACGCGGACGCGCAGACCTTCAGCGGCATCGACCTCGAACAGCAGCCGGCCGACCCGAACGCGCTGCCGGCGGACGGCACCGCCGTGCCGGGCGTGCCCGGCGCACCGCCGGCACCGGGCACGCCGCCTCCGCAGCCTGCGCAGCCGGTCAACAGCCTGTTCTGACGACAAGCATCCGCTCCCGACGGCCGCCACTGCGCGGCCGTCGGCGTTTGGAGGACAGCGAGCAAGGCGGCATAAACAGTATGTACGCGACATCCTACATGGATGACCGTAGCGATCCTATTTCCCGTGCGGGCCAACCCATCCATGATGGAACCACCCACCAACACAGGAGAGCATCATGAAAAAATATCAAGGCATCCTCGTCGCCGGCATGATGGCATTCGCCCTGTCGGCCTGCAGCTCGACCGGCACCAACAGCAGCGACATGAGCGGCAGCTCGTCGGCCGGCGCCACCTCGAGCGGCGTGTCGGAAGGCAGCTCGATCGGCACCACGGGCAGCGGCCAGGGCAGCTCGCAGAACTGGAACAACAACGGCAACGCCGGTTCCACCACCCCGACCACGCCGCCGACCACGACGCAAACGCAATAATCCCGCACGGATCAGCGGCATTTCCCCTCGGGGAAGCGGCCTGCCCGGCGCCCCATGGCGCCGGGCAGGCCTTGTCATGTCCGCGTCCGCATCCGAATCCGCATCCGCGCCGGCGGCGCCCCGGCTACAATGGCCGTCCTCCCACTGCGCCCGCCCCGCTCCCATGAAAAACTGGATCGCCCGACTGTTCGGCAGCGCTGCCGCCGCCCGCCGCGATGGCGCGGCCGTGCCGGCGCCCGGCGTCCCGGGTGCGGCCGCCCCGTCCCATCCCGCGATCTCCGATCCCGGCGCCCCCGTGTCGCTGGATGCGGCGTACTGGCGCTGGCTGACCGAGCCCATCGCGGGCGAGTCGCCGGATGCCGCCCACGGGCGCATGCTGGACGAGCTGGTACGGCTGGGCGAGCATCCGGGCGACGCCGCCGAGCTGGTGCCGCGCATGCCCGAGGTGATCCCGCGCCTGCTGCGCAGCCTGCGCGACGATGCCGTCTCCGGCGCCGAGCTGGCGCGCCAGGTGGGACGCGACCCCGTCATGGTCGCGGAAACCATCCGCGAAGCAAACAGCTCCTACTACCGTCCCGCCAAGCCCGTGCGCACCGTCGACGCGGCCGTGATGGTGCTGGGCCAGAACGGCTTGCGCATGCTGCTGGCGCGCGTCGCCTTCCGCCCCGTCATCGGACTGGCCGCCGGCAGCTGCGCGCGCCAGGCCGCGCCGCGGCTGTGGCGCCATGCCGAACACAGCGCCCGGGCCGGCGCGCAACTGGCGCCCGGCCTCGGCGCCGATCCCTTCGAGGCCTACCTGGCCGGGCTGATGCACGACATGGGCCTGGTGGTCGCGTTCCGCCTGGCCGACCGCATCCTGGAAGGCCCGTTCCTGCCGCAGGACGAGGCGTTTGCCACGGCCGTGCTGGACGGCGCGCGCGAGCTGTCGGCGCGCATCGCGCTGCACTGGGAACTGCCGCCAACGATCGCCGCCGCCATCGTCCGCGCCGGCCGCCCGGCCACCCAGCCGCTGGCCGCCGCGCTGGGCGAAGCCGACCGGGTGGCCAGGCTTCGCCTGCTGCTCGACGCGGGGCTGCTGGCGCCCGGCGACCCGCTGCTGGCCGGCCTGGGCGCCGCCTCGACGCGCGTCCTGGAACGCCTGGGCGCGGACGAGTCCTAGCGCCTGTCCCAGGCGCGCGCGCCGGGCGGCTCGACGGCGCCGTTCGACTATAATGAACCATCGTTTTTCCGATCCTGGACAGCACGCGTCAATGCCTTTCGATCTCAAAAAGCACCTCCCGAAAACCGGAACCCGTTTCGCCCTGCCGCACCTGCACGGCTCCAGCGACGCCTATGCGCTCGCCCAGGCCGCCCTGGTGCTCAAAGCCCAGAACAAGATGCTGACCGTGGTCGTCGCCAATGCGAGCGACGGCCAGCGCCTGCTCGACGAGATTCCCTGGTTCGCCGACGGCAAGCTCGCCTGCCACCTGCTGCCCGACTGGGAAACGCTGCCCTACGACGCGTTCTCGCCGCACCAGGACCTCGTGTCGGAGCGCCTGGCCACGCTGCACGAGATCCAGAACGGCCGCTGCGACGTGCTCGTGGTGCCGGCGACGACGGCCCTCGTGCGCCTGGCGCCGCCGTCCTTCCTGGCCGCTTATACCTTCTTCTTCCGCCAGGGCGAGCGCCTGGACGAGGCCAGGCTCAAGGCACAGCTCACGCTGGCCGGCTATACCCACGTGTCGCAGGTGATGTCGCCCGGCGAATACTCGGTGCGCGGCGGCCTGATCGACCTGTTCCCGATGGGTTCCGCGCTGCCCTACCGGCTGGACCTGTTCGGCGACGAGATCGAGACGATCCGCACCTTCGATGCCGACACCCAGCGTTCGCTGTACCCGGTGAAGGAAGTGCGCATGCTGCCGGGCCGCGAATTCCCGATGGACGAAGGGGCCAGGACGGCGTTCCGCAGCCGCTGGCGCGAACGCTTCGAAGGCGACCCCACGCGCTCGACGATCTACAAGGACATCGGCAACGGCATCGCCTCGGCCGGCATCGAGTACTACCTGCCCCTGTTCTTCGACGCCACCGCCACGCTGTTCGACTACCTGCCGCAGGACGCCAGCCTGGCCCTCGTCGGCGACATCGACGAAGCGATCCAGCGCTTCTGGGTCGACACGGAATCGCGCTACAAATTCCTCAAGAGCGACCGCGAACGCCCCGTGCTGGAACCGAAGGAAATCTTCCTCGGCGCCGAGCAGTTCTTCTCGAACGCCAAGCAGTACGGCCGCTGGGCCATCTCCCGGAATCCGGAGGCGGGCGCGTCGGAACTCTCGGCGCCGGTGCCGGACATCGCCGTCAACCGCCGCCTGGACGACCCGCTGGCCAACCTGCGCAACTACCTCGCGCACACGGCGAACGACCCCGGAACCAAGGTCATGATCTGCGCCGAATCGGCCGGCCGCCGCGAGACGCTGCAGCAGTACTTCAACGAGTACAAGTTCGAACTGGCCCTCGTCGAGGGTTACGCCGGCCTGTGCGCGACCGACGCCGGCGTCGTACTGGGCGTGGCGCCGCTGCAGGCCGGCTTCGAGCTGATGGATACGGCCTGCGGACGCCTGGTGTTCATCACCGAGACGGAACTGTACGCGGGCAGCGGGCGCCGCGCCGGCAAGAAGAAGCAGGAAGCGGGCAGCCAGGTCGAATCGATGGTGCGCGACCTGTCCGAGCTGAAGGTCGGCGACCCCGTCGTGCACATCAACCACGGCATCGGCCGCTACATGGGCCTGATGAGCATGGACCTGGGCGAAGGCGAGACGGAATTCCTGCACCTCGAGTACGCAAAGGAATCCAAGCTCTACGTGCCCGTCTCGCAGCTGCACGTCATCTCGCGCTATTCCGGCGCCTCGCCCGAGGATGCGCCGCTGCACACGCTCGGCTCCGGCCAGTGGGACAAGGCCAAGCGCAAGGCCGCCGAACAGGTGCGCGACACGGCCGCCGAGCTGCTGAACCTGTACGCGCGCCGCGCCGCGCGCCAGGGCCACGCGTTCGAGTACTCGAACGTCGACTACGAGAACTTCGCCCAGAGCTTCGGCTTCGACGAGACGCCGGACCAGCGCGCCGCCATCGCGGCCGTGATGCAGGACATGACCTCGGGCCGTCCGATGGACCGCCTCGTGTGCGGCGACGTCGGCTTCGGCAAGACGGAAGTGGCGCTGCGCGCCGCCTTCATCGCCGTCATGGGCGGCAAGCAGGTCGCGATCCTGGCCCCGACCACGCTGCTCGCCGAGCAGCACGCGCAGACCTTCTCCGACCGCTTCGCCGACTGGCCCGTCCGCATCGCCGAGCTGTCGCGCTTCCGTACCGGCAAGGAAATCAACAACGCCATCAAGGGCATGGCCGACGGCACCGTCGACATCGTCATCGGCACCCATAAACTGCTGTCGCCGGACGTGAAGTTCACGCGCCTGGGCCTCGTCATCATCGACGAGGAGCACCGCTTCGGCGTGCGCCAGAAGGAAGCGCTGAAGGCGCTGCGCGCCGAGGTCGACGTGCTGACGCTGACCGCGACGCCGATCCCGCGCACGCTGGGCATGGCGCTGGAAGGCCTGCGCGACTTTTCCGTCATCGCCACCGCGCCGCAGAAGCGCCTGGCGATCAAGACCTTCGTGCGCAGCGAGGACGGCTCCGTGATCCGCGAAGCCTGCTTGCGCGAACTGAAGCGCGGCGGCCAGATCTACTTCCTGCACAACGAGGTCGAGACCATCGAGAACCGCCTGGCCATGCTGCGCGAGCTGCTCCCGGAGGCGCGGATCGGCGTGGCCCACGGCCAGATGCACGAGCGCGACCTGGAAAAGGTGATGCGCGATTTCGTGGCCCAGCGCTACAACATCCTGCTATGCACGACGATCATCGAGACCGGCATCGACGTGCCGACGGCGAACACGATCATCATGCACCGCGCCGACAAGTTCGGCCTGGCCCAGCTGCACCAGCTGCGCGGCCGCGTCGGCCGTTCGCACCACCAGGCCTATGCCTACCTGCTCGTGAACGACGTGCTGGGCCTGTCCAAGCAGGCGCAGCGCCGCCTCGACGCGATCCAGCAGATGGAGGAACTGGGCAGCGGCTTCTACCTGGCCATGCACGACCTGGAGATCCGCGGCGCCGGCGAGGTGCTGGGCGAGAACCAGTCGGGCGAGATGCTGGAGATCGGCTTCCAGCTGTACTCCGACATGCTGAACGAAGCCGTCAAGGCGCTCAAGGCGGGACGCGAGCCGGACATGAGCGCGCCGCTGTCCTCGACGACGGAAATCAACCTGCACACGCCGGCGCTGCTGCCGGCCGACTACTGCGGCGACGTGCACGAGCGCCTGTCGATCTACAAGCGCCTGGCCAATTGCGAGACCCAGGACCGCATCGACGACATGCAGGAGGAACTGATCGACCGCTTCGGCAAGATGCCGGACCCCGTCAAGGCCCTCATCGAGACGCACCGCCTGCGCATCGCGGCCAAGCAGGTCGGCATCGTCAAGATCGACGCCCACGGCGAGGCCGCCAGCCTGCAGTTCATGGAAAAGCCGCCGATCGATCCGATCAGGATCATCACGCTGATCCAGAAGAACCGCCACGTCAAGCTGGCCGGCCAGGACAAGCTGCGCATCACGGCGGCCATGCCGGACCTCGCCAGCCGCGTGAACCAGGTCAAGCAGACCATCAAACAATTATTAGCGTAATACGGTATTCGCCATGTCCAAGAAACTGATCCTGCAAGGTCCCGGCGCGGACCAGGCCGTCCTCGCGCGCGTCGCCGCCCTGGCCGCCCCGGCGCGCATCACCGAGCTGCACCCGCACGCGCTGCGCTGCGACGGCATCGACTTCACGCCGGAGCTCAAGCGCCAGGTCGACGATGCCGCGTTCGCGGCCGGCATCGACGCCAGCTTCGTCGACGCGCACCTGACCCTCGCCGACTTCGGCCTGGTGGCGATGGACATGGATTCCACGCTGATCACCATCGAGTGCATCGACGAAATTGCGGACATGCAGGGCCTGAAGCCCCAGGTCTCCGCCATCACCGAAGCGGCGATGCGCGGCGAACTCGATTTCTCCGAGAGCCTGCAGCGCCGCGTCGCCCTGCTCGGCGGCCTGCCGACCGCGGCCCTGGGCCGCGTCTACGACGAGCGCCTGCGCATCTCGCCGGGCGGCGAAGCGATGCTGCAGGCCGTGCAGGCGGCGGGCCTGAAGACGCTGCTCGTCTCGGGCGGCTTCACCTTCTTCACGGAGCGCCTGAAGGCGCGCCTGGGCCTGGACTACGCGCATGCCAACGTGCTCGAGGCGGACGGCGACGTCCTGTCCGGCCGGGTGGCGGGCGGCATTGTCGATGCGGCGGAAAAGATGCGCACCGTGCAGCGCGTGTGCGCGGAGCTCGGCATGGATACCCGCCACGCCATCGTCATGGGCGACGGCGCCAACGACCTGCAGATGATGGGCATCGCCGGCCTGTCGGTCGCGTTCCGCGCCAAGCCCGTCGTGCGCGCCCAGGCCGACGTGGCGCTCAATTTCAGCGGTCTCGACGGCTTGCTGACCGTGCTCGGCTGAACCGGACTCCGCGCCGGCGCAACGACGACACCGCCATCGATCCGGCCCGGCCTGCGCGCCAGCTGGCGGCCGTGACAGCGGCGACCACCTGCACCCGAACGACGCCGGGTACGAGCGGATGGCGCGCGCGGTGCGGCTCGCGGCGCTGTTCGGTTGACCGGCCCAGGTGGGCACGTGGTGCCCACCCTACGACAGGTTTTTCTACGCGAAGGGACATATCGTAGGGTGGGCACCACATGCCCACCGGACGCTCGCATCACGCCAGTCCCGCAAGACTAGCCAAGCAGGCCCAGGAGCTGCTGCACGTCGACCGGCTTGACGAGGTGGTGGTCGAAGCCGGCCGCGAGCGCCGCCTCGCGGTCCTGCGGCCGCCCGTAGCCCGTCAATGCGATCAGCAGCACGCCCGCCATGCCCGGCAGCGCGCGCAGGCGCCGGGCCAGTTCGTTGCCGTCCATGTCGGGCAGGCCGATGTCGAGGATGCAGGCCTCGGGTGGCTCGGCCCGCGCGCGCGCGAGGGCGGCGCCCGGCGCGTGCTCGACGGCGGCGCGGTGGCCGGCGGTTTCCAGCAGCATGGCCAGCAACTGGGCGGCGTCGACGTTGTCGTCCACGACCAGCACGCTGCGCCCGCTCCCCGCGCGGGCCAGGGCCATGCCGCCCGCATCGCGCGGCGCGCCCGGCCCCGGCATCGGCGCGGCGGCGTGCGGCAGGAACACGGTAAAGCGGCTGCCCCGTCCCGGCCCCTCGCTGTGCGCCGTCACGCTGCCGCCGTGCAGCTCGACGAGGCTCTTGACCAGCGCCAGGCCGATGCCCAGGCCCCCTTGCGACCGGTCCGGCGTGCGCTCGGCCTGGGTGAACAGCTCGAAGGCACCCTGCCTGACCTCGGGCGTCATGCCGATGCCGTCGTCGATCACGCACAGCACGACCCTGCCGTCGTCCGGCTCCGGCTCGACCTCCATGTGCAGCGCGATGCGTCCCCCTTCCGGCGTGTACTTGGCCGCGTTCCCCAGCAGGTTGGCCAGCACCTGCACGAGGCGCTTGCGGTCGCCCATCACCACGGCATGCTCGGGCGCCAGGTGCAGCTCCAGGCGGTGCCGGCGCCCTTCGACCAGCGGGCGCACCTGCTCGACGGCGTCGGCCACCATCGCCTTGACGTCGACCGGCACGCACTCCAGTGCCACCAGGCCGCGCGTCACGCGCGAGACGTCCAGCAGGTCGTCGACGAGGCTCGTCATGTGGCCGACCTGGCGCGTGATGATGGCGCTGGTGCGGGCGATGCGCGCGGGGTCGGGACTGCCCAGCGCCAGCAGGTCGGCCGCGGCGCTGATCGGCGCCAGCGGATTGCGCAGCTCGTGCGCCAGCATGGCCAGGAACTCGTCCTTGCGGTGCGCTTCCAGGCGCAGGCGGTCCTCGGCCTCGTGGCGCGCCGTCACGTCGCGGAAGAACACGGCCAGGCCGCCGTCCATGGCGGGGAAGGCGCGCACCTCCATCCAGCGCGTGCCGCCCTCGGGCAGCGGATAACCGTAGTCGACGCTGCCGGCGCGGCGCTCCGCGTACACCTGCCGGCACATGCGCTCGATCTCGGTGCCGATCGCCGCGGGGAACACGTCCCAGTGGTTGTGCCCCACGACCTCGGCGCGGCTGCGTTGCACCAACTGCAGGCCCGCATTGTTCATGCGCACCACGCGCCAGTCCCGGTCGATCAGGCCGAAGCCTTCCGTCATCGTGTCGAAGATATACTGGGATTCGTCGCGCTCCGCGCGCAGTTCGGCCTGGGCGCGGGCCACTTCCACCGCCGCCCAGGTGCGCTCGGCCGTCTCGCGCGCGATGCGCAGCTCGTCCGCGCTCCACGCGCGCGGCGCCGTGGCGTGCAGGCTGAGCGCCACGCGCAGGCCGCCCCCCTTCAGCAGCGGGATCGTCAGGTAGGCACGCACCCCGATCGCCTCGTAGGCGGCCTGGTGGGACAGCGTACGGGGGTCGTCCCGTACGTCGGCCACCAGCACGTCGTGGCCGGCGCGCAGCGCATCGGCCATGTCGGGGCCGAAGTCGTCGAGCGTCGTGTCGCGACCGGCCACGCCGGCGAGGCCCGCGCGGCACCAGTCGCGCCGCACCGTCACCCGCATCGACGGCACGGCCACCTCGGCGAACACGACCCGCGCCAGGTCCAGGCGCTCGCCCAGCAGGCGGCTGGCGGCGCCGATGACCTCCTCGGCGGACGTCAACGGCCGCAGGCAGTCGGACAGCGCCAGCTGGAACGCCTGCAGGTGCTCCGCGCGGCGCAGCTGCACCAGCTGCTCCTCGACGATGGCGCGCGCGCGGTGCTGTTCCGTCACGTCCGTGCCCTCGACGAAGATGCCGGCCACGGTGCCCTGCTCGACGATCGGCGAATAGATCAGGTTGATGCGGCGGCGCTCGTTGCGCCCGCCGTCGCGCACGTGCACGGCCAGGTCGTAGCCGACGAATTCGCGCGCCTGCTCGAAGACCCAGTCGAGGGTCTCGAACACCCGCTGCCCTTCCAGGTCGGGCAGCACGGCGCGCACGGTCCGGCCCAGGTAGTCGCGCTCGCCCAGCAGGCCGACGAAGGCATCGTTGACGAACTCGAACAAGTGGCGCGGCCCGCGCAGCACGGCCATGAAGCCGGGCGCCTTGCGGAACAGCGACTGCAGTCGCTCGACGTCCGCCTTCAGGTCGCGGTTGGTCTCGTAGACGCGGCGCGCGCGGTCGATCAGGCCCGACGGCCCGGCCGCCAGCTCGGCCAGCGCATCGCCGGCCGGCACGGCACCCAGGCGCTCGACGGCGCTGACCTCGATCGGGTGCTGCAGGATCATCTCGACAGCGCCGTCCGCACCCGCGATCGGCGTGTGCGTGATCGTCCACCAGCGTTCCTCGACTTCGCCCGTGCCCCCGGGCCGGGCAATGTCGAAGCGCAGCAGCGCCACCGTGTCCTCGCGCCCCGTGGCGATCACGCGCTCGAACGATTCGCGCACCTGGCGCTCCGTGTCCGGACTAGCCGGAAACGCTTCCCACGGGCAGCGTCCCACCAGGTCGTCCAGCGACCGCCCCGTGACGGCCAGGTAGGCCGGATTGGCCGTCACGATGCGCAGGCGGCGGTCGAGCACCAGGTAGGGATTCGGCGAGGCGTCGAACAGGCGCCGGTGCATCGCGTCGAGGCGGGTGTCGGAGCGGAGATCCGAACCGGATTCGGAACCGGATTCGCGGGCGGGGTCGGTGGGTGGCATCGGGGAGCAGGGACGGTGGGGCGGCGAACGAGCATTCTAGCGGCTCGGTCGGCAAGGCGGCGTCTTGCTCGGCCAGCAGATAACCTTCCTACAATTTTGTGACATGGCGTCGCGGCCCGTTCGAGCCGCAGGAGGCGCATGTTCCCCAGCATAGCCCGCCACAGTCTAGTGTAACAAGCAACATTGGCCGAATGTCACCAAATTAACAACAGTCAAGAAATTCACAATTGTGCATACCTGTCCAGTGTGGCTATGCTGGTCCGCGCACTCGTCTGCACCGTCGCGGTGCAGACGGACGACCATCACGACCATCACGACCATAACGACCACAAGGAGAGACAGGATGCTCGAACACCGCGCCATTCCCATGCCCATGCCCACGCTGCGGCGTACCGCCCTCGCCACCGCCCTGGTGCTGGCCTTCGCCCCCGCGCTCGCCCAGGAAGCGCCTGCCCAGGAACGCCCCGCCCAGGCGGCGGCCGCCGAAGGCAATATGGCCTCCGTCGTCGTGCTCGGCTCGCGCTCGGCGGCGCGCACGGCCCTCGACTCGGCCGCGCCGGTGGGCCTGATCGGCGCCAAGGACATGCAGATGGCCGGCCCGCAGGAACTGGGCAAGCTGCTGCAGACCCTGGACCCGTCGTTCAACTTCTCGACCACCTTCATCAGCGACGGCACCGACATCATCCGCCCTGCCACCCTGCGTTCGCTGGGCCCGGACCAGCTGCTGGTGCTGGTCAACGGCAAGCGCCGCCACCAGCAGGCCCTCGTCAACGTGCAGCAGACCATCGGCCGCGGCTCCGCCGGCACCGACATCAACGCGATCCCCATGGCCGCGATCCAGCGCATCGAGGTGCTGCGCGACGGCGCCGCGGCCCAGTACGGCTCGGACGCCATCGCCGGCGTGATCAACATCGTCCTCAAGGACAGTACATCGACCCAGCTGTCGGCCAGCGCCGGCGGCGCCACCGAGGGCGGCGGACACTTGGCGGCCGGCAGCGCGAACACCGGCTGGACGATCGGCGACGGCGGCTTCGTCAACCTGACCGTGGAAGGACGCCGGCGCGGCGAGACCAACCGGGCCGGCGTGGACACGCTGCGCGTCGACCCGCCGCGCGTGACCCAGCGCATCGGCGACAGCCTGGCCAAGGACAAGTATTTCTGGTGGAACGCGGGCCTGCCCCTCGCGGGCGGCAGCGGCGGCGAGTTCTACGCCTTCGGCGGCATCTCGCACCGCACGGGCGACTCGGCCGGCTTCTTCCGTCCCGCCGAGGATGGCCGCAACGTGCCGGCCGTGTATCCGGACGGCTTCCTGCCCGCCATCCGCACCACGGTCAAGGATGCGTCGGCCGCCTTCGGCTGGCGGCGCGACCTGCCCGCCGACTGGAAACTCGACCTGTCCATCAACCACGGCCGCAGCGAGCTCGATTTCCGCGAAGGGAACACGATCAACGTCAGCTACTGGTACGAGCCGAAGCCGGGCGGCGGCATCTACGCCGAGTCGCCGCTGGAAGCGGATACGGGCGCGCTGAAATTCCGCCAGACGACGGTGAACGCGGACCTGCGCGGGCCCGTCGAGCTATTCGGCCGGAAGCTGTCGTTCGCCACCGGCTTCGAGTACCGGCGCGACGGCTACGCGATCGAGGCCGGCGACCCCGTCTCCTACCAGTATGGCCGCACCAACAATCCCGCCATCGTGATCCGCGACCAGGCGGGCGGCGTGGCGGCGTCCGGCACCCAGGGCTTCCCCGGCTGGACGCCCGCCACGGTCGTCGACGACAGCCGCCACAACGTGGCGCTGTACGCGGACGTCGAGCACAACCTGACCCCGCAGCTGCTGCTGGGCGCCGCCGCGCGCTGGGAAAAATACTCGGACTTCGGCAGCACGACGACGGGCAAGCTGAGCCTGCGCTGGGATCCGAACCGCACCGTGGGCCTGCGCGGCACCGTGTCGACGGGTTTCCGCGCGCCCAGCGTGCAGCAGAAGTTCTACAGCTCCGTGTCCACGAACCTGAACGGGGCCGGCGTCCTGACCGAGACGCTGACGGCGCGCGAAGGCAGCGCCGTCACGCGCGCCTTCGGCATCCCGAACCTGAAGGAGGAGACGTCGAAGAACGCCAGCGTCGGCATCGTGCTGCGCCCGGCGCAGAACTTCTCGCTGACGGCCGACGTGTGGGGCATCGACATCGACGACCGCATCGTGTTCTCGTCGAACATCGCGCCCGAGTCCGGCGCCTGCCCGACACCGGCCGCCTGCCCGATCCGCGCGATTCTGGATCCGCTGAAGGTGGGCCAGGCCCAGTTCTTCACGAATGCCATCGACACGCGCACGCGCGGCCTGGACATCGTGGCCGAGCACACGACCAAGTGGACCGGGTCGACGCTGGTGCTGTCCGGCCAGTTCGACTTCAACCGCACGGAAGTCAAGGGCCGTCACTCGCTCTCGCCCGTGCTGACCGGCGCCCAGCTGTTCGACGACGCCCAGGTGACGCTGATCGAACGGGGCCAGCCGCGCCAGCACCACGTGCTGTCGGCCGACTACAGCCAGGGCGCCTGGAACGGCACGGTGCGCGCCAACTGGTACGGCGAAGTCCAGGGCCAGGGCTTCACGGCGCCGTTCGTGCAGACCTGGGAAGGCAAGTGGATCGCCGACGCCACGCTGCGCTATGCGTTCACCAAGAATGCGAGCCTGACGGTGGGATCGAACAACATCTTCAATACCTTCCCGACCCGCTGGGATCCCGTGCGGGCGGCGCCGTTCCCGCAGATGGGCTTCACGTACTGCTGGGAGACCTGCCCGTTCGGCATCAACGGACGCTCCTGGTACGCGCGCGTCGACGTGACCCTGTGACCCCAACCCGTCGTCCCCGCGCAGGCGGGGACCCAAGTGTGCCCGGCAACGGCACGTCAGCCATTGGGGCCCTGCGTGCGCAGGGACGACGACATGTATTTCCGTTGATGCAGCAGGTGTAACAGCCTGTAATTGAGCGCGCGCGGCGGGCGAAAATCCGTACACTAGCAGGTGAGGAGAACCGCCATGAAAACGCTAGCCATCATCGTTTCGCTCGCCGCCCTGAGCGGCTGTGCCACCACCTACCCGGGCCCGGCCAACTACGGATCGCGCGCCTATGTTCCCGCTGCCCAGCCGGATGCCGACGGCTGGCAGGTCGTCTCGGTCACCCCCGTTCCCGTCGGTACCGGAGCCAGTTCCGCGAACGGCGGCGTCGTGACGTCGACGCCCGTCACCACCTACAGCCAGGCACCCGTCGTCGCCTACGGCGCGGCGCCCGTCTACGTGGCCCCGCCCGTGTACGCGCCGGCGCCGATCTACGCCGATCCGTTCTGGTACCCGCCGATCTCGATCGGCCTGGGCTTCAGCTGGAGCAACTGGGGCCACGGCCACCGCTACGGCGGTCCGCGCGGCGGCTGGCACGGCGGCGGCCGTGGCGGTTGGCACGGTGGCCCGCGCGGTCACCGCTGACCGTCCCGTCGCATCGCGACAAAGGCTGCGCCTCGGCGCAGCTTTTTTTTCGCCTGTACGCCCCCTACCTTACGCTTTTCTTACGCATTGGCATGGATGACGCATGGTGCGTCGCGTCATGACAATGCATTGCTGTTGACGGATTGCTATCCTACAATCGGCCCGGATGGACCCGCACGCCGGTCCCGCCGGCGTCCACCGTACGACACAAAAAACACAACGGAGACAGCAATGGATTTCAAACCGAAAGCATTGGTTGCAGGTGTGGTTCTGGGTTGCTCGCTGGGCTGGTCGGCCGCCGGCATGGCCGCCGAACCGATCAGGATCGGCGTGGCGGGGCCCTTCACGGGCGGATCGGCGCCCATGGGCGTGTCGATGCGCGACGGCGTCAAGCTGGCTGTCGCCGAGATCAATGCCAAGGGCGGCGTGCTGGGCAGGCCCTTGCAGATGGTCGAGCGGGACGACGAAGCGAAACCGGAACGGGGGGTGCAGATCGCCCAGGAGCTGATCAACAAGGAAAAGGTCGTGGCCACCGTCGGCTACATCAACACGACCGTGGCGCTGGCCTCGCAGCGCTTCTACCAGCAGGCCAGGATTCCCGTGCTGAACAACGTGGCCACGGGCTCCGTCATCACCCAGCAGTTCGCCAAGCAGCCGGAGAACTACATCTTCCGCAATTCCGCCAGCGACGCCATCCAGTCCGTCATGATCGTCGAGGAAGCCGTCACCCGCAGGGGCTTCAAGAAGGTGGCGATCCTGGCCGACTCCACCAGCTACGGCCAGCTCGGGCGCGAGGACCTGGAGAAGGCGCTCGAGAAAAAGGGCATCAAGCCGGTCGCCGTCGAGAAGTACAACCTGAAGGACGTCGACATGACGCCGCAGTTGCTCAAGGCGCGCCAGGCCGGCGCCGAGGCCGTGCTCACCTACGGCATCGGCCCCGAACTGGCGCAGATCGCCAACGGCATGGAAAAGCTGAACTGGAAGGTGCCGATGATCGGCAGCTGGACCCTGGCCATGGCCAACTTCATCGACAACGCGGGCAAGAACGCGGAGGGCACGCGCATGCCGCAGGCCTTCATCCAGGAACCGGACACCCCGCGCCGCAAGGCCTTCATCGACGCCTACGTCAAGGCCTACAACCCGCCGGGCGGCCGCATGCCGTCGGCCGTCTCCGCCGCCCAGGGCTACGACTCCGTCTACCTGCTCGCCGCCGCCATCAAGCAGGCGGGCAGCACGGAAGGGCCGAAGATCCGGGAAGCGCTGGAAAACCTGAACGGCCAGGTCGAGGGCGTCGTCACCACCTACAACAAGCCCTACTCGAAGACCGACCACGAGGCGATCAATTTCGAGAATACGCGCTTCGGCGAAGTACGGGGCGGGCGCGTGGTGCTCGCCAAGTAAACCGTCGCCCCTGCGCAGGCAGGGGCCCAATTTTCCTTCCAGGTCAGGGAAATTGGGCCCCCGCCTGCGCGGGGGCGACGTATTCATGCCGTCACGGGAGACACCATGGACATTCTTCTGCAGCTGGTCTTCAGCGGGATCGCGCTCGGCATGATCTATGCCGTCATCGCCTTCGGCTACCAACTCACCTTCGCCACGTCCGGCACGCTGAACTTCGGCCAGGGCGAGGCGCTCATGCTGGGCGCCCTCGTGGGCCTCAGCCTCGCCGGCGGCGTGCACGGCGGGCCGTACCTGAACTACTGGCTCGCGATCCCCATCGTGATCCTGTTCGGCGCCCTCCAGGGCGCCTTCGTCGAATGGATCGGCGTGCGTCCCGCGATCCGGATCAAGTCCGAGTTCGGCTGGATCATGTCGACGATCGCGCTGGCCATCATCTTCAAGAACGTCGCCGAGAACATCTGGGGCAAGGAAGACATGCCCTTCCCCTCGCCGCTGGACACGGCGCCCGTCCAGGTGCTGGGCGCCAACGTGCAGCCGATGCAGCTCGTCGTCATCGGCGGCGCCCTCCTCATCATGCTGGCGGTCGAGGTGTTCAACCGCAAGTCGATCCACGGCAAGGCCGTCGTCGCCACCGCCAACGACCGCGACGCGGCCGGACTGATGGGCATCGACACGGGCCGGGTGATCACGCTGTCCTATGCGTTGTCCTCGGCCACGGCGGCCTTCGCCGGCGCGCTCGTCGCCCCGATCACGCTGACGGGGGCGACGATGGGCGCCTCGCTGGGCCTGAAGGCCTTCGCCGTGGCGATCATCGGCGGGCTGACCTCGGGCATGGGCGCCATCGTCGGCGGCCTGATCATGGGCATCGCGGAGACCACGGCCGGCTACTACATCTCCACGGGCTACAAGGACGTGCCGGGCCTCGTGCTGCTGTTGCTGGTCCTCGCCGTCAAGCCCGCCGGCCTGTTCGGCAAGGCCACGATCAAGAAGGTGTGACCATGACCCTCCACCGCCTCGCGCCCGGCCTCGCCGGCCTGGCCGCCCTCGCCCTGTTTCCCCTGCTCGTCACGAACCCCTACTACGTGCACCTGGCCGAGACGATCCTCATCTATGCGATCCTGCTGTTCGGCCTGGACATCGTGGTCGGCTACACGGGCCAGGTCTCGCTGGGCCACGCCGGCCTGTTCGGCGTGGGCTCCTATGTGACGGGCACGCTCATCCTGCACCTGGGCGCGCCTTGGTGGCTGGCGCTCCCGGCCAGCGTCGTCGTCACGGCCGGCTTCGGCGCCATCCTCGCGCTGCCGGCGCTGCGCGTCACGGGCCCGTACCTCGCCATGGTCACGCTGGCCTTCGGCACCATCGTGCAGATCCTCATCAACGAGATGTCCTGGCTCACGCAGGGGCCGATGGGCATCACGCTGAGCAAGCCGACCTTCTTCGGCCATGCGCTGGACGAGACCGAGTATTTCTACATGGTTGCGCTGCTGACCGCCGCGTCGCTGGGCACCGTGCACCTGCTGCTCAAGTCGCACCTGGGCCGCGCCTTCGAGGCCCTGCGCGACAGCCCCATCGCGTCCGACTGCATGGGCGTGTCCGTGTATCGCTACAAGGTGTACGCCTTCGTCATCAGCGCCGCCTTCGCCGGCCTGGCGGGCAGCCTGTACGCCTATTCGGAACAGTACATCGCGCCCAATACCTACAACTTCGAACTGACGATCCTGTTCCTGCTGGCCGTGATCATGGGCGGCAGGAAGAGCCGCACCGGTGCGCTGATCGGCGCCGCCATCGTCATCATGCTGCCCAGCCTGCTGGCGGACATCGACCTGTTCCGCCACATCGCCGTCGTCTGCGCCGTGCTCGCACTGCTGGGCGCCGCCCTGCTGCTGGCCCGCCGCCGCACCACCGTGCGCAAGGCCGCGGTGCCCGTGCTGGGGACGGTCGGCCTGGCCGTGTTTTCCTACCGCCTGGAGAACATGGTCGACTGGCGCCTGACGATCTTCGGCCTCATGACGCTGTTCGTCGTCTACTACCTGCAGGACGGCATCGTCGGCTTCGTGCGCACGCTCGCGGGACGGGGACGCCGGCACGCGCGCCCCCTCGACGCCGGCGCCGGCGCCGCTCCGTTCGGCGGCCAGGCCGACGGCCGCGCCGCCGCAGGCGCCACCGCTGATTCGCCGTTGCTACGCTTGGACGGGGTGCTGATGCAGTTCGGCGGCCTGAAGGCGCTCAACAAGGTGGACCTGCAGGTGGCGCGCGGCAGCGTGCACGGCCTGATCGGCCCCAACGGCTCCGGCAAGAGCACGATGATGAACGTCCTGACCGGCATCTACCGGCCGACCGAGGGCGGCATCGACTTCGCGGGCACGCCCCTCGTGGGCCGCACGCCGGCGCAGATCGCGCTGCTGGGCGTGGCCCGCACCTTCCAGAACGTGCAGCTGTTCGGCGAGATGACGGCGACGGAGAACATCCTCGTCGGCCTGCACCACGGCTTCCGTTCCACGGTGTTCGACGCCATGCTGGGCACGCCGCGCCGGCGCCGCGAGGAACGCATCGCGCGTGCGCGGGCGGCCGCGATCCTCGCCTTCGTGGGCCTGTCCGACCTGGCGATGGAAGAGGCGCGCAACCTCCCCTACGGCAAGCAGCGCCTGCTGGAAATCGGCCGCGCGCTGGCGCTGGATCCGCGCCTTCTGCTGCTGGACGAGCCGGCGGCGGGCCTGACGGCGCCGGACATCCGCGAGCTGATGGCGATCATCCGCAAGATCCGCGACCACGGCATCACCATCGTGCTGATCGAGCACCACATGGACGTCGTGATGGCGATCTCGGACACCGTCACCGTGCTCGACTTCGGCCAGAAGATCGCCGAGGGCACGCCGGCCCAGGTGCAGGCCGACCCGCGCGTGATCGAAGCCTACCTGGGCGGCGCCAAGGGTTCGCCCGCGCCCGCCGCCGCCACCGTCTAGGAGACCACCATGCTGTCGATCCACAACCTGCACGCGAGCTATGGCAAGGTCGAGGTGCTGCACGGGATATCGCTGGAGGTGCCGCAGGGCCGCCTCGTCACGCTGATCGGTTCCAACGGCGCCGGCAAGACCACGACCATGCGCGCCGTCTCCGGCATGATCAGGCCGCGCGCCGGCACCGTCACGCTGGGCGGGCGCGACATCACGGGGCTGGACGCGCACCGCATCGCGCGCGCCGGCCTCGCCCATTCGCCAGAGGGGCGGCGCGTGTTCGCCACCATGAGCGTCACCGACAACCTGCTGCTGGGCGCCTTTCCGCGCCTGACGGGCAAGCGGGCCCGCGGCGACGTGGCGCACGACCTGGAGCGGGCGCTGGAACTTTTCCCGCGCCTGAAAGAGCGGCGCGAGCAGCTGGCCGGCACCCTGTCCGGCGGCGAGCAGCAGATGCTGGCGATGGCGCGCGCGGTCATGCTGAACCCGGACGTCGTGCTGCTGGACGAGCCGTCGATGGGCCTCGCGCCCATCCTCGTCGACGAGGTGTTCCGCATCATCGCGCGCCTGAAGGCGGACGGCGTCACCATGCTGCTGGTCGAGCAGTTCGCGCAGGCGGCGCTGGAAGTGGCCGACTACGGCTACGTGCTGGAAAACGGCCGCATCGCCGTGCACGGCCCCGCCCACCAGCTCAAGACCGATCCGAAGGTGGTCGCCGCCTACCTCGGCGGGAGCCATGCGCACTGAGGCCGCCGCGCAGGTACGGGGCGCGACGCTTGCCGTCGGACTGCTGACCTGCCTGGCGATGGTGGCGTTCGCGGCCAATTCGCTGCTCACGCGGGCGGCCCTGCAGACCACCGGCATCGACGCGGCCTCGTTCACGGCGATCCGCGTGGCGAGCGGCGCGGCGACGCTGCTGGCGATCCTGCGCCTGCAGGGCGGCCGGCTGGAGCGCACGCGCACGGGCTGGCTGTCGGCGCTGCTGCTGTTCGCCTACGTGGCGGCGTTCACCTTCGCCTACCGCGGCATCGGCACGGGCGCCGGCGCCCTCGTGCTGTTCGCCTGCGCGCAGCTGCTGATGATTTCGTATGGCCTGTCGCGGGGAGAGCGCGCCAGTCCCTGGGGCCTGTTGCTGGCACTGGGCGGGCTGGCCGTGTTCCTGGCGCCGTCGGCGTCGGCGCCGCCGTTGCTGCCGGCCGCGCTGATGGCGCTGGCCGGCTTCGCCTGGGGCGGCTTCTCCCTGCTGGGCAAGGCGAGCGGCGCGCCCATCGCCAACACGGCCACGAGCTTCCTCCTGGCCGTGCCGCTGGCGGCCGTGCTGGTCCTCGCGGCATGGCTGACGGGCCCCGGCGGCCTGCGCCCGGACCCGGCCGGCGTCGCCTGTGCGCTCGTCTCCGGCAGCATCACGTCGGGGCTCGGCTATGCGGTCTGGTACTGGGTGCGCACGCGCATGACGGCGATCGGCGCCGGCGCCGTGCAGCTGTCGGTGCCGGTGATCAGCGCGCTGCTGGGCGTGCTGCTGCTGGGCGAACACGTCACGGCCAGGAGCGCGCTATCGGGACTGGCGACGCTGGGCGGCGTCGCCTGGGTCACGCTGACTGCAAGGAAGGCGTGATGGCGGCACTGGCCGCGGGCGGTGCCGCAGGCGCTCCCGCGTGTGTTCCCGCGTGTGTTCCCGCGTTTATTCCCCCAGCAGCGCCCATCCGCATGCCCAGCGCCAGCGCGGCGGCCGCGTTGCGCGCGGCACGGCGCACGTTGACGTCCGCCGCGGCCAGCGCCTCGGCCAGTGTGCATGGCCGCGCCACGGCCGCGAACACGGCGGCGATGCCGTGCGCATGGACGGCGTCAGCATCCGGCGCCAGCGAGCCGCCGATGGCCAGCGCCGGCTTGCCGTGGCGCGCCGCCACGTTCGCCACGCCCATCGGGGTCTTGCCGCTCACGGTCTGGCCGTCGATGCGTCCCTCGCCCGTGACGACGAGGTCGGCGTCGCGCACGGCCGCGTCCAGCCCCACGGCCTCGGTGACGATCTCGATCCCGGGGCGCAGGCGCCCGCCCAGGAACACGACCATCGCCGCCGCGATGCCGCCGCCCGCGCCCGCGCCCGGCAGGTCGGCGATGTCCTGGCCCAGGTCGCGCCGGATGATGGCGGCGTAGTGGCGCAGCGCGGCGTCGAGCTGGACGACCATCTCGGGCGTGGCGCCCTTCTGCGGCCCGAAGATGGCGGACGCCCCGCCCGGGCCGACCAGCGGGTTGCGGACGTCGCAGGCGATGTGGAACTCGGCGTCGCGCACGCGCGGGTCCAGCCCTGCCACGTCGATGCGGGCCAGGCGCGCCAGCGCGGCGCCGCCGGGGCCGAGTTCGCGGCCGTCCCCGTCCAGCAGCCGCACGCCCAGCGCCTGCAGCATGCCGGCGCCGCCATCGTTGGTGGCGCTGCCGCCCACGCCCAGCACGAAGCGGCGCGCGCCGGCGTCCAGCGCCAGGCGGATCAGTTCACCGGTGCCCCGGCTGGTGGCCGTCAAGGGATCGCGCCGCTCGCGCGGCACGGCCTCGAGCCCGCTGGCGGCGGCCATCTCGATCACGGCCAGGCCGTCGCTCTGGCCGTAGAAGGCGGCGAGCGGTTCGCCCAGCGGCCCCGTCACCGTCTGCGCGACGCGCCGTCCGCCGGTGGCGTCGATCATGGCCTGCACAGTCCCCTCGCCGCCGTCGGCGACGGGCACCTTCACGTAGTCCGCGTCCGGGAATACCTCGCGGAACCCGGCCTCGATGGCGCCGGCCACCTGCAGCGAGGTCAGGCTTTCCTTGAACGAATCCGGCGCGATCACGATCTTCATGGCTGCCTCCTCAGCGGTTGACCAGGCGTCCCGGGATGCGCAGCACCAGGAAGGCGCCCACCAGCATCACCGTCGACAGGATGTACAGGGCGGTATCCGTGCTGCCCGTGGCGTCCTTGATCCAGCCGACCAGGAAGGGACTGACGAAGCCCGCCACCTGGCCCAGCGAATTGATCAGCGCCAGTCCGCCCGCCGCGGCGGCACTGCCCAGGAAGGCGGCCGGCAGCGGCCAGAACATCGACAGCGCGGACAGCGCGCCCATCGTCGCCAGCACGAGGCCGACCATCACGATGACGATGTTGGCGGAGAAGTTCGCGGCCAGCAGCAGGCCGCCCAGCGCCACGAACATGGGACCGGACACGTGCCAGCGGCGTTCGCGGCGCGCATCGGCCGAGCGCCCGACGACGACCATGAAGACGCCGGCGAACAGGTAGGGAATGGCGGACAGCCAGCCCACCGTCGTGGCATCGCCGACGCCCAGGCCCTTGATGATCGACGGCAGCCAGAAGTTGATGGCATATACGCCCATCTGGATGCTGAAATAGATCAGGCCCAGCATCCATACATGGCCGTTGCGCAGCACGGCGGAGAACGAGTGCACGGCGTGCGAGCTGGCGCGGCGCGACGCCTCGTCGGCCTCGAGTTCGGCGAGCATCGCCGCCTTTTCCTCCGGCTTCAGCCAGGGCGCCTGGCGCAGGCCGTCGGACAGCACGAACAGCACGGCCAGGCCCAGCACCACGGTGGGCAGCCCCTGCAGCAGGAACAGCCACTGCCAGCCGGCCAGGCCGCCCTGGCCCGCCGAGAAGTGGGCGAGCATCCAGCCGGACAGCGGCCCGCCGACGACGCCCGACACGGGAATCGCGGACATGAACAGCGCCATCACCTGGCCGCGTTTCTGCGACGGGAACCAGTTGGTGAGGTAGAACACGATGCCGGGGAAGAAGCCGGCCTCGGCCACGCCCGTCAGGAAGCGCAGCACGTAGAACGACGCGGGACTGCTGACGGTCATCATCGCGGCGGACAGCGCGCCCCACAGCACCATCATGACGGCGATCCAGCGGCGCGCGCCCAGCTTGTGCAGGATCAGGTTGCTCGGCACGCCGCTCAGCACGTAGCCGACGAAGAAGATGCCGGCGCCCAGGCCGTACACGGTTTCGCTCAGCTTCAGGGCATCGAGCATTTCCAGCTTGGCGAAGCCGACGTTGACCCGGTCCAGGTAATTGAACAGGTAGCAGACGAAGATGAAGGGGATCAGGCGCCAGGTGGCCTTGCGGTAGCCCCGTTCGAGGATGCCGGGATCGGGCGTGGCGGCCTCGCGCGGCGCGCCGGCGCTCATGCAGTTGCTCATAATATGTGTCTCCGATATATCCGCCATCACGGCGGACGATACCGGCATTATCCTCCGCCCGCGTCGCCAAAGCCTCAGCGCACGGCACGATTGTTGCAGGAAACTCAAGCATCGCTCTCAGGCAAATGCACAAAGCTGTTACGCGTTTGCCCCAATCCCGTCCAGGCGGCTCGGCACTTGGCACAACTGGCGCGATCCGTTAGAGTGGCCGGATCATTCCCATCGCCGCCCCATCGCATGATCGACATCAGCCCGCAACTTGCCCAGGACATCGTCACCCGCACGATGCGCATCATCCCGTTCAACGTCAACGTGATGGACGCGCGCGGCGTGATCCTGGCCAGCGGCGATGCCAGCCGCGTCGGCGCACTGCACGACGGCGCCCTGCTGGCGCTGGGCCGCCAGGCGACGGTGGAGGTCGACGGCGCCGCCGCCGCGCGCATGCACGGCGCCAGGCCGGGGATCAACCTGCCGCTGGTCGTCGGCGGGCAGCTGTGCGGCGCCGTCGGCCTGTCAGGCGAACCGGACGCCGTGCGCCAGTTCGGCGAACTGGTGCGTCTGACCGCCGAGATGATCCTGGAACAGGCGAGCCTGGCGGGCGAACTGCAGCGCGACAGCCGCCACCGCGAAGCCTTCGTGCTGAACCTGATCCGCGACGAGCCGGGCGACCGCCCCGACCTGCAGGCCTGGGCCCGGCGCCTGGGCCTGGACTTCACCCGCGTGCAGGTCGTCTTTCTCGTCCAGCTGGACGAGGACGACGGCGACGCCGCGCTGTCCAGCCTGCAAAGCCTGCAGCTGGCGCTGCTGGGGCGCGAGCCCGGCCTGCTGAGCGCCGCCACGGGCACGGACGAACTCGTGCTGCTGGACGTGCTCGATGCCGAGCCGGTGTCCGCCGAGCAGCAGGCGCGGCGCCGCCACCAGGCGCTGGGCACGCTGCTGCGGGAACTGTGCGACACGCCTTCCGCCTGACGATGGGACTGGCGCTGCCCGGCATCGACGCGGCCGCCATCTCCTGCCAGAGCGCCCGCAGCGCCGCCCGCATCGGCCGCCGCCGCGACGCCCAGACGGGTGTGACCGGCGGCCAGCACACCAGCTACTACGACCTGGCGCTGCCCGTGCTGCTATCGAGCCTGGCCTCCGGCTGGCAGGCGGAGCGCCTGCGCGAGCCGCTGGCACGCCTGTCCCGGGAACGCAGCGGCGGCCAGCTGCGCCGCACGCTCGACGCCTGGTTCGCCAACGGCGAAAGCGCCACGGCGACGGCCGGCGCCCTGCACATCCACCGCAATACGCTGGATTACCGGCTGCGCCGGATCGAGGAGTTGACGGGGCTGGACCTGGGCAGGAGCGAGGACAGGCTGCTGCTGTATGTGTCGGCGTTGCTGGGCGAGTCGTCCTGAGCCGCCGATCGGGCAGGCCGCGCGCGCCAGCCCGACTCACGGCACACCGGCGTGAGGATTGCTGGCCTCGACCGGACAGGCGCGCTGGAAGTAGCGTTCGGTCTGCGTCCAGTGCCAAGGGCGGATATTCCCGTGTCCCGCGAAAAACCACGTCCCGCCACGCCGTTCGAACACGTAAGAATCCGTGTAGCGCGCGTTCGTCGTGATGTCGGCCCATTCGATCAGGAAGCTCAACCGGGTGTCGGGGTCGCTGGTCCAGCAGTACAAGGTCATCGCCACGTATCTGCCGGGGCCGCCGGTACTGACAAGGGGCGGTAAGCGCATCGCAGCGCGCGCCTCCGGCAGCACGTGCGGCATCGGGGCACCTGCATGCAGGGTCGAGGCAAAGACTTCCAACAGGTAGCGGACGATGGAGGTGCTCGCGTCCGTCACCATGCCCAATACCGGCCGTTCGCGTTCGCGTACATAGATCGATTGCTTCAGGTCGACGAAAGGGGGCGCCGGTCGATAAATGCCCTGCTCGATGACGGGGACGGTTACGGCTTCGGCTGTGGTGCAGCGAAACAGGACGGCAAGAAACAGGGCTACGGCGGGTGGTTTCATGGCATGGCCGATGCAGGATGATGACGGCGCATTCTGGCCAACCATCTTCCGGACGTCGACGATCCATGCGATCGTACGGTGTCGCGGCACCGTGGGCATCGGCGCGCGCTACCTCCACGTGCCACCGGCAATATGGAAGCCTGCGGCCGTAGCAGTGACAATCCGCGCATTTGTGGCGCGGTATTGCAGCGTACATTAGCCGTATGAAAACCTCGCTCGCCCTGCTGGCCGCCGTGGCCACCCTCCTCCCCGCCGGTGCCGGCGCCGCCCGCCTTCAGGATCCACAGGACGTCATGGTGATCGACCTGAATGCCTGCTACCGCCCCTCCTACCCGGCGGCAGCGCTCGCATCCGGCGCGGGCGGCAAGACGACGGTCGAGGTCAGGATCGGCGTCGACGGCCGCGTCGCCGAGGCACGCATCGCCGCGTCCAGCGGCAGGACGGACCTCGACGAGGCGGCGCTGGCGGGGATCCGGGCGTGCCCGTTCCCCGCGGTGCTCGCCAACGGCCAGGTGCCGACCGGCTGGCTCAAGACACAGTATGTCTGGATCCCCGGCGCGACGAAGAAAAAGGACGTTCCCGACCAGGCGCTGTACGCCAGCACGTCGGCGCGCGCCATGGCCGGGGACGCGGCGGCGCAGTACCAGCTGGGCGCCTGGCTCGAGCGCGGCACCTACGGCACCACGGATCTCGCGCAGGCGGCCGGCTGGTACCGGCAGGCGGCGGAAGGCGGCAATGCCGCCGCCCAGAACAGCCTCGGCATGCTGTACGGCCGCGGCGCCGGCGTGCCGTACGACCCGCGGCAGGCCGCCGACTGGTACGCCAGGGCGGCCGAGCAAGGGCATGGCTGGGCGCAGATGCATCTCGCCGGGATGTACGAGACGGGGACGGCCGGGGAACAGGACCACGACAAGGCGCTGTACTGGATGCGCAAATCCGCCGAAGGAGGCCTCCCCTTCGCCCAACTGGGGCTTGGCTTGCTTCTGATGCAGCATGCGGCGTCCGACGCGGAGCGCACTGCGGCCGCGGCATGGCTCGCACGCGCCGCTGACCAGCACCAGGCGTTCGCCGATTACTACCTGGGCCGCACCTTCGAACTGGGTCTCGGCAACGTCCAGGACGACGCACGGGCCGCGGCACTGTACCGCAAGGCAGCCGACACGACCGACGGCCGCGCCGACACCGCGCTCGGCATGCTGGTGGAGGCCGGACGCGCCGGGCCGGCCGACCAGGAGCAAGCGGCCGCCTTGTACCGCAAGGCCATGCAGGCGCGCTATCCGGCCGCTTTCTATCGCTACGGCCTGCTGCTGGAGCAGCGCGGCGACGACCAGCTGGCGACGGCGGTGTACTTCCAGGGTGCGCAGCTCGGAGACTGCGACGCCGCCCGGAAATACGTGCAGGCGCGCAGGACGGAGGGCGGATCGGACGAGATCTCCGTGGGCATCTTCCGCGACCGGGCCGCGCGGGCATGCACGTCGTCTCCCGCTCCGCCGCCCGTGCTGTAAAGGCTGGCGGTACGGCCCGCCGGCTGACGCTTACGGGGAGCCGAACAAGCCCCCGGCATCCAGGATCGCCCAGGCGATCTCCGGCCGCTGGTCCAGCACGCGGCGCACCGCGGCCGGCACCGACTGGCGCACCTTGCGGCACAGCCCGGGGCGGTCCTCGAGACGGATGACGATGCCGCGCAGCGTGCGCACCTCGTTCGGGCCCGGTTCGATGGTGAGTACGGTGCCCAGGTTGCGGCGGATCGCCTTCTGCACGCGCTGCAGTTCCTCGAAGGTTTCCACGCGCTCGATGCGCGCGACGAGGCGCTCCTCTTCGGCGCGGGTCAGCTGCAGCGGGCGCAGGTCGGCCGCGGGATCGTCCAGCAGCTGGTCGCGCTCGCAGACGCAGGCGCCGGGCGGACACTCGGCGCGCATGATGGGAATCGATACTCTTTGCAACATGGAATCAGTGGTCGGGGACACGCTGTCTATCATTGCGACTCGTACGGAGAAGTAGTGTATATCAAGCGGGCGCCGACACCGTTGCGCAAGCCACGCAACGACGTCAGGCGTACGGCTGCAGGCCCGCGGCGGCGGCGTCCAGCATGGTGCGCATGCGCTCCCAGTGCGTGCCCTTCCAGAACACCCGGCCGCAGCAGTCGCAGCGGCGGAATTCGTCCTGGCCCGCGCGCACCAGCGGCGGCAGCAGGTCCTTCACGTCTTCTCTGGCGACGGGCCGCAGCGGCGCGTTGCAGTCCAGGCACAAGGTGAAGGGCCGCGCGCGCTCGGCAAGGTCGAAACGCGCGAACACCTCGGCCAGCTGGTCCTGCGGTTTGCGGGCGCGCACGCAGGCGCCGTGGTCGATGCCACGGCGCTTCAGCAGTTCGCGGTCACGCGTGAGCACGACGCGCCCTTCCTCCAGCGCGACCGCCTCGATCTCGCCCGCGCGCAGCGTATTGCAGTAGATGGTGTCGAACCCCGCCATTCTCAACAGCCGCGCGAGGCCGCCGAGGTGGGCGTCGGCGACGAAGCGCAGGCGCCCCGCCGGCATCGTGTCGGCGCGGACCAGGTCGGCCACGTCGAAGGTCACGAAGCGCGGGTAGACGGCCACGCGGTCGCCCTCTTCCAGCAGCGCGTCCAGTCCCGCCGGCCGGTCGTTGACGAGGATGACCTCGACCTCCGTGTGCGGCACGCCGAGCGCCTCGATCATGTGCTTGGTGGTGG
The DNA here is from genome assembly GCF_044901715.1 of Massilia paldalensis. Taxonomy (NCBI): domain Bacteria; kingdom Pseudomonadati; phylum Pseudomonadota; class Betaproteobacteria; order Burkholderiales; family Oxalobacteraceae; genus Massilia; species Massilia paldalensis. The sequence goes on from NZ_JBJCIU010000001.1 coordinate 2,132,648, forward strand.
CGTTTTCCGCGCACGGCACCGTGAACGCCGCGCCGCGCCGGACCGGCGCGAGGAAGTCGTTCAGGTCGGCGTAGAAGCGGAAGGTGGCGCGGACCATGACGTTCCTTTCACTCCTCCGGCACGCCCTGCAGCACGTCCAGCGCGTTCGGCACCGAATGCCCTTCCGCCGTGTTATCGAAGATGCACCACACGTCCCCCCGCTCGGCGGCCGCGTCGACCTGGCCGGCGAAGCGGCGCAAGGCCTCGCGCGGGTAGCTGGAGTAATAGACGTGCGGCGTGCCGTGCAGGCGGATGTAGCTGGCGGCGGCGGTCGGCACGTGCTCGCCCGGCTGGCCGGCGGCGGGATCGGCGAACACGCGCGTCACGCCGTGCTCGCGCAGCACGGCCGTGGCCGCGTCGCCGAACCAGGTCGGATGGCGTCCTTCCAGCGCCAGCATGCAGGGAAAGCGCGCGCGCAGGCGCGGCAGGAAGTCGCGCACCACGTCCTCGTCGAATACGCCGCTGGGCGGCAGCTGCACGAGCACGCAGCCGAGCTTGGGTCCGAGTTCGCCCGCCTCGCGCACGAAGCGGTCCAGCAGCTCGTCGGCGTCGCGCAGGCGCGCCTCGTGGGTGATCGCCTTGGGTAGCTTGACGGAGAAGCGGAAATCGTCGGGCACGCTGTCGGCCCAGCGCGCATAAGTCTTGGGCTGGTGCGGACGGTAGAACGAGGAATTGATCTCGACGGCCGGGAACACGGCCGCATAGCGTTCCAGGTGGCTGCCGTCGGCCGGGAACGCGGCCGCCGCGTCCTTCGGAATGCTCCAGCCGGCGCAGCCGACCAGGCGCCTTCCGGGACCGGTGGATTGCAATTTGCTCATTGGATCCCATGTTGGGGGCAGATGCCCGGCACCCGATGATATGCCGGCGCGCCCTTCGATGGCGCACCCTTCCAGACAACCGAACCAGCAGGAGAACAAGCATGGCCGATCCGTTCCACATCGTCTGTCCGCATTGCGACGCCGTCAACCGCGTCGCCGCCGAGCGCCTGGCCGACAAGCCCGTCTGCGGCAAGTGCGCCCAGGAGCTCTTCGTCGGCAAGCCGCTGGACGTCAATAGCGCGCGCTTCGACCGCCACGTGAGCCGCAACGACATCCCCGTCGTGGTGGACTTCTGGGCGGCCTGGTGCGGACCGTGCCGCATGATGGCGCCCGCCTACGCCCAGGCCGCGACCCGCCTGGAACCGCATGCGCGCCTGCTGAAGGTGGATACGGAAGCGTCGCAGGACCTCGCCGCCCGGTATGCGATCCGCAGCATCCCGACCATCGCGCTGTTCCAGGGCGGACGCGAGATCGGGCGCCAGGCCGGGGCGATGGACGCGGGCAACCTGGTCGCGTGGGTACAGCGGACCGCCCGCCCCGCCTGAATGCGCCGCTGCCGGGCATGACCCTGTTATCATGGAGTCAACAACAACACAACGGGAGGAAATCGATGAACCAGGAACTCGTCTACGAAAACAGCACCGAGGACGCCAAGCAGTTCGCCCGCATCATGTACGTGGTCCATGCCATCACGTTCTTCTTCTCGCTCGGCACCCTGTCGATCCTGCCGCTGATCGCCAACTACATCAAGCGGCCGGCCACGGCGGGCACCATCGTGTACAGCCACCACACGTGGATGATCCGCTCGTTCTGGTGGTACCTCGTGTGGTGGATCGTGATCGGCCTCCTGTGGGTCAGCCTGATCGGCATCCTGGTGGTGTGGATCGTGACGCCGCTCGTGTGGCTGTGGATGGCCTACCGCATCATCCGCGGCTTCGTGGACCTGAATAACAACCGGCCGATGCCCGTGTAATGGGCGACATGGTGGGAGGGGTCGGAGTCCGGTGTTGAAGGTTGGACGCTGACCCCGGTATTTGACTCCGGTATTTGACCCCGATATGCCGCCGCGGACTACGCCAGTACCGCGAATGCCCGCTCGATGTCGGCAATCAGATCGTCCGGATCTTCCAGGCCGATATTGAAACGCACCAGCGTGCCAGCGTCTGTCCAGTCCTGGCGCATGCCCTGCATCCGGTACGGTACGGCCAGGCTGTGCGTGCCGCCCCAGCTGAAGCCGATGCCGAACAGCGCCAGGCTGTCCACGAAGCGGTCGGTTTGCCCTTCCGTATAGCGCGCGTCGAAGATCACGGAGAACAGGCCGGCGGCCCCCGTGAAGTCGCGCTTCCAGGAAGCGTGGCCCGGGCATTCCTCGAACATCGGGTGCAGCACCTTGACGATTTCCGGCCGTCCCTTGAGCCACGTGGCCACCTTGCGCGCGGCGGCGTCGTGTGCATCGAAACGCAGCTTCATCGTTTCCAGGCCGCGCAGCACCAGGTAGGCGTCGTCCGCGCCCACGCCCATGCCGAGCCGCATGTGCGATGCGGCCAGGCGGGCATTGAGCGCCTCGTCCTGCGTGATCACGGCGCCCATCAGCACGTCCGAACCGCCGGACTGGTACTTGGTCAGCGCCTGCATGACGATGTCCGCGCCGACGTCGAAGCCGCGCAGCGCCAGGCCGGCGGCCCAGGTGTTGTCGAGCGCGACCAGTACGCCCTTTTCCTTCGCCGCGGCGCAGATCGCGCGCAGGTCCGGCACTTCCATCGATACGGATCCAGGCGCCTCGGTCCAGATCAGCTTCGTGTTCGGCTGGATCAGGTCGGCGATGCCGGCGCCGACCAGCGGATCGTAGAAGCGCGCCGTGATGCCGAAGTCGCCCGTCAGCCAGCGTCCCAGCTCGCGGTTGGGGTTGTAGACGTTATCGGGCAGCAGGACGTCGTCGCCGGCCTTGAGCAGCGCCAGGTCGATCATCGCGATCGCGGCCAGGCCGGACGGGGCCAGCAGGCAGTGCCTGCCCCCTTCGATGGCGGCCAGGCGCGCTTCCAGCGTGAACGTGGTCGGCGTGCCGTGCAGGCCATAGGTGTAGCCGCTCTTGTCTTTCCAGTCGCCCGAACGCATGCTGGCCACGTCCTTGAACAGGACCGTGGACGCGTGGTGGATGGCGGTGGGATAGGCGGCGAAGCCGGCCGGCGGGGTGTAGTCGCTGCGGACGAGCTGGGTCTGGATGGATTTCTTGGTCACGTTGGAAGCTCCATTACAACGCGTCGTCCCCGCACAGGCGGGGACCCAATTTTGCGTGACCGGCAAGAAAATTGGATCCCTGCCTGCGCAGGGACGACGGGGTTCAGGCGACGGTCGCCCAGAGATCGTGCGCGTCCGCCTTGGTCACCACGACGTCGATGAACTCGCCCACGGCCGGCTTGGCCTTGCCCGGCGCGAGCGCGCGCTTGATGTGGACGACGCCGTCGATTTCCGGCGCATCCGCGGCCGTGCGGCCGATCGCTTCGCGCGGGCCCACTTCATCGACGAGCACGCGCAGGGTCTTCCCGACCTTGGCCTGCTGGCGCTTGAGCGAGATCTCTTCCTGCAGCAGCATCACGCGCGCGCGGCGTTCCTCGCGCACCGCTTCCGGCACCGGGTTGGCGATCTCGTTCGCGGTGGCGCCTTCGACCGGCGAGTAGGCGAAGCAGCCCAGGCGGTCGATCTGCGCCTCGCGCAGGAAGTCCAGCAGGTATTCGAATTCCTCTTCCGTCTCGCCCGGGAAGCCGGCGATGAAGGTCGAGCGGATCACGAGGTCCGGGTTCATCTTGCGCCAGGCCAGGATGCGGTCCAGGTTCTTCTCGCCGCTGGCCGGGCGCTTCATGCGCTTCAGGACGTCCGGGTGGGCGTGCTGCAGGGGGATGTCCAGGTAGGGCAGCACGTGCTCGCCCATCATCGGGATCACCTGGTCGACGTGCGGGTACGGATAGACGTAGTGCATGCGCACCCAGGCGCCGTACTGCTTCGCCATCACGCCCAGCGCTTCGGCCAGCTGCGTCATGTGCGTCTTGACGGGGCGGCCGTTCCAGAAGCCCGTGCGGAACTTGACGTCGACGCCGTAGGCGCTGGTGTCCTGCGAAATGACGAGCAGTTCCTTCACGCCGGCCTTGAACAGGTTCTCCGCTTCCTGCAGCACCTCGTGGATCGGGCGCGACACCAGGTCGCCGCGCATCGACGGGATGATGCAGAAGCTGCAGCGGTGGTTGCAGCCTTCCGAGATCTTCAGGTAGGCATAGTGCTTGGGCGTGAGCTTGACGCCGTGGTCCGGCACCAGGTCAATGAACGGGTCGTGCGGCTTGGGCAGGTGCGTGTGCACGGATTCCATCACCTCGGCGACGGCGTGCGGGCCCGTCACGGCCAGCACCTTCGGGTGCACCTTGGTGATGATGTCGTCGCCGGCGGCATCCTTCTTGGCGCCCAGGCAGCCGGTGACGATGACCTTGCCGTTCTCGGCCAGCGCTTCCCCGATCGCATCCAGCGACTCCTGCACGGCGGCGTCGATGAAGCCGCAGGTATTGACGATCACCAGGTCGGCGCCGGCATAGGACTTGGCGGTCTCGTAGCCTTCGGCGCGCAGCTGCGTCAGGATCTGCTCGGAGTCGACCAGCGCCTTCGGGCAGCCGAGCGAGACGAAGCCGACCTTCGGCGGGACGGCGGTGCCGGTGGCGTCCAGGGTCGTGGGGAGAGGATTGCGGCGGAGTTCTTGCATTGTCGGAGTGCGGCAAAAAATTTTGGGCAATCCGCGATTTTACAGCAAGAGGGGTATTGCAGGTGGAGCGGGGTAAAAATTGACGGCTGGGCACCACGCCCAGCCGTCGCCCCTGCGAAGGCAGGGGCCTAATTTCTCGCGCTACCTGTCGAACGCGCAGAAATTGGCCCCCTGCCTTCGCAGGGGCGACGCTGCATCTATTTCTTTTCCTGCCCCGTCGGCGGCACGAACGGAAACGCCGCGCCGAACATCGCCTTGCTCTGGTTCTGCATCTGCTCCTGCATCTGCAGGAACAGGTTCTTGCTCTGGTCGATATAGCTGTTCATCATGCCCTGCATCATCGGGCCCTGGATGTTCATGAATTGGGTCCACATCTCGGTATTGAAGGGCTTGCCCTCCAGCGCCCCCGTGGACGCGTTGACGAACTTGCTCTGGATATCGGTGAAGGCCTGGACGTTCTTTTCCAGGTAGGAGCCCATCATGCCCTGCATCGCATGGCCGTAGTAGCGGATGATCTGCGCCAGGACATTGCTGGAGAACATCGGCACGCCGTGCGCTTCCTCTTCCAGGATGATCTGCAGCAGGATGCTGCGGGTCAGGTCTTCGTTCGTCTTGGCGTCCACGACGGTGAATTCATCGGCGTCCAGCACGAGCTGCTTGACGTCGGACAGCGTGATGTAGGAGCTCGTCTGCGTATCGTAGAGCCGGCGGTTCGGATATTTCTTGATCAGGCGGTCGGTGCTTTTTTTCGTACTGCTCATCTCGTTTCCATGTACAGCGCCGTGGCGCATTTATTATCTGGCATCCACGAACGGGGTTCGTGGCGTCTCCGATTCCAAGAGGATATTCCTAAAAATACCACGTTGCGCATTGCGACGCAGCATATTCCGCATTGTATCGCGTGCAAGTCAGTTATTTTTTTCGCAATCTCGAATCGCGTGCATTCAATCCGCACGCTGCTTGACGTAGCGGCCCGGCGCCGGCTCGATCGGCCCGTAGGCCGTGCTGCCGGGCTGGACCGGCGGCGCCACGTCCGCGCCGCCGTATTCGGCCAGGAAGCGGGCCCATTCCGGCCACCAGCTGCCTTTTCGTTCTTCCGCCCCGGCCAGCCACTCCGGCGCCGTCTTCGGACGGTTCTTGCCGCCCGCTTCATTGACCCAGTAGCTGCGCTTGTTCTTCGAGGCCGGATTGATCACGCCGGCGATGTGGCCGGAGGCGCCCAGTACGAAGCGATTGGGCTTGCCCGCCGCCTTTCCCTTCTTCGGATTCAGCAGGCCCATCGAGGCGAACGCCGCTTCCCATGGCACGATATGGTCTTCGCGCGAACCATAGATGAAGGTCGGGCAATCGATCGCGCCCAGGTCGACGGGCACGCCGGCCACCGTCAGCGCCCCCGGCACCTTCAGCTTGTTTTCCAGGTAGGTATTGCGCAGATACCAGCAGTACATGGGGCCAGGCAGGTTCGTGCTGTCGGCGTTCCAGTACAGCAGGTCGAAGGCCGGCGGCGTCTTGCCCTTCAGGTAGTTCTGCTGGACGTAGTTCCACACGAGGTCGTTGGGGCGCAGCGACGAGAACGTCGTCGCGAGGTCGCGGCCCGGCATCAGCCCGCCGCGCGCCAGCTGCTGTTCGCGCAGCATGACCTGGGTGTCGTCGACGAACACGTCCAGCACGCCCGTGTCGGAGAAGTCCAGCAGCGTGGTGAACAGCGACAGGCTCGCCGCCGGGTGGCGTCCGCGCCCCGCCAGCACGGCCAGCGCCGTCGCGGCGATGGTCCCGCCCACGCAGAAGCCGAACACGTTCACCTTGTCCTGGCCGGAAATCTCCCGCACCACGTCCAGCGCGCGGATCGCGCCCTGGTCGACGTAGTCGTCCCAGGTAGTCCCGGCCAGGCCCTGGTCGGGATTGCGCCATGACATCATGAACACGGTATTGCCCTGCTCGACGAGATAGCGCACGAGCGAGTTTTCCGGCTGCAGGTCGAGGATGTAGTACTTGTTGATGCAGGGCGGGATCATCAGCAGCGGCACCGCATGCACGGTCGGCGTGCTCGGGGTGTACTGGATCAGCTGGAACAGCGCGTTCTCGAACACGACCGTGCCCGGCGTGACGCCGACGTTGCGGCCCACTTCGAACGCGGATTCGTCGGATTGCGAGATGCGGCCCTTCTGCATGTCCGCCAGCATGTTCTGCAAGCCCTTGGTCAGGCTCTCGCCGTTCGTCTCCAGCATCTTGTGCTGGGCTTCCGGATTCGTCGCCAGGAAATTAGCGGGCGAAAGCGCATCGACGATCTGCTGCACTGCAAACCGGATCTTCTGCTTGTCTTTCGGTGGCACCTCGACGGCATCGGCCAGCGCCAGCATGAACGTGGAATTCAGCAGGTAGGTGGCGGCGCTGTAGGCCGACATCGGGTTCGACGTCCATTCGGACGAGGAGAAGCGGCGGTCATGGAGTTCGGGCAGCTTGCCGACCATGAAATCCTGCCACAACTGCATCGCTTTCTTGAGGTAATCGTCGCGCAGCGCCTCCAGCTTGGCCGGCGACAGGCTGGCGCCGATATCGCCCAGCATGCCCAGCATCGGACCCGCCATTGTTCCCGGTATTGCGCCCGGCATCGCGCCTATCCCCGGCGCCTGCCCTCCCCCGTTGGCGGCCTGCGGCAGGGGCATCCACGCCTGCCAGGCGGCGGGATCGGTGAACTGCGCGAACTGCGACATCCAGGGTGCGGCGAACATCTGCGAAGCGTCGGTCGAATTCATCGGGCATCCATTGTGTAGAATCGGTTGATCAAGCAGCAGGAGAATCGCATGTGGATCGTGGTCATAGGATGGATGTACGTCGTAACCCTGATGGCGGCGACTGAGCCCACTGTTGTTGGGGGCATTATGACTTTTTTCGGCTACGGTGTGTTGCCCTTGTCGCTCGTGCTCTACCTCATGGGCGCCGGCCGGCGCGCGCGGCGCCGACAGGCGGGCAAAGACACGCAGCATAGCGAACGCCCGGAGGAATGAACGTTCGCCGACGGATCATTTGATCCAGATCAGGCTGGCCTGGCGGCCCGTGACCCCATCGCGGCGATAGGAATAAAAGGTGTCGGCTTCGCTCGCCGTGCAGCGCCCGCCGCCGTGCACGCGGGTCACGCCGTCGCGGGCCAGCATGCGCCGCGCCAGCGCATTCATGTCGGCGAGATATTTACCTTCTCGCCCCGGATAGGGACGGAAGGCGTGTGCCGCCTCGCCAGGCAGGGCCACCTCGAACGCGGCCAGGACGTCGGTCCCGACCTCGAAGGCATCCGGCCCGATCGCCGGCCCGAGCCAGGCCGTGATCTCGCCGGCACCGGCACGGCGCATGGCCGCCACGGTCGTTCCCAGCACGCCACCCGCGAGGCCGCGCCAGCCCGCGTGGGCGGCGCCGACCACCTTGCCTTCCAGGTCGGCGAACAGCACCGGCAGGCAATCGGCCGTCAGGATCGCGCACACGATGCCGGCGCCGGTGGCGATGCTCGCATCGCCCGTCTGCACCGGCGCATCGGGCCCCACCAGCGCGGCGTCGACGACGTCGCAGCCGTGCACCTGCGCGATCCAGGCCGGGCGGCCCGGCAGCAGCGCCCCCAAGCGCGCGCGGTTCGCCTCGACCGCCTGCGGATCGTCGCCCACGTGGCGGCCCAGGTTCAGGCCGCCGCTGCCGCGGCCGTCGTCCCAGGGCGCTGCGCTGGTGCCGCCGCGCCGCGTCGTGGCCAGCGCGCCGATCGTGTCCGGCGCATCCGGCCAGTCGGGCACCAGCACGCCGCCGGCGGCGAAGAGGCTGTCCATCAGACGGCTTCCGGCTCGGGGATGCCTGCCTGTTCCAGCAGTCCGGCGAAGTCGGCCGCCAGCGGGACGACCCATTCGACGTGCTCGCCCGTGACCGGATGCGTCAGGCCCAGGCGGCGCGCCTGCAGCGCCTGGCGGTGGAAGAAGGAGCGCAGGTGCTGCTTGCCGTAGACCGTATCGCCGACCAGGCTGTAGCCCAGCGACTGCATGTGCACGCGGATCTGGTGGGTGCGGCCCGTCTCCAGGCGGCACTGCACCAGGCTGACCGGACGGCGATCCAGCTCGCCCGATTCAAGCAGCTCGTAGTGCGTGATGGCCGGCTTGGCCATCGGCGCGTTCGACACGGCCATCTTGACACGGTCCTTGGGGTCGCGGCTGATCGGCGAATCGATGGTGCCGTACGGGCGCGGCGTGCCCCACACGAGCGCCAGGTATTCGCGCTTGACGGTGCGCGCCTGCAACTGGCGCACGAGGTCGGTCTGCGCTTCCAGCGTCTTGCCGACCACCATCAGGCCGCTCGTGTCCTTGTCCAGGCGGTGCACGATGCCGGCGCGCGGCACGGACACCAGCTGCGGGCAATGCGCGAGCAGGCCGTTGAGCAGCGTGCCCGACCAGTTGCCCGAGCCGGGATGGACGACGAGGCCGGCCGGCTTGTTGATCACCATGATCGCCTCGTCCTCGTAGACGATGTCCAGCGCCATCGCTTCCGGCGCGAACGCCGTGTCTTCCGGCGCCGGCTGCGGCGTCACGACGACGGTCTCGTCGCCGTAGGCCGTCCCCTTGCCCTTGGCCGGCTTGCCGTCGACGGTGATGTGGCCTTCCTCGAACCATTGCTGCAGGCGGCTGCGCGAGAACTGCGGCACCAGGCCGGCCACGACCTTGTCGAGGCGCTGGCCGCAGTGCTCGGGTTCCAGCGCGAGGGTGATCGGGGAATAGTCGGGCGCGCCCGAGCCGGTGTCCAGCTCGGTGTCCAGATCATCGTCCAGGTCGGTATCAAAAGGCATTTCCGCCGAATTCGGCGCAGCAGGTAATATCACGTCGGTTCCATCGGCTATAATCAGCCGTTCGTTGATGCTCAGGGCGTGCCGGAATCGGTCGACGCCCTCTCGGTAAAATTCTCTTGCAAAACGCTTATGCAAAAAAAATTGTCTGTATTGGTAGTGACTGGCGCCCTGCTAGGTTTGTCCGCTTGCGGTTTGTTACCGGAGAGAACCGACGAAAACAAGAACGTGTCAGCATCGAAATTATACGCTGACGCGCAAGAAGAAATGGCCGGCGGCCACTACGAAGCCGCCATCAAGCTGTTCGAACGCCTCGAATCGAACTACCCGTTCGGCACCTACGCCGCCCAGGCGCAGATGGAAATCGCCTACGCCCACTACAAGGCCCAGGATCCGGCCGAGGCGCTGGCGGCCGTGGAGCGCTTCATCAAGCTGCACCCGAACCACCCGAACGTGGACTATATGTACTACCTGCGCGGCCTGATCAACTTCAACGACCAGATCGGCTTCCTGAGCATCATCTATTCGCAGGATCCGTCCGAGCGCGACCCGAAGGCGACCCGCGAAGCGTTTGCCGCCTTCAAGGAACTGGTCGACAAGTTCCCGAACAGCAAATACGCGCCGGACTCGCGCGACCGCATGAACTACCTGGTCGACGCGATGGCGAAGTACGAAGTCCACGTCGCGAACTACTACTACCGCCGCGGCGCCTACCTGGCTGCGCTGAACCGCGCCCAAGGCGCCGTCACCCAGTTCAGCCAGTCGCCTGCGCGCGAGGAAGCGCTATTCATCATGATCCGCTGCTACGACAAGCTGGGCATGCCGGAACTGCGCGACGACACCCAGCGCGTGTTCACCCAGAACTACCCGGACAGCCGCTTCATGGGCGGCAAGGGCACGGGCGACGCGCCGTGGTGGAAATTCTGGGCCAAGTGGGGCTCGCAGCCGGGTCCGAAGGACGCCGTGAAGTAAACATACAATGCCCGCAGATGCGGGCATTTTTTATTTCACCATGACTCCAGCCCGGTACTGCGCTGGACTACGCCAAGGCTTGATACAGCAGGTTTATCAATGACTTAGGCGAGTTCATCATATGCCGGTGCTTTCCGAAACTTGACCTGACTTTCCCTCTACTGGCCCCTAGAAGGCTCCTGGGAACCGGGTCTTTCCAAGGAGTCATCATGGCAAAAATCAAACTCACCAAGTCCGCTGTCGATGCGGCACACCCCCAGGCGCAGGCCGTCGAACTCCGGGATACGTTGGTTCCCGGCTTCTTGTGCAAGATTACCCCGTCGGGCCGCAAGGTGTTCATGCTCCAGTACCGGACGAACGCTGGCGAGCGCCGCAAGCCCGCCTTGGGTCAGTACGGGGAACTGACCGTCGAACAGGCCCGTTCGCTCGCGCAAGAATGGCTGGCCCAGGTACGCCGGGGTGGTGATCCCGGCGCAGCCAAGACGGAAGCACGCAAAGCGCCCACCGTCGAAGAGTTGTGCAAGAAGTTCATGGAGGACCACTCCAAGAAGCGCAACAAGCCCAGCACCCGAGTCGGCTATCAAGGTGTCATCGACCGCTGCATCATCCCGTTGTTGGGCCGCAAGAAGGTCCACGACGTGAAGCGGCCTGACATTGCCGGACTGATGGAAAAGCTTTCCTACAAGCAGACCGAGGCGAACAAGGCGTTCAGCATCCTGCGCAAGATGTTCAATTTGGCTGAGGTGTGGGGCTATCGGCCTGACGGCACCAATCCCTGCCGCCATGTCCCAATGTTCCCTGCCGGCAAGTCCACCCACCTTATCAGCGACGAGGACATGGGAAAACTTTTCCGGCAGCTCGACAAGATCGAGGCCGAGGGGCTGGAGAACTACGTCATCCCGTTGGCGATCCGCCTGCAATTCGAGTTTGCCGGCCGCCGTGGCGAAATCGTCTCGCTCGAATGGGAATGGATCGATCTGGAAAACCGCCGCGTCGTCTGGCCTGACAGCAAGACCGGCGGTATGTCCAAGCCCATCAGCGAGGAAGCCTACCGGCTGCTTTCGACGGCGCCGAGGCAGGAAGGCAATCCTTACGTCCTGCCGTCGCCGCGCCATCCAGGGCAACACCTGACCACGGGCGAGTATTACGGCGGCTGGAGCCGTGCGCTCAAAGCGGCGGGGGCAACGCATGTGGGGACGCACGGCATCCGCCACCGCTCGGCGACCGACATTGCCAATTCGGGTATCCCGGTCAAGGTCGGCATGGCCCTGACGGCGCACAAGACCGTGGTGATGTTCATGCGCTACGTCCACACCGAGGACAAGCCCGTGCGGGAAGCCGCCGAACTGGTGGCGAATCGACGCAAGTCGGTCGTCAGCATGCATCAAGAACCGAAAGAGGTGACCGCATGATCAGAGGCCAGCAATCCACCTTGCCGCCCCAATTGTCGTATCACCGCTACGACAATTGGCTCAGTGGCCATCACCGCCTGCGTATCGTACTAAGCACTGGAAAAGTGTGCCCGTTTCGGGTATAGTTTGAAGGTCAAGATGACGCGCATCCTCAAACGAAAGGATTTTGCGCGGTGGCAGGCGGGCGAAAAGCTGTCCGATGCCGCCTTGTGCAAAGCGGTTCAGGAGATGGAAAGCGGTCTGATTGACGCGGACTTGGGCGGCTTCCTTTACAAGAAACGGGTTGCCCGCCCTGGTGGTGGCAAGAGTGGCGGCTACCGCACGTTATTGTCGGCCCGGATCGGCAGCCGCTATGTGTTCCTGCATGGGTTCCCCAAGAGCGACAAGGCGAACATTACGCAGGACGAGAAGAAGGCACTGCAATTCGCCGGCAAGGTGTTCCTGGAACTGTCCGCCGAAGCATTGTCGAAGGCGTTGCAGTCAGGCGTGTTATTGGAGGTGCATTGTGAGCAAGATCATTGAATCCCTGCGTGGCGATCTGGCCGCGCTCCACGAAGCGGGAGCGATCGGCAAGGTAACGATGCGCGAGTTCGACGCAATCTGCCCGCCGCCGGTGCGGGAGTTCAGTGCTTTCGATATCAAGCGGCTGCGTGAAGCCTTGAAGTTTAGCCAGCCGGTGTTCGCTCTTCATCTACACACGTCGGCCTCGACCGTGCGCAAGTGGGAACAAGGCGAAACCCATCCCACGGGGCCAGCGCTCAAACTGCTCAACGTCATCGCCGACAAGGGCCTGCAGGCCATCATCTGATGCCTGACGAGGGAGACAGGCATTGGCGACGCGAATTACCCCTTTCAACTCACAGCATCTTGAAGCCGCCTGCCGCGTGCTCGCCGATACCGAACGCGGTCTGAGCGGTACACAGATCGAGCGGCTGCTGCAGGAAATCGAGGTTGCCGACACGTCGCCCGGCATGACAAAGTGGAAGCGGTTGTTCAATGCGCTGGCCGGTGCGCAGAACCACCACCAGATCGGCAACCATCTCATCATGTTCATCAACCGCGCGATGAACCCGGTGAACTACGCCCGCGATCCCGCGACGTTCGCTTGGCGGCGCGACGAACTCAATGTCGTCCTTGCCTTCTCCGGTTTCTACGTGCGCGATGACGGCAAGGTTGCTCACGCCGATAAGGCCACGACGCTTGATGCCGCCCGCGCCCGCGCGGGACGACTCAAGGCCGCACTGGAAAGCCGCGTCGTCCATGCGGAAGTGCTGAACTACTGCCGCGCCGAGTTGCTGGAGGAAAACTACTTCCATGCCGTGTTCGAGGCAACGAAAGGTGTTGCGGAGCGGATTCGCCTGCTGTCGGGCCTGAACGGCGACGGCGCGGACTTGGTGAACAAGGCATTCGCAGGCCAGCAACCCGTTCTCGCCTTGGGACCGCTCACCACCGAGTCCGAAAAGAGCGAGCAGAAAGGCTTTGCCAACCTGCTGATCGGCTTATTTGGCGCCGTGCGCAATCCGCTGGCCCATGCGCCCAAGACGAATTGGCCCATGTCCGAACAGGACGCACTGGACATCCTGACGCTGGTATCGCTGATTCACCGCAAGCTGGATGGCACCACGAAATTAGCGGCCGTATCGCCGTAAGTGAGAGACAGGAATGGACGAGGCGATCGTTGTCTTCTCTCGAAAAGGGATTTTCCAGACCACGATTGCCGCGCGCGACGTTCGCAGCCGGGAACATGCGCGCAAGCTGTGGCCCTTGGTGTCTCCAGGCGCAGAGCGCCAGATGGTGACATGGGTCAGCCCCTCCTTTGAAAGCGGGAAGCTGCGTCGGCGATCCCATTTCCGCGTACTTCCTGCCCAGCACACCTTTAACCCCAAAGCGCACTTCGACGATGAAGAAGCCAGCCGATGGCGCGCCGTGCAGGAAAGTCCTGAACACCGGCGGGCGAAAGAACTTGTCGCGGCCGAACTCTCACGACGTTTGAATGCCGGGCTTGCGATGCCGTGGGCGTTCAAGGATATGGATGCGTCGGACTATCCGCTGGAAGGCAACTTGTTGCTCGGCGCCGACCAGGTGGCAACCGAGCATCCCCTGGAGACGCCATTCGGCAGCAAATTCCGGCTCGACGTTGCCGTGCTCGGCCCCCCGGTCCAGGCTGAACCGATGGTGCTGGGCGGCGTTGAAATCGAACTCGGCCACGCCTTCGACGGGCGCAAGGCTCTTATCGGGAAGTCGCTCGGATTCCCGCTCATCTCCATCGACATCACCGAGATGACGCTGGACGAACTCACGCCCGAGTGGGCACGGCAGGTATTGACTGCGACCACGCGGAGCCACGAGCAAGGACGCCGGCAGACCTACATCTATCTCCACGACCTGCTGTACCCCCTCTACGCGCAATTGCCGGCGTTTCTGGACGACGAGCAGCGCCATCAGTTCCTTGTGTTTGCCGACGATGAGACCCTGAACAAGTTGGTGCGCTGGATGAACCTGCTCGCCGAAAAGCTGGAGTACCCGAAGGGTACGGTCGCCGTTGCCTTGGTCAATGGCAAGAACGAACAGTCGCGCAAGATGCTGGAACGCGCGGGACAAGTCGTTGGCCCCGACTGGAGCGAGTTCAACGGCCAGCGATGCCTACGACTGACCCTGCCGCGTCCCAAAGGCCCGGCGGATCTCCAGGCCCATCGCTTCCACATGACGATGGCGCGCATCCTGCTGTCGCACACTGATTCGCTCGTTGGCTACAAGTATTGCAACGGCGTAGACAACCACCACCCTGAAGAAGACGTGTGGGTTGCGCATCGCTGGATCGCCGACTTGAAAACCCATACCCAGCATCGCGTCTTGCCGAAGCGGCTGGCTGAACCGATCAACAGATTGATCGCGGTGGTTTCGGACCTGCATCGCAATCACGCGGCTGCCAGCCAAGAGGCGTGACCATCCCCCGTCGGAAGTCAGCCGATAGGCAAGCATTCCTGCGGAGTTACGCGCCTATTTGCAAAGAGCATTGAATCTCAGTCCGTAGTCGGTTTTGAGGCTCTTTTCCGCGGGGCCGAAGAAGGCAAAGACGGCAAGCACTCAAACAAGCGTTCTGCATAGACGAACCCCATCCGTCTGACCGCGCCCTGATCGAAATACAGCAGCCAAGCGGCAAGTAATGCCAGCGAAATGAGCAGTGTCAAGCCTGCGGCAAGCCCCGGATCGGCAAGGTGCTCTAGGTTAAAATGAGGAGGTACTACCTGCAGAATCTTTGCAATCAGCAATCCGTAGACGATGCCCAGGAGGCACGACACGATGCCGGCAGGCTTCATTGCCAGCATATTGCGGTGAAATCCGTAGGCGATGTTCTCTTTCAGCAAGAGCTGCTTGTTGGAACGCGTGAGTTCGCGAAGCCGCTTTGTGGCGCCAACGTAGATGTCGTCTGCCTTGTCAGGGCTTGCTGATTCTTCTTCTGCCGTTGGCATGGCGATGCCCAGCTTGGCCGTGATCGCCGTGTGGTAGCGCTGCTTGCTGACACCATCGAGAAACTTGTCGCGATGGCGTAACGCGATGGTTGTCGGCATACCGCCCCACCTTGCAACCAGGATCTCTTCAAGCTTCTTCCCGCGCCCGCGAGCTACGCTCGCAAGCGCATAAATGGCACCGCAGCCACCAAGCAAGCCGATCACGCCTGTAAGTACCGGGTGCTTTGCGCCGTAGACGCACAACAAAGGAACGAGCAGCGGTAACGCTACAAGAAGTCCTGGGATTACGCGCGCCTTGCGCTCATAGGGGTCTTTGACCAGTTCAAAAATAGTTGTCATGGGCGTTCAGCTTTGGGCCGACAAGGCATCAATATAGGGTTGAATTTCATCGCGGTTCTTTAAAGTGATCTGCTGCGCGAGAGGGTCGGGTGCTTCCTTAGTATGCAAGCCCAAACGCCTCAGCGTGTAATACAAAAACGCTTGGCGGCATGGAAGTTTGACCTGTCCGTCTTCCATTCCATAGTCCAACTCCAGGACTCGTTTCTTGGCAGCGGGCAAATCGGGGTGCGGTGCAAGCACCAGCGTCAAGAGAGTTTGCCAGTGCGAATCTTGGCTGGCGTCCACTTGGCTCGCTTCGAAGCCGTCGATGCGCAGGATTCGGGCGAGGACGAAATCACTGAAGCGCTGGCGTTTGTGGCAAAACGCGCGCATGTGCCAGCGAAAACCGTCATTACCAAGGGCGTGGGGAGACAGCAGACGAACCGATTCGTCCATGGACGTCATGGACTGGTAGCTCACCCAAATGGCTTCCTGCTGCCGAATTGCCCGGACCACTGCTTCGACGGTCTGTTCATTGATCGTGCGCCAGGGGGACGGCGCCCAATCTGCCTCAAGTGCTGAGCCGATAAAGCTGGCCGCAGGCTCGATGACTCCCATCTTGGTGGCCAGCAGCTCCGCTAGATAGTGTTGCGCCGAACTTCGTTGGTAAAGCGGGTGAAAACTCGGCGCTGCCGTGTAGGTCTTGGAACTGCGGTCGTAAGTTAGGTTGCTCGGCGCCAACTCCGTGTACTTGGCAATGTCCAGTGACGCCTGGGGAACCGATATGCCGAAGTGCTCAGTGAGATCCATTCGATTAATGTGCCGTTCCCAGCGCAAACGGAAATCGATGAATTGAAGTCTGCTTTCCAACCCCCAACTTAGCCCTTTGGGCTCAGCAGGATTGGCGGCAGTGACAGAGGGCTCTTGCATCAGTTGCGCCTAAAAAGTAGACGGATATAAAAAATAGTCGTACATTAACTATACGCGATCATCCTTCGGTCGTCTACCCGGAGCCCCAATGCCCACAACCATCACGTTTTTTCCCGTCGACAACGGGGACATGACCCTCATCAAGTTCGGCGACCTCGACGCAACCACCCTGCTGATCGACGTAAACATCAGGCAAGACGCCGACGACCCTGACGGTGAGGCGCGCGATGTCGCCAAGGATCTGCGCGACCGACTGAAGAAAGATGAGAACGGCAGGCCGTATGTCGATGCGTTCCTGCTGAGCCACCCGGACCAGGACCATTGCCGAGGCCTGACGCGGCACTTCCACCTGGGGCCGCTGGACAAGTATCCGGATGACAAGAAGGACGACAAGGACAAGAAGATCGTGATCCGCGAGATATGGTCGTCTCCGATCGTGTTTCGACGCGCCAGCAAGACGCACACCTTGAGTGACGACGCCAAGGCATTCAACACGGAGGCGCGTCGGCGCGTACAGCTGAACCGCGACAAGAATTTCGTCGTCGGGAACGGCGACCGCATTCAGATCATGGGCGAGGACATCGACGGAAAAACCGATGATCTCACCTCGATTGTGCGGAAGGTGGACACGCGCTTCTCGACGATCAATGGCAAGAGTTCCGCATTCTTCTCCGCGATTCTTCTGGCACCCTTGGACGCCCAGGACGACGAAGAAGAGGAAGAGTGCCTGGTCAAGAACCAGTCCAGCGTGATCTTGAACTTCACATTGGCCGCTGATGCTCAGACGCCGGATGGCGCAAAATTCCTTACTGGTGGCGATGCCGAAGTATTTATCTGGAACCGCCAGTGGCAGCGCCACAAGGCCGAAGCCGATGTGCTTGAGTACGACATCATGCAGGCGCCACATCACTGTTCCTGGCATTCGCTGTCCTATGACAGTTGGTCGGACTACCGCGAAAAGGCCAAACTTGATGCCGACGCTCGCAAGGCGCTTTCGCAGACCCGCAACGGTGCCGTCATCGTCGCCAGTTGCAAGCCGATCGCAGACGACGACAGCGATCCGCCCTGCATCCGCGCAAAGCGTGAATACGTAGCAATCGTGGACGAAGTAAAAGGCGACTTTTACTGCACGGGCGAATATCCGAGCGAAAAATCCGTGGAGCCCCTCGTTTTCACCGTCACCGCTCAGGGTGTGCAGCCTCCCTCGAAGAAGGAAGCCGGATCGAAGGCCGCCGCCGTGATCACCTCCGCGCGCGCGCCCATGCCACACGGGGCATCATGACGGGCACCATCGCGGACGCACTGCATCAACTTCAGCGGCACAGGGGCCTTGTCCGCGTTGGCGAGCCAAGGAAAAGTGGTGAATCGACGCAGATTGAAGTCGATGTTGCTGTTGAATTGCCGAGCAGGTCTCGGCGCAATGGCGTATCCGGGACCGGAGTGCGCTCGGTCGAGACATGCGTTCTGGTATTCGGCAGTGACTGGCCCATGTCTGCACCCAAGCCTTTCTTGCGTGCGGACTTCCCACTCAACTTGCCGCACATCAATCCTCATCGCGAAGGCGAGTTGGTCTCGCCTTGTCTGTTCGAGGGATCGTTGGACGAGCTGCTGCATCGGTTTGGTCTGGACGCCATCGTCGATCAGTTGATCGTTTGGTTGCACAAGGCCGCAGCCGGGACGTTGCTGGACCTTGAACAGGGGTGGGAGCCGACTCGTCGAGACAGTTGTCCTTCGACCCTTGTATTCAGTGCCGAGAATGTCGCGGCCGCCGCTCCCGCTGACGGCACGATTTTGGTGGTTCCCGCAGGCTACGTGACGATTGATGGCGGGCTATACGCCATCGTCAATGCCGAACTGACTGCTCAAGTCGATCCTGTGTTCTATCAGGAGGTTCACAACGACAAGTTGGGTAAATGGGGAAATGGCCATACCGCAGCCTTCATTGCGCGGGCTCCAATAACCGACGGCAACCCGCATGTGGTCGGCCACTATCAACCCGAGACGGTTGTCGATCTCGCGACGTTGCTTGATCGAGCAGCGGAACTCGGCGTCGATCGTGACGCTTTGGCTCAAGGCTTGGACGGCTACTATGGACGTTCGATTCTGGATATGCAGCAAGACTCGCGTGGCTGGACGCATGGCTTGTATGCGATTGTGATTCTGACTGTTCAAAGGCCAGCGTCGCTTGTGGGCTCACCGGGGAGAAGTATCGAGGTATTGCCCTACGTGGTGCGCTATGAACTCAACGCTCAATCGCTCCTGGAGCGAAACGCCACGGTTCACCCGGCTTTTCACGCACATGCGTTGTCTCCCGAACTGCTGGCAAGAACGTCCGGCATTCCATCTGCGGCCACATCGCAGCCGCTGGTCTTGCTCGGCTGCGGAAGCGTGGGGTCGAAAATCGCGATGCAACTGGGGCGAGCGGGTTTCGGCTCAATGACCTTCGTCGATAACGAGTCCATGTCGCCTCACAACGCGGCCCGGCATGCACTCATTGAGCGGGCATCGGTGCTGGTCCCACCTCGGAAGTCGGCGCTGATGAAGACGGCCTTTGAGTCGCTGTCGCATCTTCAATCGCAAGCGTTCGACACCGACGCAGTGACTCTCTTGGTCGATGCTGCGCAGTTTGCTGCAACCGTTCCGCAGGATGCGGCCCTCATCGTGGATGCGACAGCCTCACTTCAGGTGTTGGCCGCAGAAACGCAATCAACGGCGCTGAACCAATCCCCTGCGCGGTTGGCACGGATCGTCATGTATGGCCAGGGGCGCTGTGTCGCGGTTTTGCTTGAAGGGCCTGGTCGCGCCGGTCGGGTTGACGATCTTACGGCATTCTTGTTCGAGTGCTGTCGGTTTGTGCCGGAACTGCGGGCGTCGATTGCTGGCGATACGTCTGAGCCGACGCGTATTTTTGTGGGCGACAACTGCCGTTCACTGACGATGCCAATGTCCGATGCCGTTGTTTCGCGTTCTGCTTCATTAGCTGGCCTGCAACTGGAACGCTGGCTCGTTGGCGGACTCCCGAAGGAGGCGACGCTTTGCGCCGGGGTCTCGGATACCGAAGGCCTCGGCATGGCATGGACCAGCACCAGCCTCGGCCCGACCACTGTGCTCAACGTAGCAGACGATGGTGGCTGGAACATTCGGATTCTGCACCCTGTCGTGCAAGCGATCCATGCTGATGCGCTGCGCTGGGGCGCTCTGGAAACAGGTGGAGCCTTGGTCGGTCGTATCTCGTTTGAGAATCGAACCATCACCATTGCTGGCCTCGTGGATGCGCCGCCTGACAGCATTCGGGAGGCCGCCCGCTTCGTCCTTGGGACGAATGGGCTTGTTCAAAATTTGCGCACAGCGAATGGAACCTCTTTGGGGTATCTGGCCTTCATCGGCACTTGGCATAGCCACCCGAAAGGCGGCGCACATTCGGGCATAGACCGAAATACGTTGCGCGGCATCGCCGAGGATGCTGGCGGCCTTCCCGCCGTGTCGTTGGTATGGACTCCGACAGGACTCAGGTGTGCGGTGGATCGCTGGTAAAGGCAAAGCCGCCGGCACTTTCTTGGCATAAAACGAAAGGGATGTATGGCTGACTACTTCGAGATCGATTTTCTTGGCGTCGAAACAGCGAAAAGCGGGGATGCAATCACGCTACGCTATTCGGTGAATGGCACAGAGGGCGTGCACGTCGTTGACGGTGGGTATCTGGATACGGGAGATCAGCTCGTCGAGCACCTGAAGACGTACTATGGAACAACAGTCATCGACCATGTGATCCTCACACACCCCGATCGCGATCACGCCAATGGGCTGCGAAAAGTCCTGGAGCAATGCACAGTCAAAAATCTCTGGATCAACAGGCCGTGGATCTATGCAGATCAGTTGATTGATCGATTCGAGACCTATGAATCAGTTGAAGCACTGAGACGGAAATTGCGCTCCATCTACGATGCCACGGCAATTCTTGAGGATCTTGCGGTTGAGAAGGGAATTCCAATCCATGCCCCTCTTCAGGGGCAGAACATCGGTCCCTTCATGGTGATGGCACCCACACTAGATCGCTACTTCGACCTGATCGTGGACTCCGCGAAGACACCGGAAGCTGTTGAAGAAAGTGCTTTGGATAGCGCGCTGAGCAGCATATTCCGGGTGGTGAAGGCCGCGACCGCCTACATCAAGTCCCTGTGGGGCGAGGAATATTTTCCGCCGGAGCCTACCAGCCGTGAAAATGAAATGAGTGTGGTCCAGTCGGCTGTTCTGAACGGTCATCGTGTCATGCTTACTGGCGATGCCGGGCGTGAAGCGCTGCAAGAGGTTATTGACTACGCGCCTTTTGCCGGACTCGCGTTGCCAGGCATTCGGTATTTCCAGGTGCCTCATCATGGCGGGCGACACAATGTCTCGACTGAAATTCTGGATCAACTGGTTGGTCCACGATTGGACAGCATGCCGGACAAGCATACCTGGAATGCCATTTGCAGTTCTGCCAAAGCCGATGAGGATCACCCGCGGAAGTCCGTAATTCGCGCTGTATTGCACCGGGGTGGGCACTGGGCGGCAACCGAAAGCAAGAATCTCCGCATTGGGGCGGGCATTACCCGCGATGGCTGGGTATCAATTCCTCAAGCAGAGTACCCCGAAGAGCAAGAGAGTTGAGCGGGCAGTTTGAGCGTGACGTGCTGTTCATTGGCTTTCTGCCGCCTACGTTATGAGCGTCCCGGCGTTCCGCCGTCGGACTCGCGGGCTGCGCCCCGCGCCTCATGCCGAGTCGCGGCCACCCGGCTTTGATTCCTGACGCCTCCGGCCTTGCGGGCCTGCGCTTGCCTAACTACCAGGTACTTGCAACCTATGCATGCGATGTCGCTCTCTGAGTTTCCAATTTCTGTGCTTGAACTCCACACATGGCCGTGGTGGCGAAGATTTTGGAATCGACCGCCGGCGCTTGTACGGAAGCGGTGTGAAGCTTGGCGTGAGCTATTGGGGCTCAAGGAGTCGGCAGGAAAAAATGTGCTCCTCAACACCGCAAAATCGAAGATTTTTGATGACTCACGCCGTCGATGGGACATCCTGGACAATCTTAATCGCAGCAACTTTACTTTGCGGAGCCGATTTTCGGGCTTAGCCTCGGGCGCTAAGGAGGCTTTCCAAAGTCCTCATGGATCGCTAGTGCAAGTGACGATGGTGCCTCACTTTGAATGCGACGCAAGCGATATAGAGGGCATCTCCGCAAGCAAGTCGGCAGATATGCCACACGAAAGTGTGGATGTCTTTGGTGCCTACTATATTGATGAGCAGAATCGATATGCCAGAAAAGGAAAGCCCCCGCTCGGACTGGATGATGCGAGCTTAAAAGAGCTTTGTTCTCATGGCGAAATTCGGCTACTGCACGGACGTGGCTCCGACACGTTTAGCGTGCGAGCTTGGGATGGCCGTTTGTTCCTTGACAACAGTGGCGGATCTCACCATCTTGCGGGCGCCGTGCATGTCGCTAAGCGCATTGGCGCGCGCATTCACCTCGCCTCGAAACTCTATCTCTACCAGCGCAACCATTTGACTGTGCAATGGCTGCTCGATGGATTTCATCTGGTATTGCTCCCCAAGGATTTGGCCGGACAGATGCTATGGACTGTGAAGAGCTTGGTAGGTTCTGGTTCGAACATGGAGTTCCCGCCTGTACTGGCCGAAGGCACGCTTTTGGCATTCCCCCGGGGTTCGCAAATCGCCGAGTCCGTGATGGCAGAACTATTGAGTCAGGGGCACCACGATTTGGGCAATGATTTGAGGGAAGCGCTGACTGCGCAACAGCGGTTCTTGACTGAATCGACGGCTCTATGGACAAAGCAATTTTCATCTCCAACCTGCTGACGATGCTCTAAATGCGTGTGGTCACGTCGTTACCTATAGATCGCGAGTTGAAGCTCCACATTTCATAGGAACTTAGCGACAAAAGAGCGTCCCGGCGTTCCGCCGTCGGGCTCGCGGGCTACGCCCCATGCCTCGTACCGAGTCATGGCCATCCGGCTTTGATCCCTGACGCCTCCGGCCCTGTGGGCCTGCGCGCTGCGCTTGCCCATCCGTCGTCTCTGCGGGCGGGGTGTGGGCGGTCTTGCTGTTCCCTTCACCGTATCACGGCGTTCTCGCCGTCAAGGGCTGCGCGCGCCTTGCGCGCTTGCGTCCTGGCGGCCGTCGCTGACCCCTGACCGCTTGCGCTGCGCCGTGCTGAGGCCGGTTCCGGGCAATTCCGCCCGAGCAACCGGAGCATGATCATGTCGCAACTTTCTCTGTCTCTCGATTCCTCGCTGCTGGTGCGTGACGACCAGGGGCGCTATCTGCCGGCGACTGCCGACCAAATTCTGGAAGCTGCGCGGTACGTTATCGACCAGAAAACTCCGCGCGGGACGCTGTTCACTTCGCCGGCGCTGGTCAAGGACTACCTGCGCACCAAGCTGGCCAACTTCGAGCATGAGGTTTTCGCTACGCTGTTCCTCGACAGCCAGAACCGTCTGATCGAATACGTGGAGATGTTTCGCGGCACCATCGACCAGGCATCGGTGTATCCGCGCGAAGTCGTGAAAACGGCACTGCAACACAACGCAGCGGCCGTGATCTTTTCGCACAATCATCCGAGCGGCAATTCCGAGCCGAGCCAGGCGGACAAGCTGCTGACCCAACGCCTCAAGGAAGCCCTGGCGCTGGTGGACGTGCGCACGCTGGATCACATCGTCGTCGGCGGCGAGGCCACTACGTCATTCGCTGAGCGTGGCCTGATCTGACACAGGGGGGCTGCGGCCCCTTTTTTGCTGCGCCCGGTGGCGCAGCTACGGCCCTCGCGGGCCTGCGCTTGCTGAAGACAGGTGTGCGTAGGTGGTGGTGTGAGGCGGTCTTGCTGTTCCCTTCACCGTATCACGGCGTTCTCGCCGTCAAGGGCTGCGCGTGCAAGCACGCTTGCGGCCTCCCGGCCGTCCTTGACCCCTGACCGCTTGCGCTGCGCCGTGCTGGTGACGGTTCCGGGCAATTCCGCCTGTGTAACCGGAGATCGTCATGAACGATAAATCACATGTTTCCCTCGAACAGCACGTTTGCCTGGTCTGCGGCAAAGCGTTCGATACCGGCACCATCCTGCTCGACAAGCGCCTGCGTGCAAGCATGGAGCACCATACGAAGACGGGCTGGGGCCTATGCCCCGAGCACCAGAAGCTGGCCGACGATGGTTTCGTCGCGCTAGTCGAATGCGACCCGCAGCGCAGCGGCTCGCCGGGTGGCCGCCTGAAGCCCGAGCAGGCTTATCGCACGGGCCGGCTGGCGCACCTGAAGCATCATGTGTTCGCCAAGGTGTTCAACGTGCCGATCGAGGCCAACCAGCCTTGCGTCTTCGTTAAGCCGGGCGTCATAGAGCAGCTTGAAGCGATGGTGTCGCCGGCGACGAGCTGATCGCGCTAACAACCCGGCGCGTCGTCCTTTCGGGCGACGCGCCATTCTTTTTGCTGCGCCCGATGCCGATGCCTTCGCGCCCGCGGCGCTTCGCTTGCCTCCAGGGGAAAGCCCTGCGGGCTATCCCCGCCGCGCGATGCTTGGCGCCCCTGGAAGACCGCCGAACCGGCTGCGCCGGATCGGCCAGAAGCCAATCGCAGTCCCAGCAGCAGAAGCAATTTCTCGATGCCTTGTGCATGAGGGCTGTCCTGGGCGTGATGTTCATCGAGCATCGAAGTCAGGGCGTCCCCGGCCAAGAAGACATGGCCGGTCGCGCTGTCGTGCGCGTTGCGCATCGAGCCGCCTGCGGCGTCTCGCCCCTGACGGGCTTCCATCGTTCCCTCGCTCCGCTCGGCTGACGCCTCCGGCCCGGCTTCTAGATCCGGGCCTGCGCGCTTCGCTTGCCGTGCGGTTCGGCACATAGGGATGGCCGTTGCCATGTCCAGCCGTCTTCCCTGACCTCATCACCTTGTCTGCGACTGTAGCCCGCGCCCGTGTGCCGTCAAGGCACGCAGGGCCGTGTCCTCGGCTGCGCCTGCGGGCCGCACCAACCCTGCGCTTGCCTCCTTGACGGCACCCGTTCGCGCGCTCCTGACCGTCGCGGGCGATGAACTCAGGAAAGACGGTGGCAACAGGGCTAACCGGGTTCCTCGTGCCGACCGCACCGAACAGCTG
Source organism: Massilia paldalensis (assembly GCF_044901715.1). NCBI lineage: Bacteria > Pseudomonadati > Pseudomonadota > Betaproteobacteria > Burkholderiales > Oxalobacteraceae > Massilia > Massilia paldalensis. The sequence goes on from NZ_JBJCIU010000001.1 coordinate 2,157,304, forward strand.
AAAGGCTGGGCTCCGAATCTAGGAATCCGGTGTGCGGTGTGAACAGCAAACCTCTTTTTGTCAGGAGAAAGACCATGCAACTCGCATCCCGTTTCGCTTCCCGTTCCCCGGCACTGCGCAGCGAATACCCGCTGACCGATGACCAGATTCACCGTGTCGCGCCGTCCATCTTCGCGGACGCCCCGCATGAGAGCCGTTCGCAGCGGTACGCCTACATCCCCACCGCCGCCGTGCTGACCGAGCTTCGGAAAGAAGGCTTCCAGCCCTTCATGGTGACGCAGACCCGCGTGCGCGATGAAGGCAAGCGCGAGCACACGAAACACATGATTCGCCTGCGCCACGCCAGCCAGATCAACGGCGCGGAGGCTAACGAAATCGTGCTGCTGAACTCGCATGACGGCACCAGCAGCTATCAGATGCTGGCCGGCATGTTCCGGTTCGTGTGCAGCAATGGTCTTGTCTGCGGCGACACCGTGGCGGACGTGCGCGTGCCCCACAAAGGCGACGTAGCCGGCTCCGTCATCGAAGGCGCTTTCGAGGTGTTGAGCGGCTTCGAGCGGGTGAAGGAATCCCGCGATGCCATGCGCGCGATCACGCTGGACGAAGGCGAGGCCGAAGTGTTCGCCCGTTCCGCGCTGGCCCTCAAGTACGACCCCACCGACAACAAGCCAGCGCCCATCACCGAATCGCAAATCCTGATGCCGCGCCGGTTCGACGACCGCCGCCCGGACTTGTGGAGCGTGTTCAACCGCACCCAAGAAAACCTGACCAAAGGCGGATTGCATGGCCGCAGCGCCAACGGGCGCCGCCAGCAGACCCGCCCGGTGCAAGGCATTGATTCCGATGTGCGCCTCAATCGCGCCCTCTGGATGCTGGCCGATGGCCTGCGCCAGTTGAAAGCCTGAACCCTTCCGATCTTTTACCCGCCGGAGGGGCGGTTCCCCTCCATTCCCTTGTTTCACTTGATTGGAGATACACCATGAACGCCGTTACCACTACCGAAGCCCGCGCCATCCAAGCCCCCGCGCTGGAAGCTGCCGACCCGACCAAGAACCTGATTCTGGTTCCGCTGTCGCGGCTGGTGTTGCGCCCCACGGGCCGCAACGTGCGCAAGACCCCGCGCATGTCCATCCCCGAACTCGCCGCATCCATCCAGCGTGTCGGCCTGCTGCAAAACCTGATCGTGATTGCATCCGCCGATGGCGAGCATTACGAAGTCGTCGCCGGTGGCCGTCGCCTCGCCGCGTTGAAGCTGCTGGCGAAAAAGCACCGCATCAGCAAGGAATGGGAGGTTCCTTGCCTGCTGGTAGCCGATGGCACCGCCCGCACGGCCAGCCTCACCGAGAACGTACAGCGCGAAGCCATGCACCCCGCCGACCAGTTCGAGGCATTCGCCGCGCTGGTGGCCGAAGGCCGGCCCATCGAGGACATTGCGGCGGATTTCAGCGTCACGCCGCTGGTGGTGCAACGCCGCTTGAAGCTGGCGAACGTGTCGCCGCGCCTGATGGCCGACTATCGCGCCGATGCCGTCACGCTCGATCAGTTGATGGCGCTTGCCATCACCGATGACCACGCCGCACAGGAAGCCGCGTTCTACGATGCCCCGCAGTGGCAGCGGCATCCGTCCCACTTGCGCGAACGCCTGACCGAGCGCGAAATCGACGCCTACCGGCATCCGCTGGTGCGGTTCGTAGGGCTGGACACCTACGAAGCCGCAGGCGGTGGCATCCGCCGCGACCTGTTTGCGGAAGGCGATGCGGGCGTGTATCTGACCGATGCCGCGCTGCTGGAACGACTGGCGCAAACCCGGCTGGCAGGCATTGCCGCCAATGTTCGCGCCGAAGGTTGGGCGTGGGTGGATGCCACGCCGGGCGCGACCCATGCCGACCTGCACACCTTCCAACGCGCCCCGAGGGAGCGCCGCGAACCGAACAAGCGCGAAGCCGCACGCATCGAGAAGCTGCAAGCCCGGATGCACGAACTGGCCGAAGCCGTGGATGCCGCATTGGACGCCGACGACGAGGAAAAGGCCGATGCCTTGCAGGAGGAAGGCGAAGCCGTGGGCGAGCAGTTGCAAGCGCTAGAAGATGGCTTGCAAGACTACGGCGCGAACGTGAAGGCCGCAGCCGGAGCCATCGTCACCATCGACCGCAACGGCGAGGCCGTCATTCATCGCGGCCTGATGCGCGAAGCCGAAGCCAAGGCGCTGCGCACACTGGAAAGGATTCGGCAGGGTTTCGGCGGCGAAGGCGAAGCCGCGAACGACGAGGAAGGCGAGGACGGAGACGACGACAGGCAGCCCAAGGCCGCCGCCATGTCCGACCGGCTGGCGCAGAAGTTGAGCGCCCACCGCACCGCCGCGCTGCAAATCGAAGTCGCCCGGCATCCGCAAGCCGCGCTGGCCGCCGTGGTGCATGGCATGGTGCAGACCGTTTTGCAGGGCAGCCACTACGGCCACGACTTGCCGCTGGGCGTAAGCCTCAAAGTGCAAGACCGGCTGGAAGGCATGGCCCCGGACTTGCCCGAATCGCCCGCCGCCGTGGCGCTGCGCGAACTGCAACAGGTGGCGGGCGAAGCCTTGCCGGAGGACAGCGCCGAACTGTTCGCCGTGCTGCTGGCGAAGCCGCAAGATGAACTGGTGCGGCTGCTGGCCGTGTGCGTGGCTTCCACGGTGGACGTGGTGACACCCCGCGCCACGCCGCACCAGCGCGGCGCAGAACTGGCGCAGGCCGTGGGCCTCGACATGGCCGCATGGTGGAAGCCGACCGCAGAAGGCTACTTCAAGCATGTTTCCAAGGCCGTGATTCTGGATGCCGTGGCCGTGTTTGCACCGGATTCTGTAACCCGGCTGGCGAAGTTGAAGAAGGCCGACATTGCCAGCGAGGCCGAGCGGCTGGCCGATGGCACGGGCTGGATGCCCGCCATCTTCAAGGCCGCAGGCCCGCAGGATGCCGTGCAGGAAGAAGGCCCGGAGCAAAACGCCCCGGAGGATGCCGAGGCAATGGCGGATGAACCCGCCGAAGCACTGGCCGCTTGACCCGCACGGAAGGCAAGCGCCCCGGCCTCGACCGGGGCGCTTCGCTGCAAGGAGAAACCCCAATGACCCGCACCACGACCAGCCGCCCACGCATGGCGGCGACCTATGCCCCCGGTACGGTACGCGCCCGCCGCTGGCACGGCGAAGGCGACGTGCGCGGCTACCGTCCGCCTCGCGGCTGGACAGCCCGAGCCGACCTGACCGACTTTCACCCCATCACGGGCCGCGCCTTGCCGCGTGCCGTGTGGTGGATTATCGAAACCAAGGACTAACCCATCATTCACGCCAGCCCCAGTCCGTTCCGCCCTGGGGCTGGTGGTCAAAAATCCGGGCGCGGCGGTGGCCGCGCCCGGTTTCAAGGCCCAAAACCAAAACGCCCCTTCGCCGCCTTCGGGCGGGCGGCGAAGGGGCCGCGCACAAGCGGCCTTGTGCGCGAGAAACCACGAAGCCCACAAGTGCGGCGGCGCACCCCGCCGCCGGTGTTTGGACTGCGCCCCGCCGCAATGGGCGGGGCTTGTGGGGCTACGCCCCGGCTTGCTGCGGCAGGTTGTGCGAAAGCGTGCCGTCCTCGACGCTGGCGGTTCGTTGCCTGTATGTCACGAAGGACGGTTCACCGACACACCGCCCGGCCTCGCCCGATGGAGCCTCCACGCCACGCCTCAAGCATGTGCCGCGAGCTGCGGCAGGGGCGCTCCGGCCTTGTCGTCGGGGCATTGACCTGGCCCGCGTCAGGGCGCAAGCCGGTGAAGCCGTCACGCGGGGATGCCGAGTCGGCCATGTCTCCATTCGGGAGCGGTCGGCCTGTACGTCCTTGTCTTGTTGTGAATCCTGGCGGTGGCGCGGCTGCGCCTTGGGCTTCATGGCCGCAACCTTCCAGCAAAAATAATTTCCCCTGCGCTGCGCGCATTCCTCGCGGGACAAATTATTTTTGCTTCCAGGTTCTCCACTTCGTTCCGACCGCAAGCGGTGCGGCCAGCCCATCCCCGCCGGACGGATCACAACAAGGACGCACTGGCGCGACCTTGTTCAACCCGAAAGGAGAAATCATCATGGCAAACATCGGCACCTTCACCGCAGAGAAAGACGGCTTCACCGGCACGCTCCGCACCCTGACGCTCAACGTCAAAGTCAAGCTGGTTCCCAACGACAAGGGCGACAACGAGAACGCCCCCGACTACCGCCTGCAAGCGGCAAGTCATGACATCGGCGCGGCGTGGAAGAAGACCAGCGAGGCCGGACGGCCCTATGTGTCCGTGACCCTGGACGATCCTTCGTTCCCAGCCACCGTTTATGCCCGCCTGATCGAAGGCGAGAACGGCACGCACGACCTGATCTGGTCGCGCAACAAGCCCAAGGCGGCCTGACGGCCGCCCACAGCGCCCCGCCCATTGCGGCGGGGCACTGTGCTGCTCATCGCATCACCGCACGCATAGGGTTTCGGCAGTCGCTCCGCGCTGGGTACGTCCACCAGGGCCGGTATCGCATGGGTGCTGACTGGAGGGTTCGCAACCCTTGGCAGCCGCAGGCACAAGATGGCGTGTCGGCGCTGGAAGCGCCGCCGGGCTTTCGGGCTGCGCCCCGTGCCGGCTACGCCGTCACGGCCAATCGGCTTCAATCCCTCACGCCTTCGCGCCTGGCGGCGCTGCGCGCTCCGCTTGCGGGCATTCAGACGCGCTAGGGCGCGTCGCGCTCTTTCAGCACGGCCTCGAACTCCTGGCGCACCCGCGCCAGCAGTTCGTCGGCCTTGTGCGTGTCGTCGCCGGCGTAGGCCAGCGTCAACAGCGTCAGCGGATGCACTTCCATGACCTCGCACAGCTCGGTCAGCTTGTGCAGGGTCGGACTTTTCAAGTCGCGCTCCAGCGTACTCATATAGGTGCGGCTGGACACGTCGGAGAACGCTTCCTGGCTCAAGCCTCGCGCCTTCCTGACTGTCCGTATTGCCGTTGCCAATGAGTGTTTCGCTGTCACTAACTTGGTTTCCCCATAAAAACCAAGATGACAGCCCATTGCGCCCTATAGGGCTACAATCTATAGTGTTCATTCATGGCTGAAAGGCCCGCTTTCGTGCTTTTACGGAAATCCGCAGATGCGGATTCCGACAGAACCGGGGAATCGCATCCGTGTCTTTCCGGCTTCCGACAATTCCGCTTCGGCGCTTCTGTTCTTCTACGGATGCGATGGCTTGCACATCGGTGCTTCCACACGAATGCACGGATGCGTTTCGGCAGTTCTGCGCTTCGGCACCAAAGCGCATTCGCGCATCGTCGGTTTCGTGGAGAAGCTGCCCATGACCCTGCCGCTTGTCACCGCTGATGAACGCGCCCGGCTGCTGGCCCACGGCGCGGCGCTCGCCGCTGGTCAGCGGCTCGACCCGCTGCCCGTGGTGCGCTTGTTCACCCCGGACGCGCATGTGACCTGGCTGCTGGTGTCGCTCGACCCGGCGGATGGCGACACGGCCTACGGCCTGATCGACCTCGGTATCGGTATGCCTGAGCTCGGGATGGTCAAGCTGTCCGACCTGGCGGGCATCGTCGGGCCGCGCAAGCTGCCGGTGCGGCGGGATCGGTATTTCCAGGCGGTGCGCCCGTTATCGGAGTACGTCCGGCTGGCGCAGGAGAACGGCGCGATCACGGACTGATGAAAACCAGCGCGGCCTAGCCAGCCGGGGCGCATCGTGACTATTTCAATCTTGATCAAGACCGTGCAGGTCTGAATCCGCATTCTTGCACCGAAGTGGTGCGATCCTGTTGAAAACAGTCCTGATCTTGGGCGCGGGCTGCGGCACGGTGTTCGGTGCTGCGCGTCATTTTCCTGAAGGCGTAGCCGTCGCATTCAGACGATTTCCGCAACACGCAGAGCCAAATGGTCTTGACACCGACAGTTACAGCCTAACCAATTTTGATGACGACCTGATGGCATTTCGATAGTTCCCGCATCGCGGAAATCGTGGCGACGCATCCCAAACAGAGGGAGGTTTCGCCATGACTGATCGCAGCGCCGAACACTGGTATCCGACAGCGGCCTATCTCTACGTTCTGCACCTTGACGGCCCTGCGCTGGCGTGGGAATACCTGCGCCGAAATCCCGACTACCGCCGCGACTGGCTGCGCCGCCGCCGCCGGCCGGACACGGCGCAGGCGTGGGGCCTGCGCCTGCTGGAAGACCCAGCCCTGGATGCGCGCGACGCGCATCCGGCCTGGTTTCCCGATCACGATGCCGTCGTGCAGGTTTACCCGGACGATGACCCGCCACCCGAAGCCCATGCCTTCGAGTTCTGGCGCGTCCCTGGCCGCAAGCAACTGATCCACGACGGCAAGCGCCTGGTGCTGGTGTCGCATTGGCCCGGCTGCTGCCTGCGGCTCGCGCTCGCGCCGGGCCTGGAAGACGGCATGGCCTACCTCTACGCCACCCGCGCCTGCGCCACGCCCTGCGCGCGCTATCGCACGCTCGCGTCCGAGCTGGACGCATTGGCCGTGGCCACGGTTGCCACGCCTGCGGCGGCGGCCCGTTCCAGGCCCACGACGGCCGCGGTGCTGGAACTGCACACCTTGCAGACGCTCGACGCGACCCTGGCGGGCGCGTCATTGCGCGAAGTGGCCGAAGGGCTGTTCGGCGCCGATGCCGTCGCCGCCGACTGGCACAAGGACAGCGCCTTACGTGCCCGCGTGCGGCGGCTGGTACGTCGTGGCGATGCGCTGATGCGTGGCGGCTATCGCCGCCTGGCACAGCTTCCGCCGCCGTTGCAGTAGGGGGGGACGTTTCGCGTCCCCCGTAGATCGTCCCTTAGCAAGCAGCCTCGCTTTCTTGAAAGTGCCTCTAACCGGCCGCGTGGTGTGGCCGGGCTTGATGGAGGTACATCCCATGCGACCCGCTCCCTTGCGGCCTGCCGCCGCTGCTGTCGCTGCGCCTGCGCAGCCCCAACGCTACCTGACCAACGACGAAGCCGCCGAGTACCTGCGCCTGTCGCCACGCACGCTGGAGAAACAGCGCGTGATCGGCGGCGGCCCGAAGTTCCGCAAGTTCGGCCGCCGCGTCATGTACGCGGTGTCCGACCTCGATGCCTGGGCCGACCAGCGCAGCTACGAGGCGACTTCCGACCCGGAATATGCCGAACGCCACGCGGGCGATTACCGTGATGGCCGCTGATCGCTGGCGCGTGGGTGGCCGTCGCCATGTCCAGCCCGCCAGGGCAAGCCTTGCAGCGCGAACAGCTCGACCTGTTCCGCGCGCTGCCGGGCGACATGGCACCCCGCGACAGCCAGGACTTGATGGCCTTTCCGTTCTTCTCGCTGGCGAAGTCGCGGCGTACCGCGCCGATCGACTTCCGCGCCGGCGGCATCACCATCCGCGTGGAGGGTACGCAGGAGCACGGCATCGCAACGATATGGGATGCCGACCTGCTGATTTGGGCCGCCTCGCAGATCGTGGAGGCGCGCGACGCGGGCTTGCGCCCGTCGCGCTGGATACGCGCCACTCCCTACGAGATCCTGCGCTTCATCGGGCGCGGCACGTCTCTCAACGACTACCTGCGCCTGAAAGCCGCGCTCGACCGGCTGCAATCGACCACGGTGGCCACGTCCATCCGCGAAACCACGGGAAGGCGATTGCATCGCTTCTCGTGGATCAACGAGTGGAAGGAACTGGCCGATGCCAGCGGCGTGCCGCTGGGCATCGAACTGATCCTGCCGGACTGGTTCTATGCGGGCGTGCTCGATGCCGCCTTGGTGCTGACCATCGACCCAGCCTATTTCCGCTTGAAGGGCGGGATCGAGCGCTGGCTGTACCGCCTGGTGCGCAAGCACGGCGGCAAGCAGCCGGGCGGCTGGCAATTCGACTTCCGGCACCTGCACCGCAAGTCGGGCAGCGCTGCGCGCTTCTCCGACTTCGCTTACGACCTGCGCGTCCTGGTGGCGCGGCAGTCGCTGCCCGGCTACGTCCTGGGCATCGAGCGAATGCCGGACGACGGACAAGAACTGCTGACCTTCCGGCCCGTGCTGCACACGGCACGGGGATAACTCGTGGAAAAGGTGTGGACGGCCTCGTGCTATCAGGAGTACCGGGTATCGTGCTATCGGGAGTACGCCTATCGTGCTATCAGGAGTACGAAAACGCCGGAAAGCCAATAACGGCGCGGGTTTGCGGCCCCTCTAACTTCCCTAACAAGAAATACATAACTTTTAGTAGAAGCGCGCCGTTTCGGTGGACAACCGAGAAACGGCACGGCGAACAGCGTTTTGCACGGCAGGTAAAGCCCGGCTTTCCAGCAGGGAGGGCCGCGCCATGATCCTCGCTCTGCTCAACCAGAAAGGCGGTGTCGGCAAGACCACGCTCGCCACGCACATCGCGGGCGAACTGGCGATGCGCGGCCAGCATGTCGTCCTGCTCGATGCCGACCCGCAGGGTTCATCCCTGGACTGGACGCAGCGCAGAAGCCAGCAAGGCTTGCCACGGCTGTTCAGCGCCGTGGGCCTCGCACGCGAAACGCTGCACCAAGAGGCACCAGAACTCGCCAGGCGGGCCGATCACGTCATCATCGACGGGCCGCCGCGCATCGCCGCCTTGGCGCGCTCCGCGCTGCTGGCGGCCGAGCGCGTGCTGATCCCGGTGCAGCCCAGCCCCTACGACCTCTGGGCCAGCTCGGAAATGGTTTCGCTGATCCGCGAGGCGCAGGTGTTCCGGCCGCTGCTCCGCGCGGCCTTCGTCATCAACCGGCGCGTCAGCACCACCATCATCGGGCGCGAGGCGCGGCAATCGCTCGCCGAACAGCCGCTGCCCGCGCTGCGCTCGGAGGTGCATCAGCGCATCGTCTTCGCCGACAGCGTGGCCGCTGGCCGGCTCGCACGCGAGACAGCGCCCGACAGTGCCGCCGCCCGCGAAATCACCGCCCTGGTGGACGAACTGCTGCGGTGGCCGACATGACAGCGCAGCAGCCACCCAACAGCAAACGCACGGGCAAGCGCGTCGGCATCGGCGCACGTCCGCCCGCGAATCCGCACGCCGAGGCGTGGATTCGTCAGGGCGATGCCGACGCGCTGGGCAAAGGCGACCTCTACACGGCCCGCCTCACGCTCGACATCACGCCCGCCATGCGGGCGCGCATCAAGGTGTCGGCCTTCACGCAAGGCGTGACCGTGGCCGACCTGCTGCGCGGCCTGCTGGAGCGGGAGTTTCCGCCGGAGAACACACCATGAACGCATTCGCTTGGCCTGCCGCGAACGCGGCACCGGCTGCGCCGCTGCCTGCGCTTTCGGCACTCGCCGGACAGGCCGGCAATGTGCCGCTGACGCGCGTTTCGCTGGCCTACCTCGAACATCGCTTCAAGCTCTACCTGCGCTTCGGCGAACCGGCGCGCACGCTTCAGCTCGACCGCTGGCGGCGCTGCGCGGTGTTCCTGCCGGGCGCGATGCTCTGCCGCATCCGCTGGCAGGCCAACGACTACGGCACGATCCGCTGGCAACTCATGGTGATGCAGGCTTGCACACCGCTGGACGCGGCGCAGCGCATCCCCGGTGTTCAGCCGGGCGCGCGCTTGCTCCTACACACCGAAGGCGATGCCAACGTGCGCGCCGTGCTGGAGCGCATCGACGGCATCGAGGCGCTGGGCATCGCTGCCATCGACGTGTCGCCGGCGTACTGGCGCACGCTGGGCAACCGTCTTGCGGCTCGCCTTGCGCTGCCTGAATACACCACCGAGCGGCATACCGCCTGGCTGGCCGGGAAGGTGCTGCCATGACCGCCCCGACCACCACACCCAACGCGCCCGACGTGGCGCCGCGTCCTCGCTCACGCCTGCGCGCTCGCATCGTGCTGGCGACACTGGCCGCCATCGGCTTCGCTGCGCTGGCCTGGGCGGCTTTCGTGTCGCCGCTGCCGCGTCTGACCTACAACCCGTCCGACAGCGTGGCGGTCGGCTGGTATCGCATTGACCCGTTCGACCCGCGCACCGCCTCGCTGCCACGTCCGTTGTCCGTGGACAGCATCGTGCTGGTGCCGCTTCCGGCCACGGCTGCCGCGCTCGCTGCGCAGCGCGGCTACCTGCCGACGCGCGTTCCGCTGCTCAAACGTGTGGGCGCGGTCGCGCCGCAACACGTCTGCATCGTCGCCGGTCAGGTACGCATCGACGGCGTGCCTTCGGCCGCCGTACTGCCCGCCGACCGGCTGGGCCGGGCGCTGCCGTCCTTGCAGCTTTGCCGCCGCCTTGAACCGGGCGAACTGCTCCTGTTGAGCGTGACGAATCCAGCATCGTTCGACAGCCGCTATTTCGGCCCGGTCAGCGCATCCGCCGTGATCGGCGTTGCGCATCCGGTGTGGCCGGAGATACGCCCATGATGGCCGCCGATTCGCTGCGCTCTGACGTGCCATCGGGCATGTCGTTCTGCTGGCTGCTTCAGTGTCGCTGCGCCTGTCGTGCCGGTGCATTCGCACCGCACGTCGCGCAGCATCCGGCGCAGCCGTCCAACGTTCAGGCGTCTTGCCTCGAACGCGCCCGGCCTGCGGCCATTGGCGCTTTCGCCGGCGCGCTGTCTGTTCACGCAGCAGCGCCGCCGGGCCGCCGTTGCCTGGAGCGACAGCGAAGGGCAAAGGCGGAAGGCAAGACAAAAGGACGCGGCACCTGGCCGCGTCGAAAGCCAGTCAGCACATGGGGGGAACGCGGCACGGAGCGGCTTCGCCACCGTGCCGCGTTTGGCGCGAGGGTCGCGCCAATGCTGGCATGTCCGCGTGCTTCGCACGACAGGACACGCCCAAGCTTGCGGGGAGCGCAGCCATGACCGACAGCCGCGACGACGACTTTCGCGTGCGCCCCAGCGCCCCGAAGAACCGGGGCAAGGGCCAGGGGCAGAGCTTCGTTTCCAAGGTGCTCAAGCAGGCCGGCAAAGCCAGCAGCGGCAAGTCGGCAGTACGCCGTCCTGGCGCGGCTGGCACCGGCCAGCGGCCCGGCTCTCGGCTCGGACGTGGCCACACGGCGGCGCGCTTCGCCGGGGCGAAGCTAATGCCCATGTCGCGGCGCGTGACCATCAAGACCTTGCTGGTCAATCACCAGCGGGCCAGCCCGCAATCGCTCGCCAAGCACCTGCGCTACATCGAGCGCGACGGCGCGGGTCGCGATGGCGAACCGGGCCGGGGCTACGGGCCACAGGCCGACGAAGCCGATCTGGACGCCTTCAAGGAACGCTGCGCCGACGACCGGCACCATTTCCGCTTCATCGTCTCGCCCGAGGACGGGGCCGAGCTGGACGACCTGCGCACCTACACCCGGCATCTGGTGAGCCGCATGGAAGCCGACCTGGGCACGCGGCTGGATTGGGTGGCGGTGGATCACTGGAACACCGACAACCCGCACACCCACCTGATCGTGCGCGGGCGCGACGACACCGGCAAAGACCTCATCATCTCGGGCGACTACATCGCGCAAGGCTTTCGCCATCGCGCCGCCGAACTGGCGACCGAATGGCTGGGGCCGCGCACCGAACTGGAGATCCAGCAGACCTTGCAGCGCGAGGTGGAGCAGGAGCGGTGGACGAGCCTGGATCGCACCCTGCAACGCGAGGTCGGCGAGGACGGCCGAGTGCAGATCGAACGCTTCAACGAACCGCGGCTGCAACGCCAGCGCCTGCTGCTAATCGGCCGCCTGCAACGCTTGCAGCGCCTGGGCCTGGCCGACGAAATACAGCCCGGCACCTGGGCCGTCTATGCCGACGCGGAAGAGACCCTGCGCGCCCTGGGCGAGCGTGGCGACATCATCCGCACCATGCAGCGGGCCATGCGCGGCCAGCCGCGTGAGCTGGCGGTGTTCGAGCCGGGCGACGATGGTCGCAGCCTCATCGGCCGCGTGGCCGCGAAGGGGCTTGCCGATGAGTTGCACGACCGAGGCTATCTGATCATCGACGGCACGGACGGTAAGGCCCACTACGTTGCACTGAACGCCCGCGACGAACTGGCGAACTATCCCACGGGCGCTGTGGTAGAGGTGAAGGGTTCGACTGAGGTGCGCACGGCCGACAAGAACATCGCCTCGCTGGCGAGCGATGGCCTGTACCGCACCGATCATCACCTGGTAATCGAGCAGGGCCGGGCTACGCCCGGACGCGACCCGCAGGAAGTCGTCGCCGCTCATGTCCGGCGGCTGGAAGCCCTGCGCCGGGCTTGCATCGTGGAGCGCGTGGCCGAAGGGCTATGGAAGGTACCGGACGACCTGGCCGAGCGTGGCCGCCAATACGACGCGCAACGGCTGGGCGATGTAGCCGTAGAGCTGAAATCACACCTTCCTATTGAACGGCAGGCCCGCGTCATCGGCGCGACTTGGCTTGACCAGCAACTGATCGGCGGTGGCCGTGGGCTGGGCAACTTGGGCTTTGGCGGTGATACCAAGCAGGCCATACAGCAGCGAGCCGATTTCCTCGAAGAACAGGGGCTGGCACAGCGCCGCGGGCAGCGCGTCATCCTCGCGCGCAACCTGCTGGGCACGCTACGCAATCGGGAACTAGTGCAGGCCGCGAAAGACATTGCGGCGGAAACCGGCCTAGAGCATCGCCCGGTGGCCGACGGGCAGCGCGTAGCCGGTATCTACCGGCGTTCCATTATGCTCGCCAGCGGGCGCTACGCGATGCTCGATGACGGCATGGGGTTCAGCCTTGTGCCGTGGCGGCCGGTAATTGAGCCGCGACTGGGACAACAGCTTGCCGCAAAGGTTATCGGCGGAAGTGCCTCTTGGGAACTTGGACGAAAGCCCAGTATCGGTATCAGTTAGATATCAAGGGAAGCTGAGTACCAGGCGCAGTCTGCTTGGCTGCTGTGATTCTTCTTAGAGATTCAATCAATGCCATAAACTCCTTGGATTGCCTCAGTGCTTCGCCTCCCGCAGTTTGCAGGTCCAAGACATCCGTAGCCTCGATCGTGAAGGCTGTGGGCACGCGCAGCAGCGAATGCCGGATCTTGTCGTCCGGCACGTCGTTCAGACTTACGCTTACTACGTAGATTTCTGCGTCGGCCGCAAAGGGGCTGTCCGCTTGGCCACGGGTGCGGACAATCTCGGAACGCCAGTGTTGCAGGTCGTCGTTAAGCATGGCCAGCGTCACCTGGGTCTCGCGAGCGCCGGCACCGAAGATCAGCGACTCAAGTACTTGCGTCGTGCTGGGAACTCGGTCGCTACTGTCCACTCTCTCGCTCAGTCCTCGTTCGGAGTTCACCGTCACCAACACGAGTCGGCGCAAGCTTCCGGGCTTGACCTCCGAGAAATTGGCGCTCATTGAGCCCGAAGCTACTAGCCGGTCTAGCATCAGACGTACGCCGAGGTTGTCGGAGACACCACCGTCCACGAGGTGGATATAGGGCCGATCGTGCGCATTGAGGTAGCTGTCTATGCCGCTTTGCAGGATGCGTGATCTGTAATTTTGCCCTCTGACAGGCAAAGATCGGAGAGGCGGCGGACAGGTATTGGCGTTGTTTCGCACCGTTACGGGCGACAGCACCAGCGGTACTGCCGACGAGGCCGCCACCGCGAAAGACAGCGGCGTTGCATCGAGGTCGGAACAGATTAGCCGGAATTGCTCGGTGGTGAAATCGAAAGGGGCACCGGTCGTGAGGTCGGTTGCCGTGATCATCAGTTCGGGCGCGCCCGGTCGTCGGCGCACGTCACCAAAGGTGCGGCCTTCAAAAAGTTCGTCCAAGCGTTGAGCCAGGATCTGGCTGCGCCCAAACCAAGGTGAAGTTAGTCTATAAAGACGCTCAGGCCACAGAGCTTCACGTATGAGTCGCCCCTCAAAAGGCACAAGCAGAAAATCCGGCTCGAAACGAGTCAGCGTGGCATCGCCGAAGGCCGCGAAGTGCGCGGCAAGGATGCTGCCCCCCGACACTCCGCTGACCAGGAACACCTGATCCAACAGAGTGGTCTCCTGGCCCTCTAGCGCGAAGCGTGTGGCCTTGAGTTCGCGCAGCACGCCCAGGCCGAAGGCCGCCGCCCGAGCGCCCCCGCCTGACAGTGTCACCGCTACAACCACCGGTTGGTTGACCTCCGACGGCCTGATGCGTTGGTCGTTCTCGGCGAGAGACATTAAGGCGGCGTCGGAAAGTGTCGGGTTGATCCAAGGACGGTAAGTGGAACACCCTGTCAGAACTACCGTTGCCAGCACACCGGCCAAACTCCATCGTGTGAATTTACACACCTCCAGGCGCTTTACCTCTGCAAGCAGCACCACGCAGCGTTTCGAATAGACAAGAACGAGAAACGCCGGCAATTTTGCGACGAAGCAGAGCCACTCCAGAATGCTGCAGACGTTACAAGAACGGCACCCTACGAATCCCCTTGATGAGGCTCCTCGCGATCCGCGCGAAGTTATGGAATAGCAGCTATTCACGAGCCAGCACTTCTCCAAGCGCTATTGATCCGTTCAAGGCAGGTGGTGATTGCAGACTTTGCATGCCCGAGCAGTGTGTAGGAGCCTTTGAAATCCGCGAGAGCGTTGCCGTGCTCGAAGCAGCTAGCAGCAGCCACCCGACGATCTGTTTGTTCATCTACTGCCTCAAACTCCAAACTAGCTCCCCCAGTTGTCACTGGTCCAACAAGCAACGTCGTTAGGGTGTTGACTGCTCTATTGGGCGTCTCAATGGTCGTAATTGCCACACGCACACGTATGCGGCCTGACGATGCGGGAGCTTCGGACTTAGTTTGGAGATGTCGCAGTTCACTGTTGACGTGATCGAGAAGCTCTCGCACTTGCTCAGCTTCAAGCCCACCTATGCGTCCAGTTGCCGTCACTACCTGAGCATCCTCGACTAATATTTCCCGGTAACGACTGGGTTCAAAGCCTGGCGCCTTGAAGAGCAGAACATTTTCGTACTTCGTTTTTCCCAATACATCGTAATCACCAAGAAACCCTGATCGAGTCATTCCGTTTGAAGCACAGCCAGATAAGGTTGCCGTGAGGCCTGCCAGCAGCACAAAATGGATTAATGAAATAGGGCGTTTCATATATATTTTCATTTATCCCATTTTCAGACAGACGATGCCAGCAACAACCAGCGCAATTCCAACCCAACGTATCAAGGAGGCGGTATCGCCGAACACATACACGCCCACGAAAAACGCGCCCAGCGAACCGATGCCGGTCCAGACCGCATAAGCTGTTCCTATGGGGATCTGTTTAAGAGATAACCATAGGAAAAAGCCGCTGGCTGCCATACAGGCAACTGCAATCGCCGGCCCCACGTAGCGCATCGCTGCATTGGCCGCACCCATCTTGAGGCCTAGTGGCCAACCGATTTCGAACAGGCCGGCAATCAGTAGAACCAACCATGGATTCCATGACAACGGGTTCATATATTTCTCCAAATCTATTCAGTGAAAATTGATTATCAAAGCATCAAAGCATCAAAGAATAGGCAGTAGGCGGTCAATTCGCTCTGCTTCTGATTTCTTCTTAAACTCTCTGATGGCGAGAATCTGTCTCCCCGATCTCTCCGGCCACGAGAGAGATCGGGGGAAGCGTGTGGACAGTTACGCTGAGGGATCAGACCGGTTGCACTGGTTGTTGTACCGCCTCGTGACTCCGTTTGCTGCCCGGCCACTTCATTCCGAACAGCACCTCGTAGAGCAACGGAATCAGGCCAAGCGTCACGAGCGTGCCAAGTGCGAGACCACCGATCATGCCGATGGCCATGCCCTTCCACAGCGGCCCCGCAAACAACATCAGGGGCACGAGACCCGCGATACAGGTCACCTTGGTCATCACGATTGGACGCAGCCGCTGCATCGCAGCTCCCACCAGGGCTTCATGTCGGGCGAGACCTTCCGAGAGGCCGTGTTCAATTTGTTCGAGCAGAAGAACGGCGTTGTTGACGATGATTCCGAACAGCGCAAGCACCCCGAATGTCGCCATGAAGCTGAAAGGAGTGCCTGTTGCCTTCAGTGCAATCACGACCCCAATCAACGTGAAGGGAATCGTTGCGAGAATCACGATCAGCTTGCGGAAGGAGTTGAACTGCCAGATGAATAGCAGCAACATCGCCAGAAGAGCGAACGGCATGTAGTGCGTGAGCGATGCATTCGATTCAGCCGATTCCTCAATTTCTCCACCAAGCTCTATGGCATAGCCTGCAGGTAGTTCAATTGCGGCGATCCGAGGTGCGAGGTGATCCACGATCTCTTGCGCGGTGTATGCGGTGTTCTGCCCCTGAACTGTGACTGTACGAATGAGATTGCGGCGCTGGATCACAGACGGCTCGCTAGCGAGCGTGACATCGGCCACTTGCGCCAGGGAAACCGGCTGGCCACCCGACGCTGGATAGATGGTCGTCGAACCAACGTCCGCAGTGCTGCGCCGATCATTGGACGTCCCGCGCATCACGATTGGCACGCTGGTATCGCCATCTCGGATCACAGAGATCGACTGGCCGATGTAGCGGGTGCCAAGCCAGGCAGCTATGTCGTCGGTGGTGACGCCAGCACGTCGCGCACGATCTTGATCGACCCGAACATCGAGACGGCCGACACGGGTATCCCAGTTGTTCTTGATGTTGGCCGTACCTGGCAGCTCCCGTAGCGCGGACTCAATTTTCGCCGCCGCATTCATCAGCACCTCATGATCCGGCCCACTGACCCGGTAGACGGCTGTGCCGGCTTCGGTAGTGCCTAGCGAGAACCGCTGAGGCTCTGCGCGTACATCTCCATGATGCTGCGCGAAGTAAGCCCGAGTTCGGGCAATCACGACGTCAATGTTGGTGCCTGCCTTGACCGTCACGACAAAGTACGCGATGTTCGATGCTGGCAATGGGGGATTGAGCCCAAGGATGAAGCGCGGCCCACCGTCAGCGACGTAGCCAATGTGATCCGTGATTTCGGGGTTGATTTCTTGATCACCGAGCCAGCCGCTCACTTCCTTCACTTTGGCAAGAGTGAGCCGTGAATCCGTTCCAGGGGCGAGCTGCACCGGTATTTGGAATTGAACTCGGTCGGACTTCGGCAAGAAGTCGTATGGCAGTGTCGTGAATCCGTACAGAGCTACGGCCAATGCACCCGTCATCACACCAACGTAGATCGCCTTGTGGTCAAGCACCCACTCAAGCAACTTGCGATAGCCGCGATAGAAGCGTGTGTTGTAGGTTTGCGCGTCATTCGCCGGTTGATGATGCACTTTGGTGAAGTGGTAGCACAGCAGTGGAGTGACGGTCAGACACAACAGCCAAGATCCGAGTAACGTGAGCGCGAGGACAATGACGAGAGAGCGCAGATACTCACTCGTCGCACTCTGGCCGAAGAAGAACGGGGAGAAGGCGATGACGATAACCAATGAGGACGTCAGCAGCGGCAGTGCGAGGGTACGACCCGCTTCGAGACAAGCCTGTTTGCGGTCTTCACCGGCTGCCAAGCGCCGTTCAATGTCTTCGGCAATCACGATGCCGTTGTCTACCAAGAGCCCCAAAGCGATGATGATGGCTGCCATCGAAACACTTTGCAGCTCGATGTTCAGCGCGCGCATCACGATCAGTGCCCCCAGAATGGTAAGCGGCACGATCATCCCGACGATGAATCCTGTGCGCCATCCCAGGAAAAGGACGACGACGCCGAGCACGATGACAATCGTTTCGATCATCACCTGGTTCATCTTGCCCATTTCACGTTTGACGACGTCTGCCTGGAATGTCACATAGGAGAGCTCGAAACCTGCGGGCAGAAGTTTCTCAAGCTCGGCCACACGGGATTTGAGGGCTACGCCGAATTGCTCCACGTTCTGGCCCGAGGTCATGGACACTGCCATCACTACGGCAGGCTGGCCCTTATAGACTGCAGCAGACTCGGGAGGATCTGCAGGTTGTACCTGCACGCGCGCAAGCTCTCCCAGTGAGATTGAAGGAGCAGGCGAAGCACCGCGCGCACCCTGAGCTTGCGCCATCATGATCGGCAACGCGCGCAGCGAAGCGGCGTCGCGAACCTCTCCACTAACAGCCAGCGAAGCGTTGATGCCACCGATGGCGATTTGCCCGCCTGAAAGCACGACGTTTTGTTTAACGAGTTGATCGATCACCCCTTGTGGGGTCAATCCAAGCTGGGCTAGTTTTGGTCGATCAAATTCGAGATAGACGCGCTCTTCCTGCAAGCCGTAGAAGCTGATGCGATCAACGCCGGGAAGCGCGTATAGGCGATCGCGCATCTCTTTCAACGACACACGCATTTCGCCCATGGAGTAGCCCGGCGCGGTCACCGCAATGGAGGCCACGGCAACACGGCCGAAGTCGTCGTTGACAAATGGCCCCAACGTACCCTGTGGAAGCAGAGGCTGAGCATCGGCAACCTTCGCGCGAACGCGCTGCCATATGGGGGCTAGGTCGGTGTACCGCTCCCAGATCGTGACCTGTATGACGGCCCCGCCCGCGCGAACGGTTGTGGTTACACGCTTGACCTCGGCCAGCTCCCGCAAACGCTCCTCGATCGGACGCGCGATCAACTGCTCAACACGTTCGGCTGGCATGCCAGGGTTCAGAACGGCAACAACCGCATCTCGAATCGTGACCGATGGCTCTTCCTGCGAAGGGAAATTGAGAAACGTGGCAATGCCGGCAACAAGAATGATGACCGCGGCAAGGTAGGTGAGTCTGCTGGCGCGCAGCGCCATTTCTGTGATCTTCATAGCGAAGTCTTCCTGTAGCGGGTCAGCGTCCGGCCAATTGGGTCGTGGCCTTGAGTGGGGTGACTTGTTGCTCGTTCGTCAGCCAACTCGCGCCAGCCGCGACTACCATCTCGCCGCGCTTCAGGCCGCCCACAACGCGAACGTTGTCGCCGCCTGGCTCGCTCTGGAATTGCACTTCCCGGCGGTGCACCTTCTTTCCGGTCACGTCATATACAAACACTGCGGCTTGTCCTGCTTTCTCACTGAGCACCAGTGCCGAATAGGGAAGCATCAGACGATCTGGTGAGGCATCCTTCGCTTCCGGTGCCTTCAGCAATACTTGAACGGCAGACCCGGGTCGAAGACTGCGCGCAAGAGTAGCATCTTGAGGAACGAGCACGACAGGTAAAAGTGAGCCATTTTCAGCACGCAAGCCGATGCGTTGTACCGAAGCACGAACGGGACTTGCTGACTCGCTCAGGCGCAGTTCGGCGACCTGCCCAATTTTGATATTTGCCGCCTGGGTCGTCGATGCAGTCGCAAGGACTTCTACGCCGCTGCGTAGTCCATCCACTTGAAGCACCGGCGCTCCGGCTGCAATATCTGTGAACGGCAGAGCGAGTTTCTCCGCGACGACGCCGTCGAATGGCGCATGAATGGCGGCCCCCCTTCGCGCACGCTCGGCAAGGCCGAATGCGGCCTTTGCATTGCGCACCTGGCCTTCAGCTGCAACCAACTGTGCTTTCACACTCTCGAATGCAGCCGGGGAGATTACGTTGCCCTCAAGCAGCCCCCTTTGCTGCGTTGTCTGCACGATTCTGTCTGCCAATGCGGCTTCCGCAGCAGCGAGTGTCGCCCGAGCCTGTTCTAGGCGGAGTTGCTCGGGCTGAACATCCAACTCAGCCAGAAGCTGTCCGCGAGAGAAGCGATCTCCCACGTCCACATGAAGCTTGCTGATACGCCCGCCAGTCTCGAACCCCAAGGTACTCCGCTCACTGGAGCGAGCTAGACCACTCAATTCAATGCGATTGGCCACAGAACCTACATCCCCCACCGTGAGCAGCTTGACCGCTCGCGGTGGATCGGAAGCAGGCTCCTTCTGACTACCACAGCCGGCAAGCGATGCGAGCAGAACAAACGCGAGGCCGACTTTCTGCATTTGCCAGGACTGGGATTTAAAGGGAGTGCAAGACACGGGAAGGCCTTTCATCAGCGTTTATCAATAGGGGTGAGTTCCAGTTCGCCGCGGGCGAGCGCCTGGAGGGTGTGCATGAGTCGAGAAAGGTCTTCGGCAGCAAACGTCGGAAAACCCATCATTTCGGCGAGGAAGACTCCGTCCAAGGCAAATAGAACGATTCCGGCGATATCGGTGCCGCGTGGAGATTTGCTCGCGTTCTCGTACTGCCTGCGGTACCAGCCGCGCACAGGCTCAAGCAGCGTGGGGTCTTCAGCCACGGCCGCCAGCAATGCAGCGCTCATCTTTTGCATCCCGCCGTCAGGCATAGCCGAGACCTGGCTGGATAGCCAAGGGTCTGGATCGCCGACGAATGGCAGCTCTCGCTCTTCCTGCCCGCCATCAAACGCCGAGACCTGGTCATCAATCATCGTGAGGAGCAGATCGCGCTTGGTCTTGAAGTGGTACAGGAACGCACCTTTGCAAATTCCTGCCCGTGCAACGACCGCGTCAAGCGTTAGGTGCCCGGCACCTCCCTCCATGACTACGTCACGCGCAGCTTGAAGGATGCGCTCCCGTGTTTGTTGCGCTTTCTTAGAGATGGAGGGGGCTTCAGCGCCGTTGTCCGCCGAATGCGACTCCTCTGGGCTTGATTTCATACGAGTTGCCATGGTGAAACTCCAAAGATGCTTGATTTTTGAACCGTCTGGACGGTATAGTACACGCCATGAACTATGCCCGTCAAGACGGCCTCCTCAATTCACAACCTAGTGGCTCAACATGTCCGATCCCTACGCCCGCCGCGGCCTTACTGCTGTTGCATTCCTATCGATCACGCTTCTCGCCGCGTGCAGCCACTCGCCTCACAGGGTGGAGACATCACGCGTTGAGGTTCCGGCCAAATTCATGAACGAAGCGGGTCTGGCTGTGCAGCAGGTGCCAGCACAAGCACTCCCGGCCGAGTGGTGGACGGCGTACGGTGATCCGCTGATTGACGCGCTGGTGCGCAACGCGCTGGAGCACAACACCGATCTCGCTATTGCAAGAGCGCGGATTGATGAAGCTGTGGCGATCACCCGACGTACACGCGCTTCAATGTTCCCTAGCTTGGCGCTCACGCCCCAAGCAACGCGCGCGCGCGACTTTTCTTTGGCACCGACCATCAGCAGCGATGCCAGGCTTCCGCTGTCGGCTTCATGGGAAGTTGATCTAGCGGGCCGCCTCTCGCATGCCGCTGATGGCGCACGGATGGACGCAGTTGCTGTCGAACAGAACTGGTTCGCGACACGTTGGCAGATCGCCTTTGAGACAGTGTCCGCTGCACTGCAGCAGCGGCAGGCGGCAGAGCTGGAAGATCTGGCAAAAGAGCGACTTCAAGTCGCCGAGCGCCTTGAGCGTCTGACAGAGCAGAAGTTCAAGGCAGGTCAAGCTACGGGCTTTGACATTGAACGCACGCGTTCCGAGGTCATCGCCCTCCGGGTGGAGCAAGAGCAGTTGCGACGCGTACGCGGCGAAGCAACGCATGCCTTGGATGTGCTCGTTGGCCGGATTCCGGGGGCGCTTGGCAGCGGTCCTGCGCTTGCCTCTCTCACCATGCCCGATTGGACTCCCAGAAGCGTGCCAGGCGAATTGCTGCAGCAGCGCCCCGACGTCAGAGCCGCGCAGGCGCGTCTTGCAGCGGCGACGGCGCGATGGAACGCAGCAGAAGGCGAGCGGTTCCCCAAACTTGTGCTCGATTTGAGTGGTGGGCGCCAACGCTTCGAGAACAACGGAACACGTGTGGCAGGGAACATTTTCTCTCTGGGCTTGGGTGTGACGCTTCCGATCTTTGACGGTGGAGCAATACAAGCGGGAATCGACGAGGGCTCAGCACGCAGTCGCGGCGCACAGGCTGACCTGGAACGCACGGTTTTGCTTGCGCTTCAGGATGTGGAGAACGCTTATCTGGGCTGGCAGACCCAGCGGACTTCTCTGCAGCATCAGGTCGATGGTCTTGTCGTCGCTGATCGACTCCTTGACCGCAGTCGACGCCTCTTTGAGGCGGGACAGGTGGATGCGACCGTTGTTGCAGAAGCGGAGCGTGGCACCTTGTCCCAGCGAGCGGCTCTGGTCCGTGCTCGCGCCGACGCAGCCGTGCAATGGGGTGTTCTCGCTAAAGCGCTTTCTGGTTCGCCAGAGCATGTGAATCTGCAATCTTCACCCTGAGTCCTTGAGTTGGAAGAACGCAGCATGGCAGCGAGTTTTAAATACTGAATAGATCGACGATTAGTAGGGGACGCATGGAAATTCGACATCTACGTTGTTTTATGGCGCTCGCCGAGGAACTTCACTTCGCTCGCGCCGCTGCGAAACTGCATATTGAGCAGTCCCCACTGTCTCGCACGATCAAAGAACTCGAAGAGGAGTTAGGAGCACAGCTCTTTATTCGGAACACGAGAAGCACGCGTTTGACACGAGCTGGGTTGATGCTCATGGAGCACGCACCTCGGGTGTTCGCATCCTTGCAACAGGCGCGGGACTGCGTGAAGGCAGCAAAAAATGGCTTTCATGGACAACTCCGCGTCGCCTTGTCAGACGGCGCAACACTACTGTGCTTACCAGCCCTATTGGCGTTGTGTCGCGAGGAGGAGCCCGAGGTTGAGATTCGCTTTTTTGAGGTGCCACTATCCCAACAAATCAAAGGATTGCACGACGACCTGTATGACGTCGGCTTTGCACAGTCCGACGACGTAGGTGATGGAATCGTCGCACTTCCCGCGTGGACTGACACGCTTATGGTGGCGCTGCCAGCTCGGCATCCGTTGCTGGCTCTTAAGCGAATTCCATTGGATGAACTGCTGCGCTACCCGCTAGTGCTATCTGATCCTCAAGTGTGCGAGGGCCACGCCAAGCACATTGAGCGAGTACTTAGCCGGGCTGAAATGCAGCCTCTAGTTGCCGAGCGGGTTACCACTTTCGACCTGATGATGGCGTTGGTATCTGCCGGTTTTGCACTCGGACTTACAGGGGCTGCACACATTGCAGCCTCCCGAGAGCCAGGAGTCGTGGCGAGGCCGCTTTCGACACGCGTACCACCTTTGACGACCTATCTACTCAGACTTGAAGGCGATCCGTTTGACGAGCTTGCGCGCTTCATTCAGCGAGTACAGGCCATCGAATTGCCAGAGTTTCTCAGGTCAACAAAAAGCCGAAATCCCGATCTTCCGGAGGAATTGATGCCATGAGACTCGCCATCACGCTCGTCGCTGCAATGCTAGTCGCATGCGGTCAATCTGATAAACCGCACAAAGCCACTAGTGCAGAAAAGAAAACCCCGACAGTAGAAGAGCTGGTGGCAGACCCGGAACAGCTCAAGAAGTTGCGCCAGCAATGCAAGACGGATCGGCCTACTTTGGGCGAACTGCTTTGCAACCGGGTAGCGGAGGCAACACGTAAGCGGTTCTACGGTGACGGAAAAACGCCATACACACCGCCCAAAGAATCCCCCAAATTCTGAAATTCAGCAATTCAGCAATTCAGCAATTCAGCAATTCAGCAATTCAGCAATTCAGCAATTCAGCAATTCGCTAGTCTGCCTGAATCTTCTGTTCGGCACGCTGATATTCGCCGGCGCTTACGGAGTCACTCCCTGGCTAGACACAGCGCGAATTCATTCTTTCTTATCGACCTTTCTGCCCCAAACGGTCTTTGACCGGCACTAAGCCAGCACCGATCCTGACGCCTGCGGCACATTTCTAAGCCGCGTTTCCCAAGGGAATCAGCGTAGGAGAGATTGGAGGCGGGGCTATGCAAGGTACGAATGTGCTGTTCGGTCAGATAGCCGTGGTATTCGGCATCGTGATCGCGGGTGTGTGGGGCGCCACACAATGGACGGCAGCAGCCCTTGGCTATCAGGTACGCCTTGGCTCCCCCTGGTTTGATTTCCTCGGCACACCGATCTACCTCCCGTGGAAGCTGTTTGAGTGGTGGTTCTTCTTCGATGCCTACGCGCCACGCGTTTTCGACACGGGCGGTGCCATAGCGGGTGGCAGTGGCTTGCTGGCGGTGGTGGTCGCAGTCTGCATGTCGATCTGGCGCTCTCGTCAATCACGCCTAGTCACGACCTATGGCTCGGCACGCTGGGCAAGTACGGAGGACATTCGCAAAGCCGGCCTTACGCAGCCGATCGGCGTGTTCCTCGGTCAGCACGATGGCAAGTACCTTCGGCATGAAGGCCCGGAACACATCCTCACTTTCGCGCCCACGCGCTCAGGCAAAGGCGTCGGCCTTGTGGTGCCGACGCTGCTTTCTTGGCCTGCATCCGCCGTAGTCCACGACATCAAGGGCGAGAATTGGCAGATCACCGCAGGTTGGCGCTCACGCTACTCACACTGCCTGCTGTTCAATCCGACCGATGCGAAGTCGGCGGCCTACAACCCGCTGCTAGAAGTTCGGCGCGGCGCACATGAAGTGCGTGACGTACAGAACATAGCCGACATTCTGGTCGATCCAGAAGGCGCGCTTGAGAAGCGCAACCATTGGGAGAAGACTTCGCACGCGCTGCTGGTCGGGGCCATCCTGCATGTGCTCTACGCGGGCGAGGACAAGACGCTGCGCGGCGTCGCCAATTTCCTCTCCGATCCGGCCAGCCCCTTCGAGCTGACCTTGCACCGGATGATGACCACACAGCACCTCGTGAACGTGGAAGGTGGTGGCCCGCATCCAGTCGTCGCTTCGGCGGCGCGCGAAGTGCTCAACAAGTCGGACAACGAGCGTTCCGGCGTGTTGAGCACCGCCATGTCGTTCCTGGGCCTCTACCGCGACCCCACGGTGGCCGAAGTCACCTCGCGCTGCGACTGGCGTATCGCCGACCTGATCGCGTCCGAGCATCCGGTGTCGCTTTATCTGGTAGTGCCACCTTCGGATATTTCGCGGACGAAACCGCTCATTCGCCTGATCCTCAACCAGATCGGCCGACGGCTCACCGAATCGCTCGACGGCAGCGACGGCATCGAACGCCGCCACAAGCTGCTGCTGATGCTCGATGAGTTCCCGGCGCTGGGCCGCCTGGACTTCTTCGAGACGGCGCTTGCCTTCATGGCGGGCTACGGAATCCGCAGTTTTCTTATCGCCCAATCGCTCAACCAGATCGACAAAGCCTACGGCCAGAACCATTCGATTCTGGATAACTGCCATGTCCGCGTGACGTTCGCCACCAACGATGAACGCACTGCGAAACGGATCTCCGAAACGCTTGGCACCGCTACCGAACTGCGCGCGCAGCGCAACTATGCCGGGCACAGATTGGCACCGTGGCTGGGGCACCTCATGGTGTCGCGGCAGGAGACGGCCCGCCCGCTACTGACGCCCGGTGAAGTGATGCAGCTTCCGACTGAGGAAGCTGTGGTGATGGTGTCCAGCGTGGCACCGATCAAGGCCAAGAAGCTGCGCTACTACGCCGACGCGAATTTCAAGAACCGCGTTTTACCGCCGCCTGTGCTCGCGGCCGGGCAATACGCGGACGCGCCACCGGCCCGGCCCGACGACTGGAGCGGCCTATCGATCCCAGCCGTGTCAACGGTCCGGGCTGCGGGCCTGTCCGGCGATGGCACAGGCACCGCCGATGACGGCGGCCCACGCCGACAGCCGGAGCTATCCGAAGTCAGCGAATACAGCCCCGAACCGCTGCTCGCCGGCCATGACCTGACTCTGCTCGATGACGACGACGACCTGCCGCTGCCGCTTCCCGGCCAGCTCGACCCGGCCATGCAGCGCACGGCCCGGCTGGCTTCCCTCGACCCCAACGACGGAATCGACTTATGAGCCAATACCGCCTCAATCTGTTCATTCAGCCCGAGCACGCCAAGCGTCTCGAAGAACTGGCCGCCAAGAAAGGCGTGTCCAAGTCGTCCATTGTCGCGGCGGCGCTCGCGTCGTGGCTATCGCCCGATGCTGGCGACCAGCGCGAGGCGGCCATCGCCAAGCGGCTCGATCGCCTGTCGCGGCAGGCCGAGCGCATGGAGCGCGACCAGAACATCCAGATCGAAACACTGGCGCTGTTCATCCGCTACTTCCTGACCGTCAGCACCCCGATTCCCGAAGCCCATCAGGACGCAGCTCGCGCCCAAGGCAAAGCGCGTTTCGAGCAATTCGTGGAGCGGCTCGGCCGCCACCTGCTGCGTGGCCGCAGCCTGGTGCGCGACGTTGTGGAAGAACTGCACCCAGACCCGGCGCGAATGGATGACGCGGAGGCACTGGCTGAAGCGCAGGAGCGTGCCTCATGAGCGCCATTCCGCAAACCCCGCCCGAACTCTCATCCGCCGCAACCTCTCTGGATCGCCGTATCCAGATGCTGCGCACGGCAATGGGGCCAGTCATCGCCGCTGCGCTGGCCGACCCCGACGTGGTGGAAATCATGCTCAACCCCGACCGCACCCTATGGGTGGATCGGTTGTCATCGGGCCGCATGCCGCTGGGCGTGGAGCTGTCCCAAGACGATGGCGAACGCATCATCCGGCTGGTGGCTGCGCACGTCGGCGCAGAGGTGCATCGCGGGCGGCCGCTGCTGACCGCCGAGCTGCCCGAAACCGGCGAGCGGTTCGAGGGCATCTTGCCGCCCGCAGCGCCCGGCCCAGCCTTCGCGCTGCGCAAGCGCGCCGTGAGCATCATCGGGCTGGATCGCTATGTGGCCGACGGCATCTTGACCACAGGCCAGGCCGAGTTCCTGCGCCGCGCCGTGCGTGAGCGCCAGAACATCCTGATCGCCGGGGCGACGAGCAGCGGCAAAACCACACTCGCCAATGCCTTGCTTGCGGAGATCGCCGCCACGGGCGACCGCGTGCTTGTGCTCGAAGACACCATCGAGCTGCAATGCGCAGCCCGCGACCATGTGCCGCTGCGCACCCGCGCTGGCGTCGTGTCTATGACCGAGCTGGTGCGGGCCACGATGCGCCTGCGCCCCGACCGCGTGATCGTCGGCGAGGTACGCGGCGGCGAAGCCCTGGACTTGGTTAAGGTGTGGGGCACCGGCCACCCCGGCGGCATCGCCACCATCCACGCTGGTTCCGCGCTGGGCGCATTGCTGCGCCTCGAACAGTTGATTCTCGAAGTCGCGGTGAACCCGCCGCGTGCGCTGATCGCCGAGGCGGTCAACGTCGTCATCCACATCGCCGGACGTGGCCGCAAGCGCCGCGTCGGAAGCATTGCCCGCGTCGTCGGCTTCGACGGCATGGGCTATCGCCTGGCGGACGCGCTGGAAACGCCGTTTCCCGAGTTGCCGCCGCTTTCTTCTCCGTCCCCTGACCAACCTGGAGAACTGCCATGACGCAGATGCACGCTCACGCTTTCCGCTTTTCCGTAAATCCGCTTCCCCGCCTGTCCAGCCTTGCGCGGCTGCGCAGCCTAGCCCACCCGGCGGGGCAAGGTCTGCTGCTGGCCGCGCTGCTGCTGTTGCTGGCTGGCACGGCACAGGCCGCCGGTTCCTCGATGCCCTGGGAAGGGCCGCTGCAATCCATTCTGGAGTCGATTCAGGGGCCGGTGGCGCGCATCGTCGCGGTCA
The DNA here is from genome assembly GCF_044901715.1 of Massilia paldalensis. Taxonomy (NCBI): domain Bacteria; kingdom Pseudomonadati; phylum Pseudomonadota; class Betaproteobacteria; order Burkholderiales; family Oxalobacteraceae; genus Massilia; species Massilia paldalensis. The sequence goes on from NZ_JBJCIU010000001.1 coordinate 2,184,654, forward strand.
TCATCATCATCGCCACGGGCCTCGCGCTCGCCTTCGGCGATACGTCGGGCGGCTTCCGCAAGCTGATCCAGATTGTGTTCGGCCTGTCCATCGCCTTCGCTGCGTCCTCGTTCTTCTTGAGCTTCTTCAGCTTCTCCGGCGGGGCTGTCGTATGAGTACGGCCAACGATCTTCCGGGCTTCGAGGTGCCGCTGCATCGCTCGCTGACCGAACCGATCCTCATGGGCGGTGCGCCGCGAACGGTCGCCATTGCGAACGGCACGCTGGCCGCCGCCGTCGGACTGGGCCTGCAACTCTGGATTCCTGGCGTGGTGCTCTGGATCGTCGGCCATTCGCTGGCGGTGTGGGGCGCGCGCGTCGATCCGCAGTTCATGGTCGTGTTTGCCCGGCACATCAAGCACAAGCCGCTGCTGGACGTGTAGGGGGATGCCGCCATGCTGAACCTTGCCGAATACCGCCAGCGGCCCGCGCTGCTGGCCGACTGGCTTCCCTGGGCCGGGCTGATCGCGCCGGGCGTCATCTTGAACAAGGATGGCGCTTTCCAGCGCACGGCGCGCTTTCGCGGACCGGACTTGGACAGCGCCACGCAAGGCGAACTGATCGCCACCTCGGCCCGGCTCAACAACGCGCTTCGCAGGCTGGGTTCGGGCTGGGCACTGTTCATCGAGGCCGAGCGCCGTCCCGCCGCCGACTATCCGCGTTCCGACTTCCCCGAACCACTGTCGTGGCTGGTGGAGGAAGAACGCCGTGCCGCGTTCGAGGAATCGGGCCATCACTTCGAGAGCGGCTATCACCTGACGCTGGCCTACCTGCCGCCGGAGGAATCCCGCGCCCGCGCCGCCAAGCTACTTTACGAGAACACGCCCAGCGACGGCGTGGACTGGCGCGGCCGGCTCGATGCCTTCGTGGCGGAAACGGATCGGGTCTTTGACCTGCTCGATGGTGTGATGCCGGAAATCGCCTGGCTCGATGACGCTGAAACGCTGACCTACCTGCACGCCACGGTGTCCACGCGGCGCTACCGCGTGAGCGTGCCGGAAGTGCCGTTCCATATCGACGCGCTGCTGGCCGATTCCGCTCTGGTCGGCGGCCTCGCGCCGACGCTGGGCGACCAGCACCTGCGGGTGGTGTCGGTACGGGGCTTTCCGACTTCCACCTGGCCGGGCCTGCTGGACGACCTCAACCGCCTGGGCTTTGGCTACCGCTGGAGTACGCGCTTTGTCTGCATGGACAAAGCCGAGGCGGAAAAGGAGTTGGGCCGCCTGCGCCGCCAGTGGTTCGCCAAGCGCAAGAACGTGGTGGCGCTGCTGCGCGAAACCATCTTCCAGCAGGAAAGCCCGCTGGTCGATACCGACGCCAGCAACAAAGCGGCCGATGCCGATGCCGCCTTGCAGGAGCTGGGCAGCGATCAAGTCGCCTTCGGCTACCTCACCGCCACGGTGACGGTGCTCGACGCCGACCCGGCCGCTGCCGATGAAAAGCTGCGCATGGTGGAGCGCGTCATCCAGGGCCGGGGCTTCGTCACCATCCCCGAAACCTTGAACGCGGTCGATGCCTGGCTGTCGTCCATTCCCGGCAATGCCTATGCGAATGTGCGCCAGCCCATCGTCTCGACGCTGAACCTGGCGCACATGATGCCGCTGTCGGCGGTATGGGCCGGGCCGGAGAAGAACGACCACCTGGGCGGCCCGCCGCTGATCGTCACCCGCACCGATGGCGCGACGCCGTTCCGGCTGGTGACGCACATCGGCGACGTGGGCCACACGCTGGTCGCTGGCCCGACCGGCATGGGCAAGTCGGTACTGCTCGCCATTTTGGCGATGCAGTTCCGCCGCTACTTCGGCTCGCGCATCTTCGCATTCGACATGGGGCGCTCGATGCGAGCCACCATTCTCGGCTTGGGCGGCGAGCACTACGATCTCGGAGCCGATGGCGGCATTGCCTTCCAGCCGCTCGCCCGCATCGACGGCGAGGGCTACCGCACCTGGGCGGCCGAATGGGTGGAAGGCCGTCTTCTGCATGAAGGCGTCACCGTCGGCCCGGACGAGAAGGCGGCGATCTGGTCGGCGCTGGGGAGCCTGGCCGGTGCGCCGGTGGAGCAACGCACGCTGACCGGGTTTTCCGTGCTGCTGCAATCCAACGCGCTGCGGCAGGCTCTGTCGCCGTATGTACTGGGTGGCGCGCACGGCAAGCTGCTGGACGCCGACCGCGACCGGCTGGGCATGGCCGCCGTGCAGGGCTTCGAGATGGAAGAACTGATGCACAGCCCCGCCGCCGTGCAAGCGGTGCTGCGCTACCTGTTCGCCCGCTTCGATGAGCGCTTCGACGGTGCGCCCACGCTGCTGATCCTCGATGAAGCCTGGTTGTTCCTCGATGAGCCGTCTTTCGCGGCGCGCATCCGGCAATGGCTCAAGACGCTGCGCAAGAAAAACGTGTCGGTGATCTTCGCCACGCAATCGCTGGCCGACATCAAGGACTCGACCATCGCGCCCGCGATCATCGAAAGCTGCGCCAGTCGGATTTTTCTCCCTAACCCTCAGGCGACAGAGCCTCAGATTCGCACGATCTACGAGGGCTTCGGCCTCAACAGTCGGCAAATCGAGATCGTCGCTACCGCGCAGCCCAAGCGCGATTACTACTACCAATCGCGCCTGGGCAATCGCCTGTTCGACCTCGACCTGGGGCCGGCCGCGCTCGCTTTTGCGGGCGCATCTACACCACAAGACCAACGCGACATCGACCGCGTGCTGACGCAGGCCGGCGCTCCCGGCTTCGCCGGCGCGTGGCTGCGCCATCGCGGCCTCGATTGGGCCGCCGACCTGCTGCCGTCCTCACCGGCGGCGGCTTCTTTCCTCAACTCCCCACCACTGGAGGTTTCACCATGAATACCAAGCACCGTTTGCTGTCTGCCTCGCTCGCCACCGTGCTGTCGGTGTCGCTGTTGGCCTCACAGCCTGCATCCGCACTGACGGTGTTCGACCCGTCCAACTTCGTGCAGAACACGCTGACCGCCGTGCGCACACTGGAGCAGATCAACAACCAGATTAATCAGCTCCAGAACGAAGCGCAGATGTTGATGAACCAAGCGCGCAACTTAGCGAATCTCGACTTCAACATCGTCAATCGCCTGCGCTCGACACTGGCGACTACCGAGCGCCTGATCACCGAGGCACGCGGCCTGGCCTACGACGTGCAGAGCATGGATGCCACCTTCGCCCGGCTGTACCCGGAGCAGTACGCAGCGACGGTGAGCGGCGACCAGATGCTACGCGACGCGCAAGAGCGTTGGAAGAACACCTTGAACGGCCTGCACACCGCGATGCGGATGCAGGCGCAGGTGTCGCAGAACCTGGCCCAAGACGAAAGCGCACTGGCCGACCTCGTGAGCCAGAGCCAGTCGGCCACCGGCGCGCTGCAAGCCATGCAGGCGACGAACCAGCTTCTCGCCTTGCAGGCCAAGCAGTCCATCCAGGCCCAGCAGCTCCAGATCACGCAAGACCGGGCGGCCTCGCTGGAACTGGCGCGGCAGGCGGCGGCCACCGAGCGCGCCCGCGAAGTGCGGCGGCGCTTCCTCGGCACCGGCACGCCGTACACGCCGCAGTCCGTCAACTTCTACAACAACTGACAGGAGGCGGCCATGCGATGCGTTCACGTCCTGCCGGTTTCGTTGCTGGCCGTGCTGCTGACCGCGTGCGGCCAGCAACCGGCCGAACACCTGGCCGCGACCTTGGCCGCCGATGCCGTGCGGCTCAAGGCGCTACGCGCGCAATGCGCGGCCGACCGGCAGGCCGTGGGCGAAGACGCTTGCCGCGCCGCCGCCGACGCCTTCCGGCGGCGCTTCTTCGCCGGCCACACCGGGCCGGACGAATACGGCTCGCTGGCCGACCTGCCACCGATCCCGGCGAGCTTCGACACGCCCACCGATGACGCTGGTGATGCGCCGCTCGCCGCTACGGAGGACACGCCATGAATGACGTGACCATCATCGACAAGTTCCTCGATACATTCTCGCGCTACATCGACTCCGGTTTCGGACTGCTGCAAGGCGAGGTGGCGTTCCTGACGGCCACGCTCATCGTCATCGACATGACCATCGCGGGACTGTACTGGGCCATGAGCCATGCGACTGGCCAAGGCGAGGACGTGATCGCCAAACTGGTTCGCAAGGTGCTCTACGTCGGCGCCTTCGCCTACATCATCGGCAACTTCAACTGGCTGGCAAGCATCGTGTTCCGCTCGTTCGCCGGTTTGGGCATCACTGCCACCGGCTCGGCCATCACGATGGAGAACTTTCTTCAGCCGGGGCGACTGGCAAAGACCGGCATCGACGCGGGTGCGCCGATCTTGGAACAGATCGGCGACATGGCGGGCTTCCCCGAGGTGTTCGTGAACATCGACCCCATCGTGGTGATGTTCCTCGCCTGGCTGGTGGTGATCCTGTGCTTCTTCGTGCTCGCGGTACAGCTTTTCATCACGCTGATCGAGTTCAAGCTGACGACGCTGGCCGGCTTCGTCCTGATCCCGTTTGCGCTTTGGAACAAGACGAGCTTCCTGGCGGAAAAGGTACTCGGCAACGTGGTGTCGTCAGGCATCAAGGTCTTGGTGCTGGCCGTCATCGTCGGCATCGGATCGGGCCTGTTCACGGAGTTCCAGGTTCACCCCGACGAGCCATCCATCGACCACGCGCTGGTCGTGATGCTGGCCTCGCTCGCCTTGCTGGCGCTCGGCATCTTCGGCCCCGGCATCGCCACGGGCCTCGTGTCCGGTGCGCCGCAACTCGGCGCGGGCGCGATGGCCGGCGCGGCGGTTGGTGCTGTCGGCACGGGTGTTGCCATCGGCGCCGCCGCTACTGGCGTGGGCGGCGCGGTCATGGCTGGAGCGCGCATGGCCCCGGCCGCCGCCAAGCTGGCCGGCGCGGGTGCGCGTGCCGCGACCTCGGCGGCTGGTAGCGCCCGCTCGGCGTTCCAGGCCGGTTCCGCCGCTGCTGGCGGCGGGGCCAGGGGTGCAGCGGCTGGCCTAGGCAATGTCGCCAAGACGGGCGCACAGGCGGCGGGCCGCCGCGCCGCGTCTGGCGCTTCCGCTGCCGGGCAGAAGGTGGCCGATTCATTCCGCGCCGGCTGGAACGGCACAGGCGCTGGCGCTGCTGGCGCAGGCCAGGCCGCCGCTGGCGAAGCAGCAGACGGTGCTGCCGGCTCGCCCAAGCAGGAACAACCCGCCTGGGCCAAGCGGATGCACCGCCGCCAGCAAATCACCCATGCCGCGACCACCGCCGCCCACACGCTTCGCGGGGGCGACGGCGGCGGCTCCGGGCAAGGCCCGAGCCTGCGCGATTCCGATACCTGACCTTCAAGGAGAAACCCATGCGATTCAAGCGACCGCAGGTGCGCTATGCCGACACGCCGCAGCCTGCCACCCCATACCAATCCGCCGCCCAAGTTTGGGACGACCGTATCGGCTCGGCCCGCGTACAGGCGAAGAACTGGCGTCTCATGGCGTTCGGTTGTCTAGTGCTGGCACTGCTGATGGCCGGTGGCCTGGTGTGGCGCTCGGCGCAGTCCATCGTCACGCCCTATGTCATCGAGGTGGATGAAGCCGGCCAGGTGCGCGCCGTAGGCGAAGCCGCCACGCCGTACCGGCCAGGCGATGCGCAGATCGCACACCACTTGGCGCGCTTTGTGACGATGGTTCGCTCGCTGTCCGTCGATCCCATCGTCGTGCGGCAGAACTGGCTCGACGCCTACGACTACACGACCGACAAAGGCGCGGCCGCGCTCAACGATTACGCCCGCACCAATGACCCGTTCGCGCGCATCGGCAAGGAGTCGGTGACGGTGCAGATCACCAGTGTCGTCCGCGCAAGCGACACGTCATTCAACGTGCGCTGGACGGAACGCCGCTATGTCAACGGCGCGGCCGCCGGGCTGGAGCGGTGGACGGCCGTGGTGTCCATCGTCCTGCAAACCCCGCGCACCGAAGAACGCCTGCGCCGCAATCCCTTGGGCATCTACGTCAATGGCCTGGCGTGGAGCCGCGAACTGGATTCTTCCGAAGGAGCCAAGCCATGAACCTGCCTTTCCGCTTTTACGCTTTGCCGTCGATCCTGCTTGCCCTTGCGGGCTGCGCCTCGCAGGGCAAGCCGCCTCCGGTCATTTCGCTCGATGGGCCGGTGCAGGCGCAACCGCTGCCCGAGCCGCCCAAGCCGGTCGAAGTCGTGGCCGTCCCCGAGCCGCTGGCGCTGCCCGCGCAGTTGAAGCCGCTGCCGGAGGTCGATATGGCCCCGGCTGCGCCGGAGCCAGCCGACGAGAAGGTGCGCGTTTCGCGCGCCAACGCCGAGGCGCGCATCGCGCCGACCCGCGAGGGCTACGTCAATGCGATTCAGGTGTGGCCCTTCACGGACGGCGCGCTCTATCAGGTCTATGCCGCGCCGGGGCGCGTGACCGTGGTTTCCTTGCAGCCCGGCGAGGAACTGATGACGGTCGCCGCTGGCGATACCGTGCGCTGGATCGTGGGCGATACGTCCAGCGGCAGCGGCGAAGCGCTGCGCGTCAATGTGCTGGTCAAGCCCATCCGCTCGGGCCTGAAAACCAATCTGGTCATCACCACCAGCCGACGCACCTACCTGCTGGAACTGACCTCGACGGAAAAGGCGTGGATGGCCTCGGTGTCCTGGGACTATCCGAAAGACCGGATGCTGGCCTTGCAGCGCCAGTCGCAGGCGGCCAGCGCCGCCGCGCCGGTCGATACTGGCTTGTCGCTGGAGAAGATCCGTTTCCGCTACGCGGTCAGCGGTAGCAATCCGCCGTGGAAGCCGCTGCGCGCCTTCGACGACGGCGAGAAGGTCTATATCCAGTTCCCGCCCGGCATCGCGCAAGGCGAATTGCCGCCCTTATTCGTCATTGGTGCGCAGGGCGACGGGCAACTGGTGAACTACCGCTTCCGCTCGCCGTACTACATCGTGGATCGGCTGTTCGGCGCGGCTGAACTGCGCCTGGGCGGCGATGGCGGCGACGTGGTACGCATCGAGCGCACCGATGGCGTGGCGCGGAGGAACTGACCATGAGCCAGGACGACACTCCCGACCTCGCCACGCCGCAGGCGGCGGACAAGATCGCGCCCGAGGCGGTGGCGCTGCGCGCGCAGCCGCGCCCGGTCACGCGCCTGAACCGGCGCACCCTGGCCATCCTTGCCGGCGGCCTCGCGGTCGCCGTGCTCGGCGCGCTGATGTGGTCGCTGCAACCGCAGAGGCGCGGAGCCAGCGAGCAGGCCGAGCTTTACAACGTCGATCGCGTCTCGAAGTCGGAAGGGCTGGATGCGCTGCCGGCGGATTACTCGAAGCTGCCGCCCGCCGTTCCCGAATTGGGGCCGCCGCTGCCGGGCGATCTCGGCCCGGCCATCGTGAAGTCGCAGCAGCCGGTGACGGCCGCCTATGCGGCCCCCGGCCACGATCCGAACGACGCGCTGCGCAAGGAAGCCGAAGCGGCCGCGGCTTCGTCCGTGTTCTTCCGTTCGGGTGCGCAGGCGGCTGCGCCGGTCGCGCAGTCGCAGGTCGCCGCCGCGCCGGGCTTCGCCGCCAATGCGGCCTTCGACCCGATGGCCGCAGGGCCGGCTTCGACGGCGGCCCTGCCTGCCGACCCGACCGCCGTGCAGAACCGGCAAGACCAGAAAGAGGCTTTTCTGAAAGGTGGTTCTACGGAAACCCGCAATTCCGGCAACCTGACCCTGCCGGCTTCGCCGTACCAGGTCATGGCCGGAACGGTGATCGCAGGTGCCTTGGTAACCGGCATCAAGTCGGACTTGCCGGGCGACGTGATCGCCACGGTGACGGAGCCGGTCTATGACACGGCGACCGGGCGCTTCCTGCTGATCCCGCAGGGTTCGCGCATTTTGGGCCGCTACAACAGCCAGGTCAGCTACGGGCAGAGCCGGGTGCAGGTGGTGTGGAACCGGATCATCCTGCCGGACACGTCATCGCTCACGCTCGACAACCTGGCCGGCACCGACCCGGCCGGCTATGCCGGCCTGGAAGACGATGTGGATTGGCATTGGGATCGCATCTTTGCCGGCGCGGCGCTGACCACGCTGCTAGGCATCGGCGCCGAGCTGGCCGCGCCGGAGAACCGGCAGGACGGCGATCGCATCATCATCGCCGGGCGCGACAGCGCGCAGGACAGCATCAATCAGGTCGGCCAGGAGATGACCCGGCGCAACCTCAACATCCAGCCGACCTTGACCAGCCGGCCCGGCTTGCCGGTGCGGATCATCGTGGCGCGCGATCTGGTGTTGCGTGCCTATCAGCCGCTCTTTTTCAACAAGGGAACTTCACGATGAGCACGACCAGGAAATTGCGGCTTGGCCCTCTGCCTCGCCATGAAGTCATGAAGCTGACCTTCTCCTGCCCGGCCAGCCTGAAAGCCGACCTCGATGCCTACGCCGCGCTGCACGCGCAGGCGTATGGCGAAGCGGTTGATGCGGCCACGCTGATCCCGCACATGCTCGAAGCCTTTATGGCGGGGGATCGAGGATTCAGGAAGGGAAGTGTGGGCAAGGCCGCAGCCCCTAAGCCTGGTTGACGATGCAGACGCATCCGCCATACGCGCACGATGAAAGCGCAGCCCGAGGGCTGCGCTTTCGCTTTGAGAGGTGGTTTGTGACACGCTAGGGCTATGATGACGATGCGACCTTGCCCGCTGTGCCGCCCCTGGGTTTGCCGCCGCGAAGCGCCTATCCGGCACCTAGCTCGAAAAGAGACAAGCGTACGCGATGGCCGAAATCTGGCCTAACCTGTTGCCCCATAAGACCTTTCGCGCCGATGCATCCCTGCGCCAAAGACTTGACAGCGGACATTTTTTATTACCGTCGTTCACGCGGAGGCGGGAACCCAAGTACGGCATGCAATCGGCTGCGTAAAATTGCGTCCCTGCCTGCGCAGGGACGACGTCGCTACCAGCCGCTCATGCCTCGATCCGGCGCCGGAACACCCACGCCTTCTCCGTCGAGACGCTCGCGTCGTACGCATAGCCGTCCACGTCGAATGCCTTCAGCTGCTGCGGATCCGTGATCCTGTGGTCGGCCGCGTAGCGCGCCATCATGCCGCGCGCGCGCTTGGCGAAGAAGGAAATGATCTTGTACTTGCCGTTCTTCCAGTCCTCGAACACGGGCGCGATGACGGGCACGTCGAGCAGCTTCGGCTTGACCGACTTGAAGTACTCCTCGGACGCCAGGTTGACCAGCGCCGTCGCCTTGGCCTGCGCGAGGTCGTCGTTCAGCGCCTGCGTGACCGTCTCGCCCCAGAACGCGTACAAGTCCTTGCCACGCGGGTTCGCGAGCCTGGTGCCCATCTCGAGGCGGTACGGATACATGCCGTCCAGCGGACGCAGCAGGCCATACAGGCCGGACAGGATGCGCACGTGGCGCTGCAGGTAGTCGAGCCCTTTCGCGTCGAGCGAGCGCGCATCCAGGCCCGTGTAGACGTCGCCGTCGAAGGACATCACGGCCTGCCGCGCCGCCGCGTGGTCCGGATGCCAGTCGGCGTAGCGGGTCACGTTCAGCACGGCCAGCGGGTCGGAAATCGACATCAGCGCGCCGACCTGCGCGGGCGAATACGGTTTCAGTACCTTGATCAGCTCGGCGGCCTGGTCGATGAACCTGGGCGTCGTGTGCTTGTCGGTGGTGGGGGGCGATTCGAGGTCGAGCGATTTGGCGGGAGAGAGGACGATCAACATAAAAGAAAAGGCGGGAAAGACGGTGCAGCGGGTAAAATTGCCACCATGATACCCTGTTCCGTGCAAGCCATCGTCATCGATACCAATGTCTGCCTCGACCTGTTCGTGTTCGAGGACCCGCGCTGGGTGCCCCTGCTGGAGGCGCTCTCCTCCGGCCGCGTGAAAGCCGTCACCCGCGCCGACTGCCGCGACGAATACCTGTTCGTCCTCAACTACCCGCACCTGCCGCTGGACGAGGCCAGCCGCCCGGTGGCCGCCGCGCGCTTCGACGCGCTGGTCGAGGTCGTGGCGCCGGAGTCGCGCGCCGTCCGCCTGCCCGTCTGCACCGACCGTGACGACCAGAAATTCCTCGAGATCGCGCGCGATGCGAACGCCGCCGTGCTCGTCACCAAGGACAAGGCGCTGTTGAAACTGGCGCGCCGCGCCGCGCGCGAGAACCTGTTCCGCATCATGACGCCCGAGGCGTGGCTCAAGGTGGATGCCGCGGCCGTGGCAGAATATAAGGTCTGAACCATCACCGCGTCGTCCCTGCGCAGGCAGGGACCCAATGTTGCTGATGCTGCTATAACGCACACAGTACTTAGGTCCCTGCCTTCGCAGGGACGACGGTGCGATCATTCATCTACCCCACTCTTCGCCATGACCACACCCGACCTGCAATCGCGCCTGCCCGCCGTCGGCACCACCATCTTCACCCTGATGTCGGCGCTGGCCAACCAGCACGGCGCCGTCAACCTGGGCCAGGGCTTCCCCGACTTCGACTGCGACCCGCGCCTCGTCGATGCCGTCGCCGCCGCCATGCGCGCCGGCCACAACCAGTATCCGTTCATGACGGGCATCCAGCCGCTGCGCGAGGCCATCGCCGCCAAGATCGCCGCGCTGTACGGCCACAGCTACGACGTTAACAGCGAGATCACGGTGACGGCCGGCGCCACGCAAGGCATCATCACGGCGATCCTGTGCGCCGTTCACCCGGGCGACGAAGTCATCGTCATCGATCCCTGCTACGACAGCTACCAGCCGTCGATCGTGCTGGCCGGCGGCGTGCCCGTGCCCGTCTCGATGCGCCTGGGCGACGACGGCTACAGCGTGCCCTGGCACGACGTCGCCGCCGCCGTCACGCCGCGCACCCGCATGATCGTCGTGAACACGCCGCACAACCCGACCGGCACCATCCTGCGCCGCGCCGACCTCGACGCGCTCGCCGCCATCGTCGCCGACCGGCCCATCCTCGTGCTGTCCGACGAGGTCTACGAGCACATGGTCTACGACGGCCAGGAACATGCCTCCGTCAGCCGCCATCCCGTGCTGGCCGAACGCGCCTTCGTCGTCTCCAGCTTCGGCAAGACCTACCACACGACGGGCTGGAAGATCGGCTACGTGGCCGCGCCGAAGGCCCTGAGCGCGGAATTCCGCAAGGTCCACCAGTACAATGTGTTCAGCGTGAACACGCCGATGCAGCACGGGATCGCCGCCTACATGGCCGATCCGGCGCCCTACCTGGAGCTGCCCGCGTTCTACCAGAGGAAGCGCGACCTGTTCCGCGACGCCCTCGCGGGCACCCGCTTCACGCTGCTGCCGGCCGACGGCACCTACTTCCAGTGCGTGCGCTACGACGCGATCTCGGACTTGCCGGAAGCGGAATTCGCCCAGTGGCTGACCAGCGAGGTGAAGGTGGCCGCGATCCCCGTGTCGGCCTTCTACAGCCGGCCGACGGAGTCGGGCATCGTGCGCTTCTGCTTCGCGAAGAAGGACGAGACGCTCAAGCTGGCGCTCGCGCGTCTCGCGAAAATCTAGGGTGTATGCCTGGTGGGCACGTGGTACCCACCGCCCCGGGCGTCATCCGCCCAACTGCTGGATGCGGCGCTCGACGAAGGCCGCCAGTTCGGCCGTCAGGGTACCGCTGGCGCGCGCCTTGCGGAAAGCGTCCAGCGCGTCGGCATTGCGCCTGTCGCCCTGCAGGGCGATGCCCAGCCCCATCCACCACACGCCGTTGGCGGGCATGCCGCGCACGGCTACCAGGTAATGCTCGGCCGCGTCGCGGTGGCGCTGCTGGCGTTCCAGCGCGCCGCCTAGGAAGGCGTGGTAGTCCGGATCGTTGCCGGCATGCGGCAGCGTGCGCATCAGGGTCTCGATGCCGCTGCCGCCGCGCTCGATCTGCAGGCGCGCCAGCAGCATCGCCAGCGCCGGCTGGCGCGGATCGCGCGCCAGGCCCAGTTCCAGCTGGCGCACCGCCTCGTCCGGCCGGCCATCCTCGATCAACAGTCCCACCAGCGTCTGGCGCGCCGCATCGTGTCCCGGATCGATGCGCAGCGTCTCTTCCAGCGCGGCGAGCGACTCGCCGATGCGGCCGTCCTGCAAGCGCTCCAGCGCGCGCCGGTAGGCCGCCTCGGCGAGACGGGAGCCGCCGGCCTGGCGTGCTTGCGGTTCTGTGGGGCGCGGGTCCTTGACGGACGGACGCGCGGCAGCGGCGGCACGCGCGGCTGCCTTGGGCGTCGGCGCCGGCGCCGGCGCGGGCTGGCGCGCGGCCAGCAGGGCCGTCATCACGCGCCGCGCCTCGCGCGCTTCGGGGCTGTCCGGCTCCATCGGCTCGACGGTTTTTCCGCGCGGGGCATCGGGTGCCGCGGACGGTGCGGGGGTGGCGGCAGTAGCGGCGGTCGGCGCTGCCGGCGCGCGCGCCGGCGCCGCTTCGTGCGCGACGGGTGCGGGCAGCTCTGCCTCCGGCGCGACCGGGACGGCCGGAGCAGCCTGGACGGCCTGCGCAGGCGGCGCTGTCACCGGCCGGCTGTCCGCGACGGCGGCGGGCGCCGAGACCGGCGCATTCGCCTGCACGGGCACAGGCACATGCATGGCGGCGGGCCGGGATGCGTATTGCTGCCACGCGAACCATCCGGCGGCGCCGGCCACGGCGATACCCGCCGCCACCGCCACCGCGCGCAGCGGCACGGCCCGCTCCTCGCGCGCCACCGGCCGGGCCGGCATCGGATACGCCTCGCCCGCGGCGGTGCCGCGCGCGTCCAGGTCCTGCAGCATCTTGTTAATGAGGCTCATCGCATGCACACCCATGTGATGCCGGCGGCCAAGCCGGCCAGCAGCGCGCCCGCCGCCGCCGGGCGCCAGGCGGCGAGGCGCGGCACGCGCCGGCTGGTGGCGATGGTGTCGCTGGCGGCCGCGTTCACGTGCAGGCGCTCAACCTGCTGGCGTCCCTGGCCATAGCACAGCATCAGCGCCTTGTGCGCCAGGATGTTCACGAGGCGCGGCACGCCGCCGCTGGCGCGGTACAGGCCCGCCACGGCGGCGCGCGAGAACAGGCGAGCGCCGCCGAAGCCGGCCACGCGCAGCCGGTGCGCCAGGTAGAAATCGAGATCGTCGCGCGACAGCGGTCCGAGGTGGTAGTGGAAGGTGATGCGCTGGGCGAGCTGGCGGATCGACTGCAGTTCCAGCTTGCGGTTCAGTTCCGGCTGGCCGAACAGGACGATCTGCAGCAGCTTGCGCTTTTCCGTCTCCAGGTTCGTCAGCAGGCGCAGCGCTTCCAGGCTCTCGACGGGAATCGCCTGCGCCTCGTCGATGCACAGCAGCACCTGGCGGCCGTCGCCGGCCAGCTGCATCAGGCGTTCCGTGATGGACTTGAGCAGGCGGTGCTGGTCGACGTCGCGCTCGAGCAGGATCTCCAGCTCGTCGGCCAGCGCCAGCATCAGCGCGCGCGGTTCCTGGTACGGGTTCGGGATGTAGGCGGTGACGAATTCCGGGCCCAGCGTGGCCAGGAACTTGCGGCACAACAGCGTCTTGCCGGTGCCGACCTCGCCCGTGATCTTGATGAAGCCTTCGCCGCTGCGCGCCGCCACCAGCAGCGTGTTCAAGGCTTCCTGCGAGCCCGGGCTGCCGAAGAAGAAGCTGGTGTCCGGCGTGATCCCGAACGGCAGCTCGCGCAAGCCGAAGTGCGCGGTGTACATCAGCGCGCTCCCCGCTGGCGCGGATCGAGCTGCTCGATGCGGCGGCCCGTGTCGAGCAGGTCTTCGTTCCAGTTGCCCATGCCTTCGACGATGGTGGGCTTGATCAGGACGACCAGCTCGCGCTTCTGGTTCACGCGCTTCTTCTGGCCGAACAGCGTGCTGAGTACCGGCACGCTGGTGGTGCCCGGCACGGCCGACACGTCGTTGGTCGAGGACTGGCGCATCAAGCCGCCGATGGCGACGACCTGGCCGTTGGAACCACGCACGATGCTGTCCAGCTCCGACGTCGCGGAAGCGGCCAGCGGCAGCTTCAGGCTGCCCGCCGTGCCCAGGTCGATCAGCTTGGTCACGGTGGACACCTGGCTCACGGACGGGTGCACGTGCAGCAGGATGTTGCCGCGCTCGTCGATCTGCGGGGTCACGTCCAGCACCACGCCCGAGAAGAACGGTTGCAGCGTGACGCTCGGCGACGTCGTGTTGCCGGTGGTGGTCGTGTTGGTCGTCGTCTGCACGCCCGTCACGAAGAATTCGTCGGTGCCGATCTTGAGCACGGCCTTCTGGTTGTTGACGGCAGCCACGCGCGGGCTGGACAGCACGTGCACGTTACCCTGGGTTTCCAGGAACGAGATCAGCGCGGCGAAATTGCTGGTCTGGACCGCCAGGCCGAACATCGAGCCGGCCGTCGCCGCCGCGTTCGACAGCGAAAAGCCGCTGCTGGCCGACAGGCCCGTGGACGGGTCCGTGATCACGGCCGGCTGGCCACCGCCGAACGGCAGCGGCGTCAGCGTGGCGCCAGGGGCGACGATGCCGCCCGAGACACGGTTGTCGTGGCTGCTGCGGATCGAGGCGAACGAGGCCCAGTTCACGCCGCTCTGGAAGCTGTCGTTCAGCTCCACCTCGAGGATCTTCGCTTCCAGGATCACCTGGCGGTCGACGGCCAGCTGCGTGGCCTTCAAATAGGCGTCCACGTTGCGCAGTTCGTCCGGCATCGCGCGGATCACGAGCACGCCCGACTGCGGGCTGACGACCACGCTGCGTCCGCCGTCCTTGGAACCAACGATCGCCTCGATCGATTTCTTCAGGTCGCCCCAGAAGTCGTTCTCGGACGACGTGCTGACGTCCGTGCTGTCGACCTGGTAGCCGTTCTGGCCGTTCGGGTTGTTCGGATTGTTCGGGTTGTTGCCGTTGTTGTTCGCCTGGCCGTTCTGGTTGGCGAAGCCGTTGTTCTGGTTGCCGTTGTTGCCGTTGTTGCCGACGGCATTCGCCACCGACGTCGACGTCACGCGCGTGTTCGACGCGCCCTGGCGCTTGCCGACCAGGTAGTTCACGCGGAACATCCTGGTCTGCATGGTGAGCGGCTTGATCGAGATGCGCGTGCCTTCGATCTTGTAGTCGTAGCCGTACATCTCGCGCACGGCGTCGAGCGTCTCGGGCAGCGTCACGTCCTTCAGGTTCGCCGTGATGGTGCCGGAAACGTCGGGGTGCACGAGGATGTTGTAGCGCGTGCCCGCCACGATCGAGCGGAAGAACTGCTGCGCCGGCACGTTGTTGAAGGAGACATTGAAGCGCTCCTCCAGCGCCGGGCGCGCCTTCGGCAACTGGTTCGCCAGCGCCGCGGCCGGCGGCAGCAGCGCGTCGGCCACCGCCGCATTATCGGCAGTTGCGGCGGGCGCGGGCGCGGCCGGGCGCCGGGAGGCCTCCGCGACTTCCTTGCGGATGGTGTCGTAGGTCGTGTTCGCGGGCGGGGTCTGGCAGCCGCTCATGGCGATGGCGGCAGCCAGCAGCGCGCCGATCGTGGCATGGGGGCGGGAGGGTCGCATCGTCTTCATCGGTCCTGGTCGGGGTCGTGCTCGTTCAACGGGAAGTGGCCTGGGCCAGCACGCCGGGTCGCCCGGCCGGCGACATGCCGCCCTTGGCGCCATCCGGCGCGTACAGGCGCAGCACCTGGCGTTCGCGCCCGTTCGCCAGCTCCACCTCGTTCTCGGCGATGCGCGCCACGCGGGCGCCGCGGAAGGTGTCGCCGGGACGCACGGTCTCGCCGTCGATGACGGCCAGGTGGCGGCCGCCGGGACCGCGGCCGATCAGGATGGTCTGCAGCTGCGGGCCGCCGGCCGCCGCCGTCGGGGCGGCAGCGGCGGCCAGCGCCGCGGCCGGCGGGCGGGTCGGATCCTGCAGCGCCTGGGCGGCCGCGCCACCGCACGCCAGCGCGGCAAGGGCAGATACCACTGCGGCCACGAGCGCGCGGCGCGTGACGGTCTTCCTCGGCTTCACAGCTTCATCCATTTCGGGTCCAGGCTCAGGGTGTACAGGGTAAGGGTGAGGCGCGCGCTCGGGTACTGCTCGGTGTCGAGCTGGGCGCGGCCCCAGAACAACTGGGTCGGCATGGCCTCCAGCGCCGTCATGTAGTCGACCATGTCGAGGTAGCTGCCGCGCACCGTCAGTTCGACGCCGTGGCGGTACAGCAGGTCGGGCGCCCTGGCGACGGGCTTGGCAGACGCCGTCGCATTCGGCGCATTCGCCGGCGCGGTTGCCGGCGCGGTTGCCGGCGCGGTTGCCATCGTGTCGCCGGCGGCCGGCGCGTGCGCCTCGTCCGCCTGCGCGGCGATGTCGCTGAGCGAGCCGACGGGCAGCGTCTTCATCGACACCAGTTTCAGTTTGCCGTTCGCGCGCAGGATCGCTTCCAGCAGCGGCGCGACGCGCTCGGGCGCCACCAGGCCCTTCTGCATGGCGCGCAGCTCGTCGGCGATGCGCGCGCTGTCCTGGCGCGTGACGGCGAGGCGCTCGCGCAGCGGGGCGTCCGGGTCGTCGCGGCCGACCGCGACCTTGTGCGCCGTCTCCGCCTCGATGCCCGCCAGCGCGTCGCGCTGCTGGCCGATCTGGCGGCGCAGCACGTCCTGCTTGTGCAGCGCCGGGCCCAGCGCCGTCGTCCAGCCGAGCGCCGCCAGCACGGCCAGCACGGCGCCCAGCACCATGATGCGTTCGCGCGGCGCCAGGGCATCCACGCGCGCGGAAAAGGCCAGCCAGCGCTGTTTCATCGTCATGGCTTGGGCTCCGCGGCGCCGGCCGATTGCAGGCTGAATTCGACGTAGGGCGCGGGCTGCGCCGTTTCCTTGCCGTCCTTGTCGACGGCCTTCAGGTCGGCCGCCTGGCCGATCTGAAGGCTGCCCACGGGCTTGCCCTGCATGACGGGCTCGTTGCGCAGGCGCGCGAGGAAGCCCGGCACCAGCGCCGGATCGAGCGCCCTGCCCTGCACGCCCAGGTCCAGGCCCGCGCCCTTCACGCGCACGCCCGTCAGCCACAGTCCTTCGACGTGCTGGCGCGCCAGCGCGCGGAAGTATTCGGCATAGCCCTGGGTGTTGCCGAGGTCGCCGTGCTCGATCAGGCCGCGCACGCGCTGCAGCGCCGCGCGCTGGCCTTCGGCTTCCGACAACTGAGTGGCGACGAGCGGGTCGGCGGCGCGCGGCGCGAATTCGGCGCTGACGGCGGCCAGCCGTTGCTGAGCCGCTTCCAGGCGCTTGGCGCCGGCATCGGCTTCCGCCTGCAAGTCCGCGGTGCGCACGTGCACGACGGCGCCGGCCACAGCCAGCACCAGCACGGCCGCGCCGGCGGCGGCCACCATGCCCGTCGCCGAGAGCAGGTGCTTCTGCTGCTCGAACGCCGGATTGAACAGGTTGATCTGCTGGCTCATGCGGCCGCCTTCTCATCGCGCAGCGCGGCGCCGAGCGGCACGAAGAAGCGCTGCTGGCGGGCCGGTTCGCTCAACTCGGGCGCGTCCTGCAGGTCGAACACGGCGCCCAGGTCGAGCGACTCGACGCGGGTGTACAGGTTGCTCGACAAGTACTCCTCGAGGCCCGTCGCGCCCGTCGGCGCCAGGACCAGCTTGGCCACGCTGATGAAGGAAAACTGGCGTTCGAAGTGGTCGAGCGAGCGTTGCAGCTCCAGCGTGATCTTGTCGAAGCTCTGGTGCTTGCGCTCGTGGTCGGCCTCGAGCAGCTGCGCCAGCGTCACGTCGATGCGGCGCGACAGGTACAGCTCGCCGCGCCAGGACACGGTCAGCAGGCCGCCATCCTCGCCGAACGACAGCATGGCGACGCCGCGCCCGTCCGCCTCCAGCAGGGCCGACACGTTACGCTGGGCCATCTCGGGGATGTCGATGCAGCGCAGCTTGACCTTGGCGTCGGCGAACAGCTGCTGCAACGGCGCGATGGTGCTGTTGCGCGCGGCGATCGCGAACACGCTCTGCTGGGCGCGCGCGCCCGCATTGTCGCCGGGAGGCAGTTCGAGCACGTCGATGGTCGCGTCGGCGACGGGGAAGTCGAGGAGGTCCTTCAAGCGCCAGCGCATGGCCGTCCCGAGTTCTTCGCGAGGGACGTTCGGCGCCTCGGCCGTCAGGAACTGGTAGGCGCCGCCGCCCAGCACCGTCGTGCAGCGGTAGTCCGCGCTGTGCAGCTCCCTGCCCGCTTTTTCCAGCGCGTCGGCGCCCGTCGCGCCGGCAAAGAACGCGGCCACCGTCACCGCCGGCTTGCCATCGCCCCTGCGCACGCTGGCGGCGGCGATGCCGTCGCCCTGCAGCGCCAGGGCCAGCCAGGCTCCGTTGTTCTTGGTTTTCTTGAAAAGGCCCATCGGCGGTGAATGGCGGTAAGGTTGAAGTACGTATGCTAGGGTATTGATTATATTCAACAGATACGCAAAATCGATACCAATTTTTCACTCAGGAAAAATATTTTTGGTTTGGACACATGGAACTGTCGCGTGCCGTCCTCAACCGTCGAGCATGTCCGCAAAAATGATGGCGGCCGTACGACCCCGCCCCAACACATGGTTGGCCACGAAGCCGTACGGCCGATCGGAACAGCCTCATCCGTTCCCGGCTGGGTGAATCACATGCAGTTGTCGCCCGACGTTCCGTTGACCGTGATGATCGGGCCGGTGGCGGCACCGGTGTTGTCATAGACGACGCTGCAGGTAGCGGCGTTGGCGCCAACCGGCGAGACGGTGATGTTCCTGCCGTTGATGGTCTGCTTGTAATCGTTAGCGTCCAGGCCCGCCGCCGCAGCAATGGTGGCCGAGTTGGGGTAGCCGTTTTCCATCGTGATCGTCACGCCTTCCACAGTGATCGTATTGGTCGGATTGACCAGCCATTTGCTGTGCGCCATCGTCGACGTCGAGATCAGTGAAGCCTTGGCGGCCTTGAGCGACGCGTAACGCGCCTCGCCGCTCAGGTTCATGAACTTCGGCATGGCCGTCGCCGCCAGGATACCCAGGATGACGATCACGACGATCAGCTCGATGAGGGTGAAACCGCCTTGGGCGCTGGGCTTCAAATTCTTGTTCATGTTTTCTCCGGATGGTGCGCGATCGCCGCGCGTGCTTGTTAGGGATACATCGCGCCTCAGACTGGCGCCGGTTCGTGCCTCATTCTACCTTGATTTTCAGCAATCTTTACGTACTGAAAGTAAAGTTTTTTTGACGAAAACGCTGGACGGCGGGAATGTGTGGCGTCCTGTAAACACTCGCCACGCCTCAGTGCCGCAATGCCGCCGCCCCCACGTCCCAGATCGGCAGGAAGATCCCCAGCGCCAGCACGAGCACCATCACGCCCAGGAACACGATCAGGATCGGCTCGATCTGGCTCGACAGCGTCTTGAGTTCGTAGTCGACCTCGCGCTCGTACATCATCGCGATCTCGTCCATCAAGTCGTCTAGCGAGCCCGACTCCTCGCCCACCCCGATCATCTGCAGCACGACGGGCGTGAACACGTCCGCATTGGTCGCCGTGCGCAGGATGCTCTCGCCGCGCTCGACGCCCTCGCGCATCTGTTCGATGCGCATCGACAGGTAGGCGTTGTCGGACGTCTGGGCCACGACGCTCAGGGCCTGTACGATCGGCACGCCGCTGCGGATCGACAGCGCGAAGCTGCGCGCGAAGCGGGCCATCGTAGCCTTGTGGACGATCTTGCCGGCGATGGGCAGGCGCAGCTTGGTGCGGTCCCAGCGCAGGCGGCCGTTCACCGTGGCCGTCCACTTGCGGAAGCCGACAAAGGCGGCCAGCGCGAGCGTGGCGAACCACGGCCACTGGGACTTGGTGAATTCCGAGGTGCCGATCAGCATCCGCGTCATGAACGGCAGCTCGGCGTGGAGGGTCTTGAACATGTTCTGGAATTGCGGGATGACCCAGATGTTCACGACGGCCATCGCGACGATCATGGCGATGATGACGAAGCTCGGATAGCGCAACGCCGTCTTCACGCGGGCGCGCATGTCGCGGTCGAATTCGATGTGGTCGAACAGGCGCAGGAACACCTCTTCCAGCCGGCCCGTCATCTCGCCTACGCGCACCATGGCGAGGTAGAAGGCGTTGAAGCACTCCGGATGGCGGCGCATGGCGGCGGACAGTTCGCGGCCGGCGTCGAGCGACTCGCGCAAGTCCTGCAGCACGCGCGCGAAACTCTTATTGGTCGCCGATTCCTGCAGGCCGGCCAGGCCGCGCATGATGGGCACGCCGGACTTGAGCAGCGTGTAGATCTGGCGGCTGAACAGCTGCACGTCGAGCGAGGTCACGCGCTTGCGCGTCAGGCGCTGCCACAGGCTGTCGTCGGCGCCGCCCGCGCTCTTGCGCGTCGTGAGGCTGATCTCGATGGGCGTGACGCCCGTGCCGAACAGCTGGTCGGCGACGGCGCCGCTGTCGGCCCCTTCGAGCACGCCCTGCATCAACTCGCCGCGCGCATTGCGGCCCTTGTAGGCGAAGAACGGCATGCCTTATTCGTCCATCTGGTTCGACACGCGCATGGCTTCCGCCACCGTCGTGCGGCCCGCGATGGCCAGGCGCACGGCGCTGCGGCGCAGCGTCTCGCCGCGCATCTCGGCATGCGCCACCTTGAGGAAGTGCGCCGGATCCGGATGGTTGACGGCTTCGTTGACGGCGCGCGTCATCTCCAGCAGTTCGTAGACGCCCGTGCGGCCGCGGTAGCCCGTGCCGTTGCAGTGCGAGCAGCCGCGCCCGTGGAACAGCGGCACGGCCTCGGCCCGGTCGCCCAGCTCGGCGCGCAGCCAGGTGCGTTCGGCCGCCGGGGCCTGGTGCGGCTCCGAGCAGCTCTCGCAGATCACGCGTACGAGACGCTGCGCCAGCACGGCCTGCAGCGAGCCGCCCACCATGTAGCGCGGCACGCCCATGTCCATCAGGCGCAGCGGCGTCGATGCCGCGTCGTTCGTGTGCAGCGTCGACAGCACCAGGTGGCCCGTCATCGCCGCGCGCAGGCCGATCTGCGCCGTTTCCTGGTCGCGCATCTCGCCCACCAGCACGATGTCCGGGTCCTGGCGCAGCGCGGAACGCAGCACGCGCGCGAACGACAGCTCGATCTTGTCGTTGACCTGCACCTGGTTGATGCCGGGCAGGCGGTACTCGACCGGGTCTTCCACGGTGATCAGCTTCTTCTCGACGGAGTTCAGCTCGGACAGCGCCGAATACAGCGTCGTCGTCTTGCCGGAACCCGTCGGCCCAGTCACCAGCACCAAACCGTTGGGACGCTGGACGATGGCGCGGAAACGCTCGACGAGACGCGGGGCCATGCCGATCGCGTCCAGGCGCAGCGTGCTGCCGACCTGGTTCAGCAGACGCATGACGACCGATTCACCATACTGCGTGGGCATCGTCGAGATACGCACGTCGATGCGCTGGTTCCTCACCTTCACGGCGAAGCGGCCGTCCTGCGGCAGGCGCTTTTCCGAGATGTCGAGGTCGGCCATCAACTTCAGGCGCAGCGCCAGCGGCGTGGCGATCTTGATGTCCGCCTCGGTCTGCAGGTGCAGCACGCCGTCGATGCGGAAGCGGATCTGCAGGCGGCCGTCCTGCGGCTCGATGTGGATGTCGGAAGCGCGCACCTGGGCGGCATCGTCGAACACGGATTGCAGCAGCTTGACGACGGGCGCTTCTTCGAGGCCGGAACTGGCGCTCAGGGCCCCGAAGTCGACCGACGTGGCGTCGCCCAGGTCCTGCTCCAGTTCGCGCGCCAGGCCCGTGATCTCGCCCGTGCGGCGGTAGATGCGGTCGATCGCCTGCAGCACCTCGGTCTCGTTGACGACGGCCAGCTCGACGCCCTTCTTGAGCAGGCGCGCGATCTCGTCATAGGCGAACAAGTCGGTCGGGTCCGAGACGCCGACGAGCACCGTCTCGCCGCGGTCTTCCAGCACGATGGCGCGGAACCTGCGCGCGGCCGTCTCTGGCAGCGTGCGCACGAGTTCCTGGTTGATGTTGTAGAACTTGAGGTTGATCGTGGGGATGCCGAGCTGGCGCGCCAGCGCACCGGCGATCTGCTCCTCGGTGACGAAGCCGTTGTCCACGAACACGCGCCCGAGCTTGCGCCCGCTGCGCTTCTGGTCGGCGAGCGCCTGGTTCAGCTGGTCTTCCGACAGCAGCTTCTGTTGCACCAGGATTTCCCCCAGCCGGACTTTTTCTGGCCTCGCCATGACACGCCTTCGTTTCGAACATATGCAATCCGGCAATTTTACGTCAGAAAACTGAAAATTGATCCAAGGAATTACTTTCGGTTCCCAACCGTATCCGCCACGCAACCGAAAATTCGGGGTCAGAGCACATTTTCAAGATCTTTTCTCAACAAATCCCTTTTGTTTCAGCGGCTTACGACCGTTCGGCAACGAAAAATGTGCTCTGACCCCGAATTCGGGTGCGTGGGGGACGGTCGCGTATCGTCGAGAGTGGCAGAATGGAATCGGCACCCGCCGGGTGCCCTTGCCGTGGTGGAGCCTGCATTGCAGCTGTTACAACGACGTTCGCTTCCTTCGATACGCGCCAAGCTGGTCTGGCTGGTGCTCGGCTGCGCACTGCCGATCGTCGCCGGCTACTTCGTCTTCGCGACCGATGCCGACCAGCGCGAGCGCGCCCACATCGCCAACGATGCCGAGATGATCGCGCGGGCGCTGGCCGCCGGCGTCGACCGCGACCTGGCCAACGGCGAGACGGCCGCGCGCACGCTGGCCATCGACGCCAGCCTGGCGCGCGGCGACCTAGCCGCCTTCCACGCGACGGCGCGCCGCCTGCTGCGCCCCGAACTGCCGTCCCATGCCTTCGTGCTGCACGGGCCGGACGGCGCCGTCCTGCTCGACACCCGGCATGCGTTCGGCAGCCGCCTCGGCCCCTCCGGCGACGAGGCCGACGTGCGCGCCGTGTTCGCGCAAGGCGACGCTGTCACCTCCGGCCTGCACCGGGGCAGCGATGCGGATCCATGGGTGATCTCGATCGCCGTACCCGTCTGGCGCGACGGCAAGGTGGCGTATGTGCTGTGCGTGGAATTGCGCCCGCGCCGCTTCGGTGAACTGCTGGCCAGCCAGCACCTGCCGGCGCACTGGAGCGCGCGCATCTTCGACAACCGCCGGCGCCTGGTCGCGCGCAGTGGCGAACGGCTGCGCGCGCTCGGCGCCCCGATGCGGCCGGAACTGGCCGCCGCCCTGCCGCGCGCGCCGACCGGGCTGGTCGCCGTGCGCCAGCAACGGGACGGCGACACGCAGCCGGCCTGGATCGCCTATGCGCGCACGCCGGCGCACGACTGGACCGTGGCGATCGGCTTCCCGCGCCACGCCGCGCGCGAGCTGCTCGGCCCCGCGCCCGGCACGACGTTCTCCTGGATCGGCGCCATGCTGGCCGTCAGCCTCGTGCTGGCCTGGCGCATCGGCGGCTCCATCGCCGATTCCGTCCGCGCGCTGACGGCGCCCGCCGCGGCGCTGGGTCGGGGCGAACCGCTCGCCATCCCGCCGCTGGCGATCCGCGAAGCGGCGCAGGTGGCGCGCGCGCTGGGCAAGGTGGAGGACGAGCTGCAGCAGTACCGCTCGAACCTGGAAGCGCGGGTGGCCGAACGCACCCGCGAGCTGCAGCGCTCCAGCGCCCTGCTCGGGACCGTGTACGCGACCGCCCCCGTCGGCCTGGCGTTCCTGGATCGCAGCCTGCGCGTGGTCATGATCAACGACTACCTGGCGCGCGTGAACGCGCTGTCCGCCGCCGCCCACATCGGCCGCACCCTTCCCGAACTGCTGGGCGAACGCGGCGTCGCGATCGAGCGTCCCTACCGCGAGGTGCTGGCCACGGGCCGTCCCCTGATCGCGATCGAGGACAGCGGCCCGTCGCCGGCCGAGCCGGACACGATGCGCCACTGGATGTGCAGCTACTATCCCGTGTACGGACCGGAGCGCGAACTGGTCGGCATCAATGCCGTCGTGCTCGACATCACGGAGCGCAAGCGCCAGGAACAGCGCAACCGCGACAACGAGGAACTGTTCCGCGCCCTGTTCGAAGGCTCGGGCGACGCCCACGTGCTGATCGCCTACGGCGCCGGCTTCGTCAGCGCCAACCAGGCCGCCGCCGCGCTGTTCGGCGTCGAGCGCGCGGACGATGTGCTGTCCCTGTCCCCGGTCAGCACGTCTCCCGAGCTGCAGCCGGGCGGACGGCGCTCGGACGAGGCCGCGCTCGCCTACATGCGCCAGGCGCTGGAGATGGGCAGCTGCCGCTTCGAGTGGGTGCACCGGCGCCGCGACGGCACCCTGTTCGACGCCGACGTGCTGCTGAACGCCGTCGACATCGGCGGTAAGGGCATCGTCCAGGGCACGATCCGCGACATCACGGCACGCGTGCGCACGCAGGCGGCGCTGCAGGCGTTCAGCGAACGCCTGGAGGCGAGCGAACGCATGATCCGCACCGTGACGGACCACCTGCCGGCCCTCGTCGGCTACTGGGACGCGGGGCTGCGCTGCCGCTTCGCCAACCAGCCCTACCTCGACTGGCTGGGACGCCCCGCGGCCGAGGTGATCGGCCATACGGCCCAGGAACTGATGGACGAGGCGCAGATGGCGCAGGTACGGCCGCACATCGCACGGGTGCTGGCGGGCGAGCGGGTGTCCTTCGAGCGCCGCCTGCAGCGCAAGGGCTCGGACCAGGTGATCGATGCCTGGGGCAACTACATCCCGGACGTCGACGATACGGGCCGCGTACAGGGCTTCTACATGCTGCACACGGACGTGACGGAGCTGAAAAGGACCCAGTCGCGCCTGGAGGAGGCGCTGCACGCGGCCCAGGCGGCCAGCAACGCCAAGGGCGCGTTCCTCGCCAACATGAGCCACGAGATCCGCACGCCGATGAACGCCATCATGGGCCTGGCGCGGATGCTGCAGGACGCGGGCCTGGGCCCGCGCGAGCACGCCTATGTGGAGCGCATGCAGATGGCCGCCAGGACGCTGCTGTCGATGCTGAACGACGTGCTCGACTACTCGAAGATCGAGGCCGGGCAGCTGGCGCTGGAGCGCACCCCGTTCAGGCTGGACGATGTCCTGGCCAGCATCGGCGTGCTGGCCGCCGCGGGCGCCTGGAACAAGGGGGTCGAACCCGTGTTTGCGGTGGCGCCCGGCGTCCCGGACGCGCTGGTGGGCGATCCGATGCGCCTCCAGCAGGTGCTGCTGAACCTGTTCGGCAATGCCGTCAAGTTCACCGAACGCGGCGAGGTGGTGCTGTCGATCGGCTGCCTGGCGCGCCGCGTGGAGCCCGACGGAGAACAGGTGCAACTGGCGTTCGGCGTGCGCGACACGGGCATCGGCATCGCGCCCGACCAGCAGGCACGCATGTTCGAGGCATTCTCGCAAGCGGACAGTTCCACCAGCCGCAAGTATGGCGGCACGGGACTGGGCCTGGCGATCAGCCGGCGCCTCGTCGACGCGATGGGCGGCGAGCTGGCCGTGGAGAGCGCGCCCGGCCAGGGCACCACCTTCCGCTTCTCGGCCTGGTTCGGTGCGGGAGCGGCGCGATCGCCGGCCTGTCCGCACGCGGCGCCTGGACGGACGGTGCTCGTGGCCGACGACAACGCCAGCGCCCGTGCCGCGCTGGCCGCCGCCCTCGCGGCGGGCGGCTGGGACGTCGACACCGCCATCGACGGCGCGCAGGCGCTCGCGCTGCTGCGCGCCGGCAAGCGCTACGCGCTGGCCTTCGTCGACGCCGGCATGCCGCATACGGACGGCCTCGCCGTCATCGCCGCCGCCGGCCGCGGCGCCGATCGAACTTCGCCGCCGCGCTGGATCCTGCTCGCGGCCGATGCGGAGCGCGCGCGCCTCGACG
This sequence comes from Massilia paldalensis, assembly GCF_044901715.1. Taxonomy (NCBI): domain Bacteria; kingdom Pseudomonadati; phylum Pseudomonadota; class Betaproteobacteria; order Burkholderiales; family Oxalobacteraceae; genus Massilia; species Massilia paldalensis. Next base: position 2,210,440 of record NZ_JBJCIU010000001.1, read on the forward strand.
CCCACGCGGCCGGCCTGCACGTGGACGCCGTGCTGGCCAAGCCGTTCACGCCGCAAGGGCTCGCCGATGCGCTCGCCGAGGCGCACTGCGGCGACGCCGGGCCGCAGCACGTGCCTCCAGGGGCGCCTGAGTAGCCGCTCCCGCCGCCACGGCCGGCCGCGCGGCTGGCCGGCCTGCGCGTGCTCGTCGTCGAAGACAACGTCCTGAACCGCGAAGTGGCGCACTACGTGCTGGCGCACGCCGGGGCCGCCGTCGATTTCGCGCCGGACGGCCAGGCCGCCGTCGCCATGCTGGCCGAGGACGCGTCCCGCTACGACGCCGTGCTGATGGACTTGCAGATGCCCGTCATGGATGGCTACGAGGCCACGGCCGCCATCCGCGCCATGGGCTTGTCCGCCCTGCCCGTGATCGCGATGACGGCCAACGCCTTCGAGGAAGACCGCCGGCGCGCGCTGGACGCCGGCATGGACGACTACATCGCCAAGCCGGTCGACCTCGACGAACTGGTCGCCACGCTGGAGCGCTCGGGCGCTCGGGCGCGGACAGCCGGCACGGACGGCGTCACGCGCCCCATGGAGAGCGGCCAGCGGATGCCGGCGCGCATTTCCGGCGTCGACCTCGACGCCGCGCTGCCCCGCTTCGGCGGCAACGTCGCGGCCTTCGCGGCGCTGTTCGGGCGCTTCACGCAATCGCAGGGCGGCGCCGCGGACGCCATCCGCGCCAGCCTGGCTGCGGGCGACCGCGTGGGCGCGTCCCACGCCGCCCACCGCCTGCGCGGCGTGGCCGCCAACCTGGGCGCCACCGAGGTCGCGCGGCTGGCGCTGGAACTGGAACAGGCGCTGCGCGGCGACGCCGCCGCAGCGCCGGCGCCGCAACGGCTGTTGCTGGAGCTCGATCGGGCGCTGCACCAAGTGCTGGACGCCGCGCGCGACCTGGCCCCGCCGGACGGCCCGGCGCCGGCGCCGGACCCCGCGCCCTCGCCCTCGCCCACCGGACACGCGGCGCTGCGGCACGCGTTGGCGCATCTGCTGGATTTACTCCACAATAACAACATGAAGGCAATCGCACAGTTCGAGAGCATGCGCCCGGCGCTGGCGCGGCAGGTGCCGGCGGCACTGCCGGCCCTGGCGGACGCCCTGGCCGTGCTGGATTTCGACGGGGCCGCGCGCCTGGTGCGCGGGATACTGGACATGGAGGCGAAGGCATGAGCTGGACCGACATGGCGGCGGGCGGCCGCATCCTGGTCGTCGACGATGCGATGGAAAACATCCAGATCCTGCATGGCGCCCTGCAGGACGAGCACGAGGTGCTGTTCGCGCTGGACGGCCGGCGCGCGCTCGAGATCGCCCGCACCCAGCACCCCGACCTGATCCTGCTCGACGCCGTCATGCCGGACATGGACGGCCATGCCGTCTGCCGGGAATTGCTGGGGAACCCGGACACGGCCGACATCCCGATCATCTTCGTCACTGCGCTTACCTCGCCCGAGGACGAGACGCGGGCGCTGGACGCGGGCGCCGCCGACTTCATCGGCAAGCCGGTGAACGCGGCCGTCGTGCGCGCCCGCGTGCGCACCCAGCTCACCGTCAAGCGCCAGCGCGACGCCCTGCGCGCGCTGATCCTCACCGATTCGCTGACCGGCGTGGCCAACCGGCGCGCGTTCGACGAGCGCATCGACGCCGAATGGCGCCGCTGTGGGCGCGCCCACCTGCCGGTGGCGCTGATCCTCGTCGACATCGACCACTTCAAGCTGTACAACGACCACTACGGCCATCCGGCCGGCGACGCCACGCTGGTGCAGGTGGCCGGCGCCATGCGGCGCGCCGCCGCGCGTACCCAGGACCTGGTGGCGCGCTACGGCGGCGAGGAGTTCGCGATCCTGCTGCCCCAGCTCGACGCCAAGGGCGCCACGGGCGTCGCCCACCGCCTCATGGACGAACTGGCCGCCCTCGACATCCCGCACACGGCGTCGCCCACAGCGCCGCGGCTGACGGCCAGCATGGGCATCTCGAGCATGGTCCCCGGCGACCTGAGCGCGCCGGCCGACCTGGTGCAGGTGGCCGACGCCCTGCTCTACCAGGCCAAGGCCGGCGGCCGCAACCAGTACCGGACCATGGGCTGAGCGGATGGGCTGAGCGCTATGCGGCGGGCCGCCGTCCGAACATCCCCATGCCCTCCACGGTGCAGACGGTCTCGCCGTGCTGGTTGATCGCGACCCAGGTCGACCACACGACGCCGCGGTCCGGCTTGGAACTGGACGGCTTGACGTTTACCGTGCGGTAACGGACGTTCAGCGTGTCGCCGGCGCGCACGGGCGCGAGCCAGCGCACGCCGTCCAGGCCGGGCGAACCCATGCTCGACGAACGGCTCAGCAGGCCGTCGACCACGAGGCGCATCATCATGCTGCAGGTATGCCAGCCGCTCGCGATCACGCCGCCGTAGATCGAGGCGCTGGCCGCCGCGGCATCGACGTGGAAGGGCTGCGGGTCGAAAGCCGTGGCGAAGGCGACGATCTCCTCTTCCGTCACGCTGCGCGTGCCCAGGTCGATGTCCTGGCCGGCGTGGAAATCCTCGAAGTACCACGCGATGCGGGGGGTGCTCATGCGGCCTCCGCGCCGAGGTTGGCGGCAAAGCCCGGCTGGGCGATGAAGCGCGCCAGGTGGTGGTCGCAATCGCCCAGCGCCAGCTCGATCGTCGACAGGCGCTTGAACCAGTGCGCGGCAGGCAGCTCGTCGGTCACGCCCATGCCGCCGTGCAGCTGCACCGCCTGCTGGCCGACGAAGCGTGAAGCCTGGCCGACGCGGTACTTGGCCGCCGACACGGCGGCGCGCCGCTCCCCGGCGTCGCCGCCGTCGATGCGCACGGCCGCCAGCAGCGCCAGCGAGCGGGCCTGCTCCAGGTGCACATACATGTCCGCCATGCGGTGCTGCAGGGCCTGGAACTTGCCGATGGGGACGCCGAACTGCTGGCGCGTCTTGAGGTAGTCGAGCGTAACCGCGAACAGCGCATCCATCGCACCGATGGCTTCCGCGCACAGCAGGCCGGCGCCCACGTCGAGCACCTCGTCCAGGATCGCCCAGCCCCGTGCTCGCGCCCGACCAGCATCGTGGCGTCCACGCGGACGCCGTCCAGCAGCACGTCGGCCCCGCGCTGGCCGTCCAGCATGCGGTAGCCGGTCACGCGCACGCCGGGCGTGGCGGCCGGCAGCGCGAACAGCGTGATGCCGTCCTCGTCGCGCTGGCCGCCGCGGGTACGCGTGGACACGACCAGCACGTCGGCCGCGGCGCCCTGCAGCACGACCTTCTTCTCGCCGCTCAGCACCCAGCCGTCGCCGTCGCGGGCGGCACGGGTCGCCACGTCGCGCATGTCGTGGCGCGACTGGCGCTCGCCCAGCGCGCAGGCCAGCTTGGCGGCGCCGGTGCCGACCCGTTCCAGCAGCGCGCCGAAGCGTGCGCCGTCATCGGCCAGCACCAGGCACTTCGCCCCCAGCACGGTGGCGAGGTAGGGCTCGACGACGAGACCGCGGCCCAGTTCCTGCATCACCAGGTAGCCGTCCAGCGCGCCGCCGTCGAAGCCGCCATATTGCGCCGGCAGCGGCAGCGCGAGCAGGCCCAGTTCGGCCATCGTGGCCCAGGCGGCCGGAGAATCTCCCGTCTCCGACGCCACGATGGCGCGCCGCGCCTCGAAGCCGTAATCCTTCGCGATCCAGCGCTTGACGGCATCCGCCAGCTGCAGCTGCTCTTCCTTGAAATTGAAGTCCATGGTATTCCTCACAGTCCCAGGATCATCTGGGCAATGATGTTGCGCTGGATCTCGTTCGAGCCGCCGTAGATCGAGGTCTTGCGATAATTGAAGTAATGCGCCAGCAGCGGCGCCGCATCGTCGTCGCCGATGACGCTGTGGTCGGTTTCGCCGGACAGGTAGGCGGGATCGAACGGCAGCGCCAGCGGCCCGACGGCTTCCACCATCAATTCCGTCAGGCGCTGCTGGATCTCGGTGCCGCGCACCTTCAGCACGGAGGCTTCCGGCCCGGGCGCCTGGTCGGCCCGTGCCAGCACGCGCAATACCGTCATCTCGAGCGCCATCAGCTCGATCTCGAGGTCGGCGACCTTGGCCGCGAACAGCGGATCGTGCAGCAGCGGCCGGCCGTCCTTGTGTTCGCGCAGCGCGAGACGCTTCAGGCGCGCCAGCTCGCGCTTGGAACGGCCCACGCCGGCGATGCCCGTGCGCTCGTGCCCCAGCAGGTACTTGGCATAGGTCCAGCCCTTGTTTTCCTCGCCGACGAGGTTGGCGACCGGCACCCGCACATTGTCGAAGAAGACTTCGTTGACCTCGTGCTCCTCGTCGAGCATCACGATCGGCCGCACCGTCACGCCGGGGCTGTGCATGTCGATCAGCAGGAAGGAGATGCCCTCCTGCTTGCGCACGTCGGGGTCGGTGCGCACGAGGCAGAAGATCATGTCGGCGTGCTGGGCCAGCGTAGTCCAGGTCTTCTGGCCGTTGACGACGTAGTGCTCGCCGTCGGCGTCGACGCCCCGTACGGCACGCGTCTTGAGCGACGCGAGGTCGGAGCCGGCGCCCGGTTCCGAATATCCCTGGCACCACCAGTCCTCGCAGGACAGGATGCGCGGCAGGTAGTAATCCTTCTGCTGCTGGCTGCCGAAGGCCATGATCACGGGCGCCACCATGTTCACGCCGAACGGCAGCACTGGCGGCGTGCCGGCGCGGGCGCACTCTTCCTCGAAGATATGGCGCTGCACGGGCGTCCAGCCCGGCCCGCCGTAGGCGCTCGGCCAGCCCGGCGCCGCCCAGCCCTGGCGCGCGAGGATGCGGTGCCAGCGCACGTAGTCGTCCTTGTCCAGCCGCAGGTGGTTGATGACCTTGGCGCGCAATTCCGCAGGCAGTTCGGCCGCGATGAATGCGCGCACGGCGTGCCGGAAGGCCAGGTCGTCGTCGCTGTAATGCAGGTCCATGTCGTCTCCTTTGTTATGGCGGCCGTTGCCCATCCGGAGAAATAGCACGACCGTGCAGAAGATTGTACCTGAAAGTGGCCGCGTGAAAACGGCCGAGCAAACGACGTCGTCCCTGCCCGGGCAGGGGCCCGAGTACTGCGCGCGTCGCGATGACGTGCGCAAACTGGGGCCCTGCCCGCGCAGGGACGATGTGGGAAACGCGGCGTTGCTTAACGCTGGCGGCGACGCGACATGCTCGCGACGCCAAGAATGCCGGCCAGCATCAGGGCGATGCTCGACGGCTCCGGCACCTCGGCGGAAGGCTTGCTCTCCACCGGCGCATCGGTACCGATGTTGCCGCCGGACGTATCGTCGCCGGTGATCGGATCGAGGGCGCCCGAGCCCGGGACGCTGATGCTGCCGCCGCCCGTCGAGCCACCCGTGGAGCCGCCGGTCGATCCGCCAGTGGAACCGCCCGTGGAGCCGCCGGTGGAACCGCCCGTCGAGCCACCCGTGCTGCCGCCGACGGCGCCGCCGGTCGAGCCGCCGCCCGACGCCGCGCCCGTGCCGCCGGTCGTGACGGTCATGTTGTCGCCCGAACCCACGACGGACACGCTGTTACCCAGCAGGGCCGCGATCTTGGCATTGCTCATGCCGACGAGGTAGCTGCCGTCGATGCCCTGCACGACTGCGACCTGGTTGCCCGCCTGGTTGGCGCTCGCCTTGTTGTACAACGCCTGTGCCACGCTGGCGCTGCCGTAGGAAACGCCGCCGATCAGCGAGGTACCGCTGCCCAGCACGCCGGAACCGACGACATCGGTACCGTTGCCTGCGGTCCAGCTGGACAGGTATCCGGATTGGGTCGTCGTCCCAGCCGGCGCTGCGGTTGCCGGCAGGACATCGGCTTGGGCAGCACAGGCGCTCCCGATCAGGAAAGCGGCAGCGATGAGGTGACGAGTTGACATATAGTGCTCCTTACTCAGTCTAGAAAGTTATTTTTAATGTAACTGCTGAGTTAATGTAGCACAAGTAAAAAAATAGCAACGTTCGTTTGCGCACGTACAAAAAAAAACAGGACTCCCCGAGGGGAGCCCTGCTCATTCAACCCTTCACCCTTTTCGAGTAGCCAGATTGCCTGGCTGCGGAACCGTGTTTTTAATACAACATGCTCCGCATTAATTATTTCAACGAAGACAAGTATGGCATCGTCCGGCTGGCCATGCGGGTGTCGGCGCGCAGCATGCCGGACTCGTCGGCCAGGATGTGCGCAGCTTCCTGCAGGTACACGTCCTTGGCATTCTTGGCCGCCTTCTCGGCCGCCAGCTCCGCCGCCAGGCTGCGTTCGTCGCCCTGCAGGCCATCGTCGGCGCCCGGACGGCCCTTGGTCGACACATTGCTCTTCTTCGGCGTGGTCGGGGCCGGCACCTTGCCGCGCTGTTCCTTGCTGCCCGGGCCGGCCACCGGCTCGTCGCCCTTGCCGCCGTTGTCGGCCAGGCGTGCCTCGCGCAGGCGCGCCTTGGCTTCCTGGTTCTCGCGCTCCTTGCGGCGCACCGCCTCGTTCAGCGAGATCACGTTGTCCTTGCGGATCTTCATGGCTTCGGCGATGTCCGACTCGATGTCGATGAAGTCCTTGTCCTTGGCGACGCGGGCCTCATGCTTCTTCTGCAGGGGGGCGATCAGCTCCTTCAGGTCGCCCGACGGCAGGTAGGTCGCCGGCTTGATCTGCACCCAGGGCAGCGCGTTGTCGTAGGACGATTCGCCGAAGCTCTCGGCATCCGACGTCACCGGCAGCTTGATGTCCGGCGTCACGCCGCGCAGCTGGGTGGTGCCGCCGTTGATGCGGAAGAACTGGGCGATGGTCATCTTCAGCTCGCCGTACTTCAGCTTGTCGTTCTGCGAGAAGCGGTCGAGGTTGATCAGCGTCTGCACGGTACCCTTGCCAAAGCTCGGTTCGCCGATCACGATGCCGCGGCCATAGTCCTGGATGGCGGCGGCGAAGATTTCCGACGCCGACGCCGAGCCGCGGTTGATCAGCACGCCCATCGGGCCGTCCCAGGCCAGGCCGGCGTTGGTGTCGCTCTCGACCTCGACGCGGCCTTCGGCGGTACGCTGCTGCACCACGGGGCCCTTGTCGATGAACAGGCCGGTCAGCTCGACGGCCTCGATCAGCGAGCCGCCGCCGTTGTTGCGCAGGTCGATCAGCACGTTGTCGACCTTTTCCTTCTTGAGTTCGCCAAGGATGCGCTGGACGTCGCGGGTGGCGCTCTTGAAGTCCTTGTCGCCCTTGCGGCGCGCTTCGAAGTCCTGGTAGAAGGTCGGCAGCGAGATGATGCCGATGCGGCGCTTCACGCCGCCATCCTTGACCTCGATGATCTGCTTCTTGGCCGACTGCTCTTCCATCGTGATCTTCTTGCGCACGAGGGCGACGGTGATGTGCTTGCCGTCCTGGCCGGCATCCGCCGGCAGCACGTCCAGGCGCACGGTCGAATCGCGCTCGCCGCGCACCAGCTGCACGACGTCGTCGATGCGCCAGCCCATCACGTCCGTGAACTGGCCATTGCCCTGGGCCACGCCGACGATGCGGTCGCCGACCTTCAGCTTGCCCGACTTGTCGGCCGGCCCGCCCGGCACCACTTCGCGGATGACGGTGTAGTCCTCGCGCGACTGCAGCACGGCGCCGATGCCGTCCAGCGACAGGCGCATGGCGATGTCGAAGTTCTCGGCCGAACGGGGGCCCAGGTAGTTCGTGTGCGGTTCGATCGCCATCGCGTAGGCGTTCATGAACATCTGGAACACGTCTTCGTTGTTCAGCTTCTTGAGGCGGGTCTGGTAGCCCTCGTAGCGCTTGTCGAGGGTCTCGCGGATCGCCTTGTCGTCCTTGCCGGCCAGTTTCAGGCGCAGCCAGTCGTTCTTGACCCGCTTGCGCCACAGGTCGCGCGCCTCGTCCTCGCTCTTGGCCCACGGGGCCTTCTCGCGGTCGATCTGCAGCGACTCGTCCGTGGTGAAATCGAACTTGCCCTTGGCAACCAGGTCGCGCGCATAGGCCATGCGGTCCGAGAAGCGCTGCTGGTAGGTGCTGAAGATCTGGAACGGCAGCGTCAGGTCCTCGTTGTTGATGGCGTCGTCGAGCTTGGTGCGCGCCGGCGCGAAGCCGTCGATGTCGGCCTGGGTGAAATACAGCTTCTCGCTATCGAGCGACTTGAAATAGGCATCGAAGATCTTGGCCGACATGGCATCGTCCAGGGGCACGGCCTTGTAGTGGTAGCGCGAGAGCACGCGCGACGCCCACAGCGCGGCCTGGGTCTGGGCGACGGACGGCTTGAGCTGCGCGGACGGGCCGGCCTGGGTGGCCACGGCCGGCTGAACGGGTGCTGCCACCTTCTCCGGCTGCGCCGTAACGACGTGGGCGGACATGGCCAGGGCCAGCGACACCATCAACATCTGCTTCTTCATGCTTTCTTTCTCCGGGGACGGGAACGGTATTCGGCGGGCACGGCCCGCCGCGCCAACACAGCGGCGCCTGCGATTCATTCTACAGGATAGCGGACGGACGTAGAGTCGGCCTGCACGTTTGTTCAGCGGCGCTTAAGCGGGGCGTAAGTCGGTGTTTCAGGCTTTTACAAATCGAAACAGACCCGGCGGCAGCCAGTACAGGACGCCGGCGACGGGGACGGCCAGCAGGTAGGGCCAGCTGCGCAGCGACAGTTTCCAGTCCACGGGCGACGGCCAGAACGACAGGAACTGCGGCGCCAGCACGAGGGTCAGCGCCAGGTCGACGGGACCGAAGTGCCAGGTGCCCCGCGTGCGCCACCAGGCCACCGTGATGGGTACCAGCAGTACCAGGAACGGCGCCAGCGCGGCGGGCGCCGCGTTGTACCAGCGCAGGTTGGCGAAGGTGACCGAACCCAGCTCCCAGGTCCGGCCCGTGCGGCGCGGCACGATCGAGAAATTGGTCGGTTCGGCGCCCAGCAGCAGCCCGACCGAGAAATGCGCGAGTTCGTGGCACAGCGTGCCGACGGCGCTGAAGACGAAGAACAGCGGATGCGCGGCCGTCACGATCCACAGCAGGAAGGCCAGCGCCAGCGAGGGCGTGAGGTACAGCGCCATCTCCACCAGGCTGCATGCCCAGGCGGACAAGTGCGCCGGACAGCCTTGCAGCAGGCCGGTCAGCATGGCCTGCAACATGCTAGGCAACGCGCCATGCGACATCGTCCAGCCCCGGCGGTCCGCACGTCAGCCCGTGTAGAAGCAGCGGCCGCAGGCCTGGCGGTAGCTTTCGTTGCCGCCGATGCTGACCTGCTCGCCTTCGCGGATGCGCCGGCCTTCCGTGTCGACACGGATGTTCATCGTCGCCTTCTTGCCGCAGGTGCAGATGTTCTTGATTTCCTCGATGTCGTCGGCCAGGGCCAGCAGGTAGGCCGAACCGGGGAAAGGCTCGCCGCGGAAATCGCTGCGCAAGCCGTAGCAGATGACGGGCACGCCGCGCACCTGGGCCAGCTGGTGCAATTGCTGTACCTGCGTGGTGGTCAGGAACTGGGCTTCATCGACCAGCACGCATGCCACCTCGGGCGCACTGGCCAGGAAGTCGGTGTCACGGTCGAACACGGCGGTCTGGCGGTTCGGCCCCAGGCGCGACGTGATCTTGCCCACGCCGTAGCGGTCGTCGATGGCGGCCGTGTACAGCTGCACCTTCTGGCCCTGTTCTTCGTAGTTGTGGGCCACCTGGAGCAGCGATGTCGACTTGCCGGCGTTCATCGCCGAATACCTGAAATAGAGTTTTGCCACGGCCCTGCCCTGCGAGAAAAATTGCAAAATTATAGCAAGCAGGACGGAGCCGGCGCCAGCGCCAGCGACGCCTCCCTTCGTCGATGGCGCCGGCAAACATCAGCGGCGGCGACGCGCTGCCACGCCCAGCAGGCCGACGCCGGCCAGCAGCATGCCGTAGGTCGCCGGTTCCGGCACGGCCAGCACGACGTTGTTGGCGGTCGGCCAGTACAGGCCGCCGTCACCGGCCACCGTGACCGACGTCAGCGCCGTATCGGACACGAAGCCCAGGAAGGTGCTGGTGGTCGTGCCGTTGAGCGCGTAGTCCAGCGTGCTGCCGTCGGCGGCCGCCAGCACGAGGTTGCCGATGACATACTGGCCCGAGATGTTGGAAGTGAAGAAATTGCCGCCAAAGGCATTCACGCCGCCCGTGAAATTCTGGAACACGATGGGCGTATAGGCGTTCTCGTTGGACAGCCAGTAGTCGCCGCCCGTCCCGCCCGCGCCCCACAGGCCGTCCGGCGAATACGCCTGGTAGCCGTAGGTGCCGGCGGTGCGGTCCAGCGTGGTGGCGTAGGGCACGACGCGCAGGTCGTCGAAGGTGTCATAGCCCGGCGCCGACACGGCGCTCAGGAAAGCGGCCTGGCTCGTGTAGACGGTGATGGCGGCTTGCGCACCCGAGCCGGCGCACAGCAGTGCAGCGGCGAGGCAAAGCGGTTTCATGGTTTTCAGCACGATTCGCTCCTGTTGGAAGGTCACGGTTGCAAATAAACGAGGAACCCGGATGGGCCGATCCCAGTTAATCCGAACTGCATGAATGTTGCAATCGTGCCAAGCGCATTTTGAGCTCGCTTTGCGCTACGTATAAGTGCGCGCATTCCGCCTAAGGCTGCTTTTACCGACCCTTATTCTCCAGGATGGTATTTTCGCTCAAGATATTTCTCGATATCTTCCTTGTAGAAGAGGACGTCCTTGAACTCGCCCCGGCTGTACATCTCGGCCTGGTCGGCAAAGTGCGGCGAGCGCGGATCGCTGCTCTGCCCGCCGGCGAGGATGCTCTTGGCGCGCACGCGCGGGCCGAATTCCACGGCGGCCACGAAGCTGTTGCCGCGGTCGCCGTAGATCCGCTTCGTGGTCTGCTTGGCGACCATGCCGAAGGACGCCAGCGAACCCCAGTTGGCGGAGGTGAAGGCGACCGGCCAGCTCGGCTTGGCGTCGTCGTAGCGCTGCTGGACGTCGCCACTGGCGCGCTGGAAGCGGTTGATCTCGCCCCAGGGCGTCTTCCAGCTGCCGAAGTCGGCCTGCAGCTTGTCGGAGGCACGGGCCAGCGCGTCGAGGCGTTCCTGCGGGCTCAGGCTCGTCTGGATGAAGTCGACCACCGGCACCCGCTTCGCGCGCGCGCGCTCCGCCGCCGCCTTGACCATGTCCTGGCCCCAGTACACGGCCAGCGAGGTCGGCACCGAATCGAGGGCGAAGCGCAGGTCCCAGGCGCGCAGCGCCGCGACCTGCGCGGCCAGGCGGCCCTTGAGCGCGTCGCCGGCCGGCAGCGCGTCCCAGTCGCGCACGACGGCCGGCACCAGCGGCTCGAAGGCCGTCAGGTAGCTGTCGTAGGATTTGGCGATCAGGCCGTCCAGCGTGAGATCCTTCGTGCCCTGCAGCACGCGTTCGGCGTGGATGCCGCGTGCGTTCTGCGGCAGCGACCACATATAGGCAGGATATGTCGAGCAATCCGGATTGCTGGCACCGAAGCCCGTGCACGGCCAGTTGTTGGTATTGGAGATGTAGCCGCTGGCCGGGTTGAACAGCGTGATCGTTTCCTTGATCTCGTGCAGGCCCTTCCACTCGGTGGCGGGATCGCTGCCGTCCACGGGGCGGGTCCAGTCGAAGCGGGGATCGCGGCGCGGGATGAAGTTGCCGTGGAAATAGGCGATATTGCCGTCCGCATCCGCGTACACGGTATTGTTCGAGGAATTGGTGCGCAGCTGCATGACCTTGTAGAAGTCGGCATAGTTGCGCGCCTTGGTGCGGCCATAGGACTGCATCAGCGCATGCATCGGATCGTCCATCATCCGGATCGACACCCACTTGCCACCCTCGCTGCGGATCACGGGACCATGCTGCGTGTAGTAGGCCGTGACGGTGCGCGTGGCCATGCCGCCGTTCGCCGTACGGTACGGCAGCGCGATGCGCTTTTCGCGCACGGGTTTCAGCTGGTCGCCGAACTTGTAGAAGAACTTGCCGCCCTTTTCCACCACCGTTTCCAGGTATTCGTCGATGACGTCGCCGCCGCCCGAGGTGTGCATCCAGCCGATGCGGTCGTTGAAGCCCTGGTAGATGAAGAACTGGCCCCAGGTGACGGCGCCATACGCATCCAGGCCCTCGTCGCTGACCATGTGCACTTCGGGACGGAAGTAGAACGAGGTATGCGGGTTGATCATCAGCAGCGGATGGCCGTCGGCCGTCAGCTTCGGCGCGATGGCAAAGCCGTTCGAGCCGGTCGGCTCCTTGTCGAAGCCCTTGTCGAACCCCTTGCCGAACTCCTTGCTGCCCAAGCCGTTCGCGTCCAGCGCGGCCAGCGCCACCGCCGGCGCGCCCGTCTGCGGGGCCCCGGCCTGCGGCGCCTTGCCGTAGAACTCGCCCAGGCGCTTCGTGTCGATCTCCTCGATGTCGCCGCCGATGCTGCCCTCGCTGAAGCTCAGGGCCATCCACGGCTCGAACCGCGCGAGCAGCTTCGGCTTGACCTGCGGATGCGAGGCCAGGTACCAGTTCAAGCCGTCGGCCCAGGCATTCATCAGCTGCTGCAGCCAGGCCGGGCTGTCCGCATACTTTGCCTTCAGCTCGGCCGGGTCGATGTACAGCTTCATGCGCAGGTCGGTCCAGATCTCCTTCTCGCCCTCCACCTCGGCCAGGCGACCCATCGCGTTGATGTAGTTCAGTTCGATGCGGTTGAAATCGTCTTCCGCCTGGGCATACACCATGCCGAACACGGCATCCGCATCCGTCTTGCCGAACACGTGCGGGATGCCCCATTTGTCGCGCAGGATCGTGACCCGCTGCGCCGTCGCCTTCATGCGCGCCAGCGCGGCGGCATCGAAGGCGGCGGCCTTGGCAGGCGCCGCCGCCGTGGCCGCCCGGGCCGGGGAAGCGAGCGGCAGCGCGGCGAGGGACGCGCAGCCAAGAACGGTCGAAGCGATCAGGCGCGAATGCAAACGGAAATGCGGCATCAATGGTTCTCCTGGGTGGGTGATGATCGGATGACGGCGGGTCAGGCGCCGGCGCCGAGCGCGGCCAGCTTCTGCCTGAGGACTTCGTTCTCGGTCAGCAGGGTCGCGACGCGGTCCTTCAGTTCGCCGACCTGGCTGCGCAGGGCCTTGACCTGTTCTTCCGGCGACTCGGGCACGACTTCCTTCTTCGGCTTGGCGCCCGCCTTCTGCTCGCGCACCTGGCGCGCGGCCTGCTGCAATTCCTTCCTGCCGCCGGCCACGGCCGCCACCTGGGCCTGCGCCGGCAGCGAGGCGACGGTCGCGGCGGCGCTCACCGAGATATCGCCCTTGCGCACGGCCTCGACGAGTTCCGGCGCCGCCGTCTTGCGGATGCGCTCGATCTGGCTCAGCGTATTGGCGGATACGCGGGCGGCCTTGGCCACGTCCTCGCGCGTGCTCCAGGGCGGGTCGACGGGATCCTCTTCCGCTTCGGGAGCGGGCTGGTCGGGCGGGGCCTCGGCCGCGCGCTGCGCCATGCGGGCGGCGACGATTTCCTTCTTGCGCAGCGCCAGCATGCCGCGCTGGAAGTCGGAGACGCTGCGGCGCGCCAGATTATTGTCGATGACCCACAGCATCACATCCTCGAGCGACTCGAAGCGGTCGTTCTGGACGGTGCGGAACGGGATGTCGTGCTTGCGGCAGATGTCGTAGCGGTTGTGGCCGTCGATCAGGACGTCGCGCCACAGCACGAGCGCGTCGCGGCAGCCTTCCGCCAGCAGGCTGCGTTCCAGTGCCGCGTACTCGACGGGCGTGAGCGGATCGATGAAGGAGCGGAGTTCCTCGTTGAGCGTGATATTCAATGTCATTCCTTGCCGATGTCAGGCGCGCACGCAACGGCGCGCGCGCCATCCGGCATGGTACAGCATCGAACGGCCGAGCCAAAGGGCGTCGTTGACGGATCGTCATGCCGCCACCGATCGCTCCCGTGCGCGCCCGCGAAACTGCTACAGTGGGTACAGGCCAACTCCGGGAGGATGCGATGAGCGCAACGAGCGAAACGACTACCGTGGTCGTCGACGGCAGGATCTATGACATGGGCAGCAGCGAGCGTGCGAGGGAGGCCGCGGAGTGGGTGTACGAACATCCGGACGAGGCGACCCAGTTCGAGGATCATTTCACGGATGCGGTGATCGTGGGGACGCCGGTGGGGTCGACGTTCAGGCAGCAATAGGGCCAGGCCGGTGCCGGCCATGGTGCCCGGAGCCGGGATCGAACCGGCACGCCGTTTCCGGCACGGGATTTTAAGTCCACAGGCAAAATTAATAAAATCAGCAGGTTAGCTGCATTTTATGTTCCGCAAACTTCGTTTTGGGTGACGATTTGCTCCCTATGAAGTGCGTTTCCCATGCTGCTTTTGCGGAACTCTTTTTAGGTCGTGCGCTTGGCATCAACGTACCATACTGGCCTCGACGCGGCGCGTCTCGCGACCACGTAGTTGCCTCTGCGCACCTGGCGCAGCTGCCGGTTGGCGAGGTACGTCGTAGTGCGGCCGGTGATGCGTAATGGGACCGACATGCATCGGCAAGAACAGGGTCTCGTCCGTCTGCGGCCCGCGGCGCTTCAAAAACTCGATCTCGACTCCGCCGGGCGCCGGATTTACGCCCAGGCGCAGAGGAGCAGGTGAAGCGTCTTTCACCGAGTACTGTGGCCGCATCATGAAGAACAGCGTCTCCCCGGATTGGGCCGCGAGGTGAAGACGTCGCGCACTCTCGTTACGGACCTGGTTCTGCCAGAACAGCAGCGCTCCGCAGCTGCCGCTCCGAAGAACCTGTTCTGCTGCCCACAGCTGGTCTGCCGTGCGCTCCGCTTTCACCCACACTACCGATGCGGGCGGCAATCCTAAGGCGGCCAGCGCAAGGGCCTTGGGCACATGTGGAGGCTGCATCAGGACGATCTTGTGATCGGCTACCTGCCTTAGTGCCGGCGCGAGGAAACGCAGCTCCCCTACGCCGGCCTGTCGAACCATTAGCTCCGTCAGCGTGCTAAGTGGCCATCCGCCGCCAGGTAGTTGATTCGATAAGCTGGGGTGACCGGTGTCGATACATCGAGCGTGCGAGCGCGCGAGCTGCGATGCTCGCCAGAGGGATGGATGTAGCGCCTCGGGGTTCGCCGCGATGGTCGACAGGGTCATGATGATGCCTCAACGAAATACTGTATGTTTGTACAGTATATCAAAGTAGCATCGCTTGTCACCTGCGCGATGTCAGGTGCGCAACTCAGAGCTTGGGGCACGATGCAGCATGATCGAGCGAACCGACCTTCTAACTGCCAGCCGCGTCGACCTGACGCTCATCCTGCTGCCGCTCATCGGCCGCTGGGAGACGGCGTGGGCGCTTGCCGCCAACGATGTGCCGCTTGAGGTCGCCGCGCGCGTCCTGGCCGAGCCTTGGCGCCGGCGAGCGATCGAGCCATACATGTTGGACGTCGTGCCGGCGACCTATTGACGACGCTTCGGGCTACACCGTATAGACCTCCCGCGCCTCCGGTGTAGCGATACAGGCACGACCAAGGCGCGCACGGATCTCCTGGATCGGCAAGACGCGGCGGCCGACCTCGCCATACATCTTGGAGCGCAGGACGACCGTGATCGACTTCCGATTCCGGTAGCCGGAATCGTGCGCCCACTTATCGAGGGCCGCCAGGTGGTTGAACGACTCGACGAAGATGCCCGGATGCTCTTTCATGACCATGCCGTGGTGCACATGGCCGACGTCGACATAGTGGAACTCGGTTTCGCCGTAGTCCTTGCGGAAGTCGTTCGTCATGACGTGGGCGAGTTGCGCCGGCCGGCACTTGTCGGAGTGGTGCGTCATCACCAACGTGTTGCCCATCCGGTAGGCGATGAACACGGAGTCGTTGTTCAGGATATGGACGCGGCCGGTGTGCCCGTAGGCAACCCGCAGCAGCTCGGCCATCCATATGTCATTGGTGCGACTGTGGTTGCCCTGGTTCACGATCACGTCGACGTGCTTAGCCTTGGTCAGCGCCTTCTCGACGATGAAGCGCATGACGCGTGAATAGACCTTGATCATCTTCGGGAACCGGGTGTCGCAGTCAAGTCTATGTCGGCTGGCCTGAGTTTCCCCCTCGAAATTTTCGTAGTGGGTTGCGTCACCGAGGTCGTTGATGACAAGGCGCTCGCAGTTCGGGAGCTCATCGATCAGAATGCCGATCGCGGCGCACAACTCCTGCTCCGCGATCTTCAGATCAAAATGCTCGCCCACCTCGTTGGCATGGGCCAGCATGCCGAGATGAGCGTCACCAATCTGGACCCAAGGGATCACGTCAGACTGAAAGTCTAGAGGCGCGGGCGATACGCTGACCGGCCCGACCTCATCCACGAAGCCGCAGGCGATGTCGCGAATGAGTTCAAGGAAAGCATCTTGCGAGGCGTTGGTCTTGACCCACTGGCCCGTCGGCTTACCGTCCTTGTCGTAATACGTCGAAATGCCGCGCAGTTGCTGCCCTGGCGCGATTGGATGCACCATATCATGCTGCGGGGAGTAGCCGCGCAGGGCCGCGGCGTTTCGGAGCCGGGCTATCGACTCCTGAACGGCGCTTTTCGCAACCCCCAGCGCCTTGGCCGCCTTCCGCATGCTGCCGTGCTGCTCGATGGCTTGAACGTATTCGATCTGCCGCACGGTGGCGAACTCGATCAGTTTCGGGTCGATGATGGTCTTGGTCATGCAATTCCTTCGGTTACTGCGTGTCGGCGGCCGTCTTCACGGCGTCGTAAGCTGCGATGCATCCGTCGAGGCGCTTGATGGCCTCGTTGCGGGTTTGCCGCGCCCATTCAAGATCGCTTGCCACTCGTCCGTCGAGATCGGCGATAACTGAGGCTCCCGGATCCACGCCGGCAGCGGAGGAACTTTCACCTTGTCCGGCTGGATCAGCTGCACGCGCGAGGGTGAGGACTGACAGCCGGCGACGGCCATCAGCAAGGTCAGACTGCAGAGCAGCCGATTTGGCTTGTTCATTTGCGAATTCCGTTTGCAGTTTTGATAGGCTGACCATCGCGCCGTCGAGCTTCGCCTGCGCGTTCCTCGTGCGGGCATTGGCATCCGCCAGTTCCGCGCGCGCCCGGCGGTCATTCTCGGCGTCGATCGCGTCGCGTCGTGCCGCCTCCAGGCTGATGCCTTGGCCGATCAGGTGCGAGCGGTACGCCAGCGCGCCGGCGGCCACCAGGATGCAAAGCGCCGTTATCGCGACCCAGCGCGGCACACCGAGGCGGGCAAGAATGGTGGCGATCATGCAACCACCCCGCCCTTCTTCCGATAGACCGCGGCGAGATCAGTAAGCTTGTTCTCGCGCTGGCCGTAGCCGGCGCCTGGCAGAGACGCCCACCGGCTGCGACACAGCCGCACGGCCTCATCGAAGCGGCCTGCCTCGATCGCGTCGAGCGCCTTGCACTCGCGAATCAGCTGAATGCACCACTTGTCTTGCGAGACGGGGCCGAAGTCCTTCAGCCCGAGCTTGGCTCGGTAATGATCCCAGTACCGGCCCATGAACTGGTACCGGCCGGCGGCATCGGAGTTCTGCGCCTCGGAGCGGCGGCGCGGGTGCTGCGCGTAGCTCGAGAACAGGATCGGCTGCGCCGGCGTCGAGCCAACGCAGACGTTGTAGCCATTGTCCGATTTCACGAGCAACAAGGAGCCGATCTCGCTTACCGCGATCATGTCGAGGAAGGCTGCGAGGTTGGGGTGAAGTCCTGTTGTAGCCGGCATGTCACTTCCCCAGGTTTCGTACTTCAGCGACGACGTCCGCCAGATCGGCGTTCTGTCGCTTGGCGATGTAGTTGAAAAGCCAGCGAACCAGAGCCCAGCCCGGGAGCCCGCACGCGAACACCAGGCCGAACATCGCGACAAGACCAATTGGTGAATTTGCCCAAGACTGCAGGCCGAAGTGCTGGATTACCGCCGCCCCGCCACCGATGGACGCCGCGAGGGTCGAGATGATACCGACTGCCCACTCTTTCGGGCTGCGCGGTGTCATCGCGCACATCACGACGACAGAGGCCAAGCCTGCCCCGATCGCGCCTGCGCCGGCCGCGCCGCCGAGAAGTTTCCAGCCGGCGGCACCTGCCGCTGCGCCAGTGATTGGTTCGCTCATTGAAGTTGCTTTCATTGGTATGTAGGTGCTGCAGAAGACCCGCCGAAGCGGGCCAAAGAGGAACATCAGGCGTCGACCAAGTCGAGCATGAGAGGCGTGAACGGCACGCCCTTTCGGAAGATCTTGTCGAGCAACGGCGAGCCGGCCAGCGCGGCGAACGTGTCGTCGACCAGGGTCGCGGCGGTCTTGTCGCCCGCGCCGCCCGTCGATAGCAGCGCCGGCGTCGGCGTGCCGTTGCTGTCCATCGTCAGGTTGCCGATCTGCTTAGGGATCGATGGGTCGTAGCAGTTGTCGCGGATGCTGGCCACGCTCGCCGCGGTGATCGCATAGACCGTCTGCCGGTGGAACACGTTGCCGAAGATCTCAACATTCGAACTGCTCTGGTCGAAGCGCACGCCACCAGTGCCACCGATGATCACGTTGTAGGCGATGATCGTCCGGGAGCCCTGCGTCTTCGACGTGCTGATCGCCGCGCAGCCGGTAAGCACTGGCGCGGTGCGCCGGTTCCGCCAGCTCCGCAGGCCACAGTCGATGATGAAGTTGCCCACGATGACGTGTCCGCCGGTGTCCGCAGGCGCGCTCGTGCCGCCGTAGAACTGGATGGCATTGCCCTCGGTGCCCCGAATCAGGTTGCCGTAGACCTGGCAGTCGCTCGTAGCGTCGTCCAGCCCGATGCCGACGCCCTCCGTGATGTTGTCGAGCGGGCCGCCCCAGTTCTTCGCGTAGCTGCAGTCGTTGAAGCGCACCACGTGGTTGCTGCAAGCATTAAGGGCGCTTCCGCCCGATAGCTCGATGCCGCGGCCGTAGAACGGCGCCAGGTTGCGGCCGGCGCGCCGGCACTTGTTCCACTCGATCAGGCACGAGCTCGACGGGTGAGCTGCGTTACCGGTGACGTGGATGCCGAAGCTGCCTTGGTCGTCGAACTTGTTGTGGTGGACCCAGACGCTGCTCGACGTGTACAGGAACACGCCATCGACCAGGTTGGCGACGTCGTTGTTGGCGACGATGATTGTTGCCGCCGCAGTGCCCTGAGGCCCGAACAAGTCCGCGCCCGCCGCCCAGCCGATGTAGATACCCGCTTTATCGGCGTGGGGCGACGGCTGGCCGCTGGCCGTGCGGATCCGGTTGTTCGTCACCCGCAGGCTGGTGATCGGCACGCCCGACGTCACCTTCACTGCGTGCGCGCCAGCCGGGCCACCATCTCCGACGATGATGTCATTGCCGTCGATGACGTTGTCGTCGAGCGCCTGGCTGCCAGCGAGAACGATGGCGTTGATCGACGCCGTCGATGTATTCGCCGTGGCCGCGATGATCTTATTGCGCAGCAGCTTGACCCGGCTGCACTTCTCCCCGTATAGCGCCGTGAGGTTGCTCGTCAGGTTACAGTCGGATATCTCGACGTCGCTGCCCAGCCACATGATCGGGGTGTCGCCCGTTACGCTCGAGCGCGCGCAGCGGATGTCGAGGTCCGACCACAGCATGAAGGTCTTCGGGCTGTTGAGGCCACCGGGCATGATCGTGTCCCCGATGCCGACGATCGGCTTCGGCAGCCAGAGGGTGTCGGCAGTGGCGTACGACATCACGGTCGTCTTGCCGTCGCCGGTACCGCTGGTCAGGCTCGGGAAGGCACCGATCCAGGTAGTGCCGCGCTTTTGCCTATAGACCACGCCGGCGCCGGTCGGGACGCTCGCCCACGTGTTGTAGGGGCTGGCCAGCGTGCCGTTGCCGTTGGTGTCCGAGCTGGGGTCGATGTAGACCACCGTGCCGGCTGGCGCGGTGGCGTTGGTACCGTCTGTCGGATCTGCCATTGGTCAGCTCTGGGCGTTAAAAAACCCGCTCGTGGCGGGCTTGTTCAGGAAGGTTAGGGCTGCATGGAGCGTGCCCGGGTCGAAGCGGCCGGGATCCGGGATGCCCAGCGCCGCGGCCACGGCCTCAGAGCAGAACCACTTCCGCTTGCTGCCGGCGACCGGGGACAGCACGAAGTGCACGTTGCCAAGGTAGTCATAGGCCGCGCCCTCGTGCTTGTCGAACCACTGCAGCGCCGGCTGCGCCAAGCCCTCTGGCAGATCGACGAAGTCCCACTTACCCGGCTCGAACGCGATCGACTTGATGCGCACGCCGCCGTCCATCGCCGACGACGACGCGGCCAGGCCGCCGCCGAACACCAGCTCGACGTGCGAGTACTGACTGCGCGTCCACCAGCGCACCAGGCGGTTGTACACGCCCGGCAGGCCGGGATGAGTCGATTTGTAGAAGGCAGCGCGCAGCATCACAGGTTCCCCGCTTCGATGAAAAGTTTGTCCAGGCCGGCGGCGTCCAGTCCGATCGCCGTGCCGATCTCGATCAGCAGCGGGCGGTGTCGCTCGAACACCTGCGAGTCGTCCCACTCAATCTGCGCCATGCCGCGTTTCGTCGGATCCTCGATCATCGCAATCTTCGCCGGCACTTGGTCGAGCAGGCCAGCCAGCAGCAGCGCCTGGCGCGCCTGGCGCCGGCTCACCTGCTGCGGCACCTGCGCCGCTACGGCAGCTGCGCGCGCATCGAGCTCCTCCTGCGTCGCCGGCCGCACGTTCCATTGCTGGACCCAGATGCCGTCGATCTCCTCGATCATCGTCGGCTCGGCCGTCTCGCTGGCCGCCACCGTCGGCGGCGTGGACGTGAGTGGGAAAATGCCCACATAGGCAAGCATGTCGTCGTCAATGACTGACGGGAATAGCACGTTGGCTAGGGCCGACCGAATCTCGCTATGGGTGAGGTACGTTTTATTCGCTTCAGGTTGGTAATACACTGCATTCTCCTATGCAACCATGTCGCCGGTAAGCGTAGATGGATACGCACGGCCGGTACCCCAAATAATGCGGCATGCACCGCCGCCGCCGATCCCTCCAGGGACGACAGTCGAATCTCTAATAGCTCCGGCACCACCTCCACCGTAGGCCGCACCGGAACTCGAAGATTGCTGAATTGCGTCCGCGCCGCCACTCCCGCCACGGCCGACCGTTGTGGATCCGGAAGCGGATGCCCCTTGCCCAAACAATCCAACACCGCCCCCTCCCCAGCGCAGACCGCCACTGGCTGCCCCCCCACTTCCCGCAGCCGTTACAACCGTGCCATCTGTCCCACCGGCGCTGCCATTACCTGCGTAACCGCCAGCCCCCCCTCCACCACCCGGAGCAGAGGTACTAGTCGGACTGCCGTTGCCACCATTGCCACCGAATATATTGACGTTATCAATGGCCGTACTGCCGCTCAAAGCAGTGGGCACGAAAGTGCCGCCGTTAAACGGCGAGCCACCTCCTCCAGTCGCTCTCAACAATGGAGTCGACCCTCGAAAGATCGTAGTTGTACCGCCATCACCGCCAGCCGTGCTGCCGGGCGTGCTGGAAGAACCGCCATACCCAACGACCACGGTCAGGGTTTCTCCCGGTGTGACCGCCAAGCTAACGGCACAGCGCAGATTTCCTCCTGCGCCGCCGCCTCCGTTGATCGTATTATTGCCGGGGTTGGATGCGCCGCCTCCGCCGCCTCCTATGCAGACAGCGCTAATGCTATAGATCCTGTCGGGAACGACAAACGAATTCGTCCCATAGAGGAAGCTCTGCTGTCCTACAGGCCCCACAGCTCCACCCATAGCTAGGCGAAAAGATCGCTGATCCATATGCCACCCTTATGTATCAAAATTCGGAGCTATAACCACGCGCCATCGAGCGCCGCCATTCGAGGTGCTGAACATGAGCAGGCTGGTTTTGCCTGCCCCGAATGGAGGCGTCGCATTCCCCAGGGTTTTCACGCTGGACGGGAGCGCAACGGCTACCGCAGCGGTGGTGGTCAGCTCCAAAGTAAAGCTGCTGCCGCCGGCGGGTACATTTTTAAACGCGAAGGTCGAGTTGGAACTAATGGTCTTGGTGAAGTAATTCCCCAGCGAGAGGTCAATCTCGAGGGCGTCAACCGGGCTCGGTGCAAATGTTCCATTAGCGTTATTCCCCGCTAATATCCGCCAATTCGTCGCATCATTTGCCGGGTCGACCGTGCCCGCTCCCGCAACCGCACGACGATATGACTGAAAGTTCACTTGGCTAATCGCGCACGCATTTAGAGGGTACGTCGTGCCGCTGACCCACGGCGAAGCGTTCGCCGTCGCCATGGCGGTAGCGGCGGCCGAAGTAGCGGTACTCGCGGACTGGGAAGCGGCCAATGCGCTGTTAAATGCATCGACCGCGTTGCTATACATGTTTGCGGCCAACGCAGGCAGCTGTGTTACGCACAGGATAATCCACGTGACGAACGCATCTAGCCGGTCCGAAAAGGTGCTTTTATCCTTCCGCTGTGGCGCAGAGCCTGAAAATTGATTTACCTGCGGCGGCGTTGTCGGCATTAGATGCCCCCTTTCACTGTCATGGAAATGCGGCAGCGAGTGCCGTCATACGAGAACCGGCCAGATCCAAGCCCCCAGGTTCGGAGGCCAACCGCGTCAGGCCTGTCGGAGCAGAACCAGAATGCTTGCTTGCCGAGTAGCGAGGTAACGATGGTCTGAGCACGCGCACCATCAGCGCGCGTTTCCGTCACCGCAGTCATCGTCAGATTGGTGGCGGAAGGGCCGTCGACGATGTCGGTGTTACCCCAGTTGTCGGTGTCGATGTATGCGTAGCTCACCGGCTCCGCTTCGGCGTCGGCCAGGGTCTGCCCGAGCACCTTGACGTCGCCCACTGCAAGCGCGCCGCATTCCACCGCGCCGCCGCCATTCGTCAGCGAGACCGTGATCTCACCAGTGCCATACGGGGGAATACCGGTGACCAGCATGTCCGTCAGCGGCTCGAATGGGTCGAAGCACCACTCCCAATAATCATCAGGAGCACTGCCCTCCATCGAGCTGCTGTAGGTGAACACGACGTCGCCGCCCGTGGCATCCCGAACGGTCACGTTGAGCACGCCCGCGCTGACGCCCGCCACATACAGCGAGCTGACCGGGCCTGGGCGCAGTTTCAGCGTCAGGTCTCCGCTCGTCTTCGTCTTCGTGCCTATCTTCTTGTCGAACATCGCAAGGTGATTGGGCGGTCCGGCATCCAGCCACCAGACGGTATTGCTGCCGGCGGCTGTCCGATTCGTCGGGTCAGTCGGGTCCTTGTTGAGATTGCCGGCGGCCAGGCTGCGGTAGTTTCGCTGGGTGGTCGGGCTATAGCAGTAGTCGCCTACGGCATAGGTTTTGGTCTTGTCCCAGTTCGCGTACCCCTCGCCCACTGCGGTCGTGCTGAGCAGGACCGCAGGGGTGATGGGAATAGGAACAAGAACGCTAAGCAAGCCGCTCAATTGGACCTCGTCTTGATAAAGGTTTCACTCGGGCTGACGCCTTTAAGGATTCGCGCCATCGCAGCCATGTCCTTGGCCATATCCTCGATCACGCTCCGTTGCCGCGCGTTTTCGGACTTTAGGTCACGGACTGCCTCGACCAGAGCAGCGCTATTACCTGCAGGGCTCGACGCACGCGCCAATAGCTCCGCGGTCTGGTTGCTGCTCCAGATGCGGGACGGGCCAGTCGCCTCCAGCTCCGGACCGTTCTCGCCAACGATGCGCAGACCACCACCGAACAGACCGCCGCTGGCATAGCCGGGGATGCCCAGCTTCTTCTGGTGATCCTTGTATTCGTCGGAAGCTTTGATAGAGCTTGCGATGTCAGCGAGCGAGCCGCCGGTGCGCAGGTAGTAGGCGAGCCCTGCGCCATCCGCCTGGCGGCCAAGCAGCGACTGATACAGCTTCGCTACTTGCGCCTCCATCGAGTTGCCGATCGAACCGACGATCTGATCGATCGACGTCCCGCCCGCGGCCGCGTTCTGCCAGTACTCCAGTCCGGCTTGATCCGGAGCGCGGCCCAAGCTGTCCTGGTAGGCCTTCGTGATCGCACCAGTCGCCGAGACCACCGGGTTTTGCTGCGCAGTCGCGATCGAAAGAGTCAGGCCGTTCAGCGCCTGCTCGATCGACAGTCCCGTCGTGCTGATGCCCTTCAGGACATCGATCTGCTCCTGCGCTTTGGAGAGGATCCCGTCCAGCGCCTCGGAACTCGCTTTCAGCTGCTCCAGCGACTTCTCTTCGGCCGACAACTGGTCGCCCGTCAGGTCGCCCAACTGCGCGATATCGTTGCGGGTGGTCAGAAAGTCGAAAAGGTAGTCCTCCTTCGATCCGAACTGCTTCGTCGAATCTTGGGAGACTGCGCTCAGCGCCTTGCCCAGGTTTTTGATCTGGTCGTCGGACAGCTGCGCGCCACCCCTCACCAAAGCCAGGGCATCCTTGATCTGGGCTTGCGCCGACTGACGGCCCAATGCATCGGACCCAGCCACCGACATGCTGTCCAGCGTGCTGCTGATGGAATCGGTCAGGGACTTTAGTAGGTTGACCGCCTCGGCTTCCTTATCGATCCGCTTTTGCAGCACATCCTTCTCGCGCTGGACTACCTTCTGCAGCACTGAGAAGGCGCCGTCCACACCGCCCAGCAGGCTCGTAGCGGCCGACTTGGCTGCCTCGATTGCAGCCTTCTGGTCCTCCGCCGCCTTCGCCTGGTCCTTCAGGACCTGGATCTGGTCGTACAGGGCCTTGTTGCTGTCATCGATGGCCGCCCGCTCCTTCTCGCGCAACTGGGTCGATGTCATCGTCAGCTCGTCGAGCTGATCCTGCAGGTCCTTCCGCTGATCGAGGATGCTTTCCATCGCATCCTTCTGCGCGTCCACGACAGTCTTGAGCGCCGGCGCGATCGCCATCAGCTCGGTGTACGTCTCAGCACCGGCTTTGGTCGTCGTGTCGAGCCCCACGACGAAGTCGCGGAACAGCTTGGAAGCGTCGTCACCACTACTCGACAGCCCATACTTCGCCAGCGTCGGATCGATTCGCCGCTGCATCGCAGCAGCTTGCTCTTTCTCGCTGAAGAAGTTCGTCAGGAAGTACTCGCCCTGGCTGGTGAACTCGTCCAGGCCGCCGGCCAGCTGTACCAGCCGGTCACGTGCTTCGACCGAGGCCACCCCCACCATCCCGAACGTCTTGCCGAACGACTGGAACACCACGTCGACGGTTTGGTATTCGGTTGCGACGCGCACCAGCGTCTCAAGGTAGCCTTCGCCGACCTTCTGGAGGATCCCCAGGCCGCCGACAGCGAACTGCGCGAGGTTGTCGCCCAGCTTCGAGAAGACAGCCTGCAACGCCTTCTGCAGCTCGTCTCCCTTGAGGTCCTTGAGGCTGACCTTGCCGATGTCAATGACGAACGCATTGAGCTTGTCGGTGAAGTCCGTCCCGGAAACGCCCAGCATGCTGCCGGCCTCGGTAACGCTCTCGGCGAGCGACGCGATGATCTGGCCAAACTGTCGATTGGCGTCATCACCCAGCGCCGTCTTGTCCGTCCAGTTCTTGCTACTGCCGAACAGGCCGCCGGACTTGTGCATGTCCGAGTACTGGTACGCTTGCACACCCTGGGCGAGCGCAGACCCGAGCGACGTCGGATCGAGCGTAAATCCAGTGTCCTGCACCGACGTCTTACCGCCGAACAGTCCATTGACAATCTTGCCGACGAAGCCGCCCATCGTGCCTGTCGTAGCAGCATACTTGCCCGTCACGTCGGTCGACTGCACCAGCTGGCTTGCGAAGCCAACGATGTTGTTGTCGATGCTCCGGAGTGACGCCAGCATGCTGGTGTTGATAGCTAGATCCTGATACGTGTTCTTCTCGACCGCCTCGATAGCTCGCTGAATAGACTCCGACTTGGCGCTGCTATCGCCGAGAACGGTGCCAGTACCTTGCGTTTCCTGACGCTGCTTCGACAGATCCCCGCCTCCGCCGCCACCACCGACTGCCACGCCAAGGCCTGCGACGAGCGCCGTCATAGCGGCCATGCGAGCGAACGCGGTATACGGATCGCCCTGGCCCTGCGTCAGTACAGCGCTGATCGCTTTTGGCACCAGCTCCGCTGTTGTCATTGCAAGTTCGGCTGCATGAAAAACCTGCGACACGGCGGTCAGCGCCTTGTATCCCTTGCTTTGCTCGCCGAAGAAGCCTGCAGCAGCGCCGGCCATGTCGCCATAAGCGGCAACCTGGCTTTGTGCGCTCTTGCGATTCAGGCCGTCCAGGTCCTTGAGATAGTCCTCCTCCGTCTTTTTCCCGTTCAAAAAGTCCCTGGCTGATTCGCCGCGGAATTTCTCGATTTCGATCTGCCGCGCACCGTATTGCTTCAGTGCGCCGGTCAGCTTGGTAAGTCCATCGCCGGCCGCGCCAAACGCATCACGGAGGGCTTCGCCGAAAGTCTGCGCCTTCGTGGGGTCGAGGAAATCATGTAGCTCCTTGGCCGAGTCCCGCGCGCTTCCACCGAGCGTGGCCGATGCCGAGTCGCGCAGCAGCTGAGCCTGCTCGCGGTAGATCGCCGCCAGCTGCTCGCCGCCCGGGATTGCCTCCTGGGTGGCTGCAATCTCGTCCTTCAGGGCAGCGGCGCGCAACAGGTGCTGCGCCTTCACGTCGGCCACTTCGGACTTGGTCAGGCCGACCGCCTGGTTGTAGTCCAGCTGGGCGCTCAGGGTTTCCCGAAGGCTGTCTCGCTCTGCCGTCGCGCCGATGATACCTTTGTTGAACAATTCGTCGCTGTCCTGGGCGCGCTTCTGGGCCAGGATCGCCAGGTCGTTTTGTCGCTTCTCTTCGCGCGCTGCGCGGTTGCTGCGGAGTTTCTCTATATCCGCTTCTTTGTCAGCTATATCTCGCGCTTTCTGTTCCGGCGTGGCCGTAACTTTTTGGCTGATTTGAGCCAGCTCTCGCCGCTTTGCCGCGATGGAACGATCGAGTGATGCGATTTCAGTTTGCGCCGTCTGGTCAATCGCCTGCTGCTCGGTGATCGCGCCTAGTGCGCGCTCCGCAGCGATGCGTGCCAATGTCCGCTGTGCGATCGCATCTTCAACTTGTACCCGACGCTGCAGCGCTGCGATGTTCGACTCGATCCCGATGTTGTAGGTCTCCGCATATTTCTTGCGGATTGCTGCAACCCGATCCTCGATATCCTTGGATTTGAGGTGTGCCTCGGCGCCCTGCTCACGCGCGGTTTTAATTTCGCGCTCTCGCTGTGTGACACGGTCTAGGAACTGATCAGCGTCCTTAGCCCACTGCTTCTGCGCGTCGTTGATCTTCTGAGCGTCGGTCTGCGTCTTTACCGCATCCTTTTGGGCCTTATCCTTATCCCGGATTGCGTTTATTTCGCGCAGGTTGGCGTCGAGAGCGGCCTTCGCAGCCAGAACATCCGGATCGGTCTCGGGGTTGTACTTATCCCCATCGCGTGCCGCCCCGCGTTTTTTGAGACGTTCTACCCGCTCCTCAAGGCCCTGCCTCGCGTCGAGCAACCCCTGGATCTTCTCCGAGTTGACTTGGCCGCGCCCGCTTGCGAAGTCGACCACGCTGTCGACCGCACCCGAGACCGCCGTCTTAATGCGGATCCAGCCGCGCTCCCAGTCCGTGAGGCTGTCGAGAACCGCCTGCTTTTGCTTCGCGATGCCGTCGGCGTAGGCTTGCTGCGCCAGGTCCGCAGCCTCCGATGCCTTACCCTGATCCTGCAGAGCCTTCACCTGGGCGTAAATCGTAGCGTTGACGAAGTGATACTTTTCGTCCAGCTTGTCGAGTGCGGCAAGGGGCGCCTTACCCAGTTCAGCGAAGTCGCCAGCAGTCTCCTCAACGCTACGTCCGATGATCCGCTGCACATCTGCAGTCACGGTCGCGAACTGCTTCAAGTTCTCGACCGGCACTTTGCCGGTAGAGGTGAGCGCAGTGATGGCCTCCGCGGCGTTACCGCGCGAACCGCTGACCGCTCCGATCTGGCGAGCCATGTCGGAAAGCTGGTCGACAGTTGCGCCAGTAGCGTTATTGGTGAGAGCCAGGGCCCTTCCGAATCCGGCGATCTCGTCAGCGCCGGATTTATAAGCGAACCCCAGTGCCACGACGCCAGCGGCCAGAGCCGTAGTCGGATTCAGCATGCCCAGCAGCTCACCGCCCAGAGCGCGCGCGGCCGCGCCGGTGCCCCCGAACGAGTCGCGCAGTTGACTACCCTGCTGCAGCAGCACGGTCAGCGGCGATTGACCGCCCTGCAGGCCAACAAAAATATCGCTGACCTGCGCCGGCAGTTGTCGCATCGCTTGCGCGGTTTGCGCAGCTGACGCACCGACTCGAGTCTGCGCTTGTTCGATGGCGCGCAGCTGCGCCAGCTGCTGTGCCAGCGGGCCACGCGTTGCATCGACACCGCGGGTGCGAGCCAGGCTTTCGATGAATGCGCTCCCCGATCGCGCGCCAGCATCGAGGCTCGCGATCGTGCGCTGAGTCATCGCGACCAGATTGCGCTCCGATGCCGCGATCTGGGCTGTCGAGCGCTGCACCGACTGGACGATCGAACTCTGCGACGCGTTGGTCGCTTGTGCAGCGCCAGAAGCGGCAGTGCCAATGCCGGCAACTGCCTGGCTGGCGTTCGCGCCTGCCTGCGTGACGCCGGCTGCCATGCGACCCGCTTCTTGGGCGACCTCGTTGAATCCGGCCCGCGCGCCAGTCGTATCGACAACGGTCTCGATCTGTACCCGGCGATTGTCGGTCATCCGCTTCTCCAAATGAAAAAGCCGCCCGAAGGCGGCCAATAAAAAAGCCAGCTCATGGCTGGCTCGATATCAAAATCGGTTATACGCAGGACTGCGGTGGCCGGCTCTTAAACCGTCTGTGAAGTACGGAAGACACACTGCGGGCAGCGGCTTCGCATGTATGAGCGGCTCCAAGCTCTTGCTTCTGTATTTCGCGGTCCCCAGGTGAGTACAGACCTTTCGCCTTTTTTTCTGCAATCATCTGCTCAGTAATTTCCATTGAGCGACGGTTACTGATCGCTTTTTCAGTTAAAGAACAGTATTCATGCTCGAGCTCCGACTTACTCATATCTTTTAGCTCAGCGTACTGCGGCTCCCTACATGGGAATCCTTCGGCGCCAGCGCTTCCCGCCCAACACAGAGCCAGTGCTATGAATATGTGCTTCATCGTCCCTCCTAGACAAAAGAGCGACTATGTTACCTCAGCGCAAACAGCCAGCACGAAAAGCCCCTTTCGGAGCTCTTCGCTTACTATCATTGGACAGCACCTCGGTCAGTGGAGCGTTGCCCCCTCGGGCAACGGCTTAGCTGGAGGCCAAGGCTCTCCTGCCGCGTCCCAAAAGTCCTTAATCTCCTGAAGGCTTGGCTCATTGTTCTGCGCAGCCTGAATCGCCACCACTACGCTAGATACTCCTGAGTCATAATTCTAGGCAAAAGGAGTCAACATGAGTGGAAAGCGGTACACGGAAGAATTCAAGGTCGCGGCGGTCAAGCAAGTGACTGATCGTGGAC
>NZ_JBJCIU010000010.1:0-69380 GCF_044901715.1 Massilia paldalensis
CCACGATCAGTCACTTGCTTGACCGCCGCGACCTTGAATTCTTCCGTGTACCGCTTTCCACTCATGTTGACTCCTTTTGCCTAGAATTATGACTCAGGAGTATCTAGCGTAGTGGTGGCGATTCAGGGACGAAGCGGTCCTGGAATCGAACTATGTCCTCGCATGCGAGGAAATCCGCCTCGGGTTGCCGTTACCGGATTGGCGGTCGTGATGAGGATCTACGAGGATACGCCACCTCGAAATCCTAAGGAATGGTGCTGGCACCGCAGCTGGTTGACTGGCCACGACTCTGCATATGCTCTGCTGATGAAGTTCGCGTTCCTCAATGCGCTGACTGCACGTGAACTGGCCCAACTCTTCGCCTCACGCGAGCGCGGTAAGCGCACCCAGCTTCTACGAACTCTGCATTTTGATTTGCGCAACAGTGAGAATTTCGATCTTGCCGCCATGGCACGGGCATTTGGCACCGATATGAAGACAGTGGAGGGCGCGTTTCTGGACCGTCGCTTTACCAACCCGCTCGCATCCGATGGAGACCTCAAGTGGTGCGAGGAGTGCCTGGCCTACGGGATGCATTTTCCGGGATTGCAGATGGACTCGATTACCCGATGCCCGCATCACAACGTCCTCCTACGAAAAACCTGCCTGGAATGCGAACAAGCAATCCCGTACACGTTCGCACCAGCCAACTTCAATAAACCGTTCTGCTGTCCCAACTGCCAGGCCGAGATGGGATCACATTTGAAGGTAGCGCGGTCCAAACTTCCAGCATTGCCGCCAGAGTCGGCCACCAACATCGAGCGAATGAACCGGTTCATCGAAGCCTACTCGGCGAGAGTCGAGCGACAGCCTGCATTCCCTCATCCGGATATGCTAACTCTTCCCTGTGCCGAACCCGGAGAGACCGGCGCCTTTCGAGTCTTCGTCGAGCTAGTGGTCGAGGCGTTGCGGACTACAAACAGCCGACATCGGGCAAATGATGGTCTGATCGTCGCGAAATGTGGTTGCGGCGGCCGCCGTCCGTACGAACAGATGCATGAACACTTCAAGTTGGTTGACGATGCTGCGTTTCCGTTCGGAGCGGAGGCCGAACTGACTGTTGCCATACAGGTGTATCGTGCGCTTCGGCGCCGGCACTGGATAGCGTTACGCAACCACCGCGAGTGCGTGCGATCTGCCTGCCGACATTTGTGGTGGGACATGCGAGGGCAGAGGACCACAAGCTTCTGCGCGAAAGCTGGGACCTATATCCGGTGGCGCATGCTTTGGGAGGGGTGCGGCTCTCCACGATATCTGCAGGCCCGACGGAAAACGCCATATTTCGGCATTCTTGGATGGCTACAAGCTAGACCTGCCCCTTATCCTGATGCATGGGAGGACGATCAAAAAGCCTGGATGCTGTCCCACATCTTTGCCAGCGTCTGCTTGGCAAGTTACGACGCGATCGACCGGGCGGCCGAGGAAACGCGTGAATCAATGTGCTGGAGCACAGCGGCCGAAGCCCCGTTTGCTACAACGCACTGGGCTTTACGTGATGGCGAAGCCGGCATACCAACGACTTTGTTTTTACCGGCACGGCGCCCGAAGGGTACCGATGATGCATCGGCCACTTCATCGGCGCAGCACCATGCATGGCATTGCGCCCGGGTTCGGCAAATTGCAGAATCCAAAGCAAAACATCCGACTACCCGGGCCGACGCCATTATTACGAATAACCGTTTCGAAGTTAGACCGACGTAATCAGAACCTGACTCTGTCCGACGCAACATGAGCGGGCAAGTCACGCGTCCACTACTCACTGCGTCAGCCGACGGGCGGAAACGCGAGGTGACAAAGCAGGGCTCGGCAAATCGACATGTACCGTCGCCCGGTCGCGAGGTGTGACGCGCGCTCCTGAAGCGACGTCGCCGTTTCGCCTGTTTGATATCGGGTCGGCTGTTGGGGCGTATGGAGACCCTGAGAGACGCACGCGTCACATTTATTGCAGCAGCCAAGAACTTCCCTTACGTGATTATTGTTATTATCACGTAAGCGTCCTCTAAAACTCCTTTACAATCAGTCTTGCCGAGGTACTGGCACTAACTCACCAATGCCACAAATTTTGGTCGCAATGTTCAAGTACTACCTTCGCAAAGCGGTGAACCGACCAGATTGGCACGTGAAGGGGGTACGATCCCATGTGCTAAACTCAAAGGATGGTTCGTCACATACTTTACTCGTTGCTTGTAGTGATAGCGCTTCAGCTAAGCTGGAGTGTCGTCACCGTATACTGCATGCACGAGACTGGGATTTCGGCGAACCACTTGGGTCACCATGAGCACAATTCCAGTACGGAGGAGTTGTCGCTGGCGGCCAAGGACGGACAATCTACTGTCAAGAAAAGTGCTGTGCACGATGCGCATTGCGCGTCATATGCGAATCTTGCGCTCGCCGCGCCCGATTCACTTGAGGCGCCTCCCATCACATTGACCTGTGCGAATGCTGCGATCGGAGCAATCGTTCCACCCACGTCCATCTTCCCCTCTCCCCCAGAACGTCCTCAGTGGATCAGTCTCGCCTGATCCAGCGGCTGCTCCTTTTTTGTTCCTTCTTTGACAAGCCCAACCTTGCATCTTTGACTGTGCAATAGGGATGCCGCTGGCTATTTCTCATCAATAGCCCAAGGAGTTCCTATGCAATTCATTGAAACCGTGCAGGGCGAATTGTCTCTGCACGTAAGAGTGCCCTGCGCTCTAACCAAAACGCTTTTACGAAACTGGTTTGACGCTGCTCTGACTTTTCCCAAAAAAGGAGAACAGCCATGAGCATCAAGCAAGTCGAATATTCGGAGCAGTTGTCGAACGTTGAGCGGTGCAATGTCGCTGCTGGCGACCACGATGAAGCGGACATGACCGAAATGCTCAACGAACTGCGCGTCCTGCTGCCGGGTGCCCAGCTTCTAACCGGCTTCCTCATTACCTTGCCCTTCAATTCGGGCTTCAAGGAAATCGTTCAGTCCGAAAAATGGATGTTCATTGCGGCTTTCCTGTGTTCCCTGTCTAGCCTCATTTTATTCACAGCGCCTGCCGTGCAGCATCGGATGCTGAGGCCGCTAATCGATCGCATTCACTTCAAGGATGTCGCCAGCAGGCAGATGCTGGCGGGAGCTGCGTTCCTTTCACTAGCGTTGGTCCTGTGTGCGAATCTCGTTACTGCAGAAGTCCTGGGGCATCCGCTTGGTGGTGCTGTAGCAGCCCTAGTGACTTCGCTGATCCTGGTGATATGGTGGATTTACCCTTTGTGGCTGCGTGTTTTTCGCAGGCCGCGAGTTCCAGGAGCGCGCGGAATCTCACCAGACGATTCGTCCTTTGAACGCCCCGCTTCGCAGGAGGAGAAATGAGCAATGCGAAGAGCGAGGGCTTGGGAAGGATTTTTGCCCCATTAAACAATAAGGACGAGTTCTGGGAGCAGGCGCTCAGGATATCTGAACAACGATTGACTGTCCTGGCGTCGAATATTGCAAACGCTGACACGCCGAACTACAAAGCACGGGATATCGACTTTAGATCGGCACTCCAGCAGGCTCTTGCTGCCAGCGAAGCCACGGCCGATGCCACTGAGTCGGGCAGCATGCTTCCCGCGAAGTCCGAGTTTGTCGTGCCGGTCGTCTATCGCGTACCGGTACAAGGAGCTATCGATGGAAACACCGTCGATATGGATGTAGAGCGTACGGCATTTGCGGAACAGGCTTTAAAACACGAGTTCTTCTTGCAGAAGGCGATAGATCAATACAAGGAAATCGCCACATTGTTCAAGGGGATGACGTGATGGTGCGTTCTATTTTTGACCGTCATAACAAGACGCCCGGCAGTTGGTCGCTGACTCTGCGCATGAGCGTTTTCGCAAGCCTCGCTCTCACCATCATCGTGCTCGCCGTTTCCGCGATGATGTATTCGGAACTGGTGCGCCAATTGCAGAGCAAGGAAGAAGCCGAATTGCTCGACAACATGCAGATTCAGCGCGACACGCTCGAACATCTGCTTGGCCGCAAATTCCCGCCGACTCAATGGCAGTACGAGTGGCGCGAATACCAGGAACAGTCTCACAAATTCGCTTGGCAGCTGTTGGCGCCGAATCGATTCGTGCGCAACGAGTCCCCACACCTTTCGGCGTTCGTTACAGCGCTGGCTGCGCCGGTGCGGCCCGGGCAATACGTTCGTATCGACGGACCACGGCAAACTTGGCTCGTGTTCGATATGGCGGTAGAGACGCGCGGTCCCGAAGCACTGGAGATTCATGGCCCATCCCTTGGTCCGAAAGGCACTGTTCTGCGAGGGATAATCGACATCACGCAAGATCGCCTGTTACTAGCGGCCTACCGGAACAAACTGGTGGCTGTCATTGGCGCTGCCATACTGGTATCGACCTGGCTCGGGTGGCTGCTTGCACGCCGCAGTCTGGCGCCAGTGCGGGCCATGTCGAAGGAAGTCGGACGCATCAGCGCCGAAAAGCTCGACGCGCGCATTGCCCAGCAAGGCTGGCCTATCGAGCTGCAGCTTCTCGCTGAAAGCTTCGACAACACGCTGGCGCGACTTGCAGGTTCGTTCGAGCAGTTGAGCCGCTTTCCTTCGGACATCGCGCACGAGTTCAGGTCCCCGGTCAACAATCTCGTCGCTGCAGCCAGCGTGACACTGGCGCGCGCGCGGACCCCGGCGGAATACCAGAAGACACTCGAAGTCGTTGTAGAGGAGGGCAGCCGGCTGTCGCACATGGTCTCCAGCATGTTGTTCCTGGCCCGCACGGACAACGCCGAACAGCACATCCACCCGGAGATACTTTCAATTGGTCGGGAGTTCTACAAGCTAACCGAGTTTTATGGTGTGGTAGCAGAAGAGCAAAATGTGAGGCTTGAAGCGCAGGGCGATGGCGAACTGGTGGCGGATCCGCAGTTATTTCGCCGGGCTTTATCCAACCTGTTGTCGAACGCATTGCGCTACACGCCACCAGGAGGCACCGTGCGCTTGAGCGCTGTTTGCGCAGGTGACCGCGTGACGATTTCGGTCAGCGACAATGGTGCCGGTATCGCACCGGAGCATCTTCCCTTCCTCTTCGACCGCTTTTATCGTGTTGATGCCGCACGCAGTACGACGGACAGTACAGGACTTGGACTGGCGGTAGTACGCTCGATCGCGCTGCTGCACGGTGGCGCGGCAGGCGTCGAGAGTACAGTGGGAGAAGGAAGTACCTTCTCCCTGCACCTCCCGCGCCCGCGGCCGGCACCGTAGATTTTTCGAGATATATATCGCGCGACTGAAAAACGCTTCGTGTTCACCGTGTTATACTGATTTGATCATGGCCCGTAAAATCTTTCACATGTTTATGTTCGTAGTGGCATTCCAGCTCAGCTGGAACGTCATCACGTCGTATTGCATGCACGAGACGGGCAGGGCTGCCAACCACCTCGGACACCACCAGCACGAATCCACCTTGGAAGAGCTGGCAGCGGCAGCCAAAGACAAGCCGGATTCGTCGAAGAAGGTGAATGTGCACGATGCGCACTGCGTCTCTTGCGCCCACCTTTCACTTGCTGCGTCTGATCTTGTTGAATTGCCGTTCGGCGTTAATGACGTCGAACGTACCCTTGCAGGCACGGTCCTCGCACCTGCATCCGCATTCTCTTCTCCTCCCGAACGTCCTCAATGGGCTGGTCGCGCTTGATCCGCGGCTGACCCGACCATTGCACTTCTCTTTTAGATAGTAAGCATCTCCACGTAGCGCTACGCCTGCGTGGCCGGGCTGCCGTCGGCTATTTTCCTTCATAGTCTTCGGAGTCATTATGCAATCCAGGCACTTTGTGCTGGGAGCGGCACTGCTGTTGCAGGCCGTCTTCCCTGCTGCCCATGCAATGGGGCAGCAAGCTTTATCAGTTTTACCGGCAAGCGTCGGGCAAACCAACGTATCCGCACCGGCGCTCACGCTCGAGCAGGCCATCGGTCTTGCGTTCTCCAGCAATCCGTCGCTGCGTTCCGCAACACGGGCAATCGGCATTGCGGATGGCGCCGTGCTGCAAGCCGGCACACGTCCAAATCCCGAGCTGTCAATCTCAAGCGAGGGAACCAACCGGAATACGCGCACGGAAACCGCGCAGCTGAGCCAGGTGTTCGAACTCGGCGGGAAACGTTCAGCCCGCATCGCGGTCGCGCAGCAGGAGCGCAGTATCGCCCTAGGCCAGCTTGCCATCCGGCGCGCCGACTTGCGTGCTGACGTTATCACCGCCTACATGGACGCCCTGACGGCGCAGGAGCGTGTGACCTTGGCCCAGGCCTCGGTCGACCTTGCGCACAAGTCGACGGATGCTACCAGCCGGCGCGTCGCCGCCGGCAAGATATCGCCGGTAGAGCAGACGCGCTCGACCGTTGCCGAGGCCGCGGCCCAGCTCGAGCTGAACCAGGCGAATGCCGACCTGGCGCTGGCCAAGCGCCGCCTGACTGCCTTATGGGGCACGACGGAACCGCTCAAGCAGGACTTGCAGGAACCTCAAGCCGCTTTCGTACAGCTGCCGCCGTGGAGCGAACTGCAATCCAGGCTTGATAGCGCACCTCAACTGCGCGTCGCGCAATCGCTGGTGACGGGCCGCGAAGCGCAGGTGACGCTCGAGCGTGCACAGCGTATCCCGGACCTCACGCTCAGCCTCGGTTCCCAGCGCGAGCGTGAACTCGGACGCACGCAGGGCGTGGTCGGTATCTCGGTGCCGATCCCGCTGTTCAACCGCAACCAGGGCAATCTATTGTCCGCATTGCGCCGCGCCGACCAGGCGCGTGACGACCTGGAAGCCGAGCGGCTTGGCTTGAACCAGGCCCTGGCCGACGCCTACCAGCGCGCGGAAGTGGCCAGTACGCAGGTGACGTCGCTGCGCGAGCAAATCGTACCAGCAGCGCAAAGTGCATACGACGCCGCCGCTACCGGCTTTGCACTGGGCAAGTTCGCATTCACTGACGTGCTTGATGCCCAGCGCACGCTATTCCAGTCCCGTACTCAATACCTGCGCGCGTTGGCAGATCGTTATCGCTCGATCGCCGACGTGCAGCGCTACGTGCCGCCTGAAGCTGGCGCGAGCATCAATCCTATCGAGGGAAAATCCCAATGAAGTCCATTACCGAAACCAAATCCTGGAAACCCGTGATGCTTGTCGTCATCATCGGCGTCGTTCTGGCTGTCGCCATCATGTTTTGGAAAAGAGACGCTGGCACGGGTGCTGGCGAAGGCGCAGAACGCGCCGAAGCGCAGGCGTCTGCCAAGGAAGGCAAGGGCGGGCAGGCTGCGGAAGAAGGCGGCCACGAAAGCGAAGAGGGACTGGTCCGGCTGACCGCGCCGCAGATCGAGCAGGCCGGGATCAAGACCATGACGGCAGCCGCGGCGACAGTCGCGACGACCGTTCAGCTTCCGGGCGAAGTCCGTTTCAACGAGGACCGCACGGCGCACGTCGTGCCGCGCCTGCCCGGCGTGGCCGAGGCGGTTCCTGCGGAACTGGGTCAGACCGTCAAGAAGGGCCAGGTACTGGCCGTGATCTCCAGCCCTGAGTTGGCGGAGATGCGCAGCACCTTGAATGCGGCACGCACGCGCCTCGACCTGACGCGTACTACCTACGAGCGTGAAAAAAAGCTGTGGCAGGACAAGATCTCGGCCGAGCAGGATTACCTGCAGGCGCAGCAAGCCTATCAGGAAGCTCAGATCGCAGAACGTAATGCCCAGTCGAAGCTGACCGCGCTGGGTGTCACGCCGGCGAGTGGTGGTCTGAACCGCTACGAACTGCGCGCCCCCTTCGACGGCGTGATCGTGGAAAAGCACATCAGCCTGGGCGAAGCCGTCAAGGAGGACGCCAACGTCTTTCTGCTGTCGGATCTGTCGCGCGTGTGGGTGAACGTGATCGTGACACCGAAAGATCTCGGCTTCGTGAGGGTCGGCGAAACCGCGACTGTGAAAGCCGCCGCGGCCGACCTGGTCGCATCTGGCAAGGTCACCTATGTTGGCGCGCTGGTCGGTGAGCAGACCCGCTCGGCAACCGCTCGCGTCGAACTGGCCAATCCATCGATGGCATGGCGTCCGGGCCTGTTCGTCAACGTGGAACTCGTCCAGGGTTCGAAACACGCTGCCGTGGCGGTCAGCAATGACGCCTTGCAGACCGTCGAGGAAAAGCAGGTTGTGTTCGTCAAGGTCGACGAGGGTTTCAAGGCGCAGCCCGTCACCGTGGGTGCCAACGACGGCAAGTTCGTGGAAATCCGCGAGGGCCTACGTGCCGGCGCCGTGTATGCCGACAAGGGCAGTTTCGTCCTCAAGGCGGAGCAGGGCAAGGACGGCGCCGAGCATGGCCATTGATAGGGAGAATAGCCATGTTTGAACGAATCATCCGATCAGCCATCGAGAACCGATGGATCGTCATGCTCGCCGTCCTGACGATGGCAGCCATTGGCGTGTATAACTATCAGCGCCTGCCGATCGACGCCGTGCCGGACATCACCAATGTCCAAGTGCAGATCAATACCTCGGCCCAGGGTTATTCGCCGCTCGAGGTCGAACAGCGCATCACGTTCCCGATCGAGACAGTCATGTCAGGCCTTCCCGGCCTCGAACAAACCCGCTCGCTGTCGCGCTATGGATTGTCGCAAGTCACCGTGATCTTCAAGGACGGAACGGACGTCTATTTTGCACGCCAACTGGTCAATCAGCGCATCCAGGAAGCGCGCGACGGCCTGCCGCAGGGCGTCTCGCCGACCATGGGACCGATCTCGACCGGCCTCGGCGAAATCTATCTGTGGACCGTCGAGAGCGAGCCGGGCGCCAAAAAGCCTGACGGTACGCCCTACACGCCGACTGACCTGCGCGAGGTGCAGGACTGGATCATCAAGCCACAACTGCGCCAGGTCCCGGGTGTCACGGAGATCAACTCGATCGGCGGCTACTCGAAGGAGTACCACATTACACCGGACCCGGCGAAGATTAGCTCGTACAACCTGACGCTGGCTGCAGTCACAGAAGCGATCGAACGCAACAACGGCAACGTCGGCGCCGGCTACGTCGAACGCCGGGGCGAGCAGTTCCTGGTGCGGGCACCAGGTCAGGTGCAGACCTTGGACGACATCCGCAACACCATCGTCAGCAATGTGCGCGGCGTGCCGGTGCGCGTGCGCGATGTGGCGACCGTGGGTCTGGGGCGCGAACTACGCACCGGCGCAGCCACCGAGAACGGCAAGGAAGTCGTGCTCGGCACCGTGTTCATGCTGATTGGCGAGAACAGCCGTGTGGTGGCGCAGGCGGCCGCGGAGAAGATGGCCGCCATCAACAAGACCTTGCCGCCCGGCGTCAAGGCCGTCCCAGTCTACGACCGCACGGCGCTGGTGGACAAGGCGATCGCCACGGTGAAGAAGAACCTGCTCGAAGGCGCGGTGCTGGTCATCGTGATCCTGTTCCTCTTCCTCGGTAATATACGCGCCGCCATCATTACGGCGATGGTGATCCCGCTGGCGATGCTGTTCACCTTCACCGGCATGGTGACCTACAAGATCAGCGCCAACCTGATGAGCCTCGGCGCACTCGACTTCGGCATCATCATCGACGGCGCCGTCGTCATCGTCGAGAACTGCGTGCGGCGGCTGGCGCACGCGCAGGAACACCACAAGCGCGAGCTTACGCTGCGCGAACGCTTCCATGAAGTGTTCGAGGCCGCGCGTGAAGCACGCCGACCGCTGCTGTTTGGCCAGCTGATCATCATGGTCGTGTACCTGCCGATCTTCGCCCTATCCGGTGTGGAGGGCAAGATGTTCCACCCGATGGCATTCGCCGTCGTGCTAGCACTGGCCGGCGCGATGATCCTGTCGATGACCTTTGTGCCTGCAGCCGTTGCGCTATTCATCGGCAAGCGCGTCTCCGAGAAGGAAAACCGCATGATGACGATGGCGCGCAACGCCTATGCGCCCATGCTGGACAAGGTCCTGGCCAACGGGCCAGTGGTGGTCGCCTCGAGTGTGGTTCTGGTGGTCCTTTCCGGCTTGCTGGTGTCGCGCCTGGGCAGTGAATTCATCCCGAACCTGAACGAGGGCGACGTCGCGATTCAGGCACTGCGCATCCCGGCTACCAGCCTGACCGAATCGCTGGAAATGCAGAAGAAGCTGGAGGCCGGTCTGAAAGCGAAATTCCCTGAAATCGACCGGGTATTCGCGCGCACAGGTACGGCGGAAATCGCATCCGATCCGATGCCGCAGAATATCTCGGACGGCTACATCATGCTCAAGCCGGAATCGGCCTGGCCGGCGCCGAAAAAGACCCATGCGGAACTGGTCGAGGCGATCCAGAAGGAGGCTGAGAAGTACGTCGGCAATGCCTTCGAATTCTCCCAGCCGATCCAGCTGCGTTTCAATGAGCTGATCTCGGGCGTACGCAGCGATGTCGCGGTCAAGGTGTACGGCGACGACATGGACGTGCTGGCACG
Organism: Massilia paldalensis; assembly: GCF_044901715.1. Taxonomy (NCBI): domain Bacteria; kingdom Pseudomonadati; phylum Pseudomonadota; class Betaproteobacteria; order Burkholderiales; family Oxalobacteraceae; genus Massilia; species Massilia paldalensis. The sequence goes on from NZ_JBJCIU010000010.1 coordinate 10,466, forward strand.
CACCGGTGCGGAGATTGCAGCAGTCATGCAGCGCATCCCGGGCGCATCCGAAGTCAAGGTCGAGCAGACCGGCGGCCTGCCGATGCTGTCAGTGAATATTGACCGCGAGAAGACGGCCCGTTACGGCCTGAACATCGCCGACGTGCAGGACGCCATCGCCACCGCGACGGGTGGGCGCCAGGCCGGCACCATGTTCGAAGGTGATCGTCGCTTCGATATCCTCGTACGCCTGCCCGAAGAACTGCGCAGCGATATAGACTCGCTGCGCCGCTTGCCTATCGCGCTGCCAGCCGGCGAGACGAACGTCGGCGCTGCGGGTACCAGCACCGGCAGCGCCTCCTATGTACCGCTTTCGGAAGTCGCCACGCTGTCGTTTGCGCCGGGGCCGAACCAGGTCAGCCGCGAAAACGGTAAGCGCCGCATTGTCGTCAGCGCCAACGTGCGCGGACGCGATGTCGGCAGCTTCGTGCCGGAGGCGCAGGCCGCAATCGAACGTTCGGTGAAGATCCCGGCGGGCTACTGGACTAGCTGGGGCGGCACCTTCGAGCAGCTGCAGTCGGCGACCCAGCGTCTGAAGCTAGTGGTGCCGCTGGCCTTGTTCCTCGTGCTGACACTGTTGTTCGTCATGTTCGGCAACCTGAAGGATGGCCTGCTGGTGTTCACCGGCATCCCGTTCGCACTGACCGGTGGCATCGTCGCATTGTCCCTGCGCGGCATTCCATTGTCGATCACGGCGGCGGTCGGATTCATTGCGCTGTCTGGTGTCGCGGTGCTGAACGGCCTGGTCATGATTTCGTTTATCCGTACCTTGCGCGAGCAGGGCATGGGACTTGACGAGGCGATCGTGCAAGGAGCGCTGACGCGTCTGCGGCCAGTGCTGATGACGGCACTGGTGGCATCCCTCGGCTTCGTGCCGATGGCGCTTGCGACCGGTACAGGCGCGGAAGTGCAGCGCCCACTGGCCACGGTGGTCATCGGCGGCATCCTGTCGTCGACGGCGCTCACCCTCCTGGTACTGCCGCTGTTGTATCGCATGGTCCACCGCCGCGCCGAGGAGGCTGAGATCGCCGAACTGGCGCAACCGGTGCCTCAGTGAATCCAGCCGGATGGCGCACGTTGGCAAACGTCGCCATCCGGCCATGTCCAGACAAGAGTAAGAAGGCATGAACATGTCTGACCGTCATGAAGTCCCACCCGATGTCTTGTGGGTCGTTCTTGGAACTTCCGTGCTCACGATGGTGACCGTGTTGCTCTGGCTTGCGGTGCTGGATTACCTGGAACGGAAAAAGCGACCCCGGAATTCAAGTACAAAAAACAAAAAGGGAAGCGTCCTGAAAAAGTCGCACAAGACCGGCCGGCGTCGCTAGCGTGTTCGACGAAACGCCTACGGTCATCTGACGATAGCTCGTATTCACGCAAGGAGGTAATGTGGCAGCAGGACATTCTCATTCTCACGCTGGTAGCAATACCAACGAACGGTCGCTGTGGCTGGCTCTGGGCCTGACATCGACATTTCTCGTCATCGAAGTCATCGCCGGCATATGGAGCAACAGCCTCGCGTTGCTATCGGATGCCGCGCATATGTTCACCGATACGACTGCGCTAGCGATCTCTCTCGCGGCCATTCGAATCGGCCGACGCGCGGCCGACAAACGGCGTACCTTCGGCTATTACCGCTTCGAGATCCTGGCGGCGGCATTCAATGCGCTGCTGCTGTTCGGCGTTGCAGGCTACATTTTGTACGAAGCTTACATGCGCCTTAAGAATCCCCCCGAAATCGCTTCCGGGACGATGTTGATCGTCGCCATCGCCGGTTTAGTCATTAACCTGATGAGCATGAAGCTGCTTGCCGGAGGCAAGGAAGGCAGTCTGAATGTGAAAGGCGCCTATCTCGAGGTCTGGAGCGACATGCTCGGTTCCGTCGGCGTCATCGTCGGTGCGTTGTTGATCCGCTGGACCGAAGCCCAGTGGATCGATTCCGCTATCGCCGTCCTGATCGGGCTATGGGTGATTCCGCGCACCTGGATTCTGCTGAAGGCAAGCCTCAATGTACTGCTTGAAGGTGTGCCAGACGGGATCGATCTCTCCGAAGTCGACAAGGAGATCAGGAGTATTCCAGGAGTCGACAACTTGCACGATCTGCACGTCTGGGCCATCACGAGCGACAAGATCAGCTTGTCTGTCCACGTGGTATGCGATGGAGACGCACGCGACTTCCAAGACTTGCTGCAAAGCGTGCGTCGGCGCCTGGCGGACAAGTTCGAGATTCATCATTCGACGGTACAAGTGGAGCGCACGCCCTGCGAGCAGGCCGGCGAGTCGGATAACCACGTCTTCGCCGAAGGCGCCAAGGATTGAGTCACGAGAAAGGAAAGCAAATGGAAAAGTCGAAAAAAGTGCGGCTCGAACTGCCGCTGGTTCTTCCCGACGTCGATGATCCGCGTGACCCGTGCATAGGACGGCTGATCGGGCTGCTGAACGGACGCCCCGGACTGGAACACGTCCATGTGAAAACGTTGGAAGGAGAGCCGGCGTCGTTATGCCTGCATTACGATCCGGCGGTCGTGAGCGTCGCACGGCTGCGCGAACTCGTTACCGCCGCCGGCGCCCAGATCACCGAAAAGTATGCGCACTATGTTGGCATCGTACCGACAGCCTTGCATCCGCGCGGCGCGCGTCTGTTCGCGGAACGCCTGCGGTGTATTCCCGGTGTGCTGGAAGCGGAAGTATCCGGAGCCGGCAGGATCCGAATCGAATACGAACGCGCGGCGGTGCCGCGGGCGCAGCTCGAAGGGCTGGTGCGCTCGCTCGGCGCCGAGATGACGGATGGAGAAGCGTCGGTCACCGCATCCGGGCACGCGGGCGAACATGCGCACGACGGACAAGCGGACCATGGGCATGGACATGAGCATGAGCATGACGGCAAGGAGCATCGTGCGGACCACCAGCACGCACATGCCGGCAAGGACGGTCACGCTGGTCACGACCACGCTCACGGGGGGATTTTCGGTGAGCATACGGAATTGATCTTCGCGGTCCTGGCAGGCGTTTGTGTGCTGGCAGGCTGGCTGGTCGAGCGCAGCGATTCCGCGCCGGACTGGGCATCGCTGGCATTGTTTATCGGTGCATACCTCTTCGGCGGATTCTTCACTACGAAGGAAGCCATCGAAAACCTGCGCGCACGCCGCTTCGAGATCGATACGCTGATGTTGGTGGCAGCCGTCGGCGCCGCGGCGCTGGGCAACTGGGCCGAAGGCGGCCTCCTGCTGTTCCTGTTCAGCCTCGGCCACTCGCTTGAACATTTCGCAATGGGCCGCGCGCGCCGGGCAATTGAAGCACTGGCCAAGCTGGCACCGGAGACGGCGTTGCGCAAACGCGGCGACTCGACCGAGGAAGTGCCGGTCGAGTCGCTCGCACCGGGCGATGTCGTCCTGGTCAAGCCGAACGAAAGGCTCCCGGCCGATGGCGTCGTAGTAAAGGGCACGTCCAGCGTGAACCAGGCGCCGGTCACGGGCGAAAGCGTCCCAGTCGACAAGTCACCGGTCCAGGACGGCAAAGCCGCCATCGGTGCATTCGACCGGGTCGATGCCGCCAACCGCGTCTTTGCCGGCACCATCAATGGCGCCGGCGCGATGGAAGTGATGGTCGCAAGGCTTGCTTCACAATCGACCATGGCTCGCGTGGTGCAGATGGTGGCGGAAGCAGAAGCGCAGCGCTCGCCCACTCAACAGTTCACCGACAAGTTCGAACGCGTATTCGTTCCGGTCGTCCTGGCGCTGGTGGGCCTCTTGATGCTCGCCTTCCTGGTGGTGGATGAGCCGTTCTCCGCTAGCTTCTACCGCGCGATGGCGGTGCTGGTGGCCGCAAGCCCTTGCGCGCTGGCGATTTCGGTGCCGAGCGCGGTGCTTTCCGGCGTTGCGCGGGCAGGACGCAGCGGTGTCCTGGTGAAAGGCGGCGGGCCGCTGGAAAACCTGGGTAGCCTCGATGCGATCGCCTTTGACAAGACCGGCACCTTGACGGAGGGGCGACCGAAACTGACCGACGTGATTCCGGCCGAGGGCGTGAGCGAAGCGGAATTGCTGGCCGTGGTCGTTGCGGTCGAAGCGCATAGCGATCATCCGCTGGCGGCCGCCCTGGTCAAGGGTGGCACTGAACGGCTGGGCAAGGGTGGAGCTGGCGTACAGGCGGACGACGTACGCGGACTGATCGGGCGCGGTGTCCAGGCCAGCGTCGATGGCGAAACCACCTATATCGCCAAGCCGGTATTGTTCGATGAACTGGACGACAACCGCCTGCCTCCCGACCTGGTACAAGCCAATACCGGGCTGGTGGCGTCCGGCAGGACGACGATGGTCGTGCGCAAGGGGCAGCGCTACCTGGGCGTCATCGGCGTGATGGATACGCCGCGGCCGGCGGCGCAGGCGGTGATGGCGCGGCTGCGCGAAATCGGTATCGAACGCCTGGTCATGCTTTCGGGCGACAACCAGCAGGTCGCCGATGCGGTGGCGCGCACCGTCGGCCTGACCGAGGCCCGGGGCGACCTTATGCCGGAGCAGAAAGTCGAGACGGTCAAGATGCTGCGCGAGCGCCAGGGCAAGGTGGCGATGGTCGGAGACGGCGTCAACGACGCGCCGGCCATGGCCAACGCGACGGTCGGCATTGCGATGGGCGCGGCCGGATCAGACGTGGCGCTGGAGGCCGCGGACGTGGCCCTGATGAGCGACGATCTCAGTCAGCTACCGTTCGCTGTCGGCCTGTCGCGCCGCACGCGGCGCGTGATCAAGCAGAACCTCTGGGTCAGCCTCGGCGTCGTAGCTGTCCTGATCCCGGCCACGATCTTCGGGTTGAATATCGGCACCGCTGTCCTTTTCCACGAGGGCTCTACGCTGCTCGTGGTGATCAATGCCCTGCGCTTGCTTGCGTATTCGGACGAAGGCCTAGCGAACACAGGCAGCAGCGCCGCAACGGCCGGTGCGTCGCTCTCCGCAAGCGTGCAAGCGGTGGATTCATCGAAGGCATCATCGTGACCGCGGACCTGTCGACCGTCCTGAAGTACGCGGCGATGCCGGCAATCGCCGTCGTACTTGGTGCACTGGCATCGCTGGTCAGGCAGCCGAGCGCCGGCCTGCGCAGTGCGATCCAGCACTTCGCAGCCGGTACCGTGTTCAGTGTGCTGGCCGTCGAACTGCTGCCCGACTTGATGCACCGACGCCTGCCATGGCCAACCTTCATCGGATTCACCGTCGGTGTTGCTTTCATGCTGGCGCTGAAGTGGTTCGGTGAAAAAGGAGAGAGCGAGAACGCCGGACGCAATACCCGCAGCCTGGTGACTGCCATGGGCGTCGATACCAGCCTCGATGGCGCGTTGATCGGACTGTCGTTCGCCGCAGGCGCAAAGCAGGGTCTGTTATTGACCATTGGCCTGGTACTGGAACTGCTGTTCCTCGGGGTCTCGTGCGGGACATCGCTGCGTGGCTCAGGCCAGTCGGGATTTAAGGTCGCCGGTACCGCGGGGCTGCTCGGTCTGACAGTGTTGGCCGGTGCTGGCCTCGGAGCGCTAGCCCTGAATGCGGTCGCGCCAGTCTATGTCGACGCGCTGCTGTCCTTCGGCGTGGCCGCGCTGCTTTATCTGGTCACGGAGGAATTGCTGGTGGAAGCGCATGAAGAGCGGGAGACGCCCGTGCAAACTGCGATGTTCTTTCTAGGCTTTATCCTGCTTTTTATGATCGATATGCTCGTCTGAACTGATCCTGTACCTGCAAGTTCAGGCCGGGCCGCGTTCGACATCACCGGCATTTCTTTCTTCGCCGCTCTCGATGTTGACGCGGCCGGTCGGCGCGTCCTGGCTTTCGACGCTGCCGATCGCAGGTTGCGCACTACTGTCGGTATGCTCAACATCCGTATCGACGTTCATGCTGCCCGTCGTCTCGACGTCGGTTTCGCTCTCCGGACTGGTGTCGTCTTCGGGAGCAGGGGCTGGAATCGTGGTGCGTTTTTTCGTCGCCATGATGTTCTCCGAAATTCAGGTTTAACGCTGTTGGCTTGCGTAATTCTCGGGGAAGAGTTCGCGTTCCACCAGTTCGATCAGGATATGAATGACCTTGATGTGAAGCTCCTGCGTACGGTCCGCGTAGGCGCCCCCCGGACAGCAAATGCAGACGTCGCACAGGTCTTGCAAAGGGGATCCGGGCTTTCCTGTCAGGCCGATGACGCGAATGCCTCGTTCACGCGCAGCCTGTGCGGCCAGCAGGATCGAAGGACTCTTGCCGCTGGTGCTGATCGCCAGTAACACGTCGTCGCGGCGGCCATGCGCCTCGATATAGCGTGCGAATACCTGGTCGTAACCGAAGTCGTTTGCAACACAGCTCATGTGCGTCGGATCGCTGATGGCGATGGCTGCGACGGCAGGGCGGTTGCGTCTGAATCGACCGGTGAATTCCTCGGCAAAATGCATCGCATCGCACATCGAGCCGCCGTTCCCGCATGAAAAAGCCTTGCCCGATTGACGGAACGTGGCCACCAGTAACTTGGCGGCATCGGCCACATTGTCGAGATTGCGCTCGTCCTGCACAAAGCTGTCGAGTGCCGACCGTGCCTCGATGAGATTGTTCCTGATTTGCTCGATCATAGGTATCCCGTTCATGTGCATTGATTTTACTCGGACATCGGACAGTCCCCGGTCCCAGTAGAGCAACGCGAATAACGCTGTTCGCCTCGATTGGCTAAAGCTGGTTCGCCGCTCTGGCGGATGGATGGGCCAGATCGTGAAGAATGGCGCAGTCGCGGATGGAAGCGGGCAGGTTGCATTTGCAGCGAAGCTCGACGAGTTTGGCTTTCAGGGTCGTCAACGACGTCATCTGTTCCTGGATGCGCTGGATATGATGATCGAGGAGATCGTTGATTTCGTTGCATTCCTGTGCCGGTTGTGCCTGCAGAGAAAGCAGCGTGCCGATCTCAGCCAGCGGCATTTGAAGGGTCCGGCAGTGTCGGATGAATTGCAGCCGCTCGAGATGCTGTGTGCCATAGGTGCGATAGCCTGACGGTGTTCGTTCCGGCTCGGGCAGCAAACCGATCCGTTCGTAGTATCGAACCGTTTCGACATCGCAACCCGCTTCCTTGCTCAATTCCCCAATACGCATCGCTCCTCCGAATTCGCTTAACCCTGTAGCCGCTACAGACTGGGAGGAGCATACGATAGATCAGGCATTGATGCATCTCACACTTGACCCTGTAGCCGCTACATGGTTTTGAATATGCAGGAGTCCACATGAAAGTAGAGGAAACAATGCAAAACGCGCCAGAGCAAAATTCGGATTTATGCATGGGAGCATGCTCGAACTCGCCGGATGCAGGCCTTTCCTCAGCCATGGATTCTGGCTTGAAGGACAGCGCACTGCCGCAGTTACTGCAATGCCATATCGCGAATATGTGCTGCCCGACGGAAGAGCGTCTCATCCGAAACAAATTGGAGGCAATGCCGGGAGTGGACCGGCTCAACTTCAACCTGATGCGCCGCATCCTTAGCGTGCATCACCGCCTTGACAGTGAGGATTCGCTGCTGCGTGCACTCGATGCGATCGGGATGCATGCCACGCTGGTGCAAGCCGATGCCAAGGCAAGTCCGAGCGCGGTAGAGGATGCGCCGCTCGATACCTTGCAAAAAGCGTTGCTGGGCGTTTCCGGTCTGGCGGCGTCAACTGCCGAAGTGCTTGCATGGACCGGACATTCCGACGCCTCACCGCTGGTGATCGCCCTGGCCACCATCTCGATCCTGAGCGGCGGCGTGCCGACCCTGCGCAAGGGCTGGATCGCCCTCAAAACCCTCACGCTGAACATCAACTTCCTGATGAGTCTCGCCGTGTTCGGCGCCATCGTGCTGGGCCAGTGGCCGGAAGCGGCGATGGTCATCTTCCTGTTTGCCGTTGCCGAGATGATCGAGTCGATGTCCTTGAATCGCGCGCGCAATGCGGTACACCAGCTGCTGACGATCGCGCCCGACACGGCCAGCGTGCTGGGCCCGGACGGCAGCGTGGAGATGCGGCCGTCGGACCAGATCGAGGTCGGCGCGCTTATCCGTGTGAGGCCCGGCGAGCGCATCGCCCTGGATGGGGTGGTCGACGATGGCATGTCGGCCGTGAACCAGGCGCCGATCACGGGCGAAAGCATGCCGGTCGAAAAGCAGCGTGGCGATGTCGTATTCGCCGGGACGATCAACGAACACGGCGTGCTGGATGTACGGGTGAGCGCCAACAGCGGCGACAGCACCCTGGCGAGGATTGTTCGTGTGATCGAGGAGGCACAGGGCCGTCAGGCGCCCACCCAGCGCTTCATCGATCGCTTCGCGCGCTGGTACACGCCGGCCGTCGTAGTAGCCGCACTTTGCATAGCCGCCGTGCCGCCGCTGGCATTCGGGTTGCCTGCCGGCGTCTGGCTGTATAAGGCGCTGGTGATGCTGGTGATTGCCTGTCCGTGCGCGCTTGTGATCTCGACACCGGTGACTGTGGTCAGCGGTCTGACGGCTGCGGCACGGCGTGGCATCCTGGTCAAGGGTGGAGAATTCCTTGAGGCGGGCGGCAAGATCGCCGCGATCGCACTGGACAAGACCGGCACGCTCACCCAGGGCAAGCCGGTAGTAATGACGGTCGAGGTCCTGGCGGCGGCCCGGCCGGACGATGTCCTGCTACTGGCCGCAAGCCTGAATGCCAACTCCACCCATCCGCTGGCGCATGCCATGCTGGAAGCGCGGCCGAAGGGGCGCATGATGCGTCAGGTGCGCGGCTTTACCGTGATCCCTGGGCGCGGTGTACGGGGCGAGATCGGCGGCAAGACCTATTACCTGGGCAACCAGCGGCTGTTGGACGAGCAGGGCGCCGATAACGCTCATGTCTCGTCCGTGCTTGAAGGTATCGAGAGCCGTGGACAGACGGGAGTGGTGCTTTTTAACGCAGAGGAAACGCTGGGGGTGATTGCGATGGCGGATACGCTGCGACCTGAGGCGGCGCAAGCCATTACTGAACTAGCGGCACTTGGTGTGAAGACGGTGATGCTGACCGGCGACAATGCCCGCACCGCAGAGGCGATTGCTCACGCGGCCGGCATCATGGAAGCACGTTCCCAGCTTCTGCCGGAAGACAAACTTGGTGAAATCGAGCGTCTACAGACGTCATTCGGCGTGGTCGGCATGCTCGGCGACGGCATCAATGATGCGCCGGCACTAGCCCAAGCCAATGTCGGCTTCGCGATGGGGGCTGCTGGCAGCGACACTGCAATCGAGACCGCAGACGTGGCGTTGATGGATGACAATCTACGTAAGCTGCCACAATTCATTCGCCTGAGCCGTAGTACGCGGCGCATCCTGGTGCAGAACATTGCTGCGGCGCTGGCTATCAAAGCGGTATTTTTTGTCATGGCGCTCAGCGGCATAGCAACATTGTGGATGGCAGTGTTCGCGGATGTCGGAGCGAGCTTGTTAGTTGTGGCCAACGGACTGCGGCTCCTAGGAATGTCGACAGAGCGAGACAAATAAGCTGACTTCGAACAAATATCCTGTGTACTTACCGATTATCTTTCGCTGCATTAGATCTGAAAGAAAATCTGCTGTTAGATGTGAAGTAACTCAAGATTGAAATATTGTTGCAGCAGTAAAGGCTTCTCGCGATATCACATGCCATTAGGGATGTGGCATGGCCTCGTCGACTGAGAAACCGTCTTCGAAACATTCTTTTCGAAGCCACCCCGTAGTTGGCATTTTTTCTACCAAGAAAGCTGTCGGCTTGATAATATATTCCCTTAACTTTTGCAGTCTGCATTCAGGGGAATACTGTGTCTTCGAAAAGTGACTTTGAGCGGTTTACTGCTTGGCTACATGAACCGGAAACTCAAGCGTCGCCAGACGTTCGGCGGTTGGCTAATCTTGTCCTTGCTAACTTTGACGAACTCGCACTCACTTCCCGCCATCGAAGCCAGCGTTCTATCTACTTGGCTGATCTTGCGCGCAGGTCACTCGCACAGACGCCTGACGGCGCACCTGAAATGCAAGCCGTAGCAGCCAATATAACTTGGCCTTGGTGGCGACTACGACTGAACCGCCCCGGATTTGATGGAGGCTCCAACTCTTGAGAGAATGGAGCTATGAACAAGAAGCCAAGCAAATTTTCGCCGGAAGTCCGGGAACGTGCAGTCCGTCTGGTACGTGAGCAGCGTAACGAGCATCCGTCGCTCTGGGCGGCAGTCGAGTCAATTGCAGCGATGATCGGCTGCACGCCGCAAACGCTGCATGAGTGGGTCAAGCGCGACCAGGTTGACCAAGGTGAGCGCGCAGGCGTGACGACAGACGAGCGCGAGCGAATCAAAGCCCTGGAGCGTGAGAACAAGGAGCTGCGGCGGGCCAACGAAATCCTGAAGCTGGCGAGCGCGTTTCTCGCCCAGGCGGAGCTCGACCGCCGTTTGAAATCCTGAAGGCCTTTATCGATCAGCATCGCGACACCTTCGGGGTCGAGCCGATCTGCAAGGTCTTGCGGATTGCCCCGTCGGGTTATCGGCGCCATGCCGCACAGCTTCGTGATCCGTCGAAGTTATGCTCTCGGACGAAGCGAGATGAGATCCTGTGCCCGGAAATCAGCCGCGTCTGGCAAGCCAACATGCAGGTTTATGGTGCCGTCAAAGTCTGGAAGCAGATGAACCGGGAACGCATCGTCATTGCTCGCTGCACGGTGGAGCGCTTGATGAAGCGGCTGGGGTTGCAAGGTGCTGTACGCGGCAAGCGAATCCGGACAACGATTCCAGATGCTGCCGCCCTGCGTCCGCTGGATCGGGTCAATCGGCAATTCTCTGCTGATCGGCCAAATCAGCTGTGGGTGTCGGATTTCACATACGTCTCGACGTGGCAGGGCTGGCTGTACGTGGCCTTCGTGGTGGACGTGTTCGCCCGGCGCATTGTCGGCTGGCGGGTTAGTTCGTCGATGACCACTGATTTCGTTCTGGATGCGCTTGAACAGGCACTGTATGCTCGCCAGCCCGGTAACGATGGAACTTTGATCCATCACTCCGATAGAGGCTCGCAATATCTAAGCATCCGCTACACCGAACGCCTGAGCGAAGCCGGTATCGAACCGTCAGTTGGTAGTCGGGGCGACAGTTACGATAACGCGCTGGCTGAAACGATCAACGGCTTATACAAGACAGAATTGATTCATCGTCGGACCTGGAAGACTCGGGAATCCGTGGAGTTGGCGACCCTGGAATGGGTGGCCTGGTTCAACCACCATCGACTGATGGAACCAATCGGCTATATCCCGCCCGCCGAAGCTGAGGCAAACTACTATCGGCAGCTCAAAATCGTCGCCGATGAAACCGCATTAACTTAAACCAACCAGCCTCCACGATTTCCGGGGCGGTTCAGGGTGGCACGCTCCAGTCAATTATATTGATTGCCTGGTCTGGAAGACCAAGAAGCAATTATGGCGCGACAGGCGTTCTCATCGCATGCCAAAATTAATCTCAGCCATGTTCTTGAGGTCCAGACGATCTGCTTTTTGTTTTTACACGGTCTGGGCCGAACTCGGACCTTTGCTCGGAGTAGTGTAGAAGTACCATTAGCTATTCGGCAAGCAACTTGGCAAGGAAGCGCCAAATTGTTATGGGATTAGAAGATGACTGTGTCATGTCGATATCCACATTTTCTGGGGATAACCTTTGTTCATCAAGTGCGTGAGCCGCTCCCCAGGCGGATGTACTCGGTATGCCTGCTGAACGGGCAGGGCGGTATCGCTAGTGGCTCTTGAATCAAATTGCACGGTTTCCAGATACAGAAGCTGTAATGGGCCATGTCTGCCTGGCGCAATCGCAGGGTGTTAGATTGTCAGTCCGGCAGAGTAAAAAGTGGGAGCGGTCCAAAACTTAGTTTTTGATCTTGCGCCTGTTATTGATGCCATAAGCGTAAGCGTCTCGTCCGGAACGATTGCTTCGTTCTAGCTCGACATTAGAAAATATAATGTCGAGTTTGTAGTTACGAACGTGAGAGATGGGGTTGGTTGATCACGGATATCACAAATCGTCATTGGACAATTGTTGTGCAATGCAGCATGATGAACATGTCTCCTCTATCTTCTTCCAAGAAAATAGATTCAACCCGCCTCCCGGCGGGTATTTTTTTGCCCGTTTCTCTCCTGTCTCAAGACTGCAGTGTGCAGTGTTCTTGATTAGCTTTGGCGCTAGGGATGCTGAAATTGCACGACCCTAGGGGATTGCTTGCGCTAGGCCAGGCCGAACTCGCTCGATCACACATCGCCTTGCGTTTGCTGTTGGTCTCTCGACAATTTTTTGAAGCCGTCGGGTTTGCGCGGCCCGCCATTTAGTTCTTCCAATAGAGCCCAGCCAGGAAGTATTGGAATGCCAGCCTCCGGCTGAGCATTCTTCCACGACAGCGATCGCATGCGATGCCGTGATGTGTCACGGAAAATCTGCCGATTCGAATCGCTGGTCTCGGTACCTGCGGAACTTATCCTTCGCCTGTCAATTCATCATCAACAATCTCGCCCGGCCGCCTGGATCCGAGTGTGACGTCACTCGCTCGCGACGCAAAGTCTGCTGCGTCAGCTCGCTTACGGATCGGTCCTATTCATTCGAAAAATATTGCCGTTATGCAATCCTTTGCCCTGGCCGTTGGCCATTTTCCGTCCCTAAACCCCGTCCGTCGTCCGTTGAAGCAAAAATGCCCCCAGCTTCTGAAGTAAAAATGCTACTCGCCGGTCGTGGGGGCGCGGTGAAGTGCTGGCCAATGAATGGCCGAGTTCCACCCCAGGAGATGGTGAGGCCACTAGGTCCTGGTTCACGCGCGGGCTCAGGTTCTCCGCGCTGCCCGGCTGCGCCACGTGATTCGGTTCCAATCGGCCCAAAGCTACCGTCAAAAGGGACGCCGGCTGGAGTGGCCAGGCGTTCCGAAGCGCGTCTTGATCGCGCGGTCGTTAGCAAGGCGCAATAGCGGGGCATAAGGAATGGAAGCTGCCTGCCGCGCGGTTCCTGCTACAGGCGGACGACTTCCCACCTGCCCAGTGGCATACTGGCCCCCAGCTTCCCGAACCTGCCTTCGTGGACGGCGAAGCAGAGCAGGTGAGTGGGCCTTGAGAACCCTACATAGACCATTTTGGCCGACTGCACGACTAGGTTGTGCGGCTTGGCGGACAGGGGATCCCCTTTTAGCTGGCCCGCGAGACGTTCGGATTCGTAATTGCCGCCGCCGCCCCGTTCGTAAAAGGACTCCATGTAGAGCGTTGCCGCATGCGTTTCCCCCTTTACCCGGTGCACCGAGGCAATCTCGACTGTGACTCCGTCGTGCTTGAAAAAGTTGGCTGCTTCGCTGCCGGTTTTCATTGCTATTGCCGGCGTGCCTTCGCTCCGGGTTGTTATGAACGCGGAACTCTTGTCCACCTTGCCGCCGAACTGCCGCAGGAACTCGGGCAGGGCGGCTTGGATCTTCCCCAGCACCGCCGTGCCCTGTCCGCCCAAGACGTCGGCGCACCACTCGTACACCTGCGCCTGGTAAGTCGGCCAATAGTCGTGCCTGTCCTCCCGTAGGAATCTCAGCATCCTCGCTCTCGAGTACGGCATCCCCTCCGGATTAAAAAGAGCTTCCTCCCTCAGAATGCGCAGCAGGGCGTTGCAAATGCTGCCCTCGATCGACGACATGGTGCGGTCTTCCTTATCGTAGTATTCGAGGTGGCTCGCTAGATCAGAGTAGTCGGGCTTCTGCTGCTGTTCTTCCTTTGAAAAGCCCGGGTAGTAATCGCAGAGCCGTACTTTTCCGTCCCCCTTCTGTGTTGCCCACGCGATAGCTTTGTACCTGTTTTTCCGGCCGTCCGGAATCTCTCCGGTGTCGAGCAGCGTTCGGATGAGGGACGCGAACGTGGGGACCACCTGCTCCTTCGTCGTGTCGGAGTACACGATGAGTCTGGGCTTGACGGATACGGGAAGGCCGTCGGCTCGCATTTGTCTCCCGTCGATCTTCAGCGGGGAGACCGCGAACGGACTGACTATCCCCGCGACCATCGGACTCAACCGGTAGCTCCCGTTGAGCTGTAGTACTGTCGCCCGGTCCTTCCAGAAAGCGTGCGCCGAGGCGTCCCTACCTTCGAAAATGGCTTGGTTCTTGTCGCCGATCCGCTGGTAGATGCTCCGTGAGCAAGGGCTTACCATGAAGGCCTCTTCGAGCAGGTCATGCTGGTGCTGTTCCATGTCCTGCATCTCGTCAACGAACACGTAAGCGAACCTTCTCTGGAGAAGCTCACCTGCGAGCGGATTCTTCCGTAGGGACAGGCTTGCGAGGAAGTACGCATCGTCGTAGCACAGGTATCCGGCCTTCAGTATCTGGGCCTTGAACGCGGACACCCAGGCTCCCACGCGCGCCTTCTCGGCTTCATTCCAGTCGGCGTAGTTCTGTGGCTTGGTGTTGCCCCGTGGCTTGCTAAAGTCGATGGCTTTGCCGCCATAGCCGTCCGTGAGGACGGCCTTACCGTTTTCCATACTCCACCTGATGGCTTTTTTCGATGCCATCAGGTAGCGCCTGGCGTTCCTGTTTTCCTCATCGGTGAAGTCCCTGATCTTGAAAGGCGGACGCGAGAATCTCTGGTCATAGATGCCGTCGTCTATTCTAAGCAGTGCCTTATTGAAGCGGTTGGCGTAGTAGGGCACGGCGAGGAATTCGTCCACGAACGACTGGATGGTACCGACGAAGTTCGGGTACCTGAATAGGTTGGAGCAGCGGGAACCGATCCTGTCCCTTATCTCGTCGATAGCGGCGTTGGTGTGGGATATGACGAGGACGCCCGCACCGTCGGCGAAGGGAAGGTGGCGGTCAAGGATCAGCAGCTTCGCGAGTAGCGCTGTCGTCTTGCCGCTGCCGGGTACGGCCTGGAGGTCGATGGTGTCCAGGTTTCTGATGAAGTCGCGGCGCTCGCTATCGAATGACTCACCGGCCGGAAGGAGGATGCTCTCGGCGTAGGCGATGTCCTCGTCCGTAACGCTAAACGCCGCAGGCATATTCAATTGCCTTCACGAGGTATTCGACGTGTTTGTCGCCCGCGACCTTCGACTTATCAATTTCGCCCTTCGCTATCGCCTGCGCCAGCCGGCTCGCGATTTCGGTCTTCTTCAGCGACTGGCTCTCCAGTTTTTTGGCGAGGGTCACGTCGAAGTCGGTCCACTCGGTGCCGCTGTGAACAGCTTTCGCTATCTCTTGGAATTTCGGTCCGAACGCGGCGGATTTCGATAGGCAGTATTCCAGAGTCCACTGCGGCGCAATGAAGGACTTAACACACTGGCCGTCGTACTTGACTGTTTTGGCGGCGATGGCAGCCGCGAGCATCGCTTTGTCTCCCTTAATCGCGCCGTCCTCGTTGTCCGGAGAAACGTCTGAATCCGTAATTACTGCCACCGGCTTGGGGAAATCGGGCTTGGCCTTGCGCTTGAAGATATTGGCGTACCGAATGAAGGCGAGGCTGTTAACGTTGATAACGGCGATCCCCTTCTGGGTCAGGTTATATCCAAGGAGCTTGGCGAATTCAGGCACGAGCAGCTCTTCCGACCATCCCTCGACTAGGATCACTCCTTTCGAGAAAAACAGGTTAGCTTTCGTGACGTCGAGGAACCGTTGGAGGAACGCGTAGTCGTCAGTTGCTAGCTCTGTGTGCGCAGGGCCCATCGGGAATGCTTTGCCTTCGCTGCATATAACCAGATCCTTCAGCTCTACTTTCGATCCGATATTCGGGCTGTGCGTGGTCAGGATGAGCTGCACATTCGCCTGCTTTTGGAGCATTTCGACGGCCTGCATCTGGGCCTGAGGATGCAGGTGCGCCTCCAGTTCTTCCACCAACCCCAGGCGTATCCCGGTCCATCCGCCCTTGTTCAGGTGAAGCAACTCGGACGCCATGAAAAGGCGGTTGAGCGTGCCCAGCCCGGGCTTCGTTTCGCCAGAGATCGAAAGCTCCAGCTTCTCCAGGAGGTTCCTGAGCTGACCGCGCTCCGTGACCGCGAGCCCGGTTTTCTTGCCCGGTTCGTAGAGTGCCGCGATATAGCCATCGATGTCGTCTTTCAGAGCCTTGCCGAGCTGGTCCGGAATCGTTGCCCCCGCATGGTCCTTTCCGTCGAAATAGCCTTCGATCGAGCCGTTGAAGCCTGCGAGCTGCTCCATCAGCACGTGGCCGATACCCTTGTTCTTGAACGCTTCGTGCCCGACGAGAATCTGCGAAAGCCTCGAGTTCTTCCTGGCCACCAGTTCGTCTTCCGCGTCGCGCAGCGGCTTCAGGTACGTAACCTTGAGGTACTCTTTGGCTTCAGGGCTGAGCGCCTTGCCTTCGGCGTCTGCGCCAGCGCGTACTTCGTATGGCAGGACATGACCGGTAAGCGGGTTCTTCTTCGCGTCGAGGATAAGGCGGAGATAGGGCAGGGGCGCCAGCACGCCACGCTCCCAGCAGAGGAACTCGGTGAAGTTCTTCGCTTCCGGCGGCCCGAGGCCGGACAGTATCACCTCGATCCTCATCCTGCACTGCGTGTGGTGGAAGTCATCCTCGCCGACGCGGGCCCAGTCATAGCTGTGCGTCTTGAGAACGAGGCGGATGGCGTCGATGATGGCAGACTTGCCCGAGTCGTTTTCGCCGATCAGTACGTTGAGGCCTGCGTTCAGGCAGAGGTCGAGGTGCGGCGTCCCCAGCGCAAACGCCGCGCCCGTCCCGAACTTGCGGAAGTTCCACAGCTTGATATTGGAAAGGTGCATATTGAAAATTTCCGTAAGGATTCTATTTTCATCAGGCATTGTATGTGAAATAAGCTAGACGCAGGCTGGGCCTGTGGCCTCACCGCTCTGTTCGCGCCTGCTAGCTAATGGTCGCTTGCTCTAAGTGAATGATGTCCGCAGCGTCCATGCACTTGGAAGTGAATTTGTTAGATATCTGCCGAGTGGAGCATCGTCCGTTGAAGTAAATCTGCCACCATCCCTTTCTGATTATTTCAAGAGTGTAGACCGTCCTCCCTGTCGTCTACGCGTGGCAAATTTGGCCGAAAGATCAGGCAGCAGTTGCGTCAAGCTTTACGATAGAGTGTTCACTCGGTTGCACTGCAACAAATTATCTCCTAACATACACTTTCATGATGCTTTTAATGCAACTTTTTAAGGAGTGTCGCTGTGCGTCCTTTGCCCTATGCCCCTGATGTAGAAACGGTTTCTGAAGGCGAAGCACACCTCACAGACCAGATCGTCGAACAGATGGCGGCCGCCAACCGCTGCGCGTTCGAGCGCCACCGTCACGCAGTCCGCGACGCCCATGCCAAGTCCAATGGCCTGCTGATTGGCGAACTAGCGGTGCATGCGAATTTGCCGCCCGAGCTGCGCCAGGGGATTTTCGCCGAGGCGCGCAGCTACCACGTTGTCGCGCGCCTATCCTCGGCACCCGGCGACATCCACTCCGACAAGATTCCGGCACCGCGCGGCTTTGCGCTCAAGGTGATGGGCGTGGAGGGCGAGCGCCTGTCGCCCGGCATTGCTGGCGCCAACCAAGACTTCCTGATGGTGAACTTTCCGGTGCTCGCCTTCGGCACCATCCCCAAGTACAAGCAGATGCTAGCGCTGCTCGAAGCCAATTCACATGCGCCGGATACCTTCCAACGGCTGGTGGCTGGCACCGCGCGTGGCGCGAAAGAGCTAGTGCAGGCACTGGGTATGGAACCAGGCGCAACGCTCGAAGGATTGGCGCGCGATAATTACCATCCGCTCGGCGAGACTTACCACACGCAGGCGGCGATCCGCTTTGGCGACTACATTGCCAAGCTCGCGCTCGCGCCCAAGTCTGCGGAGGTGCGTACGTTAACAGGGCAGCCTCTGACAGAGGTGCATGATGCCTGCATGCGCGACGCCGTCAGCGCCTTCTTTGCCGAGCATGGCGCCGAATACGAACTGTCGGCGCAGTTGTGCGTCGATCTGGCGGCGATGCCGGTCGAAGACGCCGCCGTACGATGGAGCGAGGCGCGTTCGCCACACTGCCCTATCGCCACGCTGCGCTTCCCTCCGCAACCGACGGCGACGCCGCAGCGCCAAGTGTATGGCGACGATGTCCTTTCCTTCAACCCCTGGAACGGCATCGAGGCACACCGGCCGCTGGGCGGCATCATGCGCATCCGGCGCGCGGCCTATGAGCGTTCGAGCGCATATCGCCACACGATGAACGCGCGGCCGCGCACGGAGCCATCGCAGCCTTCCGACATTCCCGATTGAGGAGCCAGAACCATGACCGAGAAAACCACCGACCCGCGCCTGGACGACGAAACCTGGCTGCAGGAAGTCAGGCGCCGCATCGACGCGGTGGCGCACGACGCGCCGCATCTTGCGAAGATCGCGCTGGAAGCGATGGTGCGAAAGCACAATCCCGACCTGAAGGGCAGCGCCAGGTCGGCCGGGCGCGCCGGCAAGCAATCCGGCAACGTGTCCGAGCTGACCGCCATCGCGCAGCTCAAGCCGGGCGGCGCCGACCGCCTGCGCCGCATTTTCGATCTCACCAACGGCAATATGGACGGCGCCCAACGCGTCTCCACCTTGCACGACATGCGTTTCGTCTTCTTCGACAACGACACCCGCATCCTGTTCGCCACCACCTATGACGGCGACTGGGACAGCTACATCAACGATTTCGCGACCAAGATCCCGGAACTGATGGACCTGCTGTTCGCGAACGTGGAAGGCTGGCCCGGCATCGCCAGTCCGCAAGTGAAGGACTTCATCGCCTCGCACCAGATCGACGCCGCCGGCTGGTTCGTCGCCAATCCGCAGGTGACAGTGGTCGACACCCGCCGCTACCAGCGCATGGAAAAGGCGCTGGATGCCTTCTTCGACGCCATGGCCGCGCATCCGCCCGCAGACGAGACGACGCGCAAGGCGCTCGATACGCTCACGGCCGCGATCTCGCAGCCGGAAGGGGTGGATTACTGACATGAGCCTGCTCACCGATCTGAAGGCGCGCTTCCGGCGCGAACGGGTCACGCTGGCCCTGGACGACATCCAGGCCCTGATCCTGCGCTCGCGCCCAGAACCCTATGTCGGCATCCACGCGATGCTGCATATCGACGAGGCGGAAGGAGGACGCGACCTTGTGCGCCGCCTAGCCGCCCACATCCCCTCCGCGGCTGGCTGGACCGACGACCGCGAAGCCTGGATTGGCGCGGCGCTCAGTTTCCAGGGCCTGAAGGCGCTGGGCCTACCGGAATCCTCGCTGAAGAGTTTTCCCCTGCCCTTCCAGCAAGGCATGGCGGCACGCGCCGAACAACTGCGCGACATCGGCGGCAATGCGCCCGAACACTGGGACGAGGCCTTCCGCCCCGGCGCCTGCCACCTCGCGCTGACGATCTACGCGCGCGACGAGGCCGCGCTCGACGTCGCACGCGCCAAGGCCATGGGCGAACTGGCGCGCTCGCACGGCGTGACCCTGGTCGGCACCCATGCCTTCGGCGCCGATGCCGACGCCAAGAATCCCTTCGGCTTCCGCGATTCGATTTCGCAGCCGGCAGTCGCCGGCAGCGGCGTCGATCCGGTGCCGGGCCAGGAGCGTGCGATCGCGGCCGGCGAATTCATCCTCGGCGAAGACAGCGAGAACGGGGCGCCGGTGGCGATGCCCGATCCGCCTGAACTGGGGCGCAACGGCTCCTTCGTGGTGCTGCGCAAGTACGCCAGCCAGGTCGGCGCCTTCAATGATTTCGTGCGCAGCCATGCCTCCGGCGAACAGGAGGAAGAGCTGCTTGCTGCTAAGCTGGTCGGCCGCTGGCGTAGCGGGGCGCCACTGATCCTGGCGCCGGGGCGCGACGATCCGGCACTGGGCGCCGACCCGAACCGCAACAACGATTTCGATTTTTCGACGGATCCGCGCGGCCTGGTCTGCCCGCATGCGTCCCACATGCGGCGCCTGAATCCGCGCGACAGCAGGCTAACGATCCTGACCGATGTGAACATCCACCGCATTATCCGGCGGTCCTCGACCTTCGGCCCCAAATGGAGTCGCGAGGTAACGGCGGCAGACGATGCACGGAGTGAGCGCGGCATCTTCTTCATCTTCATCAGTGCACGCGCCTATGACACCATCGAGTTTCTTCAACAGGAATGGATCAACCGCGGCAATTTCATCGACTTGGGCACGGAGCGCGACGCTATCGTCGGCCTGCACGAGACGCCTGGCAGTTTCACGCTGCCACAGTCGCCAGTGCGGCGCCGGTTGGACGGCGTGACTACTTTCAACCAGCTCAAGGGCGGCGAGTACCTGTTCATGCCCTCGCTGGCAGCGCTACGCTGGATCGGCGAGGCCGGTTGGGCACGTTAATAATCTGCGGAACAGGAAGCTGTAACCGTTGGCCCGCAGGCGTAGGAAGACTGCTTCACGGATGCGCCGCCAACCGTCGGCTTGCAGCCACTCTTGAAGAGGATTCTAGTGAATACCTCGAATTTAAACTCCATACACTAGAGAACCCGATAATATGGTTTCTAATGTCGAAGAAGAACGAATGCGTCCTGAGCGAGAGCTTGGGCTGGTAGTACAGGCGGAATTCTTCGTGTTCGATGGCTTGCCACAGGGCGGTTTCCAGCAGAATTTGAATTTATTGAGAGTTTTATAAGTCATATGCAGCGTTGGTAACGTTCGATAAATATCGTACGTTCGTTCGTGGTTGATTAACGACAGAGAACGGGTTTTTGGCACGTTTTAATAAATAGAACGTTGTGTAGGAGTTATCCTACATAGATTGTTATTACACACTTTATCCGGCAAATGTAGTGCGCGCGGATCACTTTATCTAGAACGTCCATGACTTTATCAAACATCAAAATCGGCATGCGGCTGAGTGCTGCCTTCGCTCTTGTCCTTCTACTTCTAGGCAGTACGCTGTTATGCGCCTTGTGGCAACTTGGCCGCATTAATGACGCGAAAGCGACGATGGTCGAAACGAGTCACAAGGCCAAGCTGGCCGCTGCATGGCGTGAAGGCATTGCGACGAACAGTGTTCGAACGCTGGCAAGGGCAAGAAGCAACGACCCCGCCGAGGACACCATGCTTGACCGAGAGATGAAGGAAGTCAGTGCCCAAGTAAGCAAGGTGCAGGAAGAGCTCGAAAAGCTCGTCAAGAGCGAGAAGGGCAAAGCAAATTTACGGGCGGTCGCCGAGCAGCGTAAGGTATATAGCGATGTTCGCACCGAACTGTTCAAACGCAAGGCTGTGGAGGGCGCCGGCCCGGAATTCAAGGCTTCTATTGCCGACAAGCTTGTGCCGGAGATGAAAAAATACGTTGCCACGGTCGACAACGTCGTTGCCTTTCAGGATTCCCTTTTCCAAGAAGCGAACATCCACATCGACGAAGTCTACGCAGAGTCGAGAACATTCCTCGTCGCCCTGGGTATCGCCGCCCTCGGCTGCGGTATCGGGCTTGGGATTATACTTACCCGTAGCATTACGCGTCCGCTAGTACGCGCCGTAGACCTTGCCCAGCAGGTAGCGAATGGCGACCTGACGGCTGAAATCGAGGTAACGTCAAAGGACGAGGTGGGTGTGCTACTCTTGGCTCTTAAGCACATGAACCAAAGCCTGCTCAAAACCGTAACCGAAGTTCGTTCCGGAACGGATACCATCCTCACTGCTTCTCAGCAAATCGCGGCGGGTAACCTGGATCTTTCCGCGCGTACTGAGCAGCAGGCCGGTTCGCTTGAGGAAACCGCGTCATCGATGGAAGAACTGACAAGTACGGTACGCCAAAACGCCGAAAACGCACGCCAGGCGAACATGCTGGCGGCAAGCGCCTCTGACGTCGCGATGAAAGGCGGCGAGGTCGTTGCGCAGGTCGTGGTCACGATGGCGTCCATCAATGAGTCATCGAAAAAAATTGCCGACATCATTGGCGTTATCGACGGCATCGCATTCCAGACCAACATTCTGGCGCTGAATGCTGCCGTCGAGGCCGCCCGAGCGGGCGAACAAGGACGGGGATTTGCCGTGGTTGCGTCTGAAGTCCGCAACCTGGCGCAACGTTCGGCCTCTGCTGCGAAGGAGATCCGTACCCTCATTAGCGACTCAGTGGGCAGGGTTGGCGCCGGCAGTCAACTCGTGGAACAGGCGGGTACCACCATGAGCGAAATCGTCCATGGGATCACGCGTGTTACCGACATCATGTCCGAGATCGCCAGCGCGAGCGTAGAGCAAACCAAGGGGATCGAACAGGTCAATGCCGCCATCACACAGATGGACGACGTGACACAGCAAAATGCCGCTCTGGTTGAGGAAGCTGCAGCAGCGGCTAGTTCGCTCGAAGACCAGGCGGCCTCACTTTCGCAGTTAGTCAGTACGTTCAAACTGGACGGCAGTACGTCCGATAAGTTCGGGACGTCTTTGTATCGATCGTCAGATCAGCCGGTTAAAATCGCACGTTCGTCATCGCGACAGCTCGTTGTCTAATGATTTACTTTCGTGCGTGAGTGCGGCTTCCAGACGTCTGCTGTATATAAGATGTATACATAAATGGCTCTCGAACTATTTGCTGCGCCAGGTGCCGCCGTGTTGTTCGTCCCCCCGTGTCAACATGCCCGGCATGGCATGTTCTGTCCAATCCAATAAGCTCGACAATATTTTTGCTAATGTCGAGTTAAGGTTTGGGGTCGCACCGGATTTCCCTGAAGCGCTGTGCGTGTGTCGCGAGACCTGCGCTTTATTCGGCGGCGGCGTCCCCGCGGGTTGCTGCAAGTTCCTTGCGAGGCAACTCTTCCAGAGAGATGCCGCACTCGAGCCAAGCCTTGAGCCAGGCCGGCTTCCGTCCGATGAAGTAAAAGTGAAACTTCTTATGAAGTAAAAGTGAAACTCGCCGGAGAAATGAAGTAAAAGTGGAACTTCTCCGCCGACTTAGCCCTCATGGTCGGAAAGCCAGGTGTGGTGTAGTCCTGAGCGTCATGGCGCGATTACCGCGGTGATGAAGAACCAGATCGACTGGATTCCGCTGGAGATGGGCGCGATCAGGCCGAGCCAGGGACGCACGCTGGCAGTTATGCAGGTATGCGGCGGCTCACAGTCCTTCAATGTGGTGAATACCCTGCGCCTGCTGGGACGCTGGATGCGTATGTTCACGATCCCGAACCAGTCCTCGGTGCCAATGGCCTACAAGAAGTTCGACGACGCTGGCCGCATGCGCCCGTCCGCCTACTATGACCGCGTGGTCGACGTGATGGAAGAGCTGTTCAAGATAACGCTGCTGATGCGTGTGCGGACGGACTACCTGACGAACCGGTACAGCGAACGTAATGAAAAAGCGCTGAAAGCCATCAACCGTCAGATCCAGAAAATATGAGGCGACTGCGGGAGGATGCGTATTTCGACGACAATTACCTGAAGTTCATCTGGGAGCGATAGCAGAGGTCGATACCGCGTAAGTCATCCTCTTTTCGATCTGGCTCGAGGTGCAGCGTCAACCATATTCATGGGCCTGGCCCGCAAGCTTGCGCCGCACCCGCCTGCTTGCCGTCGTGCGGCACAAAGCCAGGAAGCCCAGGAGTCTGGTCGACAGCACCTTGTTCCTGTGGTGAATGATGAAGAAGTTGCGCTTGAGGGCGGGCAGCGAGGTTCGTACCACTACCAGCCGACCGCTCGCGAGGAAATCCTCGACCACGAGCCGGGACAGGCAGGCCAGCCCCAGTCCATGCGCGGCCGCATGCTTGATCGCCTCCGCGTTGCTGAATTCGCCTGCCGAGCGCAAGCTGTGCAGGTGAGGGACGAGCGCCTGCTCGACCGCCTCACGGGTTCCCGAACCGGGTTCGCGTAGTAGCCAGCCGGCGTTGCGCAAGGCCTGCAAGGACACGGTCCCGTCGCTGGCGGCACCGTCGGTAAGCAGCGGGTGGCCGGCGGCGGCAACCACCACAAGGTCGTCTGCTATCCACGGTTCGACCTGTAGCTGCAGGTCATGACATGGCCCTTCTACCAAGCCGAGATCCAGCTCGAAATTCGCGACCGCCGTTGCGATGTCGGACGTATTTGCAATGGTGACGCGAGGCGGGCCCTGGGGCGACGCGGCGAATGCCTCCGCCAGTATCGCCGGCAACAGGTAGATGCCGATCGTCGTGCTGGCTCCGAGATGCAGGCCGAGGCCTGTCAAGCTGTTCTGCTCGGCGAACTGGCGTTCGATCGTCGTCGCTGCGTCCAGCATCTGGCGCGCCTGGGGCAGCAACAGGCGGCCGTTGTCGTTGATGAGCAGGCGCTTGCCGACCCGGTCGAACAGCTGGACGTCGAGCATCGCCTCGAGCTCGTTGAGGGCTGCACTGGTCGCGGATTGCGACAAGGCCACCTGGTGAGACGCTGCCGTGGTGCTGCCCGATCCTGCGATGGCGAGGAAGATCTGAAGCTGGCGAAGGGAGAGGCGCATCGTTGGCGGGCGTCGAGTTGTGCTGACGCCCAATTATATTGAAACCACGCCGCTTGCCAAAACGCTGCGCATTTCCCTATTGCTTCAGAACGAAATCGGCCAGCGCACGCAATTCCTCGGGCTTGAGCTGGGGGAAGGGCGGCATCGCCGCCTGTCCCCATTTGCCCGAACTGCCGCCATGGATGCTTTTTTCAAGGAGGGCTTGCGCTCCGGGATTGCCGCGGTATTTTGCGGCCACCTCATGGTAAGCCGGCCCGACGATCTTCTTGTCGATTGCATGGCAGGCCAGACAATTGTTGGAAGCGAGCAGCGCTTGCACGTCGGGATCCTTTCCCGCCGCCGGCTTCGTAGCGCCCGATGCCCACGCGAGCCTGAGTTCTGCCGGCAAATCGGCTTCCTTCGCGCTGCCATAGGTCACCGCGAGATAGGCGCCGATGACCTTGACGTCGTCATCGGTGAGCGGGGCGCCATACATGTGCTGCATCTTGCCGACTTCGCCGGTCCATTGGACTAGGGTCATGCCTGGCGGCTGGTACTTGATGTAATCGGCGGAATGACAGGTAGCGCATTTCTGCGTGGCGATGACATAGCCGGGCAGGCGCGACGACTTGAGCTGCGCTGTCTCGGCAGGAAGCTTGAGTGTATGAACTTCGGCGTACGCCGGCGCGGCCATGCCTGCAACGAGCAGGAAAACAGGCAAGAAGGATTCGATTCGTTTCATGGGCGCCTCCTCAGGCGATGGTCACGGGGTAGGATTCGATCACATGGCGGCGATAGCCCCCCGGGTTCCAGGTCGGGTCCGCCGGCTGCACTTCGCCGGCACGGTTGGTGGCCCTTACCATCAGGACAGTCTGGCCGCGTGCGGCGAAGCTTACCGGCAGGCGCCACTCGCGGAACGAATAACGCCCGAGGTCGGCGCCGAGTTCCGCCGCCCGCCAGGTCTTGCCGCCATCGATCGAAACATCCACGGCCTTGATGCCCGCGCCGCCGTCGAAAGCGATACCCTTGAGCTGGACCGTACGGCCGGCGGGCAGCACGCCGCCGCTGGTGACGCTGGTGATAAAACTGCGCACCGGCAGGGTCGAGATCGGCCTGGTCCTGGACGGCGTGGTGCCGGGTGCCACGCACAGGCAGTCATTGTCTGGCACGCGATAGGCCGTCGTCATGAACAAGGCATCGTGGCCTTCGAAAGGCTTGTCGAGCACCTCGATTTCGGACAAGTGCTTGACCCAGTAAGTGCCGAAATAGCCGGGAACGATCAGCTTCAGAGGATAGCCGTTCAGGTAAGGGATGTCCTGGCCGTTCATGCTCCAGGCCAGGAGTACGTCGTGGCCAAGCGCGTGTTCGATGTCCAGCGTTTTCCTGAAATCGGAGGTCGACGGCAGCACAGGCTGGTCCAGGCCGTTGAACATCACCTGTCGTGCATTGGCGCCGACGCCGGCCTTTTCCAGCACTGTCTTGAGCGGCACCCCGACCCAGCGCGCATTGCCCATGGCGCCGTTTGCCAACTGGGCACCGAAGACGCGCGGCGACGAGAACCCGCGGCTGTTGCCGGAGCACTGGTTGACAGCCACGACTTCGACAGGCTCTCCCAGCGCCTTGAGTTCGGAAAGCGACAAGCTCAGGCTGCGCTTTACCGCACCCTTGACCTCGAGCCGGTAGGTCTCAGGATCGATCGACATCGGCAGGTTCGCCAGATGGTAGCGCACGAAGAACGCGTCATTGGGCGTGATCGCCCCGTTGTTGAAGACCTCGAACGGTGTTTCGAGGTGCGGCGGACGGGTCGTGACGCGGATCAAGGGACGCTTTTGCGGATAACTGACCAGTTCGCGCGGGCCATCGGCAAACGAGACCCCGTCGTCCTTGGCGATGGCGGCAAGGCTGGCGCCCGGGGCGGCGGCCAACCCAGCGGCAATGAAACCAGTGTGCCGAATGAAACGGCGGCGTCCCTCGAAAGGGCGCGCGCTATCGTAGGGACCTGCAGGTTTGGCGGTGTCGTCGCCTGATCTTCTTGTCATGGCTGTTGTCTCCTGTGATTGACCGGGCGCCGGGTTCCCGGCGTGATGGTCAGCCTAATATACGTCGCATTATTATTTCTACAAAATTGCTGGATAAATTAAAAGTCGGAATTCAACCTGATATTTTGGTAAATTCCGTACCGAGGATGACAATTTACGGAGGTCAGTCCAGCAGATGCCGAATGGCGTCGCGCTCCTGCACCAATTCATCGACTGCCGCCTGCAGTTTTTCGCGCGCGAAGGTATTGATGTCCAGGCCACGGATCCGATTTGCCTGGCGCCCGTCGCAGACGACCGGCACGCCGAAGAAGATGCCTTCCGGGATGCCATACCCGCCGTCCGACGGCAGCGCCATCGAGACCCAGCGCCCGCCGCTGCCCCTCACCCAATCGCGTACGTGGTCGATCGCGGCATTGGCCGCCGATGCAGCGGACGACTGGCCGCGTGCTTCGATGATGGCTGTGCCGCGCTGGGCCACCGTCGGGATGAACACTTCTCGGTTCCAGCGCTCGTCGCGCAGCGCGAACGAGGCAGATTGGCCATCGACGAGGGCGAAGCGGTAATCGGCATACATGGTGGGCGAGTGGTTGCCCCAGACTATCAATTGCGAAATACTGTCGACACTCTTGTCCAGATGTAGCGCCAGCATGGCCTGGGCGCGGTTGTGGTCAAGCCGGATCATCGCGCTGAAGCAGGATGGATCGAGGTCCGGCGCCGCGTGCATGGCGATCAGTGCATTCGTGTTGGCAGGATTGCCGACGACAAGTACCTTGACTTCACGCTTGGCGACCGCGTTCAGGGAGCGTCCCTGCTTGGCGAAGATCCCTGCATTGGCGGCAAGCAAATCCTTGCGTTCCATACCTTTGCTGCGCGGCTGTGCGCCGACAAGAATGGCGATGTCGGCGTCGCGGAAGGCGACTTCCGGATTGTCGGTCACCAGGACTTCCTGCAGCAGTGGAAACGCGCAGTCTTGCAACTCCATGTCGATACCACGCATGGCGCCCAGGGCATGTGGCAGGTCGAGCAACTGGAGAATGACAGGCTGATCGGGGCCGAGCAGGTCACCGTTGGCGATACGGAAAAGCAAGGCATAGCCGATCTGGCCTGCGGCGCCGGTAACTGCAATGCGAGTCGGGGTTTTCATGTGCGCTCCAATAGTGTTGAGTGAAAGTTACAACTTCAGTGTATTGAGCCGGGAACTAGCTGTAAAACGAATAAAATGAGTATTATCAAGCTAAATATCAGCTTGATTTTCTTGCTGTCCGTCGTGTTTCATGAATTAGGCATTTCGATTTAAGCTACGGTTGCCAGCGCATGCTGCGCGCTATATTCAAAATTGGAGAGCCATGTCTTTCAGCGAAATCATCGCCACCTCGTCGGGTCTCAAGCCTTTAAGGCAATTGAGCAGTCCGATTGAAGCAATCAGGCAATTCACACCGAATTGGTTCGCCGTGACGATGGGTACCGGTATTCTCGCGCTCGCGCTCGCACAATTCCCTTATGCCGTTTTCGGGCTGCATCAGCTTGCCGAAGGCCTTTGGCTGCTCAACATCCTGCTGTTCGTCGTGTTCGCCGCGATGTACGGCGCGCGCTGGCTGTTGTTCTTCGACGAGGCAAAGCAAATCTTCGGGCACGCGACGGTATCGATGTTCTTCGGCACCATCCCGATGGGTCTGGCGACGATCATCAACGGTTTCCTGGGGTTCGGCGTGGCGCGCTGGGGGCAGGCCGCGGTCGCGGTAGCGCAATGCCTGTGGTGGATCGACGTCGCCATGGCGCTGGCCTGCGGCGTACTGATTCCGTACCTGATGTTCACCCGCCAGCAACACAGCATCGACCAGATGACTGCGGTGTGGCTGCTGCCCGTGGTCGCAGCCGAAGTGGCGGCCGCCAGCGCAGGCCTGCTCGTGCCGCACCTGCAGGACAGCGCGGCGCGCTTCACGGTGCTCCTTACGGGTTATGTGCTCTGGGCTTATTCGGTGCCCGTTGCACTCAGCATCCTCGCGATCCTGCTGCTGCGCATGGCGCTGCACAAGCTGCCGCACGAAAGCATGGCGGCATCGAGCTGGCTGGCCCTGGGCCCGGTGGGTACAGGCTCCCTGGGCATGCTGGTGCTCGGTGCGGATGCGCCTGCGACGTTCGCCCTGTTCGGCATGGAAGAGGTCGGCCGGGTCGCATACGGCCTGGGGGTCGTGAGCGCACTGCTCCTGTGGGGGCTGGGCCTGTGGTGGATGCTGCTCGCGACACTGATCACCTGCCGCTATTTCCGGAGCGCGGTACCCTTCAACCTTGGCTGGTGGGGGTATACATTTCCGCTCGGCGTATTTGCCGTGACCACGCTGCGGCTTGCCAATGTATTCGATTCGCTGTTCTTCGACATCGCCGGCGCGCTGCTCGTAGCGGTGCTGGCCATGCTGTGGCTGGTGGTCGCGTGGCGCACGGCGAATGGCGCCTACCAGGGCAAGCTGTTCGTCTCGCCTTGTATTGCTTCGCTGCAGCGCCCGTGAGCTTAGGTGGTACGGCGCCAGGCGCCGGCAACCCCGCGCGCCTGCGCCAGCGTGTCCACGATCTGCCGCGCTACGTGAGGGCCGGCGCAGACAGCGAGCGGACTCGGATGTGGCATCGACAGCACCTGGATATCGGGCCGGCTGGCGCGGATGGACGCTTCGGCGCGCCTGGCCGTGCGTCCCGCGCACACCACGACGCGCAGCTCCGGCAAGAATCCGAGGACGTCGTCGAGCAGCGCGATGCCGGCGCGGATGTCGCCGGCGCGCAGCTGCATCGGTGGGCCATCGACCGGCGGCAGCCAGGGAACCGTGTTCCAGATCACCGTCTCTTCGCGCGCCACGCAGGCCTGCGCCAGGAAGAGCTTGAGGTTGCGCTGCGCCGGACCGGGATTGTCGCGCGACACGAAACGCGGCCGCATCGCCTGGCGCGCCGGCGCTTCCAGCAGGACCAGGATGCGGGCGAAGGTGCCGCCATCGCGCGGATCGAACCACGGCATCTCGCGCATGCCGCCGGCGTGGCTTTCGACCCAGCGGTTGAGCGCAGCCACTGGCGCGGTATGGCGTTCGCGGTAGCGGCGCGTAACTTCCTCCGGGTCGTCGAGATTGCGTTCCTGCGCTTGCCCGGTCATGGCAGGACGCGCGCCGTCATTTTTGCCATCCCCATTTGGTGAAAATCGCGCTGCCCTGCGGCGACTGCAGGAAATCGACGAACTGCTTCGCAGCCGGGTTGCCGCTGCCGTGCTCGGTCAGGGCGACGCCGGCATCGCGGTAGATCGCGTAATCCGGTTCGATCGACACGACGTCGGCGAGTTTGGGGTTGGAGACCTGCCAGATGTTCCAGATCAGCCATGCATCGATGTCGCTGCGGCTGGTCCAGGTGTCGCGCGCGATCGCGCTGTTGGCAGCATAGCTGGCGATGTTCGTGCGGATCTTGCGCACTGTATCGAGATTGCCTTTCCTACCCGCCATGTCCTCCCAAACGCCATTCTGGCCAGCCCCGTTGACGACCAGGATGCGCACGCCGGGTTTGACGAGGTCGGCGACGCCATGGATATGCTTCGGGTTGCCCGGACGAACCAGGATCGACAGCGGACGCAGGTAGAGCGGCGTGATGCTGGCTTCCTGGATGCGGCCGCCCATCGCAACGGTGAAGTCCGTCATCATGGTTTCCGAGCCGCTGTAGATCACGTCGGCATCCTGCTTCGCGCGTTCGATCCAGCCCGGTGTCGGGCCCGCCGTCACTGTCACCTTGATGCCGTGCTCCTGCTCGAAGGCGGCAGCCGCTTCCTTCATCGCCGGCGCGGGACCGCCGGGGCCGTACACCAGTACCGGCTGTGCGGCACAGGCGATGCCTGTCATGAGCGCGAACATCGCGCCTGCAGCGAGTCGGCGAGCGGTGTTATGACAGAGATATGATTTCATTGGATTTTTCCTTTTTTTAGTTGGCATAAATATAAGTCGGGAAGAGGGCGCTGTGCCTATACACCCAGCAACTTGATCAGAGCAAAGCTGACCACGCCCAATCCTGCGAGTGAGCCGATTACCACCGAGGCCACCTTGGCGCCGGCACGCAGTACGGCGCGGGCATCGACGCCCAGTCCGAGGGCCGCCATCGACATGATGGTCAGGAAGTTCGCCGCGTCGTGGGCAGGCGCCAGTGCAGCCTGCGGAATCCAGCCCATCGAACGCAGCACCAGAAGCAGCAGGAAACCGACGATGAACCACGGCACGAGGTGCGACAGCGCAGGGCGTGCCCGGCCGCTACCGCGTCCGAACATCGACAAGACCAGCACGACCGGACCCAGCATCAACACGCGCACCAGTTTCACCAGGGTGCCGATGTGGACGCTCGCGGCCGATACCGATGCGGTCGCCGCCAGCACTTGCGGCACCGCATAGACGGTCAAGCCGGCGAACACGCCATACTGCACCGGGGTGAACGACAGCAGTCCTACCAGCAGCGGCAGGCCCAATACGACGCCCACGCCAAGCACGGCGGTGAAGGCGATCGAGGCGGCGACGTCCTTGCCGTCGGCATCGATCACCGGCGCCACTGCAGCGATCGCGGAATTGCCGCAAATCGAATTGCCGCATGCGATGAGGATCGCCATCTTCTGCGGCAGGCCCGCGCTGCGCCCAATGAAATAGCTGAACACGATCGCAACCACGACCACCGCCGCGATACCGCCGATGAGGCCGAGGCCGTTGGCCAGCAGCGCACCGGCACTGACCGAAGCGCCCAGCAGCACGACCGCGATCTCGAGCAGCAGTTTGGCGCCGACATGGATGCCTGGATCGAAGCGCGGGTCGAGGCGGTGCAGGGTGCGGATACCGGTGCCGATGAGAATGGCCAGCACCAGGCTTTCGAGCCAAGCGCGGCCGAACACGTGGGTTTCGGCCACTTCGAGCAGATAGGCAGCTGCCGTCACCGCAGCACAAAGCAACAGGCCGGGAACGGCGGCGGACAAATTGTTCACTTGATTCTTCATTATTTTTCTCATATTCATATACGTCGATGTAATAAGTATCGCTGTACTGAATTGTTTGGTCTATTTTAAAATTACGAACATATCTTTCTAAAATATTGAACGATGACATTGGATCAGTTGCGTATATTCGTCGAGGTCGCCGAACGCCAGCACCTTACCCAGGCCGCCGCCGTTCTCTTCCTGACCCCTTCGGCGGTCAGCACTTCCATCAAGTCGCTGGAAGAGCGATACGGAACGGCGCTGTTTCACCGTGTCGGCCGGCGCATCGAAATCAGCGACGCGGGACGAATTTTTCTCGTCGAAGCACGCCGCGCGCTCGCGAGCGCCCAGGCAGCCGAGGCGGCGCTGGCCGATTTGGGCGAGCTCAGACGCGGGTCGCTAACGATCCACGCCAGCCAGACCATCGCCAGCTATTGGCTGCCGGCCTTGCTGGTACGCTTCCGCCAAGCATGGCCGGGAATCGATTTGCACATGGAAGCGGGCAATACCGAGAGCGTCGCCGAGGCCGTGCTGCAAGGCGGCGCCGATCTCGGTTTTGTGGAGGGAAACATAGAACCGACCGGCCTGGAGGAGGAGACTGTCGGCGAAGACAATATGGTGGTTGTGGTTGCGTCCGATCATCCCTGGGCCGACGGCAGGACGCTGACGGCCAGAGAACTGGAAGCTGGACAATGGATTTTGCGTGAAGCCGGTTCGGGCACGCGGTCCGCTTTGGAGACCGGACTCGCCGCGCTCGACGTGGCGGTCGTCAATCTGCAGATCGCACTCGAACTTCCCTCAAATGAGGCGGTGCGCAGTGCGGTCATGGCGGGACCGTTTGCCACCGCGATGTCGGAACTGGTCGTGGCGCCGCATGTGCAGGCCGGCTTGCTGGCACGGGCGCACTGCGCGCTCCCGGCGCGCAGCTTCTCGATGCTGCGCCACGCCCAGCGGCATCGCAGCCGCGCCGTCGCCGCCTTCGAAGACATGGTGCGGACCAGGAAGCGGCCGGATAACTAAGCCAAGAGGTCCAGCCGCAGCCTGTCGCGGTCGTCGCCAAGTGCGCGGCTGGCCAGCCAGACCACGCCGCCGGCGGCCAGTCCGCTGCTCCCGGCCAGCAGGAACAGCAACAGGATCTGGTATTCGACGGCGCCGAGCGGATCCATGCCGGCGAGGAGCTGGCCGGTCATGATGCCCGGCAGCGTGATGATACCCGCCGCGGACATCTGGTTGATGACCGGGATGAGGCCTTTACGCACCGCATCGCGCATCAGCGGCGCAAGCGCTGTGCGCAAGGATGCACCCAGGGCCAAACGGGCTTCGATCTGATTGCGCGACACAACCACGCCGCCGAGGAAAGCGTCGAGGGCCAGACTTGCCGAATTTAGCACGCTGCCCAGCACGATGCCCATCAACGGGATGGCATAGCGCGGGTCGTGCCAGGGCGTGGGGCGGATGGCCGTCATCAGGGCCAGCACCACCGTGGCCAGGCTCGACAGCGCTACCACTGCGCCCGCGATACGGTAGTTGCCCCAGCCGGCCAGGCGCTGCGTCGGCCTCGTTGCGACTTCGCGCGCGGCAGCGGCGATCATGAGGCAGGCGATGGCCAGCGTCAGCGCCGGCGCGTCGGAACGGAATACGATGCGCAGCACGAGGCCGACGAGCAGCAACTGCAGCACCATCCTCAGACTGGCGACAAGCAAGGGCCGATGCAGGCGCAGGCCGAAGGCGATCGAAACCGCCGCATCGAATACGACCAGACTGGCCGCGAGCGCCATGTCCGACGCCGACAGTGCAATCTGGCTCATGCCACCTCGAGCCGGCCGCTCGCCATACGCAGGCACCGCTGCCCGAGGCGCTCGGCCTGTTCTTCTGAATGCGTCACGACCAACACCGACGTGCCTCGTTCGAGTTCCGAACGCAGTAGGGCTTCGAGAGCTGCGGTCGAGGCGGCGTCGAGCGCCGAAGCGGGCTCGTCTAGCAGGAGGACACGGGGCCGGCAAGCCAGGGAACGGATGAGCGCGAGGCGCTGGCGTTCGCCGGTCGACAGCAGCTCCAGGTCGGTATCAAGCGCAGCGGCCCGCAGTTTCAGCGCATCGGCCAGTGCCTGCGCCCGCTTCTGCTCCGATGCCGGAAGGTGCGCGCGCGCGGTCGCGTCCCACCAGGCCGGCTCGGCTGCTTGATAGACTACCATCGAACGCCATGCCGGCGCCGTCCAGCTTGCGCGCTGTGCGCCGTCCAGCAGCACCGTGCCCTCGTTGGGAATCAGGTCCGCGATCATGCGCAGCAACACGCTCTTGCCGGAACCGGATTCACCGACGATGGCGATGCATTCGCCTCGCCCCAGGTCCAGGTCGACCGGGCCGGCATGTGCCGAGCATAGCGCACGCAGTGCAAGACGAACGGATGGATCGAAACGAGCAAGGGAATGGAAAGACATGGGCATGGAGTATAGCCGGGTGCGGCTGCCCATAGTGCCGTGTTAAGGTGGCAAGGTACATTACAAATGGGACATCGATGGAGTTTTCTTCCGTATTCGCAGTCGCCACCGGCGCTGCGCTGGGAGCGCTCGTGCGCTGGTGGACGAGCGTGGCTTTGAATTCGCTGTTTCCGGAGATTCCACCCGGTACTCTGCTTGTCAATCTGGTGGGCGCATACATCATCGGGGTGGCGATACCTTGGCTAACCGAAACGCCGTCGCTCGCGCCCGAGATCCGGTTGTTCGTCGTCACCGGCTTCCTTGGCGGCTTGACGACCATGTCGAGTTTCGCCGGCGAGGCGGTGATCCTGCTGCGCGCCGGCCGCTTGGCCATGGCAGCCGGTGCAGTGCTGCTGCACGTTGCCGGTTCGCTTGTCATGTGCACGCTCGGCATGGGGACGGCCGCATTACTGATGCGCCGCTAACCGGCGCTTGCGTGCGTCGCCTTGCCCTCGGTTGCGAGCGGCAGCTCGCATCGCAACAGCACGGCCTGCACCGCGTGCAGTTGCGCATGGTGTTCGAAAAGGAACGCGCGAAGCGCTTCTTCCGTATCGACCAGTTCGACGCATTGCGGGTGGCGCCCTGCCGTTCCTTCCACGTGGGCGTGGGATGGCTTCTCACCCGGCAGGTAGCCGCTGCCGACATGGAACAGCAACGCCTGGCGGATGCCGGCGCGGCGTGCCTGCGTCAGCAGTTGGTGGGCGAGCTGCGGGGGACTGAGATGGTGCCACAGACGGGTGGCGCGGGCACGGGCCGACATCGGGATGTACAGGCGCAGGACGGCAAAATCGTTCATCGTGTGGCTCACTGTTCAGGACGCTGCGCTGCCGGCCTCGCGCGTTCGCGCGCACGGTAGGCATGGAGTTCGGACAGACGCAGGTCCTCGGGAAGCGCGCGCCGGTGCTTGGCCCGGCCGATGCGCTGGGCGCGGTAGATGCCGGTGTGCCCCGAGAACAGGTAGCTGACGACGCAGGCGAGCGCTGCGTACGGCGCGATCTCGCCGCCGAACAGTTCGATGGCCATGACGGTAGACGCCAGCGGCACGTTGGCGGCGCCGGCGAACACGGCGACGAAGCCGAGCGCGGCCAGTAGCGGGAAAGGCAGGTGCAGCAACGGCGCCAGGGCGTTGCCGAGCGTGGCGCCGATATAGAACAGCGGCGTCACTTCGCCGCCTTTGAAGCCACTGCCGAGTGAGACGACGGTAAACGCCAGTTTGCCGATCGAGTCTTCGAATCCCAGCGGCTGCTGGAACGCCTGGACGATGACCGGAATGCCGAGACCGATATAGCGCTGTGTCCCGCTCAGCCAGACCGCCAGGGCGACGATTGCGCCGCCCAGCAGGGGGCGTGCCGGACCGTACGGCACATGGCGCTTGGCCGTGTCGCTCAACGTGTGCGTCAGCGTCGCGAAGAGCATGCCTGCCATGCCGAACGCGATGCCGGCGACGACGACCGCAACCAGGCCGGTCGTACCGACAGCCGGTACCGCGCCGAGCACATAATGTGTGTGGTGGATACCCCACCATAGTCCCACGCGGTCGGCGACGATGGCGGCGACGATGCAGGGCAGGATCGCGTCGTAGCGCATGCGGCCGATCGCCAGTACTTCCAGGCCGAAGATCGCGCCCGCCACGGGCGTGCCGAACACGGATGAGAAGCCGGCGCTCATGCCGGCCATGACGAGTACCCGGCGTGTATCGCGGTCCAGACGCAACATGTGGGCGATTTGGTCGGCCAGCGTGGCGCCCATCTGCACCGCCGTGCCTTCGCGACCTACCGATGCGCCGAACAGGTGCGACAGCACGGTACCGCCAAGGACCAGCGGCGCCATCCGCAGCGGGATCGTTTTCTTCGGGTCGTGGATCTCGTCGATGATCAGGTTGTTGCCGGCCTCGACATCCTTTCCGAGGCGATGATAGATCCACCCCACGGCGAACCCGGCCAGGGGGAGCAGCCAGATGATCTGCGGTGACGCGACACGGATTTGGGTGACGCGCTCGAGTGCAAACAGGAAGAATGCGGACGCGGAGCCGGCGAGTGCGGCCGCGATGACGGAAAGCAGCAGCCACTTCGCCATGTAATGCAAAAGCTCGACTTGTTCGGGTGTGTGATCAGGTTTCATCGGTCCAGTGAGTGAGCCCAGCTGGTCCGGATCGAGGCATGCGCCTACCTTCCCGGCCGGGAAAGGTAGGCATCATCAGCTCGGGATTGAGCGGTTACGGGAGGAATGCCATCTCCAATTAAAGTCAATCATAGCAAGGTTTGCTTGTTCCGCCAAATCATCGCGCGGCGTCCTGAGCGCAGGCGACGCCGAATTCGACCTTTTAACCTGCTGTAAAAACTTCGATCCACTCGTCTTCCCGCCATTTCCTTGTTTAAACGCCAATCAGGTGACCGGTTTCGTTAATGCGTTGGATGACGAACGAATCGTCCTCGAACGTGCATTCATTCACGCAGCAAGGCGTCTGCCGGAGTTGCCAATAATGACTGAGAGAAAGCCCAAGGCAATGCAACAACAGCACACGGTTGACGCTGTCGTGCCCGACCAGGACGACGGTCTGGCCGGCGTGTTTCAAAAGCACGAAATGGAGGACACTCATGACGCGTACCAACACCTGTGCGAGCGTCTCGCCGCCGGGTATCAAGGCCATGTCGGGTTTCGAAAACCACATCCGTGCCGGCCCGGGCCACAAGGACTCGACACGATCGTGCGTCAAACCTTGCCACTGGCCGTAGTCGATGTCGGCGAGCTCGCCGAGAACGCTTGCAGGCGCGCCGGTTGCGCGCTCGATCGCCGTGCCCGTATCGATGCAACGGGATAAATTGCTGGTGTAAATGGCATCCGGCTGCCAGCCACGCGCCACGCGCCGTCCCAGCGCCTCCGCTTGGCGCCGTCCGAGTTCGGAGAGCGGGAATTCGGCGCATCCACGAAATCGCGGCGGATCGATGCCATCGACGTGGCCATGACGAACGACGACGATGCGTGTAACCAGGCGCGTCATCGGGCTAAGCTGTTTTCAACCTACCCGCGCACGAACGCATCGCGGCCGGCGTAAGAGGCATCTCGACCCATCGCTTCTTCGATGCGCATCAGCTGGTTGTATTTTTCCACGCGCTCGCCGCGCGCAGGTGCCCCGGTCTTGAGGTGTCCTGTACCGAATCCGACCGTCATATCGGCAATGAAGCTGTCGACCGTTTCGCCGCTGCGATGGGAGACCATGGCGCCCCAACCGGCACGGTAGGCCAGTTCGACTGCGGCGCGCGTTTCGGTGAGGGTGCCGATCTGGTTCGGTTTGATCAAAACGGCATTGGCGACGTCTTCCTGAATTCCGCGTTCGATGCGTTTGACGTTGGTCACGAACAGATCGTCGCCAACCAGTTCGACCTTTTTGCCCAGCCGTTTGTTCATCATGCGCCAGCCGGCCCAGTCGTCCTCCGCCAATCCGTCTTCCAGCACGGCGATCGGATAGCGTTCGATCCATCCCTCGTACAGGTCGACCAGCCCGGCCGCATCGACCTTACGGCCCTCGCTGCGAAGGTGGTACAGGCCGTCCTCGTAAAAGCCGGACGACGCCGGATCGAGCGCCAGCACGATGTCGTCACCGGGTCGATAGCCTGCCTTTTCGATCGCTTCGAGGATTAATTCGACGGCCTCGGCGTTGCGCTTAAGGATAGGCGCGAAGCCGCCCTCATCCCCGACCGCCGTGTTGTAACCACGCTCCTTGAGGATGGTGCGCAGGCGATGGTAGATCTCGGCGCCGTAGCGTACGCCCTCGGCGAACGTGGGGGCGCCGACGGGGGCGATCATGAATTCCTGAAAATCGGTCGCTTGCCAATTGGCGTGTACCCCGCCGTTGAGGATGTTGAACATCGGTACCGGCATGCGTGGAGCGTGCGACGCGGACAGGGTACTGAACAAGGGCAAGCCCGCCGCCGCGGCGGCAGCGCGCGCCACAGCCAGACTCACGCCCAGAACGGCGTTCGCCCCCATCCTGCTTTTGTTCGGCGTACCGTCCAGCGCAATGAGAAGGGCATCGATGCCTTTCTGGTCGGTCGCGTCCTTGCCGGCAACGGCGGTGGCGATCTCGCCATTGACGTGGGCGACGGCATTCTTCACGCCCTTTCCGTCGTAGCGGCGCGGCTCGGCGTCACGCAGTTCGACGGCTTCATGAATGCCGGTCGAAGCGCCCGAAGGCACGGCGGCGCGACCGACGACGCCGCATACCAGGCGCACGTCGACTTCAACCGTCGGGTTGCCGCGCGAGTCGAGGATCTCGCGCGCATGGATGTCTTGAATGGCAGGATTCATAAGAATTTCCAGGGTGAAAGCCGGCATCGAACGCGTGCCCGGATAAGTTTGCGGTTACTCTATCCCAGTTCGTCCGGGGGTTGCGCGCGACCCGGCCGGGACGCAGCCGATCCGAGGAGTGAGGCGCCATGCACCGACTGATTTTGATCCGCCACGGCGAGTCCGCCTATAACGCCGATAACCGCTTCACGGGGTGGACCGATGTCGACCTCACGCCGCTCGGCATGGCGCAGGCGCGGGCGGTGGGCGCGACGCTGCGCGCGGCGGGCGTGGCGATCGACGTCGCGTTCACATCGATGCTCAAGCGCACCATCCGCTCGCAATGGATCATCTGCGAAGCAATGGACCGCATGTGGCTGCCGATTGTGCCGGACCCGCGCTTGAACGAACGCCATTACGGTGCCCTGACGGGGCTGAACAAGGCGACGGCCGAACGGGAATACGGCGCGGCGCAGGTCGCCGCCTGGCGCCGCTCGTTTGCCGTGGCGCCTCCGCCGATGGCGCTGCAAGATGCGCGCGCGTATGCGGATGATCCGCGTAACCGCGGTGCCCGGGCAGGCGAGATCGTGCTGAGCGAAAGTCTGGAAGATGTGGTTCGGCGCGTGCGGCCGTTTTGGGAAGAGCTGGCGGCGCCGGCGCTGCGCGAGCGACGGGGCGTCGTCATCCAGGCGCACGGCAACACCATCCGCGCGCTGATCAAGCATCTGGAAGGAATGAGCGACGACGACATCGCCACGCTCGACGTGCCGAACGCCACGCCGGTCGTCTACGAGTTCGACGCGGATATGCACGTGCGCCGTCGGTACGACATGCCGGCCGTGAGCGACGAAGGCCGGCACTCGCTGTTCTGATCGGGCCGGCGGCCGAGCCGTGTTTCTAGCGCACGCTTGCCAGGACGGCTTTGGCCGGGTCGGCCGGCGCATCGCCTTCCATCACCAGGATGCGGCTGGCGCCGGGATCCTTGGCCGACAGGGCGCTCGCAACCTCGCGCATCGGGCCGATGGCGGTGCCGTTTGCCATGCCCTTCGGATTGGTCTTGAAGCGCGCCACCGGCATCGCCTGACCGCTCGCGTATACCGAATACACGGTGTCCGGCTTCAGGGAAAACAACGACACCTCCAGCGCATCGGTCAGCCCCAGGTTGCGCGCCACCACGAAGCCGGTGGCGCCGCCGCCGGCCGGGCGCAGTGCGATGTTGACGGGCTCGGCGTTGGCGCGCGGCACCAGGTTGGTCGTGCCGGCGCCGGCCGGCACCGCGTGCGAGACGTAGACCAGCGCCTGCGGCGCCTGGCCCACCGGCGCGTGCGCCACCACCTTGTTGGCGGCGGTGTCGATGACGTCCACGCCGTCGCCGTTTTCCAGGCCGACGTAGACGCGGCTGTCGTCGTCGGAACGCCAGACGCCGTGCGGCAGGGCGCCGGTGGGAATGGTCGCCACCAGCGCCGGCGCGTCGCCGGTGCTGTACACCTTGACCACGTTCTCGCCGCCGACCGTCACATAGGCGCGCACGCCGGCCGGGGTGCGCGCGAACGCCAGGTGGTTCGTGATCAGGCCGGTGTCGATCACGCCCTTCACCGATTGCGTCGCGACGTCGATTCGGGTGACCTTGCCCACGTCCTTGTGCGTCATCCACACTTCCTTGAAGTCCGGCGAGAATTGCAGGAAGGGCGAGAACGGGCTGGTCACGGGGATGTGCTTGACGACCTGGTGCGATTTGACGTCGACGACATCGACCACCGGGTTGAAGCTCGAGACGACGAAGGCCAGCCTGCCGTCCGGGTGGAACATCACCATGCCAGGCCCGCCGGTGGTCTGGATGCGACGCGTTTCCTTGAAGGTGGCCGGGTCGATGACGGAAATATAGTCTTCGCCTCGCACCACCACCCAGACCTCGCGTCCGTCCGCCGTGAAGAAGCCTTCGTGCGGCGAGCGGCCGATGTAGGTGACGCCCTTGACCTTGTTCGTGGCGGTGTCGATGAAGGTGACGGAATTGGAACCGTTGGCGATCGCGATCAGCGTCTTGTGGTCCGGCGAGAAGCCCAGGCCGTGCACGTTGACCTCGCCCTTGTACAGCGGCGAGAGCACGTCCGGGCGCAGGTTGCCCAGACGGATCTGGCCCAGCAGGGTGTTGGTGGACGGGTCGATCACCGAGACCGTGTTGCTGTTCTGGTCGGCGGTGTAGACGCGGTCCTGGGCGCTTGGGAGGGCGTGGGCGGGGGTGAGGGCGCCGGCCAGTACGATGGCGAGTGCGGCGGCACGGATGGTGGTGCCGGCAAATTTAGTGCGTTGCATGGACTTCCTTATCGGTATGGGTGGTCGTGCCGGCGTCGTGGCGTTGCAGCCAGGCCCGCATGACATTGATTTCATTTTGTTGCTCAGCGATGATGCCTTGCGCCAGGTTGCGCAATTCCGGATCGGTGCCGTGCACCAGGATGGCCTTGGCCATGTCGATCGCGCCCTGGTGATGCGGGATCATCATCGTGACGAAGTCGTGGCCAGGGTCCCCGTTCATCGGCGCACGGCGCATGTCGTCGTCCATCACGGCCATGGCGTCGTCGGCCAGGGCCGCGTACGGCTTGGCGCTGCTGGCGACGAAGGCGGGCGGGGCGGCGCTTGCGATCGTGCTCGCATGCGCGTGCATGTGTGCGGGCATGAACGGCATGTCCTGGGCGGCGCAGGCGCCGGCCCACAGGCAGGCGGCAAGCAAATACATCGGTTTCAAACGGGTCCCTCCAGTTGTTCGTAGACGGCGGTCGCGACGCGCGCGAGTTCGCCCTTGTCGATGCCGGCCGACAGCGCATAGCCGAATTTGCCGTCGATCCAGTAAAACACGTTGACCGGGCCTTCCTTGGCGAACCGGAAGCCCGTGTCCTTGTTCTGCGCCTGCTCGGTCGAGACGTACAACGTCAGGCGCTGGCCGGCGCCGTCGTGGTACATGAATTGCGCCACCGGCCCGCTGGCGCCGGGCAGCAGGCGCCCCCCGATCAGTTCGTAGCCGAGCTTGCCGAGGTGCGGTGGATGGATTTTGCTGCCCAGGCGCTTGGACAGCCATGCCACCAGCTGGTCTTCCTGGTCGGCGCCGACTTCCACCGGGCGCCGCACGTCCGGGCTGTAGACCACGTGGGCGATGGCAGCCTGGTGTGCCAGGCCCGAGAATGCCGGCTGGGGGAAGGGCGCGCCCGCCTCGATCGACGCCAGACGATGATCGCGTTCGGCGGCGCCGCGCAGGCTCCAGCCGCCGCCGCCGCCGAGCAGCGCCAGCGCCAGGCCGGCGGCCAGCGCCTGCCAGGGCCAATGCCGTACGTCGCGCAGGCCGGGGCGGGCGCGCAGCGGCGCGGCCAGGCGCGCCGGCAGCGGTTCGTCGAGCACGGGGTCGAACAGCGCGTGCAGCGCGTCGTTCTGACCGATCCACGCCCGCACGCGCGCGGCGTCGTCCGGGCGCGCGGCCAAGTAGGCGTCGACCTCGGCACGCCGGGCCGGCGCCAGGCGACCGTCGGCGTAGGCGTGCAGATCGGCTTCGGTGATCGGTAGGATGCTCATTTCACGACTCTCAATGGAACGACGGGCGCGCGGCCGTCCATCAACGCGCGCAATTTCTCGCGCGCGCGAGACAGGCGCGACATCACGGTGCCGACCGGGACGCCGAGCAGGCGCGCCACGTCTTCGTAGCGCATGTCCTCGAGCCCGACCAGCAGCAGGATTTCGCGCTGCTCTTCGGGCAGCAGGCGCAGCGCGGCGTCCAGGTCGCGCAGTTCGAGGCCGGCGCTCACGTGTTCCTGCGCGGCCGGCAACGGCGTGTCGTCGTCCAGCGGTTCGGTGTCCAGGGCGCCGCGCCGGGCCTGGTCGACGCGCAGGTTGTGCATGATCGAGAACAGCCAGGCGCGCATATCGCTGCCGCGCCGCCAGCCGGACAGGGCGGTCCAGCCGCGTTCGACCGTATCCTGCACCAGGTCGTCGGCGGCGGCGCGATCGCCGACCAACGCGCGGGCATAGCGCCGCAGGCGCGGCAGGCAGGCCAGCAGGTGGTCGGCGGGATCGTCCGGCACGAAGGACATCGGCGCGCCGGCTCAGTAGCCGCCGGCCGCCAGTTTAGGGTCGACCTGCCAGGTTTCGTTCACCAGCTTGCCGTCGCGGTAGGTCAGTACGTATCGCACCTTGACTTGGACCTTGGCGTCGAATTGCACGGCAGCCGTCACGGTAGCGCCTTTCGGATTAGCCGACTCGCTCGCGTTCAGGACGGTAACGCGCGCAGGGCCGGCGGCGGCATTGAATTTGTCCCATACCGCGCCGATGGATGCAGTCCCGTCGTAGCTGCCGTCGAGCGGCCCGCCCACCCAGATCAGCCGCGCGTTGTCGGCATAATCGCGCAGGATGGCAGCGCGGTCCGCGGCGCCGATTGCGGTGAAATGCGCTTGCGCGGCGTCCAGCGCCGGGCCGGCCATGGCATGTGCGGCGGTGCCTGTACAGGCGATTGCGAAGATGATGTGCTTGATGGTCATATGGGCTTCCAGTCAGAATATCGCTAAAAAAGGCCGCGAGAAACATGTTCTCGTATGGATAAACGAGTCCGGTCGTGTTTTTATTCCGTTCTCGCGCAACTTTTTTTCGTATATTGCCGATGCAGGCGTGGAACGAAGCAGCTTAGCTCACGCTCTGCGCTGGCGTGCGCCGATGCAGCGTCCGGCTGACGCGATAGCCGATAATTTCATCTTGATCCTCGTGCCGATCTGTTTACGATGCCGCTGCGATTAGGGACCTGCTCATAATCGATACCTTCATCACGGACAAGACCGGCATGCTCACCGTGGGCAGCCCAACGTCTCATTCGGGTATGGCTGCCCCCGATGGCAGCGCGCAGGACGTACCGCGCATCGCGGCCAGCGTTACCGGAATAGCGAGCATCCGCTGGCCCACGCGATCGTCGTCGCGACATGAAAACGTGGCTCGACGCTGTAAAAGCCGGCTCGCTTTGAATCATCCAGCGGCGATGGCGCGCGGATTTGTGGAAGACAGCTGTAAGGGCCGGCTATCCAGCGTGAATCAGCGACGACTACTCGGACGCTTCACATCTGTTCGCCGGGAGGCGACGTTGACGCTAGCCAAGCGGCGAGTACGACAAACGCCAGCAGTACGACAGCT
This sequence comes from Massilia paldalensis, assembly GCF_044901715.1. Lineage (NCBI taxonomy): Bacteria > Pseudomonadati > Pseudomonadota > Betaproteobacteria > Burkholderiales > Oxalobacteraceae > Massilia > Massilia paldalensis. Next base: position 53,805 of record NZ_JBJCIU010000010.1, read on the forward strand.
TCTACCCAAAGAATACGCTTGGAACGCGCTGGGAACCAGGAGCGCTGCACGGTAGCGCACCACCCCGGCGCGCAACCCGAGGATGGCGCCCAGCGCCGCCGCCATCCCTACGGCCATCAGCCTGATCGGGCCGGATTGTGCGACGCTTATGTAGCTTCCGAACACGAGCAATGGAACTGCAAATATGCCTCCGCCGGCGCCTATGAGCGACAGGATCATGCCGACTGCCAGGCCGAGCGACAACGGAATCAACATAATGACGCCTCAGGCCGCGCGCAGCCTGGAATATTTATATAAATAAATAGATTGTTTGTGCTTGAAGAGGATGAGAACGACAGGAAGGCCATCGGACGGCGCCGTCAACCACCGCGCCGCTCGTGATCCCTAAGCCCGGCGCAATCAAGTGCTGATGCTCTGCATTCATTTCGTCCAAGTGCCTTGACACGAGCCGCGCTCCGTCGCCGGCAATGGAGATGTGGATGCCACGTCGAAAACGCGCCAGTTCCATGTCCTTACTAAGGCCGATCAGCGAAAGGCTGGGTGGATGAACGGGGAGGGGGCACTTCGGGCGTCATTCGGGACGAAGAATGACAGGTTATGCCGTAAAGCCTCTTTCGATCGGCTTTCAAGGGGGGGCCGGCTTGTCGAGTGAAAGTTGTCGCAGCTTTAGCCGGCATTACGGAAGAGTGACGAGACCGCGTAAGACAGGCGCCCCAAATATCTGACATTATAGAAGTAATGACATATGTAACATGCGATGCATCAGCATCTTAACGTATTCCTTAATATTATCCACTTCGAACTTGACACTCTCAAATCGACAATATTTTTGGTAATGTCGAGTTTGCTGCGTAGTCGTATGAGACATGGGTTGGACGCATTTCAGGTATCACGAACCGTCATTGGACAGTCCTTGTGCGATGCAGCATGATGCTTATGTCTCCTCTATCTTCCTCCAGGAAAATAGATTCAACCCGCCTCCCGGCGGGTATTTTTTTGCCCGTTTCTCTCCTGTCAGAAGAGCTCGGCGGCCAGTGTTCTTGATTCGCTTTGGCGCCAGGGTACTGGACTCCCATAATCCTAGCGAAAAGCCAGCGCTTGGCCAAGCCGAACTCAGTCGTTCACACATCAACGTCTGTTCATTGTCGGTCTCTCGACAATTTTTCGAAGCCGTCGGGTTTGCGCGGCCCGTCGTCTAGTTTTGCGGACAGAGGCCAGCCAGGGTGTATTGGCATGCCAGCATCGGGCCTCAGCGTTCGTCCTCGACAGCGATCGCCTGCGATGCCGTGACGTGTCACAGAAAACGTGCCGATTCTGGCCGCTGGTCTATTTACCTGCGGAACTTATCTTTGACCTGTCCAGAACATCGTCAACAAATCCGCCCAGCCGCTTGGCTCCGATGTTGACGTCACTTTGTCGCTGAGCTACGCCCGCTGCGCCAGCTGGCGTGCGTCCTAGTTCTGAACCATTCTATTTTATTGCCATTATGAAATCTATTTCCTTGGTTGGGCTGGCCCGTTCCCGTCAGGTCTCGGTCGCGAAAACGCGCCCGTGAAACGCTGAAACCGTTCGGCAAATCTACTCAACATAACGCGGGCTATGTTGAGTAGTGTAAATTGTAAGTCATAAATATACTTGTTATGATACCTGTACGTTATGTTTAACTGGACCCGATGAGCCGCCCTCCTTTCCGCCTGCCCGACGATCAAGCCCGCCGCATCGCCCAGCGCGTCGCGGTGCTCGACCAGGACATTCCTCTCGACACCAGTAACCATCGTCCCTTCGTCGGCGCCTTTATCGAGGCCGTACACGACGCGACCGGCAGCTATTTCAGTCCGATGATCTACCAGCGGCTCCTGCGCGCCTATGCGCCGGCGCGGCGACCATCGACTGCAACTATCGCCAGCGAACGGGCACGCATCATGGACACTGCCGAGCAGCTCGAGCGTGCCGCCGGACTCGATGACGTTCAGCGCGAGCGATTTACGGAGGCGATTCGAACCGTCATCGCCGACGAGCTGGACCAGCGGCTGGCCAGTTTGCCGGTAGCCGATACAGCGACGGGTTCAAGCCAGGTTGAATTTTTCAAGAACCGGCTCGCAGAGTGCGAAAGCGAATTACGGGCCCTTCGCGCCACCGCGGCCCAACTGGTTACCGACCTGGCCCTCTCGACGCAGCGTGCCGAGATCGCTGATCGCGAACTCAGCGACCAGCGTCAGGCCAACGATAAACTTCTCGAGCAGCTACGTGTTGTCCAGGAAAGCGCGGATGGCAACCGGCGGTTCGCCCTGATGTCGATCGAAGAAGTGCGTGGCGAAGTGCGCCATTGGAAAGACCGCTGCGTCGATCTCGAATTGCAGCGGCAGCGTGACCTCCAGCAGCTTGACGCGATGCGTCGGCTGGTCAGTGAACAGGACAAAGCAAGGAACAAAGGATTTCGATGACAAACGCATTTGGGCAGCTGGTACCTGCTTCAGGCCTGGAAGTCAGCAACGCGCTTGGTGTAGTGGCCGATGATTGGCACGCCGCTGAAGTCTGGCTGCAAGCGATCGCGAACCGGCCACGCCGTAATTCCCCGCTGACCGTGACAGCGTACCGGCAGCACCTGGCAAAACTGCGCTGGTATTGTGAAAACGTAAGCATGAACCTGCCGTCCAAGTGGACTGTCCAGGACGTCGACGCCTTCTATCGTTTCCTGAAGGAGCTTCCCGAGCACGCATTGTGTGAACGCGACTATGCCGGCCGCTACGCCGAACTGGGTGAAGCCGGATACACGCCATTTCGGTGCGTACCCTCGGCAAGCAGCCGCTCCGACATCCAGAAGTGCGTGCACGCGCTGTTTCGTGCATGGCGGGAAGTCGGCTATATACAGGCCAACCCGATGGGTTTTCACGGCGCGGGAACGGAGAGAAAGATCAACGCCAACCGCGCGGTATCGCTCGACCTGTTCGACCTGGTGCTCGAGACCATGGAAGAACAAACGAAAGATACGTTCGAAGCACGGCAGCGGCATGTGCGTGACCGCTTCCTCCTGATCGCCTTGCGCGAGCTAGGCCTGCGCTCGAGCGAGTTGGTCAAAGCGAGCATGGGCGCGTTCCGGCGACTGTCTGATCCGAAGTCGGGACGGTCCTACTGGATCATGCACGTGACCATGGAAACAGCCAAGGGCGGCCTTGAACGCAAGATCCCCGTCACCCGGCAGGTATTCGAGGCCCTGGTGGCCTACCGCGAAGCGTTCGGCCTGCAGGCCTTGCCCGGCCCTGCCGATACAACACCCCTACTACTGTCGCCAAGGACGCAACGCAACGCCACTACCGGCCGGGGCGTGCCACTGAAAACTGTTTCTACGCGGCGGGACTTCGGCAAATGGCGAGCCATCACCTCACGCCACGGTTTGTACTATGTCGTGAAGCAGCGCTTGGGCGCCGCGGCGACGTTCCTTGAGTCGATCGGCGATCACGATCGGAAGACGCAGCTCGAGCAAGCATCGCCCCACTGGCTGCGTCATACCTTCGCTAAAGCCGCGCTGATGCAGGGGGAAGACATGCGTAGTGTCGCCGCCTGGCTAGGCCATCGTGACATCGGTACCACGATGATCTATACCGAGCAGGAGGCACTTGACCTGATCAGACAAACCGAACAGGTCCGGCCGGATGTCTTGGCGTTTGAAGCACAGTGGAGTCCGCCACGATAGGCACGACCGGATCCAGCGATGCGGCGCTCGGGCGCTGCAGGCGATTCTCTCTCGGTTTACAAGTCGCCAGAACACGCTATGGAACGAGTTGAGCGATTTGTGCGCGGTGTGAGTGCCAGTGTGATTGTGTGAACGTCGCCGGTGGTGTACGCAGGCGCTCAGGCGGTGGGCTTCGTACATAGACCACCGCTGGCTTGTCGTTGCAGTCGCGACCTGCCACGGCCCACAGGCTCGAATAGTTAACGGGGCTCATCGGTTGGTCCCAGCGTATGCTTGCCTTGCTGTCCGCCTGGTCCGACCAGCGCATCAGTACGCCAAAGCAATCCATGGCAGAGGCGGCGAACACATGGCAGGCAACCCAGGCCTTCGTTGTTCTTGACCAGTGCGACGGGATCGTCTCGGGCCTGGCGAGATGCCACCCAACGATGCCATACAGATCCTTCGTCGGCGGCACATACAGATACCGCGGCGCGCAGCAGCCTTCCCAGAACATGCGCCACCTGAGGAATGCCATTGCATACGGACAGAAGTCGACTGTCGATTTTCCATGCATGTTCCACCAGAGAGACTTCGCCGCGCTACGAATACAACGCTGGTGCTTTTTCAGGACATGTCGCCACAAGTGCCTGCGAAGGGCTTTGTAAGTGTCCAGCAAGCGTGCAAGGCACTCTGCCGAATCGGACGCTACCGTGGATTCGGTCTTCAGCGACGTTGTATCGTCCGCCTCGTCACTATCCTCGTCGTCGTGGAAATCGCAAAGATGGCTACACCCACACTCATGCCTGGTTATGTACTGCGTTCGTCCACCAAGCCGTTTGACCTGCGCCCCCGGAACTACGTCCTTTAATACCTGGGTGAGGAATCCTGCATAGCTCGATGTGATTTCCACTTCTTCGTGCCGGACAGCGGTGATTCCGAACCTGGCGGCGTGCTTCAAGAGATTGCGAGCATCCGTAGTATTGATCAGTTCGGCGCCTGCGGCGATGCGATGAAAGCGCAGCGGATCTGCCAGCAATGCCTCTTCATGCGCCTGGAGTCGCAATATCTTTGGCCGATCCTCCCGAATTGTCGGTGCCATGTCGAAGCCGCAATGTGGGCAGGTGAAGGGTTGCTTACTAAACGTCTTCGTCAGCTTGTATGGAATCGTCCCTCTGCAATTTAGGCAACGGTCGACCAGCATTTGTCCATGAAGCGGACAGGAACGGGTATGACGAAGCTGAAACAGTGGACTGTGGAACCCTGAACTCATGCACGTCACACACCACCTCAGGCAATCGCTGGAATCGAGCACGCTGCCGGGTGCAATATTGAAGAGAAATGCCTCGCGAACGGTTCCCTGGTCGACGCGCAAGAGTGAAGCGAGCACCGCAATGTCGAATACAGCGCCGTCGCGCAGATCGACTTGTGGCTTGGCGAGAATGGCAGAGCGTTTGCCGCATTGGCGGCTTATGACCAGACGAGCTAGGTCACTCGTGGCCATCTGATTGAGATATGCGAACTTCCAGAAAAGTGTCCAGGCCGACTCCCACTTTACGTGCCAGTCGCGTCGCCAACACCACTGCTGGGGCTGCGGCATATAGGTGTCGAGAATGATTTGCCCAGCACGCATGGCTCGTCCTCAGTTTGCAGGCATGCCCAAGTGCAGTTCCTCCAACGCACTGCAATAGAAGGATTCCGCCACCGCCAAGTCCCACATCGCCGGCGTGAAAGCGAAGTTGGCGGTATCCAGACTCATGCCCTCTTCCAATGCGATCTCGACTGTATGAGCGAAGTACTGCATCGGTATCTCGATGGGTAGGTTTGGCAGCGCCTTCGAATGGGCGCGCTGGAACGCCTGCCAGACAGAAAGCGCCTGGTCGACTAGCCGAAATCCGTTTGCATAAGCGCGTGGAAAAAAGAAGCGGGTGTACGTCCAGTCGCTGTTTTCCGGGAAAGTCGCTTCGTCATAACCTTGCAGACACGTCGCGATACTGTCGGCGTCGGTCAAGCCGTCAAACCGCAACTCACCCACCATGAATCGCAGGATAATCTGGCTCTGACTACTCTGCCTGAACGCCGACTTCTGGTTCAGCAGCTGCGGCTGCCCGACCAGCAGCGTGATCATCCGGATGCCCTTGCGCTCGAGGCAATCGTGCACGTCGCGCAGCCACTCGTATTCGATCGTGCCCAGCCGCTGGGCCTCGTCGGCGAACATGATCAGCCAGTTGTGTCCAGACTCATCTACAAGTTCGGTCAGACGCTCGATCAGCCGGCGCCGTTTACGCGTCGAATTCCCCTTGAGTGCTTCCGGATGACCTGCGGCTTCCAGCAACGTGGTAAAGAACGCGTCCTCCGATGGTTTGATCTTGTTCTCTGTTCCCCAGCTCAGGCAGACTACACCGGGATACTCGTCACATAACGCGTTTTTCACGTAGCGGATCGCGTAGGTCTTTCCAACGCGCGGATCCGCGAACACAATCGCTCCAGGTGTGTGGTTGCGAACGAGGCGCTTGACCTTGGCCATCAGCGCATCGATGCTGGGCGTGGCGAGCATATATTGATGCCGGATCAGTGGGTGAAGCTTGGTATCGATTGGGCGAACAAAGGACTCGGACATGAAAGCACCCCTAAAAAACGAACGTACGACGGATCTGCATCGCCTTGGGTTTGGGCTGTACCGGATCCGGTAGCTGGGCCGGCTCTTGCAGCGTCACTTCGACATTAGGTGCAGTACCGCTCGACTCGAGAACCTGGTCGGTGGCGCTGTCTCCGATGACGTCGTTCTGAACAGTGTCCCTGACTTTCGCGAGACCGTTTGCGGCACGGGTACTGGTTTTTGCCTGCTTCCATTTGTACTTTGCCCAGGCACGTGTAGGGCACTCATCCGGATCGAGCCGCAGCTTTCGCTCAGCGGTCAAACGATGAATTTCCTGTCTTACACGAAGCGAATGTGGCGTGAAGTTCCATGGGCGCGCAGCCGTCAATATCCCCAGTTCGGCCCCGTCTTCGAAGAACGCCTTCACAGCACGAATATCGCGTACGTCGTAATAGATCCGCAGTTTTTTCCCGATCAAAGCCGCATTTCCCGAGAGTGCATGGCTGGTATAGCGAACGTACGCGAAGTTGATGTGCGGTCTGATGCCCTTGCTAGTGGATCCCTTGATCACGACGACGCGCGCCTCCTGCATCAGGCACAGGTTGCTGCGTAAAGGGGCAGGCACGGTGCGAAGAAAACCGCCTTGCGCCTTGACCGAGAACGCCATGGCTTCCAGCGGTGTCTTCCCGCTGACGCCAGCGTGTGCGGTGCCGTTGTAATTGGCGATCAGCACGTGAATCATGTCTTCCAGTTCGGTCAGCTCGACCCGTAGCCGAGTGTTTCCTTCGGGCTCGCCCAAAGCCCGTTCGATCGACTCCGGTGAGTTCCCGACAGTGCCCGGAAGCCGATGTGCGAAGTGGCGGGCGATGAGATGGAAGAAGCGCTCGATATGCGGGCGGGCATTGGGATCGCCGCCCCGGCCGTTATCGGTCCAGCAGCCGACAATGCGGTTCAAGCGCGTCAGTGTGTCCCCTGCCAGCTGCGATTTCGCCCCGTCCATCCGGAACCAATCCCAGCAGGCATAGGCCGTTTCAGGAATTACGGTCGACGGAAAGCCGCCGTCTGGTTTCAGCTGCAAATCCGGAATGGTGTAGGTCCGTGGTGGCGCGGGTACCAGCGCCGACTGGAGCGCGGCCGCGACGTCATCCTTGTTGTACTCCATGCCGAGGGCGATGTGGTAGCCGAGTACTGCGCGCGAAAACACATCGAGTGCGACGATGATCCAGATGCGATGCAGTTCGAGTACCTGCTCCATCCCCATAGGATCGATCAGCCGCACGTCGAGCCGCAAATCCATTTTGTGTCCGTCGAATTCGACTACTTCGAACGCACGTGTGGCCGCCGGCGCCTGGACGTCGTCGGTCGCCCTGACACGGGTCTTGGTACCGCCAGAGTGAGAAACAGCCATGGCAAAGTCCTCGTGTGAAGTCCTCAGTACATAGGTGTGCAGAGAGCGAAAGGCCACGCGCTTGGTGTTGAGCGGATACCGCTCGGCGGTGATACCCGCATTCCGACATGCTGCGACAAACTCGGCGTGGATGTCGTAGATGGGCTGGCGGACCTGTCGCCCGAGCGCGGCCTTCTTGCTTCGAGCCTTGATGGCCTTTCGAAGAGCCTTTTCGATGCCCGGGTAATCTCGCAGTAGTTGGGTAAAGGCGCCTGCACAGCCGGAGGTTGAGTAAGGCGTGGGCTCGACCACAGTTTGCCGCTCGTAGTCTTTTACATGTTGAAATGGCAGCACAGCTCGGAAACCATAGATGCGCCCATCTGGGTGTAAGCGCAAGCAGCGGCGCGCGGCGCGATACAGCGCTGACTTCCCCACGCTGTGCTTGGCAAGGATGTGCGCAACGGGGATGTCGGGTTGACCAAATAGTTCGGCAACGGCTTGACTCAACCGGTGAAAGGCAACCTGCTCGTCGTGCTGTAGGTGGGTCGGGTCGGCTGAGGGCCAAAACTCGATGAGCGGCGCTTCAAGACTCAGCGTTCGGCGGTCGAAGCGCTCCAAACTGTGCTCACTCATGGCGCCTCGATGATGTGTTCCGGTCCGAGCCTGTGCGTCGCGATTTGCTTGCATACGGCCTGGCCACGATGCAGGAGCAGATAGATGCCTATCCTGATGGTCGTGCTGTCGTGAGGCGCGAACTCCTCCTGCAGCTGGCGTATTGATTTTGGATGCGCGATGGTGGCGGCCAAGTCCTTGCACAAGGTTTGTGGTACGAATCGCTCGAACGCCGACAGATCGCGGATCATGCTGCCCCAGTTGGCCAGGGCGATCGCGTGGTCGGCCATATGTGCTGGGTCGAGACAGCGGACCAGGGCACCGTCGAGCGTGGTGCCGTCCAGGTTGGCCAAGATCTCGTGTTTGGATTTCGGACTGGCCCCGTCGCGCTCGCTTTCCCTGAGCAGCACGAGCAGCTCTTCCCCATCAGCGCGGCGAACCCAGAAGTCGAAGCACCGATGCCTGGAAGCGCCTGGAATTTTCATGGGCCGCTCACAGGAGCTCAGTACCTGTGGACTGCCCTCGAGCGTCGTCCACAGATCCAGTACGTTGCGACCGAACAGGGTCACCTGACGTCTCAGCTTGGGCGAATAGACATCGAAGCGGTGGGCCTTGTGTGGGCGATCCATCACGACAGGTTCTACAAAGCGTGGTGCAGTCGACATCTCAGACTCCTAGCGCGCATTGTGCGAGCCAAGCATATGCTTGAGCTAAGAGACTTGGCGCACGATTGTACGCTACCGTACATATCAGCAGACGCGCACCGATTGCCCCAGGGCCAGTGGTCCGAGTCGCGTTGTTACTTGCTAATGATCACTTTGAGATCAGTTCCCGAAATCCCCTTAATGTACGTGTACGTCGTTCCAAGCACTGTCAACTGCTCATCGGAAATAACGTCATACGAGATCGCGGGCTGGACGATGTTAAAACCTATTTTCATCTGCTGATCACGAGATTTGTGACGTAACAAGTCAATCTGAGAAATATCGCCCTTGAGTATCCTGTCAAAACCAGAGTCCTTTGCTTTACCGTATCTATCAATAAGTTGAGAGAACAGAGACTGGGCGGAATGCAGCCACTTGACCGATCGGGAAGTCTGCCCGCTGACTTCGTAGGTATCTGTTACCCTACTCCCTGGCTTGGCTTGGCCATCTTTAGACGGGCAATATTTGCAATGGTAAAAATCCACGTAAATTATCCCATCTTTTTCATTAATTCCGACGAGATCGGCAATTTCCCCAGATCCGTCATCGTTAAAGATGATCTGATATTTGTCCGCGATTTTTGAATAGGTAAAGCCTTGGACTGTATTCATGTCCTTGTCTTTCCCCATCGATTCTTTTTGAATTTTCGTATTGCCCCAATCCCAAATAGTCAACAGTGCACGAGGGATCTTGACGTTTAAAGTGGATCTAGAATAATACCGATAATTACCTCGCAAAAAGGAACCGTCTTCTTTCAGAATTCTGATCGGGTTCTCGTTTAGATATTCAGATAATTTCGTTCCGCCACGCACAGAAATTTCAGCGTCACTACAGGATGTGAAAAATCCATCATCTAAGAGGCTAATTCCGATCTTAAACAATTCTCGTCGTTCAGAATTGGGAGCGTCACCGTCTAATAGTACTGCTATCTCGATTAGCGTATCAGACTTAATAACGGGTTCACCAAGCGACAAATTCAACAGACTATAGCTGGCTCCACCAATGGTAATATACGTCTTTATTTCATTTTCGATAAGCATCTCTTCTGGCCAATCAGCGTAGAAGAGTCCTTTTGGCCATTTTTCAGATATTTTCTCAGCAAGCATTACATTGTCAAGAATATCCTTGACATCGATGTTCTGGTTATTAATTTTAGACGAAGTTCGCTCACACCAGCGAACCCAGTAATCGATAGAATCAGTGTTCATCTCCCAAAGTTTGCCTTTGTGTGAGCAGCCGGCGCTAGTTTTCATGCCAGATTCAAACCCTGTGGCGAAAATGTTTGATTTCACTGCAGTACCGTTTTCTAGTGCGTTCATAACTGCATTGATGTCGCGTCCAACATGCATCGTAAAGCGGACGTCTTGATGAGCGCGAGACAGGCCAACATTCTGCAATTTAATAAAGTTAACATCGTGCAAGACCCTAAAAGTAGGTTCACCAGAAATCCGTTTTGAATTTGAGGCGATAAGCTTCACGAAATCTGAAAGCTGTCTTTCGTCTCCGGAGCAATTAACAAACACAGTTTTGTCCTGTCTAACATAGTAAGCCATGTATAGAAACCAAGCGACGTTGTTAATTTCGGACGTGTCAGCCCAAGCTACTGGAATCTCAGCCCTGGTCACTAACATTACTAAATCGTTTGACTCGTTTACGGAGACAAACCGTAGCTGCTCACGCGACGATGAGAAATCCTTCGCGTTCTCAGGATGCCAGTCCAGCTCCCTTACATGGAAAGCAACAGCGCTTACCTTAGGCTGTGGATTTAGTGCAAGAATCTTTTCGCCGTATTCGTCCCCCTCAAACTGGGCAACTAGTTCCTCACGGTCGATCTCACGTTGTATCTTTTGTGAGCTAACCTCGCGAATGACCGCCCACCAATCGGCGCTTTCTTCGTAGAGAGCGGCAATTTGAGTATCCATTTTCTGATTTGCGATATTGGCTACAAATTTCGCTGCGCCCAGATTTTTGTTGGCTCTGGTCATTCTGCCAATAAATTGGAGTGTAATAGCAGGTGTACGATGTTGATCGTGTATGGCGGCAATTTTAAGCTCCGGCAAATCGAATCCTTCACCGAGCATGTCAACGCAAACAATTATCTTATACTTTTTTCCTTTTATATCCTCAAGTATCTTGGATGCTCCCTTGACTTTGCTATGAACGAGGACCGGTTTAAGATCAGCGTACTGACTATAAATTTCAAAAAGTTTTTCCGCCTTTATCTGCGAATTGGCACGCACCATCATTAGATGATCTCGTCCATCGGCCAGGTCTTGCCTCAGTAGTTCGACTGCTTTTCTTGCAATGGCTCTGTCGCTCTGACTAGGCTGATACTCGCGGATTGGATGGAATTCAATTTGTTGAAAATATCCGTCTAATTGAGCGTCTTTAAGTGGGTAGTTGTAGATAATTCGTCCACCTAGACTTTCCTTATCCTCGCGAAATGGAGTCGCTGTGAACTGGATGCAGGGCCCTTTTTCGAATACTTGACGCACCCTATTCCATGTGGTTGCCGCTACGTGATGTGCTTCGTCAACGACAAGATGGGTGCAAATCGATGCAAGCTGCTGCAGGTCGTCGTCTGAGAACTGCTGCAGTGCCTGCGGCGTGGCAATAATGACATTGGCGGCATGGAGGCCCACCATATCTTTTCCATCGAGCCTTGAGCTTACTTTCCGAATGTTTGGAGCGATAACCGATGGACTAATGGCTTGCATGTGCCTAAGGTTTCTCAGTTCGAGAAATTTTTCGGCTGTTTGCTCTCGTAGAGCGTCTGATGGAACGAGAATTAACGTTCTTGGAAATGCACCAGCTATTATTAAAGAAAAAATGGTATCGGTCTTTCCTGTCCCGGTTGGCATAACAACCGTAGCTGGCTCCGTCGGGGCGGATGCTAAATGTCCTAATGCTATGTAAAGCGCAGCTAGCTGTGGCTTACGCAGGCCGACTTCATTATCGCTATTACTTGCGTCTACAAACCGGAAAGGATTATCAATCCAACTTTTGTACACCTTATTTTCTTCGTACATTTCCTTGCTGAACGGCATACCATCGATCCTCAAATGAGTTGTTGGGTGATTTCGCAAACAATAGGCAAAAGACACTAACGATAATGATGCCACAACAGTAACTATGTACCAACAGGGATTTTGTGAGATATGGAGAAGATTGGTTTAACAAATCCTTTTCGCTATCAAAGCATGGTGTTGTGCTTCGGGAGCTGAAAGGAAAGGAAGACGGTCCTGAGTAGGCGTTTCGATACGCGGTGAAACGTATGAAATATCGGTTTTATCAACTTTGAAGTTCGGGATAACGTCAGCTTGGCCTAACTAGTTCGGATAGTATTGCGCTCATTGAGACGGGCAGGCACGACACCGCTAGCGCGCTGAGGATTCGCTCTTTTGTTATGAACAGTCTCTTCGATGGCGTACGGCTCGCCGGGGGAGGCAGTGCTTCAGCGGTAACTGTCTAGAAGGCCGCTCAGGTGTAGGTCATAAGACTTGCAACGCATGCGCTCATACGCCGCCTTGATTCGCTATCATAGAAGGCGTTGAAACCGATTTAGTAGGGCGAATTAGCGCAAACGGTGCCGTCTCTGCAGGTGGAGCGTCGGACAGGTATCAAGTGACTTACCGTCGAGGAGTTCCACTTTTACTTCATTGAGTTATGAAGCAAAAGTGGAACTAGCCCATCGGTTTAAAAGCTGCGTTCATAGATCAGAGGAACGGTAACACGAGTCTCAGATTTACTTCATTGGACGACCAGGACCTCCCCCTTGAGCCGACAACCGTTTACCCTGACCGACGACCAGGCCGCCAGGCTGCTCATTGCACTGCGTCCGATCGCCGAGCGCCACCCGGTCGACACGCAGTCGAACCGCCCCTTCATCCGCGATTTCATCCGCGCCGTCCACCAGGCGACAGGCCGGACCTTCAGTCCAGCCATTTACCGACGCCTCTTGAATGTCTACGCGCCAGAGCGGCGGCCGTCGACGACGACGCTGTCCATCGAGAAAGAATTTGTCGAGCAGGAGCTGGCGAACGCCGCTTCGCCCGCGGCCGCGCCATCAATCCGAGCGTCCGGTGGACCGGTGCCGGCCCACGAGCTGCCGCCGGCGGGCGCCGGCGACGTGGCAGTCCTCGTCTGCAAAGCCGTCGAGGACGCCTTGAGCCGTCACCTCGTCTCGGCCGGCGATCGCTGGGCCGGCGAACAGCAGATGGCGCAGGCCCACATCGCCGACCTGAGCGCCCGTCTTGCCGCCTCCGAACGCGCCCTGGCCGACACGCGCGCCCAGGCTGCGCACCTTGCCGCCGAGCTGCACTTTGCGCAGGAAAACGCCGCACGCTGCCAGGCGCAGCTCGATGCCGCCGAAGGTGCCGCGCGGGCACGAGATGAAGCCCATACGCTCGCCCTGAACCGGATTGCGGCTGAACTGAACGAGATCCGAAAATTCGCGATGCGCTCCATCGACGACGTGCGCGGCGAGACGCGGGCGGAACGTGATCGCCGTATCCACGTGGAGAATTTATTGAAGACGAACGAGAAGATGACGGAACTGTTCCGCCAGATGGCCTACCAGCGCGGCGGTGTCATCCCGGCCGATCTTCGCATGGAGACAAAATGAACGATCTGGCTGTCACGGCCGCTGCCGCGGGCGCATTGGATGTCCTGGACCGGCCGTCCCACACGCTGGGCAACGTGGCCGACGACTGGCAAGCCATCGAAGTCTGGCTCAAGACGGTGAAAAGCAACAGCCGTAATCGCTCGACCGCGACGGTCGACACGTACCGGTTTCATCTGGCTAAATTGCGCTGGTTCTGCGAGCGCGTCATCGGGCGCACGCCGTCCGCATGGAGCATGCAGGATGTTGAAGCGTTCCGCGAATTTCTGGCGGATTTGCCGGAGTTTGCACTGTCGATGGGAGATCCTGGAAGCGCGGACTATACGCCTTTCCGTGTGCCGCCCTCTCCCAGCAGCCAGAGCGACATCATGCGTTTTACGCGCGCCATGTTCGGTGCACTCCACGCCACCGGATATATCCGGCTGAACCCGATGGCCTTGACCAGGGCGCCGGCTTCGCGCGAATTGAACGTGTCCCGCGCAATCAACCTGGACCTGTATGACACCGTGCTGCAGGTAATGGACGACCAGGATCGTGAAGGTTTAAAAGACCGGCGTGGCTACCTGCGCGACCGGTTCATCCTGGTGTGCCTGCGCGAATCGGGCTTGCGCGCATCCGAGCTGGTCGGCGCCAGGATGGGCGCCTTTAAACAGTTTGCCGACCCGAAGGCGAGAAAAACGTATTGGGTACTGGACGTCGTGGCCGACAACGCCAAAGGCGGCAAGGCCCGTACGGTGCCGGTGACGAAAGTGCTGATGGACGCACTCGTCATGTACCGCATGGGCTTTGGACTGCCGGCCTACCCGGCGCATGGCGAGGCAACCCCTCTGTTACTGTCTCCCCGCACTCGCAAGGTAGAACTGTCCGCCGGCACGATCCGGCGCACGGCCGACAAACGCCTGTTTGGCGCGTGGGGAAGCGTCAGTACAAGGCAGGGACTGCACAAGATCGTAACCAAGCGGCTCGAGGACGCCGCATCTTACCTGGAGGACCACGGCGACTACGACGGCGCGTCGCGGCTGTGTGACGCGTCATCTCACTGGCTGCGCCACACGTTTGCAACGGTAACCCTTCTGAAAGGCCAGGATATCCGCAGCGTGGCTGCCCTGCTCGGCCATAGTAGCGTGAACACGACAATGGCATATACCGGACAGGAAACACTCGACCTCGTGCGCGCAGCGGAAGCGACGCAACCGGATACGCTCGCGGTTGTACAACGCTCCAACATTTCATGACATTTGCAGCGTTTGTCGGATCATGACACTGCGTCGCCAGTTATTGTTGGGCTTACTCGGCGTTACCCTGCTGTGCACGCTGCTGGCCGGCGCATGCATGTACCGGAAACTGCTGGAAGAAGCCAACGAACTGTTCGATTACGAGCTGCGGACGCTCGCGATCACGGTACCGATACGCGGTACCAGCGTTGCCGCGGCGACAATGCACGGCGACCCCGAGGAGGTGGTCGCCATCTAGGTATGGGACCCGGCAGGCCGTCTGGTCTATGCGTCGACACCGCGTCCCCTTCCTGCCGCACCGGCACCCGGCTATGGCGACGTTGCGGTTCAGGGCGAGCATTGGCGCGTGTATCTGGCGCGTCGCGGGAACGACAGGGTGCAGGCGGCGCAGGCCATTTCCGCTCGCGAGGAACTTGCCGCCGGTGTGGCGCTGCGTTCGCTGTCGCCTTTCCTGATCATGATCCCGGTGCTGGCGTTGCTGATGTGGGTGGTCGTGGGCCGTGCGCTGTCGCCACTCCGGCGACTGGCCACGCTTGTGGCCGGGCGCTCCCCCAATGCCTTGCAGGCGCTGCCCAGCGAAGGCCATCCGCCGGAGCTGATACCGGTCGTGTCGGCGCTGAATGAATCGCCACCACTACGCTAGATACTCCTGAGTCATAATTCTAGGCAAAAGGAGTCAACATGAGTGGAAAGCGGTACACGGAAGAATTCAAGGTCGCGGCGGTCAAGCAAGTGACTGATCGTGGAC
>NZ_JBJCIU010000011.1:0-38631 GCF_044901715.1 Massilia paldalensis
TATACGTACCCAGTGCCGAACTTTCCTTGAATCAGGCTGGTGACGCGACCTTGCGCCCAGCTTTCGAAGAGTGCGCGCTCGTTACCGGCACCCGCCGTGCTCGGGTTATCTGCAGGTGCAGGAGCGGGGAGACGTTCGCGCAGTTCGATGCACTCCTTCGATTTGGCTTTGGCGCGCTCCCAGCCTTGGTCGGCGCGCAGCTTTTCGGCGGCCAGTTGGCGATGCAGCGACAGAATCTCATCGCCCAACTTGCCGATCTGCTCATCCGTCAGCACTGCTTTATTGGTGTTGCCGGCCGCATCGAGTTCGCGAATGCGCTTGCGCAGCTTGATGACGACGGCCTCGTCGACGACGTTGATGCGCTCGTGGTCGCCTTCAGCGTGCGGGAACGTGTGCCCGTAGGAGCCGACCAGACCGTGATTGCCGCTGGTGAGCAGGATCGTCCATTGCTCCGGGCGATCGAACGGCACGCGCGGTGGCGGGTTGTTCTCGTCCCACTGGAGGCCAACGGCCGGGCGGTGGTCGTTGATGCGGCGTTTCTGTTCGTCTGTCATGGTCCGGCTCCTTCGAAAGTGGGTTCAGGCCTTTGCCGCGATTGCGGCGGCGAGGGCGGTGCGCAAGTCGATGTTGGCGCCGGCGGCGGGCGCGGCAACCTCGAAGCGGATCGAAAATCCCCATTCGCCGTTCAGAGCGCCAGGGCCGTTGCGCTGGGCGCGATCGAGCAGCCACGCGAGGATCTGCTTGTCCGAAAGTGACTTTTGACCCTGCTGCTTCGCCAGCAGCGACGGGGTAACCTTCGTCTTGCCCTCGGCCTTCGCTTGTTCGAGCGCCTGGCTGATCACGGCGCCGGCCTTGCTGCCGTGTTCCTTCACGATCTCCAGGGCAGTGGTTCCGGACACTGCGCCGTCGTTGACCGCCTGGTGCACGTCGCTGTTTGCTTCAGCGAGCGTGATCATGTCCTTGACGTGCACGACCGTTTTGCCGACGCGGTCGGCGATCTGCTTCTCGGTCCAGTTCCAGCCCATCAGCTTGCGGTACTGGATGCCGAGCTGCAGCGGCGTGAGCGGCAGGCCGCCCGCGCTGGTAATCATGTGCGCGACGCGCTCGATGTCGTTGCCGCGGAAGTGGCGGGCGTCGAGGGCCTTGATGTCGAAGCCTTTCTCGATGGCGTCCATGGCCGCAGCGTGGCGATGGTGGCCGTCGACGATGAGGATCTGGCCGTCTTCGACGCGCACCTCCAGGGGCGGGAACACTGCGCCGTTGCGCAGGGCCAGCGAGAGTGAGGCCACATGGTCCGCATTGAGCGGGCGGGCATTGAAGCCCGGTTCGACAACGAGGACGCGCGGATCGACCGCGAAGGCTGTCGTTTTCGAGACGCTCGGGTTGTTCTTGTCTTCTGCGGCCGCCTTCAGCGAGGCCATGTGGTTTGCGTATGGCATTATTTTTCTTCGTCAGTAGTGGTTGTAATCTGTGTGGCCTGATCGGCTTCCGCCGCGCCGGCTTCGCGCGCCTTCTTCTCTCGCTCGACTTCGCCTTGCCAGGTGATGTGATCGAGGTCGGCGTAGTAACGACGGCCCCGGACAACCTGCGGAAAGCGCGGTGTCGAGCGGAGAATGCGCTTCCGTTTCATCCCCGCGCCTCGCCACCCAGGGCTTCGACCAGGTCGGCGAACAGGTTCGCCAGCTCGCCGGACATCAGCGTGAAGTCGTTGTCGAAGCGTTCGGCCTGGTCGAACGTGACCGAGTCGTTTTCCTTGAGGACGTCGAGCGGCTTGATGGCCTTGATCGACAGCTGGTCGGTGAGCACGAACGAGATCCGGCTGTTCCAGGTGAGCGCCAGGCGCTGGCATAGCTTGCCGGCCGCGATGTGGCGACGCATGTCTTCCGGATCGAGCGTGTGACGCTTGTATCCGATCTGAGACTTGCTCTCGCCGGTGGCGCGTAGGGTGGCGTCCTGATCGATCGTGAAGTTATGCGGCGCTTCGTCAGATTCGAGCCAAGCCGTCATCGCGGCGGCGGGGGAGGACTGGACGCGCAGCGATTCGAGGGGCAGACGGTCGACAGCGTTCAGCAGCAGTTTGATCACGTCGTCGGCCTTCGATGCGGTGGACGAGTTCACGACCAGCCAGCCATGTTTCGGGTCAATCCAGACGTCGACAGCGTCCCGCGCGGGGAATGCGCGCGGCAGCAGCTCGTCGGCCACGCGCTCCTTCAGTTCCTTCATCGCCTTCTTCCCCGGCGGGAAGCCTTGCTGTTCCTCCAGCTCCGCGGCTTTTGCCTTCGCTACCTGGTTGATCACCTTCGACGGCAGGATCTTCTTTTCCGTGACGAGCGATAGCAGGAACTGCCCGTTTGCAGCGTGCACGAGCTGGCCGTTCTCGCGCGGCGAGGCCCAGCCCTGGCGCAGCAGCTCGTTGCTCGGTGCCGGCGCGAAGGCTTGGGAGGCGAGGGCTTCTGCCAAGCGCTCGGCGGTCATGCCCCACGGCGCGGGGAGGCGGTACAGCTGGACGTTCTTGAAAAACATCTTGGTTTCCTTGTGGTTGTGCGCGGTGCGCGCTTACTTCACGATGAGGATCGCTTCGGCGTGGTCGTCGTTACGCTGGGCCTCGGCATAGACGATCAGCAGTGCGAGCCAGAACACGAGGGCTTGTCCAGCGCGGCGGATCACTGCGGCACCACACGCGTTACGACGATCACGAAGGCCAGGAGAACCGAGGCGGCGCACACCAAGGCGTAGCCAAACACGCGGTGGGCGATCTGATGGCGGCTCATGGTCGCCACCTCAGGCCGCGACGACCGTGACGCCCAGGGCGCCGCGGTCGTACTCGTTGTCCATCAAGGCGTCGCGGTTGCCGATCGCGATGTACGTGCGCACGCCGGCGCTGTCGGTTGCAGTGATGCGGAATGCCATGTCGATCTCCCCTGGTGCGTTGGACTTCGTGGTCTTTCAGTGCCAAAGCCCCGTCGTGCGGGGCAGTGGTACTCCTGTGCTATGCGATTTGCCTTAGTCGGCCGCGCTTGTCGGAATGCCGCTCGACAAGCGCCCTAGCTAGCCGTATTCGAGTTGATCTGGGCGCTCCTTCAGACCCGCCGCCTCGCGATGGCCGTCGGCATACGGCACTGGCTGAAGCCAGTAGATGGCGTGGCGGGCGTGAAGGAGCCAGAGAAGCAGGATCAGCATTGCTGTTCGCGTGCCTCGGTACACACACGGATAGCTGCGCGCACGATCGCTGCGCAGATAGCCGCGTCTTTGTTCGGGTGATCAGCGAAGCTCTCGGTTATGTCGCGCCGGCGGGTGCCGTTGCCGACGGAGACCGTGCCTTCCTCTTCGTCCTGGCGGATGCTCAGATTCAGCTCACCGATCAGCGGGCCCGCTGCGACCCACGAGCGCCTCCAGCGGGGCAGGGCAAGCGAAGGCGTAGTGCGCGCCAATCGGGTCTCGAAGCCGTTACCGCGGGGCAGGCTCGGATACAGCTCGGTCAGGATGTGAAGATCGGTCGGCATTGCGACGCGGCGCGCGCGAATCTTCGGATGCACGCCAGCCAGCTCGATTTCGTCGGCGAAGGCTTGCTTCAGGTACTCGCCTTCCCACTGGATGCGCTGGGCGCTCATTGACCTTGCTCCTTGCTTGCAGCCGCATCGAGCATCGGATTGCGCTCGTAGGCGACGTCTTCCTGGAACTCGGCGATCTTCGCGAAGAGGCCCGGCGACACCTCGTCGAGCGTCATCGACAGCGAGGTCAGGAAGGCGCCCAAGCGGGCCCACTGGCGTTCGAAATTCGCAGCCACGATCGGCCGGCGCGCAACGCAGTCCATCGAGTTGGAAAAGTGGATGGCCTTGTCGACAGCCTCGATCAGCTGCTGTGCGGTCATCGTGCGGGATTGGTCTGTAGTGCTCATCGTTCTCTCCGGGCCAACGGCTCAGCAGGTGCTGTGCTCGCTTCGTTCGAGCTAGTAAACCACAGGTTCACAAAAGAAGTCAACCCAAGGTTGATTTATTGTGTAAAATTGCTCCCGTCAGCCGAACTCGGCCGATCGCAAGCCTGGAGCAGGGAGGGGAACTCCGACGCAGAAGGGCCCGGAGAGTAGCCGAGCTGACGGCATCAGCCGCTTCACTCGTCGGGAATCGCCGGCAGGGGT
This sequence comes from Massilia paldalensis, assembly GCF_044901715.1. Taxonomy (NCBI): domain Bacteria; kingdom Pseudomonadati; phylum Pseudomonadota; class Betaproteobacteria; order Burkholderiales; family Oxalobacteraceae; genus Massilia; species Massilia paldalensis. The sequence continues at coordinate 4,139 of NZ_JBJCIU010000011.1, forward strand.
GAGGGGATAGGCGTACTGTGGGGATGGTCTGAGATACGCACGAAGGCAGCGAAGTTAGCACCTTCGGACCGGCAAGGCTGACGAGTCGTAGTAGACGGCGTACCGATCTAATACGTAAAGGCTCAACCTTCTGAGGAAAGCTGAGTCTTCGTCCCAGCCCCCGATAGCCCTAAACCCCGACAGGGGTTGAAGTTAGAAGGATGAATAGTTACTGCAGTTAGCAGTACCTTTTGATAGCTTTGTTAGTACCTATACAAGGCTCAAAACAAAAAAGGGCCGGAAAATGCCGGAAAAATTGACCCTGACGGTCTACCTGGCGCAGCGAGGAAAAAAGGCAAAGGCCCTGACGAAGATCGAGGCCCAGGTATTCGGCATTCCGTTCCCGCTGCAGGCCGGCTGGCCGCGAAGGCACGGCGCAATGGAGATCACAGCTGAGATGATCGACCAGGTTGCGCAACGCGCGGCGGCCGATGCAGCGTCGACGGAGAAGGTAGTACGGCGCAGTGCGAAACGGGCAGCCGCCGCACAGAAGCCGTCGAAGCCGCAGGCGGCTGAATCGACGACCGCGAGCAGCTGCTCGTCCTTGGACATGTTCCCAGGTTTTGCGCTCCGGCCCGCCAGGCGCTACCGCCGGAGCAAGTCGGTGCGGGTGATGAAAAAAGCCCGGAGATAGTGGGCATGCAAGTGGAGATAATAAACAGGCTCTGCGGAACAAGGTGTGGAATAAGCAGTTCTGTGCGATAATCTAAATCCGGATAATCGTGTGGAAGGGATTTAGTATGCATCTCGAAGATTGGAACTATCGCGAGACCATCAGGAAGGCGCTTTCTGAGCTGGCGGACCCTAGTATCGAGGCTCTCGGGTCGTCGGTTCGGAATATTCTGTTGCAAGAGTTTGTCGATGACACTGATGTCTCCCTGAACTTGACGGATGGTGACGAGCCGCATTTCGTGCTTAACTTTGGCAACTCGGAGTCGCATTTCAAGAACATTTCGCTCGACAGTATTTACTACTGTGTCTATGAAAAGGGGCAAAGCGAAAAGCAAGTGCAGCACACCAAGGCACAAATCCGAGCCGCCAAGGATGTGATTGTCAAGATGCAAAGCATCGTCGCCGAACTGGAAGCGTCGCTGTAATCGATGGTGGACATCCTTGACCTCCATGGCTGGAAAGCTCTGGGGACCCGTCTTGACGGCGACGAATACGAAATCGAAGCCGAGTACACAGTTCTCCCCGATGTCTGCCTGAAGTGCGGCGTGGTTGGTAATCTGTACAGACATGGCCCGAAGCTAGTCACCATCCGCGACAGCCCCATCAGGGGGAAGCACGTACGCATCCTGGCGCGGGCGCAGCGGTACAAGTGCCGTGACTGCGCCAGCACCTTCATTCAGCCGCTGGGCGGCCTCCACGGCGCCATGCGAATGACGGAGCGGTGCGCCGAGTACATACAGTCCCAGTGCTTGCGCGATACCTTCGTGCGCGTGGCCGAGCATGTTGGCTGCGACGACAAGACCGTCCGTACCATCGCGGGCGACTACATCAAGCAACTCAACGCCGAGTACAAGCCCTTGCTGCCAGAATGGGTCGGCATGGACGAGACGCAAATCGACGGCAAGCTCCGGTGCATCATCACCGACGTAGTCAACCGGGTACCGGTCGACATGCTGCCAGACCGCGATAAGCCTCTGGTGACTAGCTGGCTGTATCAGTTCAAGGACCGGACTCACGTCAAGGGCCTGGCTATCGACATGTGGAAGCCCTTTAAGGACGCGGCGCGGGCCGTCTTCCCTGACCTGCCGGTCGTCGTCGACAAGTTCCACCTGGTCAGAATGGCCAATCGCGCCATGGACGACATCCGGACCGAGCTGGCCAAGGGCGAAGAGAAAGCCGTGGGCCGCGACTGGATGCGGCGCAAGTCGCTGCTCCGGATGCGCTATAAGCACCTGGACGAGAAGGGCCGTTTCAACCTCCAGATGTGGCTGGACAACGAACCGCATGTAGCTACCGCGTACCGGCTGAAGGAGGCCTTCTACGACATCTACGACGCATCGAACAGAGCCGAGGCCGAGCGGCTGCTTGATGCCTGGCGCAAGTCGGTACCGGCTGACATGAAGAGGGGCAAGAAGAGCTTCATGCCGCTGCTGACGTCGACCAGGAACTGGCGCGACGAGATGCTGACCTACTTCGACCACCGGATTTCGAACGGGTACACGGAAGCTCTCAACGGGGTGGTGAAGGTCATCAACCGCTCCGGCCGGGGCTACAGCTTCGAAGTCCTGAGGGCCCGGCTCCTGTTCAAGAATCGGGACCATGGCCAGCCGCGTGCGGAGCTTGGTGAGCTGATGAGCCGTTCCACACCGAGGCACGAGATGCTGCTCGAGATGCTTGGGAACCGGTGCCAGTCGTGCCAAGGCGTGTTCGAGGGATGGATGCTGTTCGCCCATGATGTCCCTACCGTTGTACCTAGTGAGAAGCCCAGAAGGATGTATCTCTGCCCGAACTGTCACCGACGTTTCCACATGGAGAGTGCTCGCGGACATCATTCAGGTTCCACACAGTAATCCGTTGAGCCAATAAACAGAGTTCAACTAGGCATAGTTAAATTTTCGCATTCGCACGAGCAATTGGATGCTGAACTGCAGCGGAAAAAGTTATAGCTCTTTGAACTTTGCGGTTAAATCCGCTAGCGAATTTCGCGCTACCTCCGCTTGAGTTAAGATTAAATCTCGATTGGGTATGGTGTTGTTAATAATCTCGCGCGTCATGTCAAAAAGCGCATTAGTGGGGATGCAGACGTGGAACGCGATATTCCGCTCTTCAATTCCGTTTTCATCAATGCCGCCAGATGAGTAGAATAAAATTTTTGACATCACTGGGCCGACCATCATCTGACCGAGTCCATCGGTATAGTATTCCGGTGTCGAATCTTGAAAAACGAGATCGAACTTAGCATTGTCCTGGCGAATTTCTATCTTTTTACGCATGGTGTTCTTCCTTCTTTTGTAGGCTGTTCGTTATCACAGATGCTTGAAGGCCGGCTGCACTGAAGCCACCTGAGTGCGAACCTCTGCTGTTCGTGGCCGATATAGCATATTGAGCTCTGCTAAAGACCTTTAGCGGCGTAAGCTGGACGACTGCCTTCTCAAGACGCGGTAACTCAACGTCGAACGAGTCGACCGCCAAGCTCTCCTCTGAGATCAGTTCGGTCTCAAGCAAAAAACGGCTGAACGGAACAAATTTTGTTAGGACCGCTACATCAAACGCTTTTGCAAGTTTCTTAACTGTGCTTAGGCTCAGTTTTCCGTACGATGGATCCTCGATTCTAGCAATAGCTGACTGGCTTTTTAAACCCAATTTTTTAGCTAGATGCTGTTGGTCCCATCCTCGGCTTTCTCGAAGGACGCGAATTTGATAAGCGAGGCCTTGATCTACGTGAGCTGAAACATAAGCAGCGCGATATTCTTCGTTCTTTAGCTTTTTAAGCTTTCGGTTATTCATCGTCTACAGGGTAAAGGTCTTTGGTGGTTGCGGTGGAATCGAGGATTGCAAGTCGGCGGCTGTTGCACGTGTTAAACCAGGATTTTGGTTTAAGCCGCCCATTTTGCTCTATACACCACAAGACGAAAGTGAACTCGTCAGGCTGCCTTCCAAAAAAACCTATAGGTCTCTGCTGAACTTTGTCGGCAAAAAACCTTATTTCGTAAAAATCGGGCCAATCTTGCTTGTCAAGTCTAGCCGCATGTTTTCTTGGATTAGTCCACTTATCTCGCCTTAAGTTCTTAAGGTAATCTAAGGCCGCATCAAGGCCAGCTTGGATAGAGGGGCTAGCCGAGTTGTAATCGTCGAGTACGTCACACTTGCCGTTCTCGCTACAGTAACAAAAAAAATCGTATGGCATGCTATCACATTTTTGCGATGTCGGAGGTTTAGTGGATTCAACTAGGCGCTTTTGGCGGCTTTATCTTGAGGTCAGACAACTACTGTTCGTTAGTAAAGCTGCAAGCTGGGCATATGTTGTCGCTGTTGGGTCACTGTGCCTACGCTCCGCCATCGTTCGAACGTAAGCGCGGTGCTTTGCGCGAGATTAACCAGTCCAATAAGCTGTACTCGTCCATTCGCTCCATAGTTACGATGCGACGTCAGGTTCGCTTCGTTGGGCTCCGCCGCGGACTTGGTCGATTCGGATGGTGAGGCAAGCTGGTGCCGCGGGAGCGGTGCAGGGTCTAGCGCGCGCTGGGCGTGCGCGAACATCGAGGCTAATGCTAGCAGCAGCCCGAAGCGGAGGTGTGTCATGTGCGATCGTTTGGCCAGCGGCTGAATGCAAACACCCACAGCATGATGACGTTGAGTACTGGGATGAAGCTCAGGATGCTCCAAGCTCCTGAGTAGCCGGCTTTCGACACGATGCGCCATATAGGTACGATGTACACGCTAAAGATGACGAGCAAGACCATCCAATGCCAGATGCTGAACGAGCCCATGTGTTCCTCAAGTCGCGAAATCGCGAGTGCGATTACTTGCGGGAATCATACGCTGTCAGATTGGCAAAAGGCTCTCCAATTCTCACTGCTGAGCGTTGTTGTTGACCTTGCGGATCCAGCCCTGCTTAAGTGCCCAGCGCACTTCAGTGCGCCAGGTGATGCGCCGGCCGGTGCTGGTTGTGTTGACGGGATCGGGCGCCAGGCGGGCGAGCTGCTCGAACGATGAGCATTCCCAGATGAGCTTCCACAGGGCCCATTTCGTGGGATCGGTCTCTTCGTTCGCCTTCAAGCGGTTTTTGATGAGGACGACATAGCCGCCTTCGAGCACTTCGGGGATCGCGCGGGGCATGGTAATCCTGCTATGGGTTCCGGCCGAACTTGGCCCGGTAGTCGCGTTCCATCTTTTCGCATACGCCAGCAACGAAGCGCGCCGTGCTCGGCTCATACGACTTGGTTTTCTGGTCATCCCAGCATACGCTGATCGCCATCCGGGCATCGCTGCTCGCGACTTCTTCAGCACTCGGCGTGCGCACCAGTGCCCATGTCACGAAGATCACTGATATGCCTAAAAGCGCATACAAGAGAGCACGCGAGCGCTGTGCCTTCTGCGGCCTAGCACCGCAGTTCGGACAAGCCGCTGCCTCGGTGCTGACCTGGGCGCCACATTCGTGACAAGCGATAAGAGCCATTCATTCCCCTCAGGTGGCATTCGAACTCACCCATCAAGCCGTGAGTATAGCTATCGAATATTGCCAAAAGCTCACGAATTATCACGTGCTGGAAAGAAAGAATAAATATTTGAACATACACACCATGTTGTGTTCAAAGTGCGCTACACTGCGATCCATACTGTATGAATGTACAGTACTTAGATGACAGTCAGCCGAGCTTGGAGCCCTACAGTACCTCAGCGCACCATTGGCGGCACCACGTATTTGCAGGAACGCCGCAGCGCCCTGACGGCCGCGATGTTCCAGAAGGACTTGAGATGGTAGATGAGACAGTGCCGAGCCTGGCGGTCGTAACCAGGCATCAAAGCTCGGATTTCCAATTGACCAGCAAGGAGATGCGTCTGATCCGCAATTTCCGGTCGTTGAAAGAGAGCGCGAAAGACATGCTGGTTGACTTGTCCGATCAGTACTGCCGTACGCTACCAGCTGAGCCGGTGCGCCTGAAGCTATTGCGGTCGGGTGAAAGTGGTGTCTGAATCTTCTTCCTTCGGTGCAACAGTCGCAGCTCCGTAGATCATCAGCTTGCCATCTCGGCTGGCTCTACGATAAAGCTCGAGCAAATGCTTTTCCTTTGCGTCAAGCCGTTCGAGCGTTGTCTCGGCCGGCGGCGAGGCATCAGCCAGCGGCTGGCCCAGCAGTAGTTGATCGGCGCTCAAGCCCAACGCCTTCGCCGCCGCGATCGCGTTCACGCGCGAGATCTTCCCATCCCGAATCCACTTCGAAACGGCGTTCTTCGACACGCCAGTCTCGCCCGCAAGCCACTCCTGCGTTCGCCCTAGTTCCGCCAGCCGCGATTTGATCGTGCTTCCAAGTTTCGTAGTCATGGCCGGCATCTTGGGTCTAAAGCCGTAGAGACTCAACGAACCTGGGGTTGATTTTAGTTGCACTATAAGTCAACCTGTGGTTTACTTCGGTTATGGAAAAGACGAACGCATCAGCGATCCAACGTGCTGCCGACGAAGTAGGCGTTCCTGCTATCGCGAACGCTTGCGGCATTTCCGTCCAGGCGGTCTACAAGTGGCTGCGAAAAGGCCAAGCCCCGGCGGAGCGGTGCGAGGCAATCTCGCGCGCTACTGGCGGTCGGGTGCCGACCTTCGATCTGCTGCCAGCTGCATTGCGCGCAGTAGTTGATCGGCGAGCTCCAGGCGCTGTGCGCTGAGCGCTTCCCCGAGAGGGGGCGTATTGGCGGTGGGAGAGTAGGGCATTGCTTGGGCCTTAGTTCTTGTTCTTGAGTGTTGTCAGATTAGCTTTCAATTCGGAAAAAATCATGAAGACGTTTCTTCAAAAGCATTCCCTGGTTGACCTGCTCCGCGTCGCGGTCGAGTCCTGGCGCCGTGATAACGGCCAGAGCCGCGAGACCGTCGCGATCGAGGTGATGGAGGCGCACGAGCGCATGGGCGCTGCCGCTACCACTGGGATCACCTTCGATTCGAGCAGCAAAGACCTATACACGAAGGCGAAGAGCGCGGCGCAGAAGCTGTACCGCTGGTTCGGGGGCGACGACGAGCAGGACGCAAAGCTGCCGGCCAACATGCTGCCGTCCATCCTGGCTGCGCTGCCGATGGAGCAGCGTCTCGAAGTCCTGAATCAGATTCTGCTGCCGCTGGGCGTCGAGGCCCGCCAGGTCGAGCAATCGCCGGCACTGCGCTTCGACGTGCTCAAGCACCTGCGCGCGGTAATGAAGGAGGGTGGGGAAGGGCAGATGGCTCTCGTCACGCTGCCGCCCGATGCAACGCCAGGGCAGCGCCTCGCCGCACATCGTGAACTGGTCGAGGCATCACAGGCCTTCGATTGCGCCGCTACCGAACTGATGGCAGAGATCAGCGCGAGTGAAGCGGTTGCCGCGGCGCGCGGCCTGGTCCCGTCCTCGAAGTAGGCGTCGCCCAGACGGCAGGGGATGTCGTCACCAATACAACCAAAACAGGGGATCAACTTGAACAACGTACCGAAGCTGCTGGACACGCTGCGCGAGCGCTTCCAGATCAAAAGTGATGCCGCGCTGGCCCGGGAGCTGGAGGTCGTCCCGAGCGTGATCAGCAAGCTTCGCGCGGGCGGCCCACTCGGGCCGACGCTGGTCTTGCGCATTCATGAATACCTCGGCGTGCCGGTAGCCGAGATCCGCGAACTGGCGGCCTGAAACCGGCTCCCCACGAATACCACGATAACCCGGCAAGCGGCACGAAGCCTGACCCGGATCAGACAAGGAGAACAGATGGATCAACAGAAGGAAGAAGCGCCGCCGGTGGCGAAGCACGACGAGCCGGAACCGCCGCACGTGATGTGCCGCGAGAGGTGGAAGCGCATCCAGGCGCAGGCCCAGGAAGCGAAACAGCAGAAGTAAGTAAGCCCGGTTGCAGCCGGGCTTGGTGAAGCAACTACATCAGGAGCACGCATGTTAGCACATGAAATCACGCCGGCGGTGCACGTCGGCGAAGAGACATCTTCGGCCCGCACTCCCATTGTTGAGCAGCGCTGGTCGATCACCCCGCCGCAGCACGGCGCAAAGTCACTTGCAGACCTGGCTCACGCACGCCAGTGGCTGCGCCCGGGCGACGTCGTCTACGTCATCGAGGCCCGCCGCCAGACCCTGACCGAAGCAGACCTGAACGCAGCGGCGCGCGCCGTGATCGGCGGTGCAGCGTGACCCGCGCCCGCCACGTAACTCCATCGCACACTGCCGGCCGCATCGAGCGTATCTGCTCCTTAGTCCTGGCCTTCCAGACCCGTGGAGCTATGACGCGCGCTGAAATCGGCGACGTCCTGAAGGTGGGCCCGTCGGGCGTGCGCAAGTACCTGGTCGACCTGGGCGAGAAAGTCACTTTCGGAAAGGTCGGATGCGAGCAGCTGTGCCGCCTGACGCTCAGTGCCGACCAGGCGACCGAGTACGTCGCTGAGCTGACGCGCGCAGCAGCTGGCCGTCCGCGCCCGCACCGCGCATCGGACTTCGAGATCGCCCAGCGCGACCCGGCGCGGCACTTCCACATCATGGCCGACGACGAGCACTACCCGATCCGTATGCGCCGCGACCACATCGTGCGGGATCCGTTGGTGGCCGCACTGTTTGGCGCCGGTGGCAAGAGCATGGAGGCACGAGCATGAACCTGCTCCAGATTGCCGATCCGGCCTACTACAACGAGATCGACGAATACGCGGCCAATTGGCTGCGCAACCTGATCGCCGCCGGCCACATAGCCCCGGGGGAGGTCGACACCAGGAGTATCGAGGATGTACATCCCTCCGACCTTGAGGGTTTCACCCAATGCCACTTCTTCGCCGGCATTGGCGTCTGGTCCCTCGCGCTTCGCCGCGCCGGCTGGCCAGATGACCGACCTGTTTGGACTGGTTCCTGTCCGTGCCAACCTTTCAGCGCGGCAGGCCAAGGAGCTGGGTTTGCTGACGAGCGGCACCTATGGCCGCACTTCTTCCACCTCATCGGCGAGCGCCGCCCTGCAGTCGTCCTTGGAGAGCAGGTTGCGAGCAAGGACGCAGACGCTTGGATCGACCTTGTACAAGATGACCTGGAAGGCGTGGGATACCGGGTCGGGTCGATCCCGTTCCCGTCTGCGGGCATCGGTGCTCCGCACATCCGAGACCGGCTCTACTGGGTGGCCAACGCCCAAGTCATGCGACGGGAAGGGCAACGTCTACGAGCAGGCGGACGACTGCCGACGTTCGGAGCTGCGGATATCGGCGGCTCTGGCGGGTTGGCCGACGCCGACAACGGCGGACGGCTCGGGCGGCGGGCAGGCCAAGCGTGCGATGGGCGAGACCCGGCACGGCTCGAACCTCAACGACTTCGCGATGCTGGCAGGCTGGACGACGCCATCGGCAACGGACGGCCAGAGGGCCGGCACGCTAACGCAGGGAATGTCGGGCAGCAGTCTGCCGCAGCAGGTCAACTTCAATCTGCCGGGCCCGGCCCGAGTAACGGCTACTGGCGAGATGCTGACTGGCTCGGATGCCGAGATGGAAAGTGGCGGCCAGTTGAACCCGGCACATTCCCGTTGGCTCATGGGGCTCCCGCCCGAGTGGGACGCCTGCGCGCCTACGGCAACGCGATCAACGCCGAAGCGGCGCGCGTCTTCATCGAAACCGTAATGGAGGCAGCATGACCTCGAACATCAATGTCGCACCGCTGCGCCGCAGCGCAGTCTACAAGACAGCCGAACTAATCATCGCTACTGGGCCGCGCACTTTGGAATCGCTGTTCGTTGCCGTCGACTTCGGCGTGAAGTCTTCGCGCGCCGAGAAGCTTCGCCTGGCCTTCGAGGCGAACTGGCTAGTCCAAGACAAGGACGGCCAGATCGACGTCACCGATTTCGCACGCAACCACATCGCGGCCCAGACGCCGAAGATGCAATACATCGGCGAGATCACGCCAGCACAATACCGCCCGAACATCTACGCGAGCCAGGGCTTGAGCAAAAAGAACATCCCGAACCGCCGCGGGCAGCGCAACGATATCCCGGCGTGGTCGGTGCGCGAAATCGGGTCTTCTCAGACAAAGGCATAGAGATGCTACGACAACTAAGCCGCCTCTTGCGCCGCCGCGTGGGCGATTCCCATAGCGTGCGTCGTAGCGATGGTGATGGTATCCATCGCATTCTCTTTAAGCGCCCAGAATTGGGTGAACTTGCTGTTGCTCTTAAAGGTCCCTTGGCCGATCAACTGTACGCCCGCAGACTCGACGTCGACAAGGAGCGAGTGCAAATCTATCACCGGATTGATCAGCTCCGTGAACAGAGGTTCCGTCGTAAGCGTCCGCAGCAATATTTGCGCCGCTTGGATGCGAGAGCGACCGTGAAAAATGTAGCCGGTCCCGTCCGGCCAGCTCTTTTGGGCAGTGGCTACCGCTCGGACTGCATCCAGAGCTTCGCGAATCACCGCCTCGGCAAAGTTCGCTATGCGCAAGTCGTTCTGTGCTTCCCGAAGACGTTCAGCATCCTTCTGGCGCTCGATCTGATAATTGGCCAGTCCAAGCGAGATGAGAATGGCCGAGATCGATCCAACAGCTTGCACCCAACTTGCCCATTCGCTCGCGCCGAGCCGAGCGTGGTCGCCCAAAAAATAGACCGCAAAGATCATGATGCTCGTAGCAACCCCAGCTATAAAAAGTGGGTCTGTAAGGAGGCGCTTCAACGTTATTTTCTTTGCCATGAGGGAATATTAGCATGATGCGCGGCTCACCCTTCAAGCAGGGTAAGCCCCTGCAGCGCAAAACGGCGATGGCGCGCGGCAGCGGCTTCAAGTCCCCCGCGCCTAGTGTTGGCTTGCTGCGCGTCGCCTCGGCCCAGGCCAAGGCAGCAAAGCGCACACGCGAAGCCAAGCCGTCGAAGCTATCGAAGCCGATGAAGTCGCGAGGCATGAAGGGCCGCCCGCCGACGGCGGAAGAGGCGCGCTTCATGGATCGAATGGGATCGCTGCCGTGCATCGCCTGCCTCAAGGACGGCTGGACTAACGAGGTGATCAGCCTTCATCACCTGGACGGCCGGACCAAGCCAGGCGCGCACTTCCTCGTTCTGCCCCTATGCGCCGAGCACCACCAGCAGGACGACAGCGACCCGCGCGGGCGAATCAGTGTGCACGGCCGGAAAGCGACTTTTGAAGCGCGGTACGGAACGCAGCGCGAGCTGCTGGCCGAATGCATCGAGATGCTTAGGATCGGCCGTGATGGTCACGAAAAAGAGCGGGAGGCGGCATGACATCCCCAGGTCAACGCACGGCGAAGCCGCCGTGTTCGCCCTACGCCAACCTAGCCGCGGTAGAGCGCGCTGGCGTTACGAAGCACGGTAGCGCGATCTGGCGACTGGTATGCACGTGTGGTGAGAGCGTCGAAGCCGATGCTCCTGCCATAAAGCGTGGGGCCGCGCGCTGCCCGGACTGCAACCCGAGTTATGGCGACCTTGAGGCGCAGCGCATTCTCGCGGTCCTGCCGGCCACGATCGCGGAAACCATCCGCAGGTCTGGAATGACCTTGGCTCAGGTCCGCTATCGGCTCGAACTGATGAAGCCGGACTTGTGTCACACCGGGAAGTGGCGGAGGTCGCGCGGCAGCGGGCCTTGGTTGCCTGTGATCGTTGCCGGCCCAGGGGAGGATGTTCCATGCCCGTTCGAAGCCGTCACGAACGCGGTGAGCAAACGTCGACAGCGCGTCAAGATCAAGCGGGCGCGTGCCATTGAGGCGGCGGCAGAGCAGGTCAGGCGCCAAGAGGCGGCAGTAGAGACCGACAAGGTCGTGGCGCGCACTCGCACGGTGCCGCAGACCTGGTTCTCTGCCCTGATCCCACAAATTGAAGGTGGAGCGCGCGTGGCCACTACGCCACCGCTCCCCTGACACATACCACGCCCTGGAGAGATAAAGAATGTGTGCATCCATCGTAGTTGAGATCGGAGCATTGGTATTGGGCCAGGTCACGCGCCTGGTCGAGATTATGCAAGGGGCCAGCCATGCTCAGCCGTGAAGCCCTGCGCCAGGCCGCGCAGACACTGCCGGCCGTCACTGTCGACTCCGCAACGCTGCTGGCACTGCTGAACGACGCCGAGCGGGCGCCGAAGCCGCGTAAGCCACGCGCTGCGGCCGAGCTGGACCCGAATGTGGCGGAAGACGAGAAATGCGCACGCTGGCTGTTCGAAACGCTGCGCAAGACCCTGCCGAACGCGAAAGAGCCGAACTTCGCGACCTGGTCGAAGGAAGTCCGCCTGATGCGCGAGCGCGACGGTCGTACGCGGCGCGAAATCTGCGAGCTGTTCCAGTGGGCGCACGCCGATGCGTTCTGGTGTTCGAACATCCTGTCGCCGGCGAAGCTGCGCGAGCAATGGGACCGACTGTCGATCCAGCGCGCCAAAGCGGCTGAGGCGAAGAAGCAGGGCGGCACTCCGTGGTGGATCTCGGATCACTCCCGCTTGGCCAAGGCCATCGAGGTTGGCGTCGGCCCGGCGCTCAATGGCGAGTCGACAGCGAGCTGGGAGGCGAGAATCCGCGCGGCGATCGACAACGGGGGCAAGCCGCCCGCGCCGCAGGTGTTTGTCCGCCCGACGCCGCCGGCTGCCGACCTGGCGCCCACTCAAGACCAAGTGCGTAAAGCGCCCGGGTTCCTGAAGGAGATGCTACGGAAGGCACAGGAGGGATCGGCGGCATGACGATGCTGGGCGACGAAGTCTGCGCCATGTGCCAGCACTTCAAGATGAAGGAATACCCCGAGCACGCGAGGGTGGGCCTGGGCCGGTGCATGGGATACGACCGGACCAACGCGCAGTTGATCAACCCGTTCGTGCCTTGGAAGACGAAGGCGTGCGTGCGCTACGCGCGGCCGGCAAACAAAGCCGAGCGGGTCGCCTGGGTCGAAGCGCGCAGCAAGAAAGAGCAAAACAACAACGAAGTTCAACCCGAAACGAAAGGATGACGATGAATGACACTCACGAGATGCTGACGTTCCACGCGCTGGAAGGAGCGAAACCGACGAATCCTAAGGACGCCGTCGGCGTGCGCAAATCTCCGATGTCCACGGTGCCGGCGACCGTGATGGCAGAGCTTGGCGTCGCGATGCTGGAAGGGGCGTCCAAATACGGCCGCCACAACTTCCGCGCAATCGGCGTGCGCGGCTCTGTCTACTACGACGGCACCATGCGCCACCTGATGGCCTGGTGGGAGGGCGAAGACCTGGATCCGGATTCCGGCCTGTCGCACGTGACGAAGGCCATCGCCTCGCTGACGGTGCTGCGCGATGCCATGATCCAGGGGAAGTTCACCGACGACCGGCCGCCACGCTCCGTCGCATTTTACCCAGCCCTTCACGCCGGCGCTGCGGCGATCATCGACCGCTACGCCGACCGTAATCCGACGCACTACACTGTCACTTTCGAGGGCCTCGCCCAATGACGCAGACCCGCCTCGGCTCCCTGATCGAAACGATCATCAACACCATCATCGGCTTCGCGATCAACTATGTCGCCAACCTGCTAATCCTGCCGCTGTTTGGCTTCCACATCACTCCAGGGGCAAACTTCCTCATGGGCCTGCTGTACACGGTGATTAGTGTCGCGCGGTCATACTGCGTGCGTCGCTGGTTCAATGCGAGGCTGCAGCGTCTGGCGGCCACGATGGCGACGTCAATCGAGGCGCGCCAGTGATCGAATTCATTGTGCCGGGGCAGCCTGTCGCGAAAGGGCGCCCAAGGTTTGCCCGGCGGGGCAAGGGCGTAGTCGCATACACGCCAGCGAAGACCGCGGCGTACGAGGCGCTAGTGCGCGAAGCGGCAACCGTCGCGATGTCCGGGCGCCCCCCTGCGGCGGGGCCGTTGAAGCTTGTGCTCAGCCTCACGCTGCAGGTGCCTTTGACTTGGTCGAAGAAGCGTCGGGCCCTGGCCATCGACGGTCACATTCGCGCGACAAAGAAGCCGGACGCCGATAATGTTTTGAAGGGTCTAAAAGACGGGTGCAACGGAATCGTGTGGATCGACGATGCTCAGGTTGTATGCATTGAGTTGACCAAGGCATACGGCTCGCAGCCTCACGCAGCTGTAAGGATTTTGGAAGTTCCGGGTGAGGCTGCTTAGCTCGCTAATGCGTTAGTCGCCCCGACTTAATTTCTTGGCTTGCGGCGGCGCAGTCCGGCAAATCCGAGGGCGCCGATAGCGACGAGAGCGATGCTGGTCGGCTCCGGAACGTTTTGTACCGGGACGATATGATAGATCCCTGGCGGATACGCGAGTTCATCGTAAATCTTCGCTTGTTCCGGCGTTAAGGCGGTTGCTACTACGGAGCCGGAAATCCACGTTTGAGATGGGTGAAGCGGCTCGGCCCACGAGGGATAGCCGGGATCGATGCTCTTCGTAAGCAGCGCGCTGTAGTTTGACGGCGTCGGAGAATAGCTGCCGCCGAAGTCGATCCAGATACTGTCGATATAACCTCCGGTCAGGCGGTTGAACGCGCTGAATCCAGTCGGCCCCATCTCGCCCCAAAAACTCGAACCTGCACCACTCAACCCAGCATAACCGCCTGAGCCAAAGAAGTGTTCACGTCGGGTGCTTGGCGAACCAACATAGAAGTCGAAGTCGGCGATCGACTTGTCGATGTCGTTCTGAATGAACTTACCAGTCAGGCCGCCGGTAAAAGTATATTCAATGTACCCAGCCGAGGCATTCAGTGAGAAAAGCGCGCCAACTACCATTGCAAGCAGATGTTTCGTCATTATGAGTCTCTTTCAAGTTTTGGAGTGATCGTAATAAGCAATGTCTGTGCCACATGGCAATAGCGTTTGCAATTCAAGGCGTTAGGTAGAGGTCATAAATTCAGAAGCCCATAGGTGTAAAGTTTTCCGTCAGCAATATTTGGTGAGATTTTGACTTTGACGTTTTGCACTGTGATGTGGCAAGCGTGGTCAAATAACGTCTTGTTGTCATTTGGAAAAATGCGGACAGGCTTGAAGATCGATCTTCATTTGGTACGCTTGCTCATCCTTATTGACGAGCACCCGCCATGGCCTTCGCTGACAAATACATGGGCGCGCTGAGCGCCACGAATCTGCTGGACGATAATTTGCGCCACCAGGCCGAGCCGCTCCAGGCAGCAGCACTGGCGGACCGTGCAGCGCGCGACATCGGCGCCCTTATCCATCGGGTCAAGTATGCCGGCACGGTAGTTCAAAAGCTTGCACATGCCGTCGCCGCAAGTGAGCGCGCCGAGAAAGCACTGGCCGATGCGGTGCGCAAGAAGGATGTGCGCAAGCAGGATGAACTGCGGCCAGTGGTTGAGGCGAACGCAGCTACGTGCGCTATGGCTGGCAGTGACGCTGCGGCGTTCCGCACCCTGTACGCGCGCTGGCGCGAGATCGTAGAGCAGAAAGGGCGGGAGCGGAATTGGATCAAGCCGGCCGACTGGCCTAAGATCGGCCACTTGGCGCCGGCTCTATATCGGCGCGTTGCTGAGCACTCGCTCGCTCACTACTTGGACGACGTGTGCAAGACGTGCAATGGCACGGGGGCGCTTGGATTGAAGCCGATCCTTCGTACCTGCACGAGCTGCGCCGGCGCGCGCAGAGAGCCGATCGGGAAAGCGGTTGATCTCGGCATCAGTTCGTACGAGGCCAAGCTTGTGGCGGACATGGTTGGCGAGCTGGCTGCATTGGAGCAAACGCACGCGGGCGTGGCAGGCGCCAGGCTCCGCCACGCTGAGTAATCGAAGCCACAAATTCTCGCACGCAGTGGTTGTAAACCGCCCAACTCAGCGGTATCATTGAGTCCTCAATACATTCTTCTCCGGTGCCGTACTAGACAGCAAAAGCTGTCACCGTCCCGAAGAACGCATGCAGCGCAAGCCACCAAGGGTGGCTTTCGCTCGCCTGTACAGAATGGATGCCAAGGCCTGCCCCGAAAGGACTGCGGGCCTTTGTCATTTCTGGCCCGCCTCGGAGATACCGTTGGGGCCAATAGCCCGCCCTCAGCCGAGGGCTGGGCAACCAGTTTCAGCTCACGGAAAGATCCAGCTCGCGTCCGACAGCCTTAAACGCTGCTGCCAGCGTGTCGATCTTCGTCGCATGTTCCAGGTCCACGATGCGGTTGACCTCTTGGGGCTTGATTCCCATGAGGCGCGCCAGGTCAACCGGCCGGATCTTCTGGGCCAGCATCTCGTTCAACAGCAGAACCTTCGCTGAAGCGCTTAGCGGCAGATCGATGAGGCGTTCGCCCTTCGCAGCCGCCGACGGCATAGGCACGGGGCGACGGTCTTCGAAATAGAAGTCCATCGCAGTAAGCAATGCGTCTGCGGCCATATCGAGCGCTTCCGCCTCGGTATCGCCTTGGGTGATCGCCTCAGGGATGTCGCGGAATGTAACGACGTAACCGCCAGCCTTGGTCGGCTCGAAGGTTGCAGGATATTTCATATAGGGCCCTTTTCTTCGTAATGCAGGATGAGGTGGTGCGGTCTCGGCTGTGCTGCAAGCCCCTTGCGGGGCCTGCCTCACTTGATGTTCAACTGTTTCTTGATCTCCCTGACAAATCGGTCATCGATCTCTTTGCCAGGGTGCCGAGGTACGGTGGTCTGTTTGCCGTTTAGGTAGACCTTCAAGTGTTTCGTGCCTTGCTTGAATGTCGCGCCCTGTTCGGCTAACCACCGTACGAACTCTGTCTGTTTCACCGCACCTCCTTTCGTCTTGTCGATGTAGATACTATAAACAAAAATGCTTACTGAAGCAAGCATTTTTGTTTATTAATTGGAGATATTTCATGCGCTATACCGCACGCTGGAGCAATGGTTTCTGGAAGACGTTCGACCACAAGAAGTTTGAGGACGTCGAGACGCACGTCAGCAAACGTATCGCCGTCGAGGCGGTGACCGCGCTGAACGGCTCGCGTCAAAAGTAATGCATCGTGTCACCGGGTAGCCGGTGGCCACACAAAGCCTAAGCTTGACAATCACGCCCCGCGTGTGCGGCTGATGGCCGCGGGCTCTGTGTGGCAGATGCCTTCGCGGATGTGCGATCCATTGTCTGCCCCGACTAAGTCAATGGGTGGCGTCTGCCGCAACTATCTCCCCCAACCCAGATGACCTATCTGGTTCGCCGCCTGTCGCAGCAATGCGCCGGCGGCTTTTTTATTTAAGGTCCGCCATGCGCATGAGCGTTGAATCGGAAGTGACTTGGCTGCGCTTCCTGGTGCAGGTAATGCGCGAGCAGGCAGCCATCGACAAGGCAGGGTGCAAAGCATGAAGGACGTAGCCAAAATCTACCGCGCCGAGATCCTGCGCGCTGTGTTCGGCCCGAAGGCTTGCGAGGCAAAGGTGCACGACATGGCGCGCCTAAACCAGATCGCCGAGCACTTGGCCAACTGCGAGGATGCGCAGTCGATCCTGCGCGCCAAGGGTCACGGCACTGCAGGCATGACGTTCGTTGAGGTCGCGCGCGACGTGCCGGCGAACGTCAAGCGCATGGTCGACAATCTGTTCAAGCTGCCGCCGGTCGCGCGCTATCCGGACCTGGGCGAGATCGGCGATAGCTGGAGCGCCCACTGATGGCTGGCGCATACATCAAGGTGCGCATGCGCATCGCCTGGTGGGTTCGCCCTGCCTTGGCTGTGGCTTTCGTCATCGGCTACTTCAGCGAGAAGCGAGCCTTTGCTTGGATCGATGCGATCGTGGACATGGGCGTGACGCCGGTGGTCGAGTGAAGCTGCAGACACTCAAGACAGGCCTAAAGTCTGCTGGCACCAGGTTGGCTACGGTGGAGCCAGGATCTTGGCGCGAAAGCGGGGCATCGAGTACTGAGCGCGGCTACGGCTATAGATGGCAAAAGGCTCGCGCTGCACATCTCGCTGATCATCCGTTCTGCACGTACTGCCTGCGCGATGCGGGAATTACGGAGGTCGACCCTGCGCAGATCATATTAGCTGTCACGGCTAAGGGGCTGCAACTGCCGTTCGCGACTGTCGTGGATCACAGGATTCCACACCTAGGTGACCAGGCGGTGTTCTGGGATCGATCGAATTGGCAAAGCCTTTGTGCGAGCCATCATAGCCGGGACAAGCAACGGGAAGAGGCGATCCTCCGTGCGACGTCAAATTTGTAGAGCCAAGAAAATCATGTGTTCGCGACGTGACACTTGATTGGAGGCTTCTGAAATGAGCGATGCGGCTGTAGAAAAAGACGCGAGTTCGGCGGTGAAAACGTGCAGTATCGATGGGTGCGGAAAACCGTCGAAGGCGCGCGGCTGGTGCAGTGCGCACTGGGGCGCCTGGAAGCGACACGGAGACCCACTAACGCGCGTTGCTCCGCCGTCTTTGCCCGTCTACTGTGAGGCGCCCGGATGCGAGGTCAGCGCCCGCAGCCGATGGAAAGGCGGGATCGCACTCTGCGCAAAGCATTACCTGCGCATGTTCAATGGCGGCAGCCTCAATGCAAAAGAGAGGCCTGCGCGTCCGCCAGATGGGCTGTGCACTGTCGAGGGCTGCGGTTCCGCGGCCAACCGTATCGGCGCTGGAATGTGCGAGAAGCATTATATTCGCAACCGTCGCCGCGCAGCGGTGCAGAGCGATCTGCCATTGCAGTATACGACGACAACGTTAAAGCCCGGGCTTCTTAAGCATACCGGCGGCTACCTGCTTGATCACGCGCCAGGGCACCCGCTGCAGCGCCAAAGCAAGCGCGTGTATCAGCACCGCATTGTGTACCACGCAACTCATGGGGACGGGCCTTTCAATTGTAACTGGTGCCAGAAGGTTGTCACTTGGGATGATATGCATGTCGATCATCTTGATGACGACCCGACGAACAATGCCTCTTCGAACTTGGTTGCGTCATGCCCGCCGTGCAACCAGGCGCGTGGCAGGTGGAAGCTTATTGCCATCAACAGGCGAAAGTATGGCAAGGAGTTCAACGGCAAGGTCCAGACGCTAGGCGAATGGGCAAAGGAGTTGGGCGTTCCCCAGTCTCGTCTTGCGCAGCGCCTCGCGGCAGGATGGAGTCTTGAGCGGACGCTAACTGAGGCACGCGGCCCGACCGGGCCCAGACAGCTGGCCTCCGAGCCCCTCCCGGGGGTTCGAAGTCGGCGGACCCCAGGCTCCTAGACCGCCTAGTACCTCAGCCGTAGATTAAACCCCCCTTGGAGGAACTTGTTAATGGCTTTAACAGGCAAAAAGCGAGCCTTCGCCGATGCCGTTTTGGCCGGGTTCTCGAATAAGGAAGCGGCAGTCCGGGCCGGCTACAGCCCGGCGACCGCCGCACAGGCTGGCGCGCGACTTGTTAAACACAAGGACGTCGCACCGTATCTTGCTCAGCACCGTAAAGCGTCACCTGGACCTGGGCCGGCTACGCCTCCACCTCCGCCACCAGCGCCGACATTCGACATTAACGCTGCGCTGATGCACTCGGATCCCCGGGCCTTTCTGTTGGCCGCGATGAACGATGGTGCGCTTGATCCGAGGCTGCGGCTCGATGCCGCGAAGGCGCTGATGCCGTTCACTCACGTCAAGTTGGGCGAGGGCGGCAAGAAGGATCAGAAAAACGAGGAAGCGAAAAAGGTCGCGAGCCGTTTTGCGGCAGCGCCGCCGCCTAAGCTGAAGGCAGTGAAGTAAGGGAAACGCTATGGAATGGTCGACCGCCTGTCCGGATTGGGAAGACAGGCTGAAGGCCAAGCTGTCAATTATCCCTCCGCCGATCTTCCCAGAGCAGGCAGAGCAGGCACTGCGGATCTTCAAGGAGCTGCGCGTCTGCGATCTGCCGCAAACGGTCTGGGACGATGATCTCGACGGCTATCGGAGCCCGAACTTCGGCGAGTGCAGCGAGCAGTGGGTGTTTGACTTTGTCGCGGCCATCTTTGGCGGGTACGACGCCGAGACTGGTGAGCAGTTGATCCGGGAGTACTACCTCCTGATCAGTAAGAAGAATACGAAATCGACGATCGCCGCCGGCATCATGCTGACTGCGGTAATCCTCTGTTGGCGCGAGGGCGAAGAGCACTTGATCCTGGCGCCGACCAAGGAGGTTGCTGGCAACAGTTTCGGCCCCGCTGCTGCGATGGTGCGTGCTGATGGCGAGCTCTCGGCGCTGTTCCATGTGCAGGACCACGTGAAGACCATCACGCACCGGGTTTCCGGTGCATCGCTCAAGGTTGTCGCCGCTGATACCGACACGGTATCCGGAAAAAAGTCCGGCCGCGTCTTGGTCGACGAGCACTGGTTGTTCGGCAAGCGCTCCAATGCGTCCGCCATGTTCATGGAGGCGCTGGGCGGGCAAATCTCGCGCCCAGAAGGTTGGGTCATTTATCTGACCACGCAGAGCGACGAGCCGCCCGCCGGCGTCTTCAAAGAAAAGCTGGAGTACTACCGCGACGTCCGTGACGGGAAGATCGACGACCGTAAATCGCTCGGCGTGCTGTACGAATATCCGCATGCGATGGTGAAGGCGAAAGCCTACCTCGACGCCTCCACGTATTACATCACTAACCCGAACCTGGGCCGCTCCGTCAGTGCGGTGTGGCTTGAGGACGAGCTCAGGAAGCTGCTGCACAAAACGGATGGCTCGCTGCAGAAGTTCGTCGCGAAGCATCTGAATGTGCAGATCGGGATGAACCTTCGCGCGGATCGCTGGACTGGCGCAGATTTCTGGGAAAGACAGGCAAAGGCGCCGGGGCTGACCCTTGAAGAGCTCATGGACCGTTCGGAGGTGATCACCGTCGGCATTGACGGCGGAGGCCTGGACGACTTGCTGGGATTGGCAGTCGTCGGCCGCGAGCGCGGGACCAATAAGTGGCTTGCCTGGACTCGTGCGTGGGCGCACCCTATCGCGATCCAGCGTCGCCAGAGCGAGGAAAGCAAGTACAGCGACTTCGAGCAACAGGGCGACCTGGTCATCATCGAAGAACTGCCGGGCGACGTCGCCCAAGTGGCGGCGGTGGTCAAGCAGGTCAACGAGTCCGGGTTGCTGGCATCGGTGGGGCTGGACCCGGAGAAGACCCACAAGGTGATGTTCCAGGCCCTAGTCGATGCGGAAATCGACGAGGCAAAGTGCTTCGGGGTGTCACAGGGTTGGAAGCTGATCGGCGCGATCAGTGTCGCGGAGCGGAAGCTCGCCGAAGGCGTGCTGCTACACGGCGGACAGCCTTTGATGAACTGGTGCGTCGGCAACGCCAAGATCGAACCCCGCGGTAACGCCGCCTTGATCACCAAACAGGCATCTGGCACCGGCAAGATCGACCCGCTCATGGCTCTGTTCAACGCTGTCTCGCTGATGGCGCTGAACCCTGTCGCGACATCAGCCGAGATCACCCAGGGCTTCGTTGTCCTTTAAGGAGCACTATGGAACTATTCGATGCGCTGGAGGCCACCGCGCACTGGCGGCCTGCGCCCGCGCCTCGCGAGGAGCCCCGGGTTTCCAACCAGAGCCAATACAGCCCGGAAGTGATGGAAGCTTTCGGTGTCGCCCCAGCCGGCGCGACGGTTTCTGCTACCACGGCCATGCGCGTATCAGCAGTCGCTGCGTGCGTCGCCAAAATCGCTGGCGCGATCGTCAGTATGCCGATCCATGAATATTCGCTGGACGGCGGGGAGATCCCGGCGAGGCTCCCGCGCAGCGACCTCTGGTACGCGCTCAACGAGCAGCCCAGCCCCCAGTACACCGCCGCCTCGATGTGGGAAGGCGTCAGCATGGCGCAGCTTTTGCGAGGCGATGCGTTCGCACTCCTGCGCTGGAGGGTCAATGGCTCACTACGCGAGATCCTTCCATTGCCATGGGGGTGCGTGTCACCGATTCGCACTCCGGGTGAAGGCGTTCGCTACTACGTGAACTCGCCCGAGCATGACATTCAAACCTGGTTCGACCCATCGGACATCCTGCATTTTCCGGGCCTGGGTTTCAACGATACGACGATGCGGTCGATGTCCTGCATCCAGTTCGGGGCGCGAACCGCGATCGGCAACGCACTGGCGATGGATGAGTACAGCGGCAAGTTCTTCGAGAACGGCGCGCACCCTTCGATCGTTCTGCAGGCCGCGGCGAAAATGAGCGACGCGCAGATCGCGCAGCTGCAAACCGCGTTCGCAAACAAATATGCGGGCCTGGCCAACGCTCACCGCCTGCCGCTCGTGCTAACCGAGGGTATCTCAGCGAAGGAGATCAGCCTCTCCGCTGAGGACGCCCAGCTCCTCGACGCGCGTAAGTTCCAAGTGATGGACATTGCCCGGGCTTTCGGCGTTCCGGCCTTCATGATTGGGGAGGCGTCTGGATCGACGAGTTGGGGGACGGGCCTGGAGTCGATCAGCCGCGCGTTCGTGCAGTACACGCTGCAGCCATGGCTGCGAAAAATTGAGCAGGAGCTCAACCGCAAGATTTACCCGCGCAACAACGGACGCTTCCTCGAATTCCACCGAGAGGCACTCTACGAGACGGACCTCAAGGCGTTGGGCGAATTCTATCGCTCTGCCCTCGGCGGCCCGGGCTCTGGCGATGGATGGATGTCCGTCGACGAGGTCCGCCGCCGGCAGCGCATGCCGCCAACCGAAGGCGGAAAAGAGATCTATCGCGCGCAACGCGACCAATCAACCCCTGGAAGCCAGCAAGCCAATGAAGAAGATCATCCAACTGTACCGTGACAACGCCGGCCGTGAGAAGCGGCCAGTAAACATCGTCCGCAACCAGGGCGAGGCATCGCTCTACATCTATGACGTGATCGATCCGTACTGGGGCGTCGGTGCAGTCCAGGTGATCGACGCCATCACCCAGGCTGGCAATGCTGATGTCCTGCACGTTTACATCAACAGCCCGGGCGGAGACGTGTTCGAGGGGCGGGCGATCATGGCTGCGCTGGCGCGCTTCCAGGGCAAAACCATCGCCCACATCGACAGCTTGTGCGCGAGCGCGGCGACCAGCATCGCCTTGGCTTGCAACGAGGTTGAGATGTCCGAAGGTGCCTTCTTCATGATCCACAACGCGAGCTGCCTCGCATGGGGCGATAAGTCCGAGCTGCGCGAGCAGGCCGACGTGCTGCAGAAGATCGAGGGCGCCATCGTTGCGGATTACATCGCCAAGACCGGCAAGACCGAGGAGGAAATCGTGTCGTGGATGGACGCGGAGACGTGGTTCTCCGCATCCGAGGCGCTGGATAACGGCTTCGTCGATCGCGTCACGTCCGCGCCCGCGGACAGGGCGAAGGCGAGCAACGTCTGGAATCTGGCTGCGTACTCCAAGGCGCCGGCCAATATCGCCGCGCCGGTGCCGCCGGCAAAAGAGACGCCGGCTGCACCCACCAACGTCGCTCCGGCTGAGCCCGTCGAGCAGCCTGAGCCGTCGGCCCCTGAGGGGGCACGGATGGCGCAGGCCAACAAAAACCGCCTGGCTCTCGCCCTGGCTGCATAGCGCTTCTCGCGCATACGCCCGAGGTCGGATCACCTCGTCATTGGGAGCCCATCCGGCTCCCTTTTCTTTTATAGGAACCACATGACCATCCAGCAACTGCGCGAGAAGATTTCCAACCTCGCTGCCCAAGCCAATCAGCTGATCGCAGACAAAGGCGACCAGATCTGGTCGCCCGAAGACCAGGCCAAGTTCGACAACTTGGCGACCGAGATCAATGGCGCCAAGGCGCAGATCAAGAACCTCGAGACCATGCGCGAGTTGGAAGCCGAGAAGTTCTTCAACGACGCAACCCGCAAACCGCAGCCCGCCGGCGGCGACGTCGAGATCAGCGCCTTGGTGGCCGTCGCGCTGTACATGCGCCATGGCTCGAATGTCAACGCGGAGCAGGCTGCAGCCATCCGCAATGCCATGTCGACGACCACCCCGGCAGAAGGCGGCTACACAGTCCCGGCCGAAGTCGCTGCCATGGTGATCGATCGCCTGAAGGCGTTCGGTGGCATGCGTGATGTCGCGACCGTGCTGACGACCGAAACTGGCCACGCGATGAACTTCCCGACCAGCGATGGCACGAGCGAAATTGGCGAGATCGTGGCGGAGAATGGCAGCGCCGGCAGTGGTGATATCACGTTCAACACACTCGGCCTGCCGGTGTTCAAGTATTCGTCGAAGCAGATTGCCCTGCCGTTGGAGCTGATCCAGGACAGCGCGATCGATGTCGTCGCATTCGTCGTGAACCGCCTGGCGACCCGCATCGCCCGCATCCAGAATCTGCACCAGACCGTCGGCACCGGCACCGGTCAGCCGCTGGGCCTGATTCCGGCTTCGACCGTCGGCAAGGTGGGTGCTACCGGCCAGACTACTACTGTCACCTACGGCGACCTGGTCGACGTGAAGCACTCGGTCAACCGCGCCTACCGCGGCAATGCCAAATGGATGATGAACGACCTTAGCGTAGCGTCCCTGTCGAAGCTGGTCGATACCGTCGGCCGCCCGATCTGGATCCCGGCTGTTGTCGAAGGCGCCCCCGATCTGCTGCTCGGCAAGCCGATCGCCATCAATGACGACGTGCCGGTGATGGCGGCGAACGCCAAGTCGATCGCGTTCGGCGATCTGGCTCAATACACCATCCGCGACGTCGCCAACTCGACCACCATGCGTCGCTTCGACGACTCGGCCTTCGCCCTGAAAGGCCAGGTCGGCTTCTGCGGTTGGACCCGCTCCGGCGGCAACCTGCTGGATACCGCTGCCGTCCGCCTGTACCAGAACAGCGCGACCTAATCGAAACCGGCGGCCGGCTTGGGTCGGCTGCTCCACTGGAGAAAGAAGATGGCAGAAGCCAAAAAAGTGAAAGCGCGTGTCCTGGTCGACGGTGCTCACGGTAATTGCAACGATGTGATCGAGATCGACGCGGCCCAGGTGAAGGCGCTGACCGGCGTAGTCGATGCCGATCCCGATGCGGTCGCCTACGCCGAATCTCTGAGCGCCGATAAGTAACCAATGCGCTCGGAGACCGTCGCCTGGCTCGCCAACGTGCGCGCCCAGGCTGACGGTCCCGGCGCGCTTCTCGTCGTCATCCGCCGCATGTCAGGCGGATCGGTGGCGATCTTCCCGGAAGACATAGTCGGTAAGTCCGACGACGAGCTGCTGGCGTTCATCGCTGCGCGGCTCCAAGAACACGCATGAAAGGCAGCTGATGGCCGCATTCCAGAAAATTCCCGACTTCGCCGAACAGGTGCTCAAGGGCGTGCACAATTTTGCGGCGCACACCTTCAAGGTCGCGTTGACTAACACGGCGCCGCAGGCAGCGAACGCTGTGCTCGCAGATCTCACCCAGATTGCAGCCACTGGCGGCTACGTCAGCGGCGGCTTTACGCTCGACTCCGTCGTGCTTTCTGAAACGGCGGGCACCGCAAAGGTAGTGGTGGCAGATGAGGTCATCGCTGCAAGCGGCGGCGCTATGGGCCCGCTGCGTTACGCGGTCGTCTACAACGACACCGCTAGCGGCAAACCGTTGGTCGGATTCTACGACTACGGCTCGAGCATCACGCTCAACGACGGCGAGACTTTGACGGTCGATTTCGACCAGTCCGCCGGCGTCCTGACCTTGGCTTAACCATGACGCCCGAGCAGCAAGCAGAGCTGCGCGCCCAGGTGCGCGCCGACGAAGCATGTGCCACACCGTATGCCGAGCGCGACATCCACGAACTCGCCCGCATTCTGTCGGCTGGGCGCGTACGACAGTCGGCCCGCGAGATCGGCAACGGCACGATCATCGAGACCCTCGGCATCGAGGCCGGCAACAAGCTTCTCGATCACATCGCGAACGACAACAATCTGCGCCACGTGCGGCCCTTGCTGTATCAGGGCCGCTTAATCGTCGGCGCGCCGCTGGTGCAAGCTGCGCTTCAATCGTACGTCGCGCTGCCGGACGTGTTGTCGCAGGAAGGGGCAGACAAGATGTGCGCCCTGGGCCGTGAGCCTGATCCGCTCGGGCCCCTGGATGTGGCGGAGGCGCTGTATAACCCCGATGGAACGGAGAAGGCATGACCGCAGTAACAAAAGCGCCGGTATCGATCCTCACCGCTGTCGCTGTGGCCGCCGGCGGCACGAAGGCTGCTCCGGTTGCGGCAGGTGTCGGCGCCTGGGTGGACGTTACCGCATACAACGGTGGCCTGCTCGGCGGCCGTATCACGAACGGCAGCTCGGCTCCAGGCGTGCAGGGCCAGATGACGTGGCAATGGACGCCTGATCCAACAGCCAACCCTGTGAAGATCTACGACCTGTGGACCTGGGGAGGCGATACCATCGCTGGCAGCACGACAACCGCGAGTATCCGGCTCGACAAGGAAGTGAAGTTCGTGCGTGCCTTGTGTTACGGAAATACCACGAACCCGGTGACATTCGAATCTGACCTCGCGGCGAGCAGCTGATGGGCGGCATGCGCTATCAGCCGCAAGGCAGGCCGCGCATCAACACGGCCCATCCGCTAGCCGCAGGCTTGGTCGAAGTCCTGTTGCCGGGCGTGTCAACCTACAGCGCGCTTTCTGGAAAAGACTCCAGCTCAGTTGCGAAGGGGGGTATCGTTGGTGCGAGCCAGGGCGTGGGATTCATGTGCACTTCAGTTGGTCGGAGGTATTCGACCACCATGTGGAGTGGACTGCCTTTCGCCTGGCTGGTCGTAGCGCATCGAGGAAATAGCAGTGCAAACTGCTCCATTGTGCGTAAAGATGGCGCAGGAACACCTATGCAGGAGTGGGATGGCTTAGTGCGCGCCGCCTTCTTTACCAACGGTGGTTCCTATGCTGGAGTGGCGAATTACGGGGCCGTCGCAAACTATGCTGGTAGAACGTCAACGTTTTGTGGCGTGGTCAGCCCAGGTGAGAAGGCGATTTTTTCCAATGGCGGCCCTAACGTCGCCGTGCTTCCGTCGGAGGTGGTTGCCGGGAATGGTACGGCCCCCTTCAGCATCGGAGCGGCGGAAAACGGCAGTGAGATCGCAGCCAACTGGGCAGTGCTAGCGGTCTTCGCCTGGCAAGGCGCACAAATACCAACAATCGTGCAGCTGCGAGCCTTAGAGGCGAACCCTTGGCAGCTTTTCCTTGATGAGAGTGCTGACGATGACGCTCCCGCGTGGCGCGATCGAGCTGTTTATGCGCTCAACGCAGCGGTCGGTGCTTTCGATCTTGCGGCCCAGGGTGCCTTGCTCCGAGCGGCACGACGACTGCCCGCTGTTGCCGGATCGCTCGTAGTGGGCGGCGCGCTGGCTGCATTGATGGCGGCCCGTCGTGTGACTTGGCGGCCTGGCGAATTCAACGTGGGCGCCGGCGCAGTTCAAGTCCGCGCGGCCCGGCGATTGGCGGCAGCTGCAAGTAGTGCGGGACTGGTAACTACGCCTGTTTCGATGTTTGCGTCGCGCAAGCTACCGGCGGCAGTTGGGGCTCTTGCGGCAGTGGGGCAGGCGGGCTCGCTGCGCGCGGCACGGCGTTTGGCTGGAATTACCGGGGCGCTTTCGCTCGTCGGGCGCGCCATCTCAATGGTGTACAGCCCAGCGGAGCAGGGACAAGGCTATACGCTCGCGACTGACGCAGGTGCCTTCGGATTGGCCGGCGCTGACGCTGCGCTGCATGCGCACCGACGGTTAGCGAATTCGCCAGCCGCTATGACCCTTGCCGCTGCTGTCGTTCGCATCGTTTTTGGCCGCAAATTGGCTAGTGCGCCGGCCGGCTTCGCGTTGCAAACGGCGTCCGTCACGCTGCGGGGGGTACGGCGAGTGCCGGCGGACCCGGCTGTCTTCGGATTTGAAGGGCGTGACGCCCAACTGCGCTATAGCGGACAGATTAATTACGCCAGCGCGCCGGCCGGTCCAGGCTACACGCCGCAGCGGCATTACAACGAAAGCCGCCCGGCCGCGACTAGTTCGCCCAGGCCAGCAGCGATCCAAAGGAACTCTCGATGAGCACACGACTGATCTCCCCGCCGGCGGGGCTGGCGGTATCCATGGCGGACGCGCAGCTGGCAGCTCGCGCGGATGTCGACGACGAGGGCAAATCGCCGCTCGACGCCGAGATCCTGCAGGCCATTCGCACCTACACGGCCGAAGCGGAGAGCGAAACCAACCGGGCAATCATCGAACAGACGTGGCGCGTGACGCTCGATCGGTTCGACGGCTCGATCAAATTGGACAAGGCCCGCGTGCTGCAAGTCGAGCACGTCAAGTTCTACGACAACGACGGCGTGCAGCAAACCCTGAACCCGGACCACTACCAGGTGGACTCCGAGAGTGAGCCGGGCTACGTCGTCCCGGCGAAAGGGCGAGCCTGGCCGGCAACGGCGAACCGGATCAACGCGATCGAGGTGCAGTACAAGGCCGGCTACGGCCCGGACGACACCTCAGTCCCAGATGGGATCAAGGGCTTCATCCTGGCGCGCATCGCCGAGCACTTCGAGACCGGCGGGCAGCCGAAGAATGAATTCGTGAGGCGTTTACTCTGGCCATTTACGGTTTACTCATGATGAACGACCGCATAACCCTATCGAAGCCCGCGGAAGGCGTGGACTCATACGGTCAGCCCAACACGGGCTTCGTTGACGTCGCAACGGTCTGGTGTAACGTGCGCTTTCCGACTGGCGCGGAAGTGCTACGTTCGGGTGCCGAAAGCTCGGTGAAGCGCGCTTCGGTGCGGCTGCGCGCGCGCAAGGACGTCGATGCGTCGTGGAGACTTCGATACAAGGGCGAAGAGTTTGAGGTCAAGGGCCCGGCGTTGCCTGATAAGGACCGGGCATTCATGTTCATCGTATGCGAGGCGGTGCGATGAACGGGCTGCTTTCCGTTGACCTGGCGGGCCTGCATGCCATGCTAGACGAGCTGGGCGATGCGGCGGAGGCCGTGGCGCGTCCGGCGGCGCAGGCCGCGGCGCAGGTCTTCTACGATGAGATTAAGCGGAACGTCGCTGCCATACCCGAGAAGACGGGCAACCTGGACAGGAGCATCTACCAGGTCTACAGCCAAAGTAACTCCGGCGCGGGCCGCGCGACGTACCACGTCAGTTGGAACACGCGCAAGGCGCCGCACGGGCACCTCGTCGAGAATGGTCACGTGCAGCGATACGTGACCTATGTCGGTAGCGACGGGAACATCTATACGGCAAAGCGCCCGGAGTCGTACGGTAAGCCGAAGCCTCGTGGGCGCGCATCGCAGGCGGTGAAGGACGCCTACTACCTCACTCTACCGACGCCGAAGACCGTGCCGGCGCGCGCTTTCGTGCGGCGCGCGCAGTCGAAGGAGGGTGCTGCCATCGAGGCGGCGAGACAGGTGATCTTGAGGGCCATGAGCAATGCAGCTTGAAGAGAAGCTCACCGCCTTGCTGCGGTCTATCTGTCCATCGTCCTTCGCGGATTACGCGCCGATCAACACCGGTGTCCCGTACGTGGTCTGGCAGCAGATCGGAGGTGCATCTTTGACCTTCCTCGATCCGACTCTGCCGAACAAGCGAAACGCATGGGTGCAGATCGATGTGTGGTGCGCCACGCGGGCAGAAGCATCAGCGCTGATGCTGCAGATCGAAGCAGCTTTGGTTGCGGCGACGGATATGCAGGCGACGCCGATGGCGGCGATGACCAACGATTTTGATTCCGATAGCGGCCGGCGTGGATGCCGGCAAGACTTCGACATCTGGGCTGACCGATAGGCCAACCCGACTAAACCAAGCCGCCCCGAGCGATCCGGGCGGCTTTTTTCTTTGCCCATTCGGGCGCACCGGCCCGGGCTCCCGGGCTTTTTTACTTCTGAAAGGCCCTCATGCAACTGCCCAACAATTTGGCATTCGCCCTGGCGACTGTGTTCGCAACAGCCGTCAGTATCACCGCTGCAAGCAACGCATCGGAAGCGGTCTGCACCGCAACCAACACCTTCGCCGCCGGCGACTTCGTCGAGTACACGGGCGGCTGGAGCAAGGCCACCGGCCGCGTGTTCCGCGTCAAGTCGCCGACCGGCACGAACTTCGTGCTCGAAGGGCTGGACACCAGCGATACCAACCTGTTCCCGGCTGGCGCGGGCATCGGCTCGGTGCGCAAGGTCACGACCTGGGTGCCGATCACCGGCGTGACCGCAGCGGACATCTCCGGCGGCGACGGCAAGACCCAAGAGGTCAACCTGCTGGACAGCGACATGCCGATCATGCTGCCCGACGGTTTCAGTGCGACGAGCGTCGTGCTGACCATCGCCGATGAGCCGACCAAAGCTCATCACGCAGCGCTCAAGGCCGTATCGGACGGCGTGAAGCTGACTTGCCTGCGCGGCGTGCTGCCGAATGGCGGCGTGCTGCTGTATGCGGGCTACTGCTCGTTCAACGAATCGCCCAGCCTGGCCAAGGGCAGCGTGATGGCCGTGAAAGCGACCTTCTCGCTGCAGAACAAGGTCGTCCGCTACTAAACCGTGTTGCCAGCCGGCGTCGAATGATCGGCGCTGGCCTTACACGCTCGTGGGGTAGCTCCTCACGGGCCTTTTTACCTCTGCTGAAAGAAGATCATCATGGCACAGAAAATCAAGCTGGGCAGCCGCCCGAAAACCTTTGCTCGTACCGTCACCTTCCCCATGCTCGAGGGCGGCGAGGGTAGCATCGCGCTGCATTACAAATACCGGACGCGAAAGGAGATGGCGGAGCTGATCGACGAACTCCAGGCAGCAAGCCATGCACAGGCGGAGATCGATGCTGCGGCCCTGAAAGCGAAGGCCGACAAGGGTGAATCGATCGATAGCCTCAAGCAGATCGACTTCATCGACCGGGAGCTGTCGCTGAAAGTGGATTACGTGCTGCAGATCGTCGACAGCTGGAGTCTCGACGAAAAACTTGAGCGCGCGTCGGTCGAGCAGTTGGCCGACGAATTGCCAGCTGCACTGGGCGCCATCGTCGAGGACTACCGCAAGGCCATTAACGAAGGTCGCCTGGGAAACTGACGCAGATCGCCCGCGCGATGTACACGCCGGCGCCAAGCGAGCAGGAGCTTGCGGCCGCCGGACTGACCGAAGAGGATCTGGAGTGGGATGCGGTTGAGGTGTGGCCTGAAAACGTTCAGGCCTATCAGCTGTTCTCCTCGCTCCAAACTCAATGGCGAGTGGGGATGTCCGGACCGAGTGGCTTGGACTACAACGTCATGTATCGGATGATCGATCGCATGAAGCTGAGCAACGCCGACGCGGAGGACCTCGAGTACGACGTGCGGGCGATGGAGAGCGAGGCGCTGTCGGCGATGCACGAGCGGGCGGAAAAATAAAAAGGGGAGCCGAAGCTCCCCTTAGACGTCAGTAGTGATACCTGCACGCGATGATGATCAATTCCTCATCGGTCACCATGTAGACGAGACGGTTGGTCTCGTCAATGCGCCTGGACCAGCAGCCGCTAAGGCTGTGCTTCAGGGGCTCTGGTTTTCCAATCCCTGCGAAGGGATTTCTTTCTACATCTCGGATGAGCTCGTTAATTCGTTTGAGCGTCTTTTTGTCTTGCGTCTGCCAGTACAGGTAGTCGCTCCAAGCTTCATCCGTGAACTTCTTCATTCCCATGTTGCGGTTCCTCAGCTTCGGGGAGGTTAATTAGCTCCCGATGCTTCGCTTGACCTGCGCGGGCCTGAGCAAGTGACTTTGCAAGATGGGCCGCGTTTGCGGGCGAACTCAGCAAGTGCACAGTCTCCATGAGGCTGCTGTAATGGTCGAAGGACATCACTACCGCATCCGGCGCGTCGCGGCGCGAGATGACGGTAACGTCTGCATCTTCAACCACCTGGTCGATAACAGTACGAAGACTGTTCCGAGCATCGGAAAAGTTGATGATTCTCATAAGGCACTCCATTTGCATCATTACTGCTGAGTTGATTCGCTTGATTTCGGTATCTTGGTCTTTGGCGTGTTGTCTGGTTTCGTCGGCTTGTCGTTTCGTCGGTTTTTCGGCTTGTCGGTTTGCGGCTTTTGGGGATCGTTCGCGTTGTCGTTTCTTAGGTTCTCTGATCAGATGTAGCAGTGGTGTTCATTGCAGGGCGCCCAGCCATGAACAACATGTACAACATGTGGTACATGTCGAAGTATAGCGCAAACGCGGCTGTTTGCAAGCTACTTAGCTAAGTAGCAGACAAAACGAAGGCGCCCGTAGGCGCCATTGTTATCAAAAAGTCACCGAAAAGTCATCATTCAGGACTTTTTTTTAAGGTGGGCTTCTGTGCGATCTTCCGTTTAGGAGCGCGCTTAGCCTTGCCCGGCAGATCGACGTTGTCGCCGACAACCAGGTCGGGATGTACGTCTGCTGCCTGGGGTAGGGACTTGCTCGGCCTAGCGCTACCTTGGGAGCGGGCTGACTTGAACTCGAAAAATGTAGTGTTCCCATCCTCGTCTTTGATAACCAAATCGGGTTGGGACGAGTGCTCGATCTCGCTGGAGGCTGCAACGACTTCGTTGATCCTGCCCTGCAGTTCCGCCTTTATCGTATCGGCTCGCTCTACGTGAGGTTTGGCCTGAGCTTCCAGTCGTTCAGCAAGCGCTATGACTTCTCCAGTTGCTGCGGGGTCACTCTTAATAAATTTCGCTGCCGACGCGAGGTGCTTAGCAAGCATTGTCGTCTTGAATTCAGCCATGCCTTTTTCAAACTCAAGCGAGGCTATCTTGAGGTTCAGATGACCGATCGCAGCAACTAACGCAGACTGATCTCCCCCTGAAAAGGAGGCCTCCAGCCGCGCGATGATCTCCGAATTCATCGATTTGCTGGTTGCGTCGGCAGATGCCTGGAGCTTGCTATGCAACTCCTTTGGCATGCGAAAAGTAATGCGCGTGTAATTGTCATCGTTCATGTAGCGAAGGATACACCAAATCAGTGTCAAAAATCCCTTGACACCACGCCGGTGTCATATACACTAGAGTCTGTTGACACCACGGTGGTGTCTAAGGAGAAGAGATGGCAAATCAAGCGGCACCGTACCCTTATAGAATTGAACCCACTATCCGCCAAGGGGCGGAAAAGTTAGCCAAGATGGAGGACCGTAGCCTTAACTGGATGCTCAACCATCTCCTGGGGCCTGCTGTGGCGGCAGAGCTCGCTAAGAGGGCGCCCATCAATGATGAACAGCAGTCGTAAAAATGAAAAACCCCGAGCGATCTTGGCGGATGGGCTCGGGGCTTGGATGAATCCACACTTCAATGAGGAATCGAGATGAATCGTATCACAGGTAATTCGACGGCACAATCGGCCGGTAGCGGTTTGACCCCGCAGCAACGCGCGCTCTTGAGCTATTTCGGTGAAATGACCGAGTCGGCCCAAGGCTTCCTGGTCGAGATGGCCGCGCACAATGCCCGCGTTTTCCCGCGGCAGCGCCCGAAGCTGCGTGTAGTGGCGGGAGGTGCAGCATGAATCGCGTCGCTACCCAAGCCTCTGGAGGACGCCTCACTCAGGAGCAGCGTCAGATTCTGGCACACTTCAATGCCATGAGCGACGAGGCCCAGCGCATCATGATCGGCATGGCGGAGAGCATCGCACGCGGCTCGCCGCGGAGCCGCCCGAAGCTGCGCCTGGTGGCAGGAGGTGCGGCATGACGGCCATCATAACGGTGGGCGGCGTCGCCTTGACGCCGATCGAGTATCGCGGCGTCCGCGTGATGACGCTGGCAATGATGGATGCCGTGCACAAGCGGCCTGACGACACGGCGCGCCGAAACTTCAACAAGAATCGGGCGCGCCTTATCGGCGGAGAGGACTTCCACGAAATAAACCAGCCGGACGAAATTCGTACGCTTGGTTTTTCCAGGCCTCAGGGCGGGACGCCGGAGAAGGTAATCCTTGTTACCGAAACCGGCTACTCAATGCTGGTTAAAAGTTTCAACGACGACCTTGCCTGGGATGTTCAACGTCAACTCGTCAAGTCTTACTTCGGCAAGCACGGGGGCGCTGATACGCACGCAGCAATGCCGCCGCCTCAGCCAGCCCGTCGCACTGTGCCAAGATTGCTGACCGAGATTAATGCAATCGACCTCATCGGGGACATGGTTGCCAAGGTGCCCGGTACTCGTGCGGACGTAGTCGCCGCGATCAAGTTGCGAATGATCGAGCAGCGCACAGGTATTCCGGTAACGCAATTCCAAAGTGCGCTGCCTGCCGAGGCAATAGAGAAGGCAGTCAAGCTGAACCCGACAGCAATTGGTAAGCGGCTGACACCGAAGATGTCGCCGGCCCAAGTCAACAAGACGCTGATCCGGCTCGGACTGCAGAGGAAAACAGAAAAAGGGCATGTGCTTACTGAGGCAGGCAGCGCATACGGCGAATCGCGCCCGTACCAGGCTGAGAATATGCATGTCGGCGATCAGATCAACTGGTACGAATCCGTAGTCGCTGTCGTCCAAGGCGCCACTGAAGCGCCCCCAACGAATCACGAGCTGCTTCTCGGCTTTGTCGAGTTGTCGAATGAGGTGGCAAGTGGCCAACATGTGTCCGGAGGATCAGAATGAGCATGAGTGCGCCTGGGACCGAAGTGCAAGCCTCTGCGATGCGCGACATCTTTGAAGAGGCCGTGGATACGGCTGCATTGATGCTGTGGTACGAGGCGATGCTTTCTTTAATGGTCAGTTACTACACTCGAATTCATATTTTGGAGCACGGCGAGGACTCCGACCCGAAACTGCGCATGCTGCGGGTGCTAACCGAAGATCATGTGATTTTGGCCGGTCGGTTCCATCTGATGCAGGCAGGGAAACTGGCTTATATATGTGAATCGGCTGGCCTAGAAGGTCGAGAGCACGATGATTTAATGGCTCGGGTCATGGAGTTCGCGACAGAGCGGGCTGAATCGCCACCATTTTCCTAGATACTCTGCAGCCGTAAAAAATGCCGCTTTTCAAACTCGACTGGCGACAGCCGTTTATTGAAGCTGTGGCGCCGCTTCGGATTGTAGAACATCTCGATGTAGTC
>NZ_JBJCIU010000012.1:0-37896 GCF_044901715.1 Massilia paldalensis
CAAGGCGTTGAGCTTATGCATCGTATTCGCAAAGGCCAGTTTGACTTGCGTGCGCTGGCAACTCAGGGGCAAACTCCGCCCGAAATCTGGGCAGCTGTCCTAGCTGCTTGAACTCACGGGGCATTCGCCTCAGTCTGCGCTCCCTCATCCAAAATTTGCACCAGAACCATGCCTCTTGCCGACCAGCCAGCGTTCGCGGCACCTGGTGCGTCGCTGCGCCGCGCCGCCGCCGTGTTCCAGCATGCACGCGAAGGCATCCTCTTCGTCACGCCGGAAGGACGCATCTTCGACGTCAACGAATCCTTCGTCCGCATTACCGGTTACCGCCGGGACGAGGTGGTGGGCCAGAGCCCGAACATCCTGCAATCCGGCCGCCAGAGTGCCAGCTTCTATCGGTCGCTGTGGCAGACGCTGCTCACCGATGGCTACTGGCATGGGGAGATATGGAACCGCCGCAAGAGCGGCGAAGTCTATGCCGAACTGCTGACCATCAGCGCGGTGCGTGACGAGCAGGGCCGCACCGAGTGCTATGTCGGCATCTTCACCGACATCACGGCCCAGCGCACCGACCACCTTGAACTCGAACGGCTGGCCTATTACGACGTGCTGACCGGCTTGCCCAACCGGCGCCTGCTCATGGAACGGCTGAACCAGGCGCTGGCCGCGGCGCAAGGGCGCCAGACCCCCCTGGCCGTGGCCTACGTCGACCTCGACGGCTTCAAGCAAGTCAACGACCGCCTCGGACACGCCTGGGGCGACGAGTTGCTGGTCGCCCTGTCGGCGCGCATGCAGGCCTGCATGCGCGAGGACGATACCCTTGCCAGGGTGGGCGGCGACGAATTCGTCATCCTGCTGCAGAACCTGCAGAAGGATGCCGATTGCATTCCCTTCCTGGAGAGAATGCAGCGGGCCTGCGCCCGGCCTTTGCACCTGAAGGGCCGCGCGCTGCAGGTGTCGGCCAGCATCGGGGTGGCGTTTGTCCCCCCGTGTGGGCAGGCTCGAGCCGGGCTACCTCATCGAGCGCGCCGACCAGGCCATGTATGCCGCCAAGCGCGCCGGCAAGAATTGCTATCGCATCGTCGAGGTCAGGGACGTTTCTGGCATGCCTGCCCGGGACGTGGCTTGAAGCGGCCCAGCATGACGCTTGCCGACACCAGAGGCTGACGCGCCGTATCGACCGTTCGGACGACCATGTCAGCGTCGTCGTGCCGGTGGACGCACGCGGCGTTTAACGGCAGACAATCAATTTCCGCTACGTATGCAGTTGGTAAATTCGGTAGATTTTTTCGGCCTTTGCGCCCCTGTTTCCAGTCACATTCGTCAAATCGATCGCGCCCTCTGAACAAGCACACAGTCGTGCGCGCCACACGCCAAATGCTGTGATACGTTGACCGTCAATACGGTGACGTACCGGAGTCTTTCGGATGAAATTCCTGACTACTTCCTTCGCTGTCGCACTGATGGTGCATGCCGGCGCCGCGTTCGGCCAGGCCACTGCCGCCGACCGCATCCCGGACACCATGGAGGCCCGGGTCCAGGCCTGCACCGGCTGCCACGGCGCGCAGGGGCGCGGCGTCGAGAACGTCTATTTCCCACGCCTGGCCGGCAAGCCCGCCGGCTACCTGTACAACCAGCTGGTGGCCTTCCGCGACGGGCGCCGCAAGTACGTGCCGATGAACTACCTGCTGGCCTACCTGCCCGACGCCTACCTGATGCGGATGGCCGAACACTTCGCGGCCCTGAATCCGCCGCCGCTGGTGCAGCCGGCGGTGGCCCGCCCGGCGCAGCAGCTGGCCGAGGGCCAGCGCATCGTCACGCAGGGCATCCCCGCCAAGAAGGTCCCGGCCTGCATCACCTGCCACGGCCAGGAGCTGGGCGGGCGCGAGCCGGGCATCCCGGGCCTGCTGGGCCTGCGCGCGGATTACGTGAGCGCCCAGCTCGGCGCCTGGCGCTACGGGGTGCGCACCGCGCTGGCGCCCGATTGCATGCAGCTCGTCGCCTCCAGCCTGAGCGAATCCGAGGTGGCGGCCGTCTCGGCTTACCTTGCCTCGGTGCCGGTAACGAGCTCGCGTCCGCTCCACCAGCCCGGCATGCGCCTGCCGATCGCCTGCGGCAGCCAGCCGCAGACCTCACCGCAAAAGCAGGAGGCCAGCCGATGAACGCGCATTCCATCCTCCGCAAGCTGCTGCCGGCAAGCCTGCTGGCGCTACTTGCCGCCGGCGCCGCCTGGGTGGCGCCTTCACTGGCGCAGAACAAGGCCCCGGCCAGGCAGGCAGCGCAGCAGTCCATCGTCGAGCGCGGCAAGTACCTGGCCCAGGCCGGCGACTGCATCGCCTGCCATACGGTGCCGGGCCAGAAAATCTTCTCCGGCAACCGCGCCATGCCGACGCCCTTCGGCACCCTGTACGCGCCCAACATCACGCCCGACCGCGAGACCGGCATCGGCAAATGGAGCGCGGACGACTTCTACAACATGATGCACACCGGCCGCTCGCCCAAGGGCTACCTGCTGTATCCGGCGATGCCCTTCGCCTCCTACACCAAGGTCACGCGCGCCGACAGCGACGCCATCTTCGCCTACCTGCGCTCCGTGCCGCCGGTGCGCCAGCCGTCGCGCGAACACGAGCTGCGCTTCCCCTACAACAACCGGGCACTCCTGATCGGCTGGCGCACCCTGTACTTCCAGGAAGGCGAATACCAGCCCGACCGTAGCAAGTCGGTCGAATGGAACCGCGGCGCCTACCTGGTGCAGGGCCTGGGCCACTGCGCGATGTGCCATACCCCCATCAATGCGCTGGGCGGCTCGTCGCAGGAAAAAGCCTTCCAGGGCGGCCTGATCCCGATGCAGAACTGGTACGCGCCCTCGCTCACTTCCAACCGCGAAGCAGGCCTGGGCGACTGGGCGCTGCAGGACATCGTCGACCTGCTTCAGATGGGCGTGTCCAACCGCGGCACCGTGTACGGGCCGATGGCCGAAGTGACCTTCAACAGCCTGCAGTTCCTTACCGACGAGGACGTGCGCGCGATGGCGGTCTACCTCAAGAGCCTGCCGGCGGACCAGGGCCCCGCCTCGGACCCGGCCTCGTCGCCCGCGCGCGCCGACATCAATCAAGCCTACAGCGAAGGCCGGCGCATCTACGCCCAGCGCTGCGCTAACTGCCATGGCGCCGAAGGCCGTGGCAAGCTGCCGCACTACCCGCCGCTGGCGCGCAACCAGTCGATCGGCATGAGCTCGGCCGTGAATCCGATCCGCATGGTGCTCAATGGCGGCTACCCGCCCGGCACGCGCCGCAATCCCATGCCCTACGGGATGCCGCCATTCGCCCAGGACCTGAACGACAACGAGATCGCGGCGGTCGTGACCTTCATCCGCACCGCCTGGGGCAACCGCGGGGCGCCGGTCACGGCGCGCGAAGTCAACGAGCTGCGCTCGGCCACGGTCGAGTGAAGGAGGAGGGCACGTGTTTTTCGAACCAACCGAAACGAACAACGACGCGGCCGAACAGCAGCGCGTCGACGCCATCGTCGCCCGGGGCCCGGGCGGCGCCTTCGCCCTGGCCGGCGCGGCCCTTGCCATCGTGATGGCGATCTGGATCGCCTTCTATTTCCTGGTCTTCGTGGCGCGCGGGGGAGACTGAGATGGCAGCCGGACACGAGGTTGCAGCAAGCGCCGAAACACGCTGGGCTTGGATCGTCGGCGCGATCATCCTGTTCCTGGTCGCGATGATGGCCTACATGAGCCTGCACTGGGCCGCAATGCCGCCGACCCGCACCGAGACCGTGGACCCGACCACGCTGCACATCGCGGGCGAATTCGTCGAGACCAACCTGGGCTCGAGCCTCGAACCCGACGGCTCGGTGACGGTGCGCGTGGTGGCCAACCAGTATTCGTTCACGCCCCAGTGCATCGTGGTGCCGGCGAATACGCCGCTGCATTTCCGCGGCACCGCGGCCGACGTCGTGCACGGCTTCTCGGTCAGTAACAGCAACGTGAACATGATGCTAATCCCCGGCTACATCTCGAATTTCCGGACGAAGTTCGAGCACACCGGAGAACACGTGATGCCCTGTCACGAATATTGCGGCACCGGCCACGCCGCCATGTGGGCCCACGTGAAGGTCGTCGACAAGGCCGAGTTCGCGCGTATGGCCCAGGCCCAGGCAGGAAGGAGGATGAGCTGTGTTCAGTAAAGAGACCAAACGGCTGGTGCTGTTCCACTTCTGGGTCGCCTTCGCCGCATTCTTCGTCGCCCTGCTGCTGGGCGAATGGCAGATGTACATCCGCAGTCCGCTGCGCGACTGGATCGGCAACCCCGAGCTCTACTACCGTTCCGTCACCGCCCACGGCTCGGCCATGGGCTATGTGTTCCCGACCCTGGTGGCGATGGGCTTCGGCTATGCCATCGTCGAACTGGCGCTCAAGCAGCCGCTGGTGGGCAAGCGCTGGGCCTGGGCCGGCTTCATCCTGGTCCTGCTCGGGACCGTGGTCGCGATGGCGCCGGTGTCGGTGGGCCTGGCCTCGGTGCTGTACACCTTCTACCCGCCGCTGATCGCGCACCCCGCCTACTACATCGGTGTGGTGCTGGTGGTGGTCGGTTCCTGGATCTGGGTGGCGCTCATGTCGGTCAACCTGCGGGTCTGGAAGAAGGCGCATCCGGGCGAAGCCGTGCCGCTGCCGATGTTCGCCAACCTGGCCGGCGCCTACCTGTGGGCCTGGACCTCGGTCGGCGCCGCCATCGAGATCCTGTTCCTGATCCTGCCGGTGGCGCTCGGCTTCAAGTCGACCATCGACGCGGGTCTGGCGCGGGTCTTCTTTTCCTGGACCCTGCACGCGATCGTCTACTTCTGGCTGATGCCGGCCTACATCGCCTTCTATACCCTGATGCCGCGCGCCATCGGCGGACGCCTGTACAGCGACGTCATGGGCCGCATCTCGTTCATCCTGTTTCTGGTGTTCTCGATGCCGATCGGGATCCACCACCTGTTCCAGGACCCGCAGGTCGGCTCGGGCATGAAGTTCCTGCATGCGGTGTTCACGGCCATGGTCTCGGTGCCGACCCTGCTGACCATCTTCACCATCACGGCCTCGGTCGAGATCGCCGGGCGCCTGCGCGGCGGCACCGGCCTGTTCGGCTGGGTCAAGGCGCTGCCCTGGCATAACCCGATGATGCTGGCGGTGGCGTTTTCCTTCATCCTGCTGGGCTTCGGCGGCGCGGGCGGCCTGATCAACATGAGCTACCAGCTCGATTTCGCGGTCCACAACACGCAGTGGATCACCGGCCACTTCCACCTGATCTTCGCGGGCGCCATCGTGATCATGTATTTCGCCGTGGCTTATGACCTGTGGCCCCACCTGACTGGACGCGCGCTGGTGCAGGGCGGGATGATGAAGGCCCAGCTGTGGCTGTGGTTCATCGGCATGATCATCCTCACCTTCCCTTGGCACGTCGTGGGCGTGATGGGCATGCCGCGCCGCATGGCCTACTTCGACTACACGAATCCGGAGATCGCGCCGCAAGCCGTGACTGTCCTGATCAGCTTCGTGGGCGGCCTGCTGATGTGCATTTCGGGCCTGCTGTTCCTGCTGGTGCTGCTGCGCGGCCACCGCGACCGCGTTGTCGACCTGCCCGAGTTCCGCTTTGCCCAGCCGGTGCATGCGAGCGGCCGCCTGCCGCTGGCCCTGAACAGCTACGGGCTGTGGCTGGCCCTGATGATCGGCCTGTCGATCGTCAACTACGGCTACCCGATCGCCCAGTTGGCTTCGCTGAAGGAAACCTCGGTACCGGCGGTGCCAGTAGGAGGCAAGCCATGAACGAGCCGCTGTTTTCCTTCAAAAACCGCTGGTTCACGATCAGCGTCGGCGCGCTGCTCGTCATCTTCCTGGCCGCCGCCTTCGTCGGCCTGGTGTGGCTGCCGCGCGCGCATGCGCAGGATCCGAATCTGTCGCTGTGGGACGCGATCTGCAGCGCCGCCGGCGCGCCGCGGACCTTCCAGAACGCCGGCCTGCCCGACGAGAGGGCGGTGTTCCCGAGCAGCGTCATCGTCAGCAATGAAATGATGGGACCACCGGATGCCGTCTCGGTCGGGCGCGGGGCCACGCTGGCCCTGCAGTGCTCGATGTGCCATGGCGCGCGTGGCACGGCATCAAGCGGCACCGACGCGCCGCATTTGGCCGGCCAGCCGCCCTCGTCCACCTACAAGCAGCTGCGCGACTACAAATCGGGCCACCGGATCAGCGCGGTGATGCAGCCGCTGGCGACCAATCTCTCGGACCAGGACATGCGCGACCTCGCCGCCTTTTATTCGCAGCAGACCCGCGAGACCCTGATCCGGCACGCCGCCCTGGCCCCCGAAGTGCCGCGCCTGGTCAGCAACGGCTCGCCGATGCGCAACATCGGCGCCTGCGCCACCTGCCACAGCCCAGGAGTGGCACGCGCCGCCACCCCGATCCTCGATGGGCTGCCGGAAGCCTACCTGCGCAAGCAGCTCGAAGCCTTCAAATCGGGGCGCCGGGCCAACGACATCAACCAGCAAATGCGCAATGCGGCGCATCAGCTGACCGAACAGGAGATCGACCTGCTGGCAAAGTACTACGCGTCACGCTAAGCAGGCCGGTGCAGTGTTCAAGCCGAGACCCGATTCCTGCCGGCTGACTTTGCTCGGTAAAGCGCCGCGTCTGCAGCGGCCACAAGATTCGATTTGGAGTCACACGTTCCAGGACATACCGCAGCGACGCCGATACTGACGGTCAAAAACGTGGTTGGAGAATCTAGATGCTCGACCTCGCAGCGCAGCACTTCTGCACGAATCGCCTCGGCCACATCGTGCGCCGTATGCAGGTCGGTGTTGGGAAGGACAACGATAAACTCTTCGCCACCGTAGCGCGCGGCGAACTCGCCTTTGTTTCGCAGTCCACGAATAATCGACCGGGCGACCATCCGCAAGCCTTCGTCGCCCGACAGGTGGCCATAGCGGTCGTTGAACTTCTTGAAATTGTCGACATCGATCATCAAGACAGCAAGGGAGGTATGATCGCGTAGCGCGCGCTGGAACTCCTGCTCGAAGGCCTGTTCGTAATACCGGCGGTTGAACAAATCCGTCAGGCCATCGATATAAGCCATCGTCGACAAGCCATTGTTCGCGGTCTCCAGAGCAAGCGTCGTGGTTAGGAGCGTCCGCTCGAGATGGTCGCGCAGGCTCAGTTGGCGCACGACGCGCCGCCCCAGAAACACCAGACCGGTAATCAGCGATACCAAGGCCAGATACGCCAGGCCTGCCGATTCCAGCCACGGGCGCAGGACGAGGCGCTCAGGCCGTAATAATGTGATGTCCACAGGGTATTCTCCGGCTCGGGCCCGGCTTACGATATAGCGCACGCCGTCCAACTCGATATTGGTCGTACTGGTGGCGGCTCCATGGGTGTGAGACACGAGGGCTGGAATCTGCTGTGCGCCGATGGCGCTAGCTAGGAATGGGATTTGAAGCAGCAGGGTATTCCCATCCAAGGTGACGAAGATACGGCTGGCTTCGCCCAGATCGAGGCGCTCATAAATCTTTCGAAAGAAATCAATTTTGATCGTTGCGAGCGCGACGCCGGCAAAGCTGCCGTCCGGATGGTCGATGCGTCGTGAAACGGGAATGATCCAGGCTCCGCTTGTCCGTCCAATGATGGGGGCGCCAACGTGCACGCTGCGCCCGGGGTGCCGTTGATGGTATTGAAAGTACGCCCGGTCAGCGTTGTTGCGGCCATCGAATTGCTTGCCGGCTGAATTGACGATCCAGCGGCCTTGGGCGTCATAGATAAAAAGGCCTTGCAGCGATGGCAGGTCCGCCATCTGCTTCATCATCAGCGCACGTAGGCGGTCGATGCTAAGCGCCGACCAGCCTTCGACCTCGACCTTGTCGACGAGGGCCACGAGAACCGTGTCGGCAACCTTGAACGAGGAACTCGCCTGATTTGCGAGCGTCAGCGCCGTATTCGACGCCGAAATCGATGCGTTCTTGAGTTCAAGGGACTTGGTATGAAGCACGCTCCAGCTTAATACCACGACGGACAGCAGGCATGTGAGGACGATCAATGAAACCGTGGCCAGCTTCAATGGGCGCCGCTCTTCGAACAGGCTCCGCACGGATTCATGTTCCGTGCCGCCCAGTTCGGACGCCAACACTGCGCTTGCCCCGCCTCGTATCAATCTTCACCCCGTCAAGAGAACCGCCGCTGTCCGCACCGGCGCCGTGCTTGGTGCGCCGTCAATCCATCGGTACAAAGCCCTACATTGTAAAGACATCTCGGCTCGCTGGGCCATAAAAAGCAAATTTGCAACAGCTTGGGCCGGAAGCTGTCAATATGACAAGACCTGTACCGATCTGGATTGGACTCCGAAGACAACCGAGGAACAAAAAAATGCCCGCTAGGCGCGGGCAGAATCGTGGAGGAGACGCTCACATCATGCTACATCGGACAAGCCTCGTCCAATCAATCTTCGCGATGCTGGACATGCGTACTGTGGATCGCCCCGCACCGCGTCGGTCACGCGCCGTCAGATCGTGCGCGAATATTGCACTCGCTGCAGCGGCACCGCGTCCGGTTTTCCCATGTAGTTGTCGAACACCATGCAGACGTTGCGGATCAGCAGACGTCCCCGGGCGCTGACCTGGAGCCGTGCCGGCCGAAGTTCGACCAGGCCATCCTGCTCCAGCTCCGCCAGCTTCGCGAACTCGGGGGCAAAATAGCTTGCGATATCGATCTCCCAGCGCGCACCCAGGGCCGCGGTGTCGAGCGCGAAATCGCACATCAGCTTCTGGATCAGGTCGCGGCGCAGCAGGTCGTCCACCGTCAGCGCCATGCCGCGCGCGACGGGCAGCTCGCCGGCGTCGATGCGGGCGTAATAGGCTTCGAGCGATTTCTCGTTCTGGCTGTAGGTGCCGTTGACGGCGCTGATGGCCGACACCCCGCAGGCCAGCATGTCCAGTTCCGCGTGGGTCGAGTAGCCCTGGAAATTGCGGTGCAGCGTGCCCGCGCGCTGGGCACGCGCCAGTTCGTCGTCCGGTTTCGCAAAATGGTCCATGCCGATATACACGTAGCCGGCGGCGCACAGGCGCTCGATGCACAGGCCCAGCATCGCCAGCTTGGTGGCCCCATCCGGCAAGTCTTCGTCGCGGATTAATTTCTGCGCCTTGAACAGCTGCGGCATGTGGGCGTAGTTGTAGACCGAGAGGCGGTCTGGCGACAGCGCGATGACCTTGTCCAGGGTCGCCGCCATGGTGTGGAGGTCCTGGAATGGCAAACCATAGATCAGGTCGACACTGACCGAGCGAAACCCGGCTTCGCGGGCCGCCGCGATCGCTTCGCGTGTCATCGATTCGGGCTGAAGCCGGTTGACGGCGCGCTGCACGTGCTCATCGAAATCCTGCACGCCCAGGCTCAGTCGATTGAAACCCTGGCGCCGCAGCGTACGAATCCGCGCCGGATCGACGGTACGGGGATCGATCTCGATCGAGTACTCGCCGGTATCGCCCGGCGCGAACGCGAAGCGGCGGCGCATGTGGCCCAGCAGCTCGTCCATCTGGGCGTCGCTCAGGTAGGTCGGGGTGCCGCCACCGAAGTGCAACTGCTCGACCAGGCCGCCATCGGCGAACTGGCGCGCCTGCATATCGATCTCGCGCATCAGGTAGCCCAGGTAGCGGCTCGCCTTGGCGCGGTCATGGGTGATGATCTTGTTACACGCGCAGTAGTAGCAGAGCGACTGGCAGAAGGGAATGTGCACATACAGCGACAGCGGCCGGCCTGGCGCGCCTGCGCCTGCCGCAGCGGCAGCGTCTGCGGCCGTAAACGCCGGTGTGAAGCGGTCCGCCGTCGGATAGGAGGTGTAGCGCGGGCCCTGGCGGCTCATGCGCGTGA
Organism: Massilia paldalensis; assembly: GCF_044901715.1. Taxonomy (NCBI): domain Bacteria; kingdom Pseudomonadati; phylum Pseudomonadota; class Betaproteobacteria; order Burkholderiales; family Oxalobacteraceae; genus Massilia; species Massilia paldalensis. Next base: position 9,902 of record NZ_JBJCIU010000012.1, read on the forward strand.
TCAGTTCGGGATCGAATTCGAGCTTGTCTTGCATGCTTGCTCCAGAAGCGGTTCAGCCTTCACGCCCATCGGCGCGGACCGACGACAGATAGGGCAGGTAGACAGCCAGGTAGGCGAGGAAGGCGGCGCTCCAGCAGGCCGTGGCCAGCACCAGGCAGGCCGTGCGCCAGGACGGGAGGAGAGCGGCGGCAAAGCGCAGCACGACCGCCGTCTGCACCAGGACGAAGATCAGCACTTCCGCGCGGCCGGCTTTCAAGGGGCGGCCAGTGTGGCCGAGCGCGGTACGGGTAATCATGCCCATGATCAGGCCGGCTAGCGCGCCAACCGTCAGCACATGCAGGGCCGCGCTCTCGCTCACGATGCCGAACTGCGCCAGCGCCAGCAGCATGAAGCCGAACGGGATCCAGGCATACGACAGGTGCAGGATCCACAGCAACGGATAGCGCCAGGTGCGCCATGGCTGCCAGCCGGCCAGGCGCTGGCCCTGGGCCAGGGCGGCGGCCGACGCCAGCAGCGCGGTGGCGAGGGCAGGCAGCCCGCAAGCCCAGCTAGCGCCCGCCACGGCCGTCAGGCCGAGCGCGAGCTGGTCGCGGCGCGCCCGCTGCACCGGGTTGGCGCCCGGCGCCGCGTTGCGGGTAAACATCGGGATCACGCGTCCGCCGATCACGACCTCCATCACGACGATCAGCATGATGGCCGCATGCACTGGCTTGAGCGGATCGAGCGCCAGCCAGCCAAGGACCGCGGCGTGGTACAGCGCGTCGGCCAGGGCCAGCAGGCCGAGCAGAAGGACCAAAAACATGTTGCGGCGGTTGCCGGATTGCTTCAGGACCCGGTAGAAGGGGATCGTGGCCGCCGGCAGGAAGGCCAGGTCGACCGCGGCCGCCAGCGCCGGCGGCGCGGCCAGCATGGACACCCTGCCCGCCACCCACAGGCCGGCGATGGTGGCGAGCCGCGCGCCGCGCGGCGTCCACAGCTGGGTCCAGTTGTAGCCCGCGGTGTAGAGGAAGCCCACGACCACGGCCAGCGCGAAGCCGAACACCATCTCGTGCATGTGCCACAGCATGTCGACGCGGACCGGCACCCGCCACCCGGCCTGGGCCGCGGTCCACAAGGGCAGGCCAAGCGCGGCAAAAGCGGCCGCCAGCAGGTAGAAGGGGCGGAACCCGAGCGCGAACAGGGCCGGCCCACGCTGCCTGGCGGGTGCCGGGCTGGCTTCTTCAATGGACATGAGGGCCACGAGGTTCTCCTGGGAAGTGGTATTTGCCAAGCATGGTAAAAGCCCCTCCAGGCGCCGGCAATCGGCCAAACGAACTAGACCCACCCAGCCAAAAGCCGAAGGGCCAGCCTTTTCATAAACTGGATCAAGGCTTTCAAATAAAACCTGCACGTGTTGCGACTTCAGCCCTCGTAGGCGCGCAGGCCGGCGGCGTCCAGGATTTCGATCTCGCGGCCGTCGACCCGCACCAGCTGGCGCCTGGCCAGGTCGTGCAGGACGCGCGACAGGTACTCGGGAGTGATGTTCAGGCGCGAAGCGACCAGGCGCTTGCTGACGCCCAGCCTGACGGTCTCGCCCGATGCCGGCCCATCCTTGAGAAGGTAGCCGACCAGGCGCTGGGTCCCTGAATGCAGGGTATAGGCTTCGACATCCGACACCAGGCCGTGCAGGCGACGGCTCATCCCGGCCAGCATGTGGCGCGCAAACGCCGGGCTGCGCTCCAGCTGCGCGAAAATCGCTTCCTTCTCGACATGGAGCAGCAGGCAGTCTTCGAGCGCCGTGGCCCCGACGATATACGGCTTGTCTATGAACATGACCGCCTCGCCGAAGCTCTTTCCCGGTCCCAGTATTTCGACGACTTTCTCGTCGCCGTGCGGCGAGATGAATCCCAGCTTGACCTGGCCATAGAGCACCGTATGAAAGCCACGGCAAGGATCGCCGCGCTCGAAGATGGCGCCGCCGCGCGCCACGTGCAGCTCGGATGCCCGGGCGCCAATGGCCCGCAGTTCGTCCTCGCCGAGGTCGGAGAACAATGGCAGGCGGCGCAGGAAGACGGCGGGTTCGATGGCGGGCACGAGTGCTCCAGGCAAGGGGATGCTGCCATTGTCGCAAGGACCGACGCGCCACGGACATCCGCCGGAAGAACTAGCCGGCGTAGACCGTCGTGCCGACAGGCAGGCGGCCCGGCCTTCCCTACAATGACCGAATCCTCACCATCGCCCGTACCCATCATGCAGCTTGCCGACTTTTCCGACTTCCTTCGCGCCGCGCGCGCCCAGCCCGAGCCCCAGCGCCTGCTGTTCGTGTTCGCCGTGGCCGAGCTGCCGCAGCAGCACACGCCTGGCCAGGCCAGGCGTTTCGAACAGCGGCGCGGCGGCGCGCTGGCGCCGGTCATGTGCGTCGACAAGGGAGCGACGGAACTGAAGGACTTTTACGCGCTCGCGGAGGAATCGCGCCAGACCGGCCAGCCATGGGACATGGTCTTCGTGGCCGCTCTCGCAGGCGAACATGCCCGGCTCCCCCAGCCAGCCCAGGTCGACCGCGGCCTGAAGATGATGGTCGATGCAGTTCACCGCGGGGCCGTCGAGCGCTTCCTTGCCTTCGATCCGCAAGGGCATGTCGTGCGTTTTTCTTAAACCCGTTTAAGGCGGAGTCCGGATAGCGGCTCGAGAATGGCACAGCGCCATCGACGGCGCCTGTTCAAGCGCCGAAAGGAGGCCCCACATGGCCAAGAACCGCACTACCTTCCCCCTCGTGTATGCCTGCTCCGGCTGTTCCAGCGCGGCGCAGATGGCGAACCACATTGCGCTCGAATTGGACCGCCATGAAATGGCCGAGATGTCCTGCATCGCCGGCGTGGGCGGCGACGTGCCATCGCTGGTCAAATTGGCCAAGTCCGGGCGCCCGGTCGCCGCGATCGATGGCTGCCGGCTCGAATGCGTGCGCCACTGCCTGGCGCGGCACGGGATCACGCCGACCCTGCACTGGCAGCTTGGCGAGCATGGCGTGCGTAAGCGCTACCACGCACAGTTCGAGCAGGAACAGGCTGGCGTGCTCGCCGGCCGCGTGGCGCTCGAACTGCGCGAATTCGTGGCACGCCAGGAGAGCGACAACGAGGACGAGCGCGAGAACACGGATCGCAGGGATCGCGGTTTGCTTCAACCAGCCTGAGGTAAGAGTGACAAGCGCCAGCTTCGCTACCCCCCCAACAAGCTGAAACGGGTTCGAAGGCCGGCCGCCGGCGCCTACGCTGACAACATGCCGTCCTGGCAAACCGGGAACCCATCATCTTACTGACGTCAACAAAGGAATCATCATGCAACACGCTTTCCAACTCGCGACGCCGCTCGCGGTTGCCGACATCGAACGCCTCACCAGCGCGCTGAGCGCGGTGCCGGGCGTACGCGCGATCGAACTCGCCCCCGGCAGCCCCGAGGTCACGGTACGGTTCGACGCGGACGCCACCTCGCCGCGCGCGATCGACGACGCGGCGGCGCGCGCCGGCTACCAGGGCAGGCCGCGGGCCCCGTCCGGCTGCTGCGGCGGGTGCTGTGGTGGCTGAGGGCGGTCGCGGGCGCAGATGGCGCCATGCCTGGCTGGCCGCGGCGATGCTGGCGCCGATGGCGCTCACGCCGCCCATGCTGTACGTCCAGGAATGGACGGCGCGGGCCGGCTCCCACACGCTCGGGCTGATTGCCGCAGCCGCGGCCGGCGCCCTGATGGCGGGGGCGGTGGCCGTGTTCGACAGGATGCGCCGGCGCCGGCCGGCTCAGGCCGGATAGAGCTTTTCGGGCTTGTGCACGCCATAGCCCTGCGCGAAGTCTATGCCGATCCCGCGCAGCGCCTCCAGGGTCGGCGCATCCTCGACGAACTCGGCGATCGTCTGCAATCCCATCACCTGGCCGACGCGGTTGATCGCTTCGACCATCGCGTAGTTGACGCGGTCGGCCAGCAAGTCCTTGACGAATCTGCCGTCGATCTTGAGGAAATCGACCGGCAGGTGCCGCAGGTAGCCGAAGGAGGACATGCCGCTGCCGAAATCGTCGAGCGCGAACTGGCAGCCGAGCGCCTTCAGTTCATCGATCAGGCGCGTGGCCTGCTTCAGGTTGGCGATCGCCGCGGTCTCGGTAATCTCGAAACAGATGCGCGCAGGTGGCAGTTTGGAGCGAGCGAAGGCAGCGCGCGCAAAGGATAAGAAGCCCTCGTCGCAGAGCGTCGCACCTGACAGGTTCACCGCGTAGATGGTGTCGCTGCCGGACGCCAGCGCATGGAAGCGCTCCAGGACCGTGCCGACCACCCAGCGGTCGATCTCCGGCATCAGGCCGTAGCGCTCGGCGGCGGGAATAAACGCCATCGGCGAGACCAGACGACCTTCCTCGTCGCGCATCCGGATCAGGACTTCGACGTGGCGCGGCTGGCCTGGCTTCGGTTCGACCGGGACGATCTGCTGGCCGAACAGCACGAAGCGCGCTTCCTTGAGCGCCAGGTGCAGGCGGCTGATCCAGCCGACCTCGCCCTTGTGCCTTTCCACCTCCAGGTCGTCGCGCGCGCCGACGTGGATGCGGTTGCGGCCCTTGCCCTTGGCGACGTAGCAGGCCGAATCGGCCAGGCGCAAGGCGTCGTCGAGATCCATCGCACCCGCCGCCAGGTGGACGGCGCCGATGCTGACGCCGATCGGGAATAGCTTGCCGTCCCAGACGAAGTCGAATTCCCTGACGGTCTGGCGCAGGCGCTCGGCTACCGCCAGCGCCTCGCCGGGCACGCGCCGGTGCAGGAGCACGCCGAACTCGTCGCCGCCCAGCCGCGCCAGCGTGTCTTCGCGGCGCAGTGCTGTGCGCATGATGTGGGCCACCTGGCGCATCAGCTCGTCACCGGCGGCGTGCCCGCAGGTGTCGTTGACGATCTTGAACTGGTCGAGGTCGAGGTACATCAGCGTGTGTCCATCCTGCGCGCCTTCGCGCAGGGCCAGCGCCAGGCGGCGCTCGAATTCATGGCGGTTGATCAAGCCGGTCAGCGCGTCGTGGGTGGCCAGGTCGTGCAGCCTGGCTTCGTATTCGCGCGCGGCAGAGACGTCACGGAACACCACCAGCAGCCCCACGATCGTGCCGGCCTCGTCGTGCATGGGCGTGGCGACAAGGGTCACCGGGATCTGCGCGTTATCCTTGCGCAACACCCACTTGCCCTCGCGCGCCAGCGCGGCCAGTTCGCCGCAGGGCGCATCAGCGATGCTGAACGGCAGCCCGGTGTGCTCGTCGAAGGGGACGAACACCTCGCCCAGCGGCAGGCCGGCGCTGCGTGCGGCGGCATGCCCGCACAGGGTCGCGGCGGCCGGATTCATATAGCTCACCCGGCCGGCCACGTCGGTGGCGATCACGCCATCCCCGATAGCATTGAGCGTCACCCGCAGGCGCTCGCCCTGCGCATGCAGGGCCGCGTTGCTGTCGCTCAGACGGCCGTTCAGCTCGAGCAGCTGCTCGTGCGATTGCTCGGCATGCCTGCGCGCTTTTAGCAGCTCCTCCTCGTAGCGCGTGCGCTCGCTGGCATTGAAGACCGTGAACGCAGTAGCCACCACCTCGCCCGCCGCGTCGCGGCGCTGGGCGATGTTGACGAGCACCGGCAGGCGGCTGCCGTCGCGCGCGACCAGCTGCAGCGCGACTTCGCGCACAATGCCGCGGTTGCGCAGCATGACGCAGGCGTGGCCCTGGTAGAAGATGCGCCCGGCCGGGGTCAGGAAGTCCTCGAAGCGGCGCTGGCCGACCACGTCGGCACGCGCATGGCCGCTCCACGCCAGGAAGGTTTCATTGACTTCGCCGATCCGGCCGTCGCGCCCGGCAGTGACATAGCCGCACAGGGAGCCGAGGACGGCAGCGCGGTTGGCGCCGCCTGGCGCCAGCAGTTGGTCAGGCATACGGCGCCATCTCGAGGTAGGCGCGGACCGCCGCGATCGTTTCGGCCGGCGCGCTCATGTGCGGGCAATGTCCGGCCGCCGCCATCCGCCGCAGCGTGCTGCCAGCCATGTGCCTGCGCATATAGTCGCCGACCGCGAGTGGGGCGATGGCGTCGTCGCGGCACTGGAGAATCAGCGAAGGCCTGCGCAGCAGCCCCAGGTCCGCGCGGTGGTCGCTCAGGAAGGTGACGCGCGCAAACTGCCTGGCGACCGCGGGATCGAGCCGGCAGAGATTACCGGCCAGTTCCTCGGCGAGTTCGGTCCGGTCCGGCGCATTCATGATCACCGGCGCCATGGTCGCCGACCAATGGACGAAGTTGCTGTCCATGAGGTCGAGCAATTCGTCCAGGTCACGCTGCGCAAAACCGCCGGCATAGTCGCCGTCGTTCAGATAGCAGGGCGAGGGGCCGACCAACACCAGGCGCTCGAACACCTCCGGCGCGCGGATGGCCGCCAGCACGCCGATCATGGCGCTGACCGAATGGCCGACATAGACGATGCCGGACAGCGCCATCTCGGCACAGATCGCCAGCAGGTCGTCGGCATAGCCTTCCAATGTCGCGTGCCGGACCGGATCGTAGGCCGACAGGTCGGAAGCGCCCGCACCCACGTGGTCGAACGTCACGACGCGGTGGTCGGGCTCGAACGCGGGCGCGACCCAGCGCCACACGCTCTGGTCGCAGCCATAGCCATGCGCAAACACGATCGTCCGCTCACCAGCGCCGGCCACATGCACGTTGTTGCGGCGGCGGGCCGAGGCGCTGGCACCATGCTGGCCGTCGTTGTCCTTGTCCATCTTGTGCTCCACTCAGGCTGCGGTCCATGCGAGCGCCCGGCCGGCGCCGGCGACGCTGGCGAACTGCGGGCTGTTGGCCGCTTCGAGCGAGGAGTGATGGTCGGCGAGCCGGAACCGGCCGATGGTGCGGTTCAGCGATTGCGCCTGCTCCTGCAGGGACTGGGCTGCCCCCGCGGCCTGCTCCACCAGCGCCGCATTCTGCTGGGTGACGCTGTCCATCTGGCTGACCGCTTCGTTGACCTGCTCGATGCCGATGCGCTGCTCGTCGCTCGAGGCGGTGATCTCGGCCATCAGGGAGGTGACGTGCTGGACCCCGGTCAGCACCTGGCGCATGGTGTCGGCAGCGACGGCGGTCAGTTGGGTGCCGTCGGCGATCCTGCCGGTCGAATCCGTGATCAGCTGCTTGATTTCCCTGGCTGCCGCCGCCGAGCGCTGGGCCAGGTTGCGCACCTCGCTGGCGACCACGGCGAAGCCCCTGCCCTGCTCGCCAGCCCGCGCCGCCTCCACCGCGGCATTCAGCGCGAGGATATTGGTCTGGAACGCGATGCCATCGATGATGCCGGTTATATCAGCGATCCGGCGCGCCGACTCGCTGATGTCGCTCATGGTACTGGCCACGCGCGACACGGCGTCACTGCCCTCGGCCGTGACCCTTGCCGTCGACGAGGCGAGGTCGTTGGCCTGACGCGCGTGGGCGGCGTTCTGCTGGACCGTGCTGGTCAGCTGTTCCATCGATGCCGCGCTCTGCTGTAGCGAACTGGCTTGCATTTCGGTGCGCGCAGCAAGGTCGAAGTTGCCGCTTGCAATCTGGCCGGAGGCGGTGGCGATCGTTTCGCTGCCCTTGCGCACTTCGTCGACCATGACGCCAAGCTGGCGGTTCATGGTGTCGAGCGCACGCAGCAGATCGCCCAGTTCATCCTTCGAACTGGCCGCGATCTTTCCAGTCAGGTCGCCACTCGCCACGCGCTGGGCCAGCGTCACCGCCTGGCGCAGGGGATGCACGATGGAACGCGCCAGCACGACCGAGAACAGGGCCCCTGCCAGCAGCGCGCAAGCGCCGAGCGCCAGCATCAGGGTGCTGCCGGAGGCGATCTGATGTTGGACCCGGCGTCCCGCCTCGCCCGCGCGCTGCTTCTGCAAGGCGTTCAAGGCTTGTACGGCTTCCTGCAGGGCGTCCAGGCGCGGCATGGTGTCCTCCAGCACCAGGCGTTGGGCCTGCTCGCGCTGCCCGGCTTCGAGCAATGCGTTGACCCTGGTAAAGGAGTCGACATAGGCAGCGCGCTGGTCCACTACCTTGCGCAGCATCGCCTTGCCATTCTCACTCGTGACCAGGGGGTCGAGGGTCGCCAGCGCGGTGGCGATTTCCTGCTTGTTGGACGCGATTTTCTGGTGGATGGCGTCACGGTAGGCCTGATCAGGCGCCACGAACAGCTCCAGCGTGCGGCGCGCGTTGGCGCGGATCATGGTATCGATCGTAGCCGCCGCTTCCGCCTTGACCCAGTCCTCGTCAACCAGGGTGGCGGTCGAGTTGCCAACCGCCCGAAAGCCCTGCAGGCCGACGCCTACGACCAGGCCCAGCAACAACAGGACCAGTCCGAAGCCGGCGCCCAGGCGGGTGCGTATTTTCAAGTTCGAGAGTTTCACCATGATTCCTTCCCATTCGCAGTCACATTTTCCTATGAGGAACAAGTGTAGAGGTACGGCATCGGCAAGAAAATAGTTCGGAAGGACTAGGCCGGGTCATCCATCATGCCGACAGCCAGTGCCGGATGCGCGCCCTACAATGGCTGCCATTCACCCTGACTGGAGTACCGCATGTTGCGCGACCGATTCGGCCGTTCGATCGAATACCTTCGCCTGTCCGTGACCGACCGCTGCGACCTGCGTTGCACTTATTGCATGCCGACCGGTTTCAAGGACTTCGAGGAACCCGGCGACTGGCTCACTTTCGACGAAATCGAGCGCCTGCTGCGCGCTTTCGCCCGGCTGGGCACGCGGCGCGTGCGCCTGACCGGCGGGGAGCCCTTGCTGCGCCGGCACGTCACCAGCCTGGCGACGCGGATCGCCGCGATCGAGGGCATCGACGACCTGTCGATGTCGACCAACGCCACCCAGCTGCGCCGCCACGCGCAGGCGCTCCGGCTGGCCGGCGTCAAGCGCCTCAACGTCAGCCTGGACTCCCTGGACCAGGCCTGCATGCGCAGCATCACGGGCCGCGACAGCCACGCCCAGGTCATGGATGGCATCATGGCCGGCAAGGAAGCCGGTTTCGACCCCATCAAGATCAACATGGTCGCCATGCGCGGCGTGAACGACGGCGAGATCGACCGCATGGCGGAGTTCTGCATCAAGCACGGCTTCGTGCTGCGCCTGATCGAAGTCATGCCGATGGGCCAGACCGGGCGCAACAGCGCCTACCTGGATTTGCAGCCGGTCCGGGCGCGCCTGCAGCAGCGCTTCGATCTGGTGCCGCAGGCCCTCGAGCTGGGCGGCGGGCCCGCGCGCTACCTCGCCACCCGCGACGGCCGCAGCAATATCGGTTTCATCACCCCCCTGTCGCAGCATTTCTGCGCGACCTGCAACCGGGTGCGCCTGTCGGTCGACGGCACCCTCTACATGTGCCTGGGCCAGGAAGAGAAGTTCGAGTTCCGTCCCTTGCTGCGCGGCGGGGCCAGCGACGCGGAACTGGAGGCCGCGATCCGCGAGGCGATCGAGCTCAAGCCCCAGATGCACGAATTCAGCGCGCGCCCGGAAAAGATCATCCGCTTCATGTCGCAGACCGGAGGCTGAGATGCAGGACATCGAGAAGTTTATCCGCGGCTTTGCCCGCTTCCAGCAGCAGTATCTCAGCGAGCCGACCCTGCTGGATAGCCTGCGCCAAGGGCAGCATCCGGGCACGCTGGTGATCGGCTGCTGCGACTCGCGGGTCGACCCGGCCCTCTTGACCGGCTGCGATCCCGGCGAGATTTTTGTCGTCCGCAACATCGCTAACCTGGTCCCGCCGTGCACGCAGGATGCCCCGCCCGGTGTCAGCTCGGCCATCGAATTCGCGGTCTGCGGCCTGCAGGTGGCGCGCATCATCGTGTTGGGCCACGCCCGCTGCGGCGGCATCCGCGCGCTGATGTCGCAGGCCCGTGTCACGGAAGAGACCGATTTCGTGGCGCGCTGGATGCGCATCGCCGCACCGGTGCGCGAGGAGGTGCTGCGCGCGCTCCCGCACAAGCACGAGGAGGGCCGCTGCCGCGCCGCCGAGCTGGCCAGCATCCTGCATTCGCTGGACAACCTCATGAGCTACCCGTGGATCCGGCGCCGCGTCGAGGAAGACCAGCTGGCCCTGCACGGCTGGTACTTCGACATCGAGGCGGGCTCCCTGATGGCCTATTCGCCGCGCAAGCAGGAGTTCCTGAGCCTGGTGCAGCCGGTCGAGGCGGCCGCCGCATGAACGTCCTCCCGCCCGGCGCGCTGCCGGACCACCCGCCGATCCCGGGCCACCTGCGCCTGTCGACCCGCATCGCCGGCGCCCTGGTCGGCTTCCTGCTGCTGGCGCTCGCGGCGATCGGCGCCACGCTCTGGCTGTCCTGGCAACTCGAGGGCGCGGCCGCCGCGATCAACGAGACGGGCAGCCTGCGCAAGCAGGAATACCGGCTGGCGATGCTGCTCGGGCGCGCGGTGCACACCCCTGGCGCCGGCTTCGATGGCGCGGCGCGCGAACAGGTCGCCAGCATCGACCGCACCCTGGCGCTGGTGGCGAAGGGCGACCCGCAGCGCCCGCTCGGGCTGCCGCCGACCCGGGCCGTCCGCGCCGGCTTCGACGCGGTCGCGGCTGGCTGGAACGGCCGCATCCGCCCGCGCGCGCTGCAAGTCCTGCAGGCGCCGGGCGACGCGCGGGTAGCGCTGCTGCGCCGCTTCCTGGCCGAGGTCGACGCCTATGTCGGCGACATCGATGCCGTGGTGCGCCTCATCGAGCGCGACAACGAGGTGCGCACCTTCTGGCTGCGGTCCTCGCAACTGGCGCTGATGGCGCTCGCGATGGGCGGCACGGTCGCCCTCGTGTATCTCATGTTCAGCCTGATCGTGCGTCCGGTCGAGCGCCTGCACGCCGGCATGCGCAGCATGGCCGACACCGACCTGGGCGTGCGCCTCGAGGTCGACAGCGGCGACGAGTTCGGCCAACTGGCGGCGGGCTTCAACCGCATGGCCGACCGCCTCGAACGCCTGTACGGCAGCCTGGAAGACAAGGTGCGCGAGAAAACCGCCGCGCTGGAACTGCAGAACCGCGAGCTGGCCCTGCTCTACGACAGCGCCGCCTTCCTGCAGCGCCGGCAGACGCTGGAGCCGATGTGCGACGGTTTCATCGACCGCATCGTCGAGTATTTTCACGCCGACGCCGGTTCCGTGCGCCTGGTCGAGGCAGGCCAGGAAAAAGTCCACCTGGTCGTCCAGCGCGGCCTGTCGGACGCCATGGCTGAAGCCGAACGCTGCATGCCGCTGGGCGAATGCCTGTGCGGCGCAGCGGCGCGCGACCGGCAGCCAGTGGTCCACTGGCTGCGCACCCTGCCCTCGCAGGGCCAGTCCCGTTGTTCGCTGGAAGGCTACGCCACGGTGTCGGCCTTCCAGGTCTTCGCCCAGGACCAGCATCTTGGGGTGTTCAGTCTGCATTTCCGCGCCGAGCGCCAGTTCACGGAACAGGAACAGGCGCTGCTCGAGACCTTGGGCCGGCTGCTCGGCACCGCGATCGAGAACATGCGCCTGGGGGCGCGCGAGCGCGAGATGGCGATTTCCGAGGAGCGCAACATGGTGGCGCGCGGCCTGCATGACAGCATCGCCCAGGGCCTGAACTTCCTGAACCTGCAAGTGCAGATGCTCGAGGAATCGCTGCGCCAGGGCGCGCACCGGGAAGCGGCCGACATCGTCCCGCTGCTGCGCGCGGGCGTCAAGGAAAGCTACGAGGACGTGCGCGAGCTGCTGCAGAACTTCCGCAGCCGGCTCGAGGAAGACGATCTCAACAGCGCGCTACGGAAGGCGGTCCGCAAGTTCCGCGACCAGACCGGCGTGGACGCCAGCTTTGCCGCCGAGGGCGCGGGCGGACTGCCTTTCCCGCGCGAGGAACAGCTGCAGATCCTGTTCATCGTCCAGGAAGCCCTGTCTAACATCCGCAAGCACGCCCATGCGGGCGAGGTGCAGGTCCGCGTACGGGACGCTCAAGACTTTTCGCTATCGATCAGCGATAATGGCAGCGGCTTCGACGCCACCGCCGTGTCCGCGGCGGGTGACAGCCACGTCGGGCTGCACATCATGCGCGAGCGCGCACGGCACATCAAGGCCGACCTGGACATCGATTCCAGGCCCGGCCACGGCACCACCGTCTGCCTGCAGGTTCCGGGCGCGCACCGGCGGGCAGCCTGAAGGAGAACTGGAGTTTTGCATGGATGCACCAACCGAGCCGATCACCGTCCTGCTGGTCGATGACCACACGCTGTTCCGCAGCGGCGTCAAGTCGCTGTTGCAGCGCAATTCGCGCTTTACCGTCGTGGGCGAAGCCTCCGACGGCGTGGACGGCGTCAAGCGCGCCATCCAGCTGCGGCCGGACGTGATCCTGCTCGACCTGCACATGCCCGGCATGTCCGGCGTCGAAACCCTGCAGCTGATCTTGCAGGGCTGGCCCGAGGCCGCCATCATCATGCTGACCGTGTCCGAGGAAGCGGACGACCTCGCCACCGCGCTGCAGGCCGGCGCGCGCGGCTACCTGGTCAAGAACATCGACGCCGACTACCTGGTGCGCGCGATCGAGCGCGCGGCGGCCGGCGAATCGGTGCTGGCCGAATCGATGGCGACCAAGCTGGTGGCCCAGCTGCAAAAGCAACGCGAGCCCGCGGCCCCGGCGCCGCCCTCGGAACTGGACAAGCTCACGCCGCGCGAGCGCGAGATCCTGGCCTGCCTGGCGCGCGGCGAAAGCAACAAGCTGATCGCGCGCGTGCTCGACCTGGCGGAAAGCACGGTCAAGATCCACGTTCAGAACATCCTAAAGAAACTCGGCCTGACCAGCCGGGTCCAGGCCGCCGTATTCGCCGTTGAGCAGGGCCTGAACGGCGGTCCCGACCGCCAGTCCTGATTCAGGCCGCGGCGTCGCCGCGCAGCGCCTGCAGCGCGATCCTGGCCTCCTCGTAGGCGCGCTCCAGCGCATCCAGTTGCTCCTCGGCGCCATCGAAGGTCTGCCCCTTGCCCATCAGCTCCAGGTTCGTGCACGGCAGGCGCATCCGGTTGGCGCCAACGAAATCGATGCTCGAACGCAGGTAGTGGGCAGTCGACGCCAGCAGCTGCCCGTCATGCTCGCGCACCGCATGGGCCAGCCTGTTCAGCAGCTGCGGCACTTCCCCCACGAAAGAAGCGATCACCTCGTCCAGCAACGAGGCCTCGTCGTCGATCGCGCGCAGCTGCCCGATCCGGGCCGGATCGATCACCACGCCGTCCTGCCGTCGCGCTGCCACGTGCGCGACGGCCGCGGCCAGCGCCTTGCCCAGCACCTCCAGCTCGATCGGCTTGGGCACGTAGTCGTTCATGCCGGCGTCCAGGCAGCGTTCGCGGTCGCCGGGCATGGCGTTGGCGGTCATCGCGATGATGTAGGGCGCATTGGCGCCGCGAAAGCGCTGGCGCAGGCGCCGGGTGGCTTCCAGGCCATCCATTTCCGGCATCTGCATGTCCATCAGGATCACCTGGTAATCCTGGCGCTCGAGCGCCTCGAGCGCTTCGAGGCCATTGGCCACCACGTCGGCACGGTAGCCGAGGTGGCGCAGCAGCTGCTTGATGACCTTCTGGTTGATGGTGTTGTCTTCCGCAACCAGGATGTCGACCGCGGGTGCGCTTGCCGGCGCCCCCTGCGCCAGCGCCGGCTGCGGCCGCGCGGCGTGCCCGACGCGCTCGCCCAGAACCTGCTGCAGGGCTTCGAGCAGCGCCGCTGGCTTGATGGGCTTGTTCAGCCAGGCGGAGAAGGCGTTCATGCCCTCGCCGGCGTCGCGCTGGCGCTGGCCCACCGAGGTCAGCAGCACCAGCGGCAGGGCGCTGCGGTCGCGGTGCTTGCGCAGCGCGGCCGCCAGGCGGGCGCCATCCATGTCGGGCATCTGCATGTCGAGCACCGCCACGTCGAAGGGGTGGCCGTCGCGCACCAGGTCGATCGCCTCCACCGCCGAGGCCGCGGCGAGCGGTTCCATGCCCCATAGCAGGGCCTGCTTCATCAGGATGCGGCGGTTGGTGGCATTGTCGTCGACGATCAGGATGCGCCGCCCGCGCACGCTCGCCGCGCGCTCGCGCAGCACGTTCTCGGCCAGCTGTTCGTCGAAGGCTTCGGCGCGCACCGTCAGCGTAAACATCGAGCCGCGCCCCACCTCGCTCTGGACCGTGAGGCTGCCGCCCATCATCTCGGCCAGGCGCCGGCTGATCGTCAGGCCCAGCCCGGTGCCGCCGTACTTGCGCGTGGTCGAGGCGTCGACCTGGGTGAAGGAGCTGAACACGTCCTCGAGGCGGTGCGCCGGGATGCCGATGCCGGTGTCGCGCACCGCGAACGCCAGCTGGCAGGCGCCGTGCTCCAGCGGCGTGGACGAGACCGTCACCACGACCTCGCCATGGTGGGTGAACTTGATCGCGTTCGACAGCAGGTTGACCAGTACCTGGCGCAGCCGGGTAGCGTCGGCCAGGATCGTGGCCGGCACCCCGGGCTCGATCATGTAGGCCAGGTCGAGGTGCTTCTCGCCGGCGGCCGGGGCCAGCAGGTCGAGCGCCTCCTCGACGCAGCGCCGCACCTCGAAGGCATGGCGTTCGAGGTCGAGCCGGCCCACCTCCAGCTTGGAATAGTCGAGCAGGTCGTTGATGATCCCCAGCAAGGCCTCGCTGCTGGAGCGGATGGTTTCCGTGTAGTCGCGCTGTTCTTCGTCGATCGGCGTATGCAGCAGCAGGCTGGTCATGCCGATCACCGCGTTCAGCGGCGTGCGGATCTCGTGGCTCATGTTTGCCAGGAACATGCTCTTGGCCTGCATCGCCGCTTCGGCACGCTCCTTGGCCAGTTCGAGCTCGCGCTCGTACGCCCGGCGCTCCGAGATGTCCTGGAGGATGGCGGTCAGGATCACCCGTCCGTCGGAAGTCGACTTCGAGATCGTCGCCTCGGCCGGGAACTCGGTGCCGTCCTTGCGTACCGCGTGGATGGTGCCGCGCTCGCCCATGCGCCTGGCGGCGCGCTCACCGTTCTGGAAGCCCGCGACCCGCTCCGCGTGGCCGGGGCGGAAGCGTTCCGGCAGCAGGACCGCCAGGTCCTGGCCAACGATCTCGGCGGCGCGCCAGCCGAACACGCGTTCGGCGCCCTGGTTGAAAAAGATGATCTGCTGGGCTTCGTTGGTGCAGACGATGGCGTTTTCGGCGATGTCGACGATGTTGCTCAGCTGTTGCGGGCTCAGGGGGTGCGGCATGGGACGCGTTCCGGACGGACTTGGCATTGCCGACATCCTACACGCTCGGACCGGCCCGGGGGCGGACGGCTGCGCCTAGCCCGTTTTGCCTAGTCCGGCTAGTCCGTCCGGCGGCGGCCTCTAGCTCTCTTGCCCACTCGAAAATCCACCTCCGGCCAATAGTGGCGTACGCCCGCGGCCCGTACTCTTCCATACATCGAAAAGTGCGTTTCAAGGAGATGAACATGAGCACCGACAGGAGGCCGATCGCGGTCCTCGTCAGCAGTACCTTTGCCTTCACGATCTGTTTCGCGATCTGGATGATGTTCGCGGTCCTGGGCATTCCGATCAAGGCCAAGCTGGGCCTGAACGAAACCGAATTCGGCCTGCTGGTGGCGACCCCGGTGCTGTCCGGCGCCCTGGTGCGGGTGCCGCTGGGCATCTGGACCGACCGCTTCGGCGGCCGCATCGTCTTCTTCACCCTGATGATGGCCTGCGCGCTGCCGATCTGGCTGATCAGCTACGCCAGCGCCTACTGGCACTTCCTGGTGCTGGGCCTGTTCGTCGGCCTGGCCGGCGGTTCGTTCTCGGTCGGCACGCCGTATGTGGCGCGCTGGTTCGGCAAGGAGCGCCGCGGCTTCGCCATGGGCGTGTTTGGCGCCGGCAACTCAGGCTCGGCGCTGACCAAGTTCGCCGCGCCGGCCATCATCGTCGCCGCCGGCTGGCAGGGCCTGCCCAGGGTCTACGCCGTGGTAATGGTCGTCACCGCCCTGCTGTTCTGGTTCGGTTCCTATTCCGACCCCGCGCACAAGGCGCCGTCGGGTGAGAGCTTCGCCCAGCAGATGCGGGTGCTGAAGGATCCGCGCGTGTGGCGCTACTGCCAGTATTACTCGGTCGTGTTCGGCGGCTACGTCGCGCTGGCCCTGTGGATGACCAAGTATTACGTCGGCGAATACGGTTTCGACCTCAAGCTGGCCGCCCTGCTGGCCGCCTGCTTCTCGCTGCCGGGCGGCGTGCTGCGCGCTCTGGGCGGCTGGATCTCGGACAAGTACGGCGCCCACAAGGTCACCTGGGCCGTGATGTGGGTGTGCTGGGTCTGCTTCTTCATCCTGTCCTACCCGCAGACCACGATGAGCGTCAAGACCGTGACCGGCGCCATGGACCTGCATCTCGGCCTGGGACCGGTGGCCTTCACCGCCATCCTGTTCGTGGTCGGCGTGGCCATGGCGATCGGCAAGGCGTCCGTGTTCCGCTTCATCGCCGACGATTTCAGCGACAACATCGGCGCGGTCTCGGGCGTGGTCGGCCTGGCCGGCGGCCTGGGCGGCTTCATCCTGCCGATCCTGTTCGGCGCCATCGTCGACCTGACCGGCATCCGCTCGAGCTCCTTCATGCTGCTGTACGGCACCGTCTGCGTGTCGCTGGTCTGGATGCACTTCTCGTTCAAGCCCGGCCATGCGCAGCCGGCCGTGGCCCCGGCTGCGCCGAAGAATGCAAACAAGTCCCTGCGCAAGGCCGCCTGAGCCGAGCGGACAAACCTATATATCCCCAAACACTCACAAGGAGAATAGCGTGAGCAGATACCTCATTTCGACCTGGGAACCCGAGGTGCCCAGTTTCTGGCAAAGCCGCGGCAAGAGCACGGCCAACCGCAACCTCTGGATCTCGATCCCGGCTCTGATGCTGGCCTTCGCGATCTGGATGGTGTGGAGCGTGGTCGTCGTCAACCTGCCGGCCATCGGCTTCAAGTATAGTACCAACCAGCTGTTCTGGCTGGCCGCGGTGCCGGGCCTGTCCGGCGCCACCCTGCGCATCTTCTATTCCTTCATGGTGCCGATCTTCGGCGGGCGCAAGTGGACCGCGATCTCGACCGCCTCGCTGATGATCCCGGCGCTGGGGATCGGCTTCGCGGTGCAGGACCCGGCCACCAGCTACCCGACCATGCTGGTGCTGTCCCTGCTGTGTGGCTTCGGCGGCGGCAATTTCGCCTCCTCGATGTCGAACATCAGCTTCTTCTACCCGAAGGCCCAGAAGGGCTACGCCCTGGGCATGAACGCGGGCCTGGGCAACCTGGGCGTGTCGGCGGTGCAGTTCGTGGTGCCGCTGGTGATCACCGCCGCCGTGTTCGGCGGCGAGCCGCAGAGCTGGGCGAAGGTGGTACATGGGGCGGCGCAGACCAAGCAGGTCTGGCTGCAGAATGCCGGCTTCGTCTGGGTGCCCTTCATCCTGCTGTCCGCGGTGGCCGCCTGGTTCGGCATGAACGACCTGGCCTCGGCCAAGGCCTCGTTCGCGGAGCAGGCCGTGATCTTCAAGCGCAAGCACAACTGGCTGATGTGCTGGCTGTACATCGGCACCTTCGGTTCCTTCATCGGCTACTCGGCGGCCTTCCCGCTGCTCACCAGCACCCTGTTCCCGCAAGTGAACCCGCTGCAGTATGCCTTCGTCGGCCCCCTGGTCAGCGCGCTGGCGCGCGTGGCCGGCGGTTATATTGCCGACAAGCTGGGCGGCGCCCGCGTCACGGTCTGGACCTTCGCCGCCATGATCGCCGCCGTGCTGGGCGTGCTGCACTTCCTGCCCGATACGGCTGTCGGCAACCCGGGCAGCTTCATGGGCTTCTTCCTGATGTTCCTGGTGCTGTTCGCCTGCACCGGCGTCGGCAATGCCTCGACCTTCCGCATGATCCCGGTAATCTTCCTGACCCTGCACCAGCGCGCCAGCGCCGGCCAGCCGCAAGCCATCAAGGCGCAGGCCGTCGCCAGCGCCAACAAGGAGGCCGCCGCCGTGCTCGGCTTCACCTCGGCGATCGCCGCCTATGGCGCCTTCTTCATCCCGAAGGCCTATGGCACCTCGATCGCCCTGACCGGCAGCGCCAACGCCGCGCTGTGGTGCTTCATCGGCTTCTACGTGAGCTGCATCGCGGTGACCTGGTGGTGTTATGCGCGCAAGGGCGCCGACATGCCCTGCTGACCGGCGTACGCCCCGGCGACAGGCCGCTGCCCCGACCACGGGCAGCGGCCTTTTTGTTTTATCGGCCCGCCTCGCCCTAGTTCGAAAGGCGTAGGCGGCCTACTCCCTAATCCACCGCCGCACCGCCTTCCTGCGAATATCCAATGGCCGAGCTGCTCCTTAGACTGTTCACAGTTCATTGGAGGAATCATGAGTCATTTTCTGGACCGGCTGAAATTTTTCGGCAACGCCAAACAAACCTTTTCGAATGGCCACGGCGTTGTGGTCAACGAGGACCGTACCTGGGAAAAGGCCTACCGCCAGCGCTGGCAGCACGACAAGATCGTGCGCTCGACCCACGGCGTCAACTGCACCGGCTCGTGCAGCTGGAAGGTCTATGTCAAGAACGGCCTGATCACCTGGGAAACCCAGCAGACCGACTACCCCCGCACCCGTCCCGACCTGCCCAACCACGAGCCGCGCGGCTGCCCGCGCGGCGCCAGCTACTCCTGGTACGTGTATTCGGCGCAGCGCGTCAAGCACCCGATGGTGCGCGGCCGCCTGATGCAGCTGTGGCGCGAAGCGCGCGCCACCCGCGACCCGGTCGCCGCCTGGGAATACATCACCACCGATCCGCAACGCGCCGCCAGCTACAAGACCGTGCGCGGCCAGGGCGGCTTCGTGCGCGCCAAGTGGGACGAGGTCAACGAGATCATCGCCGCCGCCAACGCCTACACGATCGGCCAGTACGGCCCGGACCGCATCATCGGCTTCTCGCCGATCCCGGCCATGTCGATGGTTAGCTACGCCGCAGGCACCCGCTACCTGAGCCTGATCGGCGGCGTCGCCATGAGCTTCTACGACTGGTACTGCGATTTGCCGCCGGCCAGCCCGCAAGTCTGGGGCGAGCAGACTGACGTTCCGGAATCGGCCGACTGGTACAACTCGACCTATTTGATGGTCTGGGGCTCGAACGTGCCGATGACCCGCACCCCGGACGCCCACTTCTACACCGAAGTGCGCTACAAGGGCACCAAGACCGTGGCCGTGTCTTCCGACTTTGGCGAGATGGCCAAGTTCGGCGACATCTGGCTCGCCCCCAAGCAGGGCACCGACGCCGCGCTGGCGATGGCCATGGGCCACGTGATCATGAAGGAGTTCCACGCGACCGGCAAGTCCAGCTATTTCATCGAGTACGCCAAGCAGTACACCGACTTCCCGATGCTGGTCATGCTCAAGGAACGCGACGGCACCCTGGTGCCCGACTACTTCCTGCGCGCCTCGCACCTGGAACACAGCCTCGATGAGACCAACAACCCGGAATGGAAGACCCTGGTCATCGACCAGGCCAGCGGCCGGATCGTCGCCCCGAGCGGCTCAATCGGCTTCCGCTGGGGCGAGTCGGGCAAGTGGAACCTGGAACAGAAGGAAGGTTCCACACGTAATCCGATCGACCCGCAGCTCTCGCTGATCGAGGGCCACGACCAGATCGTGCCGGTCGGTTTCCCCTACTTCGGCGGCAAGGATGCCGACGACCTGCTGCTGCGTCACGTGCCGGTCAAGAAGATCGAACTGGCCGACGGCACGAGCGCGCTGGTCACCACAGTGTTCGACCTGTCGATGGCCAATTACGGCGTCGACCGCGGCATCTGCCCGAACGCGGCCAAGAGCTATGAAGACGACGTGCCCTACACCCCGCAATGGCAGGTCAAGCACACCGGCGTGAAAGCCGCCGACGTCATTACCGTGGCGCGCGAGTTCGCCGACAACGCCGACCGCACCCGCGGCAAGTCGATGGTCATCGTCGGCGCGGCGCTGAACCACTGGTACCACATGGACATGACCTACCGCGGCATCATCAACATGCTGATGATGTGCGGCTGCATCGGCCAGAGCGGCGGCGGCTGGGCCCACTACGTCGGCCAGGAAAAGCTGCGTCCGCAGACCGGCTGGACCCCGCTCGCCTTCGCGCAGGACTGGAACCGTCCGATGCGCCAGATGAACTCGACCTCCTTCTTCTACGCCCACACCAGCCAGTGGCGCCACGAGAAGCTGCACACCTCGGAAATCCTGTGCCCGACCGCGGACGGCCAGCTCGAGGAGATGGCCCTGATCGACTACAACGCCAAGGCCGAGCGCATGGGCTGGCTGCCGTCGGCGCCGCAATTGGAAACCAACCCGCTGGACGTGGTGCGCGCCGCCGAAGCGGCCGGCCAGGACCCGGCCAAGTACGCGGTCGAGCAGATCAAGTCCGGCAAGCTGAACTTCTCATGCGACGACCCGGACAATCCCGCCAACTTCCCGCGCAACATGTTTGTCTGGCGTTCGAACATCCTGGGCAGCTCGGGCAAGGGCCACGAATACTTCCTGAAGTACCTGCTGGGCACCCAGAACGCCCTGATGAGCGACGAGGACGATTGCGTGAAGCCGCGCGACGTCAAGGTGCGCCCGGCCGCCGAAGGCAAGCTCGACCTGCTGGTGGTGCTCGACTTCCGCATGTCGACCACCTGCCTGTACGGCGACATCGTGCTGCCGACCGCGACCTGGTACGAGAAGGACGACCTGAACACCTCGGACATGCACCCCTTCATCCACCCGCTGTCCGAAGCCGTGCAGCCGCTGTGGGAATCGAAGTCGGACTGGGAGATCTACAAGGGCATCGCGGCCAAGTTCTCGGAGATCGGCGGCGCCCACCTGGGTACCCGCAAGGACCTGGTCCTGACCCCGCTGCTGCACGACACCCCGGGCGAGCTGGGCCAACCCTTCGATCCGAAGGACTGGAAACTCGGCGAGTGCGAACCGGTGCCGGGCAAGACCATGCCGAGCATGACCGTGATCGAGCGCGACTACCGCCAGATCCACAAGAAGTTCACCTCGGTCGGTCCGCTGCTCGAGAAGGTCGGCAACGGCGGCAAGGGCATCGCGTGGAAGACCGGCCATGAAGTCGACGTCCTGCGCGGCATCAACCGCACCGTGCTGGAGGAAGGCGTGTCGCAGGGCCAGCCGCGCCTGGACACCGCGATCGACGCCGCCGAGATGATCCTGACGCTGGCGCCGGAAACCAACGGCCACGTGGCCGTGAAAGCCTGGGACGCGCTGTCGAAGATCACCGGCCGCGACCACACGCACCTGGCGCTCCCGCGCGAGCACGACAGCATCCGCTTCCGCGACGTGCAGGCCCAGCCGCGCAAGATCATCTCCTCGCCGACCTGGTCGGGCCTGGAGAGCGAAGAAGTCAGCTACAACGCCTGCTACACCAACGTGCACGAGCTGATTCCTTTCCGCACCCTGACCGGCCGCCAGCAGTTCTACCAGGATCACCTCTGGATGCGCGACTTCGGCGAAGGGCTGTGCGTGTACAAGGCCGCGATCAACACGAAGACGACCGAGGCGATTCAAAACCGCCGTCCGAACGGCAACAAGGAGCTGGCGCTGAACTTCATCACGCCGCACCAGAAGTGGGGCATCCACTCGACCTACTCGGACAACATGCGCATGCTGACGCTGTCGCGCGGCGGCCCCCACGTGTGGCTGTCGGAGACCGATGCGAAAGCGGCCGGCATCGAGGACAACGACTGGATCGAGGTCTTCAACGTGAACGGCACCCTGACCGCCCGCGCGGTGGTCAGCCAGCGCGTCCCGGAAGGCATGACGATCATGTACCACGCCCAGGAAAAGATCGTCAACGTGCCCGGCGCCGAGATGTCGAAGAAGCGCGGGGGCATCCACAACTCGGTGACCCGCGCGGTGACCAAGCCGACCCACATGATCGGCGGCTATGCCCAGCTGTCCTACGGCTTCAACTACTACGGCACCGTGGGTTCGAACCGCGACGAGTTCGTGGTGGTGCGCAAGATGCGCGACGTGAACTGGATGGAAGGCAAGCGCGACGAATCGCGTCCGAATAGCGACGAGATCACCCGCGGCCCGGCCCCGACGGCGCCGGCGAAACCGGCGCCGAAGAAGGATCGGGAAGAAGACCGCGAACCCGCGCTGGCACGGATGCCGGCACCGAAGGGCGCGTAAAAGCGGCGCTTGAAGCGTCAGGAATAACGAGGAATCGAAATGAAAATCAGAGCACAAATCGGCATGGTCCTGAACCTGGACAAGTGCATCGGCTGCCACACCTGCTCGGTGACCTGCAAGAATGTCTGGACCAGCCGCGATGGCGTCGAGTACGCCTGGTTCAACAACGTCGAGACCAAGCCCGGCATCGGCTACCCGAAGGAGTGGGAGAACCAGGACAAGTGGAACGGCGGCTGGAAACGCACGGCCTCCGGCAAGATCGAGCCGCGCCAGGGTTCGCGCCTGAAGATCCTGGCGAACATCTTCGCGAACCCGAACCTCCCTAGCATCGACGAGTACTACGAGCCCTTCACCTACGACTACGAGCGCCTGCAGAACGCGCCGCTGTCGGAGACGCCGCCGACCGCGCGTCCGGTCTCGGTCCTGACCGGCAAGAAGATGGACAAGATCGAGTGGGGCCCGAACTGGGAAGACGACCTGGGCGGCGAATTCGCCAAGCGCAGCAAGGACAAGCTGTTCGACAACGTGCAGAAGGAGATGTACGCGACCTTCGAGAACACCTTCATGATGTACCTGCCGCGCCTGTGCGAGCACTGCCTGAACCCGGCCTGCGTGGCGTCCTGCCCGTCCGGCTCGGTGTACAAGCGCGAAGACGACGGCATCGTGCTGATCGACCAGGACAAGTGCCGCGGCTGGCGCATGTGCATCTCCGGCTGCCCGTACAAGAAGATCTATTACAACTGGTCTTCCGGCAAGGCCGAGAAGTGCACCTTCTGCTACCCGCGCATCGAAGCAGGCCAGCCGACCGTGTGCTCGGAAACCTGCGTGGGCCGCATCCGCTACCTGGGCGTGCTGCTGTACGACGCCGACAAGATCGAGCAGGCCGCCTCGGTGGCCGACGAGCAGGACCTCTACGAAGCCCAGCTCGGCCTGTTCCTTGATCCGCACGACCCGGAAGTGGTCCGTGAAGCGCGCCGCCAGGGCATCCCGGACTCGTGGCTGGAATCGGCCAAGCGCTCGCCGGTGTACAAGATGGCGGTCGAATGGAAGATCGCCTTCCCGCTGCACCCGGAATACCGCACGCTGCCGATGGTGTGGTACATCCCGCCGCTGTCGCCGATCCAGGCCGCGGCCGAGTCGGGCAAGATGGGCATGAACGGCATCCTGCCGGACACCAAGAGCCTGCGCATCCCGGTACGCTACCTCGCCAACCTGCTCACCGCGGGCAAGGAGGCGCCGGTGGTGCATGCGCTGGACCGCATGCTGGCGATGCGCGCCTACATGCGTTCGAAATCGGTGGACGGCGCCGAGAACCTGGAGGTGCTGAAGCAGGTTGGCCTGAGCAAGGCCGTGGTCGAGGACATGTACCACATCATGGCGATCGCGAACTACGAAGACCGCTTCGTAATCCCGAGCAGCCACAAGGAAATGGCCGAGGACAGCTTCAACGACAAGGGGTCGTGCGGCTTTTCGTTCGGGAACGGTTGCTCGGACGGCGTCAGCGACGCTTCGCTGTTCGGCAAGAAAAAGCAGGGTTCGGTGCACTTCGTCTCGATGCCGAAGTCGCGCAAGAAAAAAGAAGTGGAAGGAGCCTGAGATGAAGCACTACCAGATCCTGTCGGCGCTGCTGACCTACCCGGAAGCCGAGCTGGTCGCCGCCCTGCCCGAGCTGGAAGCGGGCCTGCCGGTGCCGATGCGCGCCGGTGTCGCCTCGCTGCTGACCCACCTGGCCGAGAACGACCTGATCACGCTGCAGCAGGAGTACGTGCAGACCTTCGACCGCACGCCCTCGCATTCGCTGCACCTGTTCGAGCACATCCACGGCGAGTCGCGCGACCGCGGCCAGGCCATGGTCGACCTGATGGAAGAATACAAGAAGCACGGCCTGGAAATGTGCCCGGACGAGCTGCCGGACTTCGTGCCGCTGTTCCTCGAATTCCTGTCGCAGCTGGACCGCGAGGAAGCCGGCCGCCTGCTGGGCGACGCGGTCCACGTGCTGGCCCATATCGGCAGGAAGCTCGCCGCCAACGGCAGCGTCTACGCCGGCGTGTTCACGGTGCTGGAAGGTTTGTCGCCGGTGGCGGCCGAGGAACTCTCGGAGCCGCCGGTCAAGGACATGGACGAGGCGCTGGAAACCTTCGGGCCGGGCGCCGACGGCGTCGAGCCGCTGCTCAAGCCGGCGACCGGTGGCGCGCAGCCGATCAATTTTTATCCCCGTGGCACGCGCCCCCAGGCAGCCGCAGCGCACTAGGAGACTTATCATGAACTACCTGCACCAATTCCTCTTCGGGATCTATCCCTATATCGCCCTGGCGGTCTTCCTGCTCGGCAGCCTGATCCGCTTCGACCGCGAGCAGTACACCTGGCGCTCGGAATCGACCCAGGTCCTGCACCGCGGACACCTGCGCCTCGGCAGCATCCTGTTCCACATCGGGATCATCGGCTTGCTGGGCGGCCATGCCGTTGGCCTGCTGACCCCGGTCTGGGTCTGGGACACGCTGGGCGTCAGCCACGGCGCCAAGCAGCTCTTCGCGATGGCCGCCGGCGGCGTGATGGGCAGCCTGTGCCTGGCCGGCCTCCTGATCCTGCTGGCGCGCCGCTTCGCCAACGACCGCCTGTGCGCCGCCACGACCTTCAAGGACAAGATCGTGCTGCTGTGGATCCTCGGCACCCTGCTGCTCGGCCTGTGCTCGATCTTCGTGTCCGCCGGTCACCTGGACGGCCACATGATGGTCCTCTTGATGACCTGGGCCCAGCACATCGTCACCTTCCGCGGCGACGCCGCCAGCTTCATCATCGAGGCCCCGATCGTATTCAAACTGCACCTGTTCATGGGCATGTCGCTATTCGTGATCTTCCCCTTCACCCGCCTGGTGCACATCTGGAGCGGCTTCGGCGCCGTGACTTACCTGGGCCGCGCCTTCCAGCTGGTCCGCCCGCGCTGAGCGCTGCCAGGGACGACAAGGAGAACACCATGGGAATTTCAGTCAATGGCGTCGAGATCGACGACGCCCTGATCGAACAGGAACTGCCGCATCATCAGCAGGCCGCCAATCCGCTCAAGCAGTCGGTGCACGAAGTCGTGCTGCGCACCCTGCTGCTGCAGGAAGCGGCGCGGCTGGCGATCGGCGGCGAGGACGACGACGCGCGCATCGAGGCCTTGCTCGCCCGCGAAGTGCAGGTGCCGCAGGCGGACCTCGAAACCTGCCTGGCCTATTACAACAAGCATCCGCGCCAGTTCACGCGCGGCGAGATGGTCGAGGCGCGCCACATCCTGTTCCAGGTGACGCCGACCGTGCCGCTCGAACTGGTGCGCGACATGGCCGAAGAGATGCTGGCCGCGCTGCGGGCCGAGCCCGATCGCTTCGAAGAACTGGCGGCCCGGTATTCGAACTGCGCCTCAGGCGCGGTCGGCGGCAGCCTCGGCCAGCTCAGCCGGGGCGAATGCGTCCCCGAGTTCGACGAGGTGCTGTTCCGGCTCGGCGCCGGCGAAATGGCCGCGCGCCCGGTGGAGACGCGCTTCGGCCTGCACATCGTCCAGGTACTGCGCCGCATCGGGGGCGTCCTGCTGCCCTTCGAGGCGGTCAGGTCGCAGATCGCGGACTACCTGGCGACCGCCGCCTGGCAGCGTGGCCTGCACCAGTACCTGCAGCTGCTGGTCGGCCGCGCGCGCATCGAAGGAATTTCCCTCGAGGGCAGCGCGACGCCGCTGGTGCAATGAGCATGCGCCGCCACGACGCCATGCGGGACGCCGGGCCGCGTCCCTCGTCCGACGACCCGCTGCGGCTTCGTGCGAGAGGGAAAGCCGCGACCGGCGTGCTGGTCGACGTACTGCACCGCTTCCCCGCCTGGCGGTGCCTGGCGCCGGGTCCGCTGCCGCTGGGCGCCACCTCGCGGATCCTCGAGCGGGCGGTGGCGGATGCCCCGCTGGAACGGGAAATGCCAGGCGATGGCCGCGGCAGCGAACGGGTCGAGATCTATGTCGCCCTGGCGTCCGGGGTCTACCAGTACAGCCGGGTCTGCCGCCTGCTGTACGGCGTGTCGCGGCGCGATATCCGGTCCGAGCTGTCCTTGCTGGACGGGTTGCCGCCGGCCCCTTTGAATATCATCTATGTCGGGCACACCGGCCGCAGTGCCCACCTGCGCGAGCAGGACACGACCGCGCTGTCCGCCATCAATACCGCCACCTTGTGCGAACACGTCGACCGCATCTGCGTCACGGAAAAGTTGATCACGGTGGCAAGGGGATGGCTGGACCGGGTTGCGCTCGGCCAGAGCATCGGCCTGGGCGCGGACCAGCACCTGCTGCTGGTGCAATCGATCGGCTACCCGGCCGCGTCCTGAATCACAGGGTCGAGAAGAAGGACTCCGGCGCCGGACGCTGCCGCGGCGCCTTGGCCGGCGCGGCGCTGCCGAAACCGATGAAGCAGATCGCCCGCTCGTGCGCATCGAGGCGCAGCAGCCGGCGCATGGCCGGGCTATCCAGCGCGCCCCCGCTCGCCAGGCCGCTCGCAAAGCCCAGCGCCTGGGCCGCCAGCAGCATGTTCTGGATCGCGCAGCCCAGCGACACCAGCTTTTCCTCAGTGGCGATGGCGCCCGCATCAGGATCGTCGACGCAGACCGCCACCAGCAGGCAGGGCGCATGGAAGGCTTTCCGGTAGGCCGCGGCGCGATCCGCCTCGTCGCTGCCGGGCTCGCGCTGCGCGAGCGCCTCCACGAATACTTCGCCCAGGTCGGGGCGCCGGTGCGCCGGGATCCGTATGAAGCGCCAGGGGTGCACCTGGCCGTGATCCGGCGCCTGGGCGGCGGCCGCCAGCAGGCGGTGCAGACTTTCATCGTCCGGCCCCGGCGCGTCGAGCCGGCGCAAGCCGACATTCCGGCGTCCAGCCAACAACTCCCATATTCCGTCGTTCATTGTCGATCCTCAGGTGGTCGCCCCATTATAGGGCGGCCCTGCCGCCGGCACGCCTAGTACGGAATGACTAGTTTGGGTAGCTCCACATGCCGACAGCCGCGCCGGTGCTGGACCGATACAATCCTCCCTGTTGACCCTCACGCCGGTTTCCGGCTGCGCATCTTGGACTACCTCCTGCTGAAACAATTCCACATGGGCTGCGCGGCGTTCTCGGGCAGCTTTTTCCTGCTGCGGGGATGCTGGATGCTGGCCGGATCGGCGCAGCTGCAGCGGCCCTGGGTGAAACGCCTGCCGCATGTCGTCGACGCGCTGTTGCTCGCATCCGCGCTTGGCCTGGCCGGCTGGTCGCACCAGTACCCGGGCCCACATCCCTGGCTGACGGCGAAGGTGGTTGCGCTGGTGGCGTATATCGTGCTTGGCTCGATCGCCCTGAAGTACGGGCGCAGCCTCGGGATACGCGCCGCAGCCTTCGCGGCGGCCCTCGCCACGTTTGGCTACATCGTCAGCGTCGCCGTCACCAAGAACCCTTTGTTTTTCGGCTCTGGTGCAAACCTGCAGCTCAGCTAGAATGACGGCCTTTGCCTGACATGCGTAGTCACACGAGCACGAGCGACCTGTTCAAGGGCCGACACTTCGAACAAGAGATCATCATCCTTTGCGTGCGCTGGTACCTGCGTTATAAGCTGTCGTACCGAGACCTGGTCGAGATGATGGCTGAGCGAGGCCTGCCGATCGCTCACACGACAATCCTGCGTTGGGTTCAGCGGTACGCACCGGAGTTCGACAAACGCTGGAGCCGCTTCGCGGCTCTGGTGCAAATTATGGACAAAGGCACGCTAACCTACCGGCGCGCCGGCTGAGTTCACGCAGCCAGAACAGCTGCCCAGATTTCGGACAAAGTTTGCCCCTGAGTTCCCAGACCTCGTAGGTCG
>NZ_JBJCIU010000013.1:0-31686 GCF_044901715.1 Massilia paldalensis
TCCACGATCAGTCACTTGCTTGACCGCCGCGACCTTGAATTCTTCCGTGTACCGCTTTCCACTCATGTTGACTCCTTTTGCCTAGAATTATGACTCAGGAGTATCTAGCGTAGTGGTGGCGATTCACGGTGGGAATCTGGATGCACCAGAAGAGTCTTGCCGGCCGCTGGCAGGCGTATGTGCGCGACAAGCTATCTTCGGCACTGACAAAGAGCTCGGCATTAATGCTGTTTACCTTGTCTTTTGTGACCGTCTATCGTGAAGTCTTCGAAACAGTACTGTTCTACGCGGCTCTGTGGAGCGATGGGAACGGTCCGTACATGCTCGCAGGTCTGGGGTGCGGAATCGCGATTTTAAGCGCGATCGCAGTCGTCCTGCTGCGGTCGTCTGCGCGTCTGCCGATAAGCCAGTTCTTCGCATTCAGCTCAGCCCTGGTTGCGGTGCTCGCCACGGTATTGATCGGAAAGGGAGTGGCCGCTCTGCAAAAAGTGGGGATATTCGAGAACACGGCGGTTAGCGCTCCGCACATCGAGATTCTTGGTATTTACCCGTCTTTGCAGACCTTGACAGCCCAACTGCTGCTCGTCGCCGTCGTAATTATTTCCGTTACATACAATCTGCGCTCTAGAAAAAACTTGAACGCAGAAAGTGCTTGACCCTCCAGTAACTGCAGAGTTTATAAATAGCGAATATCCGTACGTAAAGGTTCTGCATGGCGAACTGCTCTCATAACATATCGAAATTCCTCTTCATAGCGATACTATCCAATGTCTTGTCGACGGCACAGCCGCTTCATGCTGAAACAGTATTTGCGACTGGACAGGCATTCACATTGCGGGAAGCTGTTGCACGCGCTCAGGAAAGTGCACCTGGGGTTCAGGGCGCCAAGGCCGCGGTCGATAGTGCCGACGCTGCAGTGCAGGCCGCACGATTGCTTCCAAACCCGACATTATCCGTGGAAGCTGAAAACATTCTTGGCACAGGTCGTTATGCACGGTTCGGCGGAAGCGAAACGACCTACTCTGTCGCGATGCCGCTGGAACTTGGCGGGAAACGTAGTTCCCGCACTCGGGTCGCACAAGCCGAGCAGTCGGCGGCACAAATTGGTGTTGCCGTCGCCAAAGCAGACCTGACGTTAAAAATAACCCAGGCGTTCATTGCCGTCGCGGCAAGCGAACGGCGTCTCAGGATAGCGGATCAACGGCGGGAACTGGCAGTGCAGACTGAACGCGTCGCACACCTTCGCGTTGGTGCCGGCAAGGTCTCCCCTATCGACGAACAGAGAGCGTCCGCCCAGCGTCTCAGAGCGGATGTCGACGCAGGTCGTGCCGCGCGTGCGACAGAAGTGGCGCGAGCAAACCTGGCCCGATTAATCGGGGCAACACAACCATTGGCAATCGTGGCGCCGTGGTTCGACGATACGAGTGCAGAAGCCGGGATCGATGCGCCAGAAAGCTCGCTGTCACGCGCGGCCGCCGAGGCCCAGGTGGCGGCTGCCCGTGCGCGCGTAGATAGCGCGCGTCGCGCCCGCATCCCAGACCTGACCGTCAGCGCAGGTACGCGCCGGATAAAGGAAACAAGCGACACCGCAGCAGTCGTCGCGCTATCGATTCCACTTCCCCTGTTCAACCGGGGCGATGCAGAGGTGGCCCGTGCGAGGGCCGAACTGGACAAGGCGGAAGCAGAACGCAACGCTGCCGCACTAGACCTCGCTGAAGCCCTTGCATCTGCCCGGGCCGACGTCACTGACGCTAGGGCGAGCGCCATATCTGCGAGCGGTCCCGAGCTAGCTGCGGCCCAGGAGGCGGCGCGTATCGCGCGTATCGGCTACGCCGAGGGCAAGTTTTCGCAACTCGATCTGATTGAGGCCGAACGCTCTCTGTCACAGACGCAGGAAGCTGCCATCGACGCCTTGGCCACGTTTCACGACGCCCGCGCTCGTCTGGCGCGACTGCTCGGACACCTCGACCCAATTTATAAGGACTGATTGATGCCCAAGTTTTACCGTCCCCTCATCTACGCGTGCTTGTTATGGCTGGCAGCGTGCTCCAAATCACCGCAGGCTGGCAGGGAACCAGCTGCCGAACAACCGCATGTGGAACACACGGGCGAACAGCGCAAGAATGACAAAACTGAAGAGGCAGAGAAACGGGAGTCGGCTGAGAAAGGTGAAGCCTCCGAGAAGGGTAAAGCCGACACCATTCGCATGACGAATGCACAACTTGTCGCATCGAGCATCGAGGTAGCACCAGTACGTCAGATCGCCACCGACTCGGTCGAAGCGCCAGGGATGATCGATGCGAGTCCTTCACGCTCCGAAGTGGTTGCGGTCGCCGTTGGTGGTCGGATTACCGCCCTGCACCGTAATTTAGGAGAGCCAGTAAATCGTGGTGATGTGCTCGCGGTCGTCGAAAGTGGCGAGGCGGCTCAGCTGAGAGCGGATTTGGAAGCGGCACGGCGAGACCGCGAACTCGCGCGGGGCACCTTGCAGCGCGAAGAGCGGCTGTTCAAAGAAAAAGTGTCAGCCGAACAAGACTATATCGCTGCCAAGGCTGCCGCAGCTGAAGGGCAGACACGTTACCGGCTCGCCGAGCAGCGACTGGCTGCTGCCGGAGGCAGCGGGAGTGGCCCCTTGAACCGTCTTGTGGTGCGCTCCCCCATCAAAGGCTACGTGGTTGCGCGCCAAGCGGTATTGGGCAACGTCGTTGGACCCAACACTGAGCTTTTCCGTATCGCCGACTTGTCCGAAGTGTCGGTCGCGCTGGCTTTGGCCCCCGAGGATGCCAGTCGTGTGCATGTGGGCGCCGCGGTGGACGTCTCCACGCCGACCCGCAATGGCACTGCACATATCGCCTTCGTATCGCGGGTGATCGACGCAAACACGCGTCAGGTGCAGGCCTTGGCGACCCTGCCGAATGCCCAAGGTCTCTGGCGGGTGGGTGAAACAGTTCGCGCTGCCGTCCTGCTGGAGCATCCGAACGGAAAGACTGTCCTGGCTGTCCCTCAGAACGCGCTGCAGACGGTCGAGGACAAGCCTTCCGTCTTCGTTCGTACGAATGACGGCTTTGCAGTCAGGCCTGTCACGCTCGGCCCGTCCAATGGCAATTATGTCACGGTCGTCTCTGGCTTGACGGGTGACGAGCGCGTCGCCGTGACCAACAGCTATGTACTGAAAGCCGAGCTGGGCAAAGGCGAAGGTGGTGATGATGATTAACATGACGCTTCCACGGATGCGAGGACGGGGCCTGAAATGATTGCTCGCATCGTCACCTTCGCGGTAGCCCGTCGTTGGCTGGTACTGTTCACAAGCTTGTTGGCGGCCCTGGCCGGTGCCGTCGCTCTGTCGCGCCTTCCCATCGACGCCGTGCCCGACATTACCAACGTCCAGGTACAAATCAATACGTCGGCTCCCGCCTTGTCACCGGCCGACGTCGAGCGGCAAGTAACTTTTCCTATCGAGACAGCGTTGGCAGGAATTCCGGGGCTGCAATCCACGCGTTCGCTGACCCGGCACGGTTTTGCTCAGGTCACGGCTGTGTTCTCGGAAGACACGGATATTTACTTCGCCCGCCAGCAGGTGGCTGAGCGCCTGCGCTCCGCCGAACGCGATCTGCCTACAGGTGTCGCTCCTGCCATGGGGCCTGTCGCCACCGGTCTGGGCGACGTTTACATGTGGACAGTGGAGTTTTCCGGCCGACACGAATCCGGGGCGAAGACCGGCCTGCAACCGGACGGCAGCTACGTGACGCCAGAAGGCACCCGGCTGCATAACGAGGTCGAGAAAACGACGTATCTGCGTACGATCCAGGACTGGATCGTAGCACCGCAGCTCAAGACAACGAAAGGGCTTGCCGGTATCGATGTCCTGGGGGGATACGTCAAGCAGTACGTGGTCATGCCCGATCCGCAACGACTCGCGGCGGCAGGCTTGACCATGACCGCCCTGGCCGAGGGGCTGGAACGCAACAATACCAGCGCAGGCGCCGGAATCGTTGAACGTAACGGTGAAGCGCTCACGGTGCGGGCCGATGCACGCGTCACCACGGTGGACGATCTCAGCAAGATCGTCGTCGCCACGCGTAACGGCACACCTATCCTCGTTTCGCAAGTCGCACAGGTTACCGTTGGCCATGCAGTGCGCTTTGGTTCTGCGTCGGAGTCCGGCCACGAAGTCGTACTCGGTACCGCCGTCATGCGGATAGGAGAAAATAGCCGGACCGTTGCCGCCGCGGTCGATGCACGATTGAAGGAAATTGCCCGCTCGTTACCAGCTGACGTTATCGTCAAGCCGGTACTCGATCGAACCCGGCTCGTCGACGCAACGATCCACACTGTCGCCAAAAACCTGATAGAAGGTGCGCTGCTGGTCATTGTGGTGCTGTTCGCACTGCTCGGCAATATCCGGGCCGCGCTGATCGCGGCTGCGGTCATTCCCATAACGATGTTGCTGACCTCGGCCGGCATGCTGCGGGCCGGCGTGACCGCAAATCTCATGAGCCTCGGTGCGCTCGACTTCGGGCTGATTGTTGATGGCGCCGTGATCATCGTCGAGAATGCCTTGCGACGTCTCGCTGATCGGCAGCACGACGCCGGCCGCGTACTGACCAAGGCTGAACGCCTTGAAGTGGTAGCGACCGCCGCGCGGGAGATGATCCGGCCTAGTGTCTATGGTCAGGGCATCATCATGCTGGTGTATGTTCCCCTGCTGACGTTCCAAGGGGTCGAAGGAAGGATGTTTATGCCGATGGCCGTAACGGTCATTCTGGCGCTCGCGTTCGCATTCGTCCTGTCGCTGACCTTTGTGCCTGCAATGATCGCCCTCTGGCTGTCGAAACACGTCGAGGAACAGGAGAACCGGTTCGTGGCGGGAACGACAAGGCGCTACGCCACCTGGCTCGACCGTGCCGTGGCACGGCCAAAGCTGACAGGTGGCATCGGTGTTGGCGCCCTGGGTCTGGCACTGCTGCTGTTTACGACGCTGGGCCAGGAATTCCTGCCAACACTCGACGAAAAAGACGTTCTGCTGCAAGCCTGGCGTATTCCGGGAACCTCGGTGGACCAAAGCCAGTCGATGCAGTTCGCGATCGAGAAAGCCGTGGCGAAGCTTCCAGAGGTCAAACTGGTCTTTTCCCGCACCGGCACCGCCGAACTCGCGTCCGACCCCATGCCGCCCAACGGTACCGATACCTTCATCATCCTGAAAGAGCGCTCCGAGTGGCCAGAACCAGGCATGTCGAAAGCCGAGGTGGTCGAGAAGATTGAGCGCGCTGTCGCCGTTCTTCCCGGTCAAACGTATGAGCTGACACAGCCTATCCAGATGCGTTTCAACGAGTTGCTGGCCGGCGTTCGAGGAGACATCGCGGTCAAGGTCTACGGTGACGACTTCACGACGATGACCCAGACGGCCGAACGGATTGCCGCCCAGTTGCGTGAGACCGAGGGAGCGGCCGATGTGCGGGTCGAACAGGTGGCAGGACTTCCCCTTCTCGATGCAAGGCTCGACCGGGACGCCATGGCCCGTGTCGGACTGACGGCCCAGGATGTGTACGGCACACTGGCTGCGGCGCTCGCCGGACAGGAAGCAGGTATCGTGTATGAAGGCGATCGCCGCTTCGAGGTCGTCGTGAAACTTCCCGATGCGGTAAGGCAGGACATCAACGGTCTGCGGCAATTGCCTGTTCCTACCCCGGCGGGCGGCTTCGTCCCCTTGGGGTCGGTGGCTTCGCTGGTTGCAGCCAAGGGACCCAATCAGATCAGCCGCGAGAACGGCAAGCGCCGCGTGGTTGTGCAAGCCAACGTTCGCGGTCGTGACATCGCCGGCGTGGTGCAGGAAGCGCAGGCGCGCATCGCGTCGCAGGTGCGGTTACCGGCCGGTACCTGGCTCGAATGGGGTGGCCAGTTCGAGAACCTGGAGCGCGCACGATCCCGCCTCGCGATCGTCGTGCCGCTTTGTTTCGTCTTGATCCTGTCGCTGTTGTACTCGGCGGTGGGCTCCTGGCGCAAGACCGCGATCATTTTCACTGGAGTACCGTTGGCCCTGGTCGGCGGTGTGGCTGCCCTATGGCTGCGTGGACTTCCGTTCTCTATCACTGCGGCCGTGGGTTTCATTGCCCTGTCGGGTGTGGCAGTGCTCAACGGCTTGGTGATGGTGAGCGCGATCGACGATCTCGCGACACGCATGCCTTGGGAGCGCGCAGTACGCGAAGGCGCGGTGCGGCGCCTGCGTCCGGTCATGATGACTGCCCTGGTAGCGTCCTTGGGATTCGTACCGATGGCCCTGGCGACAGGCGCTGGAGCGGAGGTTCAACGTCCGCTGGCAACAGTGGTCATTGGCGGGTTGATTTCGGCCACCTTGCTGACTCTGTTCGTCCTTCCTGCCCTTTGTGCTCGCTTCGCACGGCCGACGAACACGTCTGCCATGACGGAGAGAGGTAGAACGTCAGTCTCGAAAAAATGAGGACGGCTTCGTGCACGCACTCGGAATCTGCAATCACGTAAGCTCGACATCCAGATAACCTACATGAATCAATAGCAAGCTATGTCCAGCGTTACGATGACCTACTTGGAAAGCACTTTTTCCATTCCCAAGATGGATTGCCCATCCGAAGAAAACTTGATCCGCATGGCACTTGGCAACCGTTCTGGCATTCGATCGTTAATGTTCGATCTATCCAAACAGGAACTTACGGTGGTACATCTGGGTGAAGCGGAAACGATATTGAGTCGGCTGCGCCCGCTGAACCTGGGCGCTGTACTCAAGGCTTCACAACCAGCTTTGACTCCTGAAAGTTCGTCCTCGGAAGGGCCACGATGGGAAAGCGTGTTCACCATTCCCAAGATGGACTGCGCATCCGAAGAGAACCTCATCAGGATGGCGTGCAACGATGACCTCCACGTACTGTCGATGTCGTTCGATTTGCCGAACAGGGAGCTGAAGGTGATGCATACCGGATCGGCCGAGCACGTGCTCGAACTGCTCCTGCCCCTCAGGCTGGGCGCCAGCCTGCGCAGTTCGAGCGCGGCGACCACCGATCCGGATCACTCACGGCATTCAAGCGACGAGGATGGGGCGGAGGCGCGGACTCTGCGCCTGCTCCTGGCGATCAACGGCGTCATGTTTTTTGTCGAGCTGCTCGTCGGGTGGATCGCACAGTCGGCGGGCCTGGTTGCCGACTCGTTAGATATGTTCGCCGACGCTGCAGTCTATGGACTGGCGCTGTATGCAGTCGGCCGTGCGGCGCATCTGAAGACGCGGTCCGCTCATATTGCCGGGTGGTTGCAGATGGCTTTGGCGATCGGAGCGCTCAGCGAGGTCGTCCGGCGCTTCGTGTACGGCAGCGAACCGCAATCGCTCCTGATGGTGGGTATTGGCCTGCTCGCCCTGGCGGCAAACGTGAGCTGTCTTGTACTTATTACCAAAAAGCGCGACAGCGGCGCCCACATGAAGGCAAGCTATATTTTCTCCGCGAACGACGTTGTGGCCAACCTTGGAGTGATCGTGGCCGGTGTACTGGTGAATTGGACCGGTTCGCCTTATCCGGACCTGGTCATCGGTATTATCATCGGCTTGGTGGTCCTCAATGGGGCGCGTAGGATCCTCCAACTGCGCTGAATTCGTAAGCCGTGATTGCTTCCTGTGGCAGGAAGGCGAAAGAACGAACTCGAATCCTTATGGCTACTCGAGGGCCTAACATGAGGTGTAAAAATGAACATGCGAATTGGCGAACTGGCGAAGCTCGCGGCCTGCCAACCCGAGACGATTCGATTCTATGAGCAAAAGGGGCTAATGCCGGCGCCGATCAGGTCGCATGCGAACTACCGCTTGTACGACGCCAGCCATGCTGATCGTTTGCACTTCATCCGCCGTTGTCGCGCGCTAGGAATATCGTTGGATGAAGTGCAGACTCTGCTAGGTTTTCAGGATCGGCCGGACATGACATGCGGCGGAGTGAACGATTTGGTCGACCAGCATATTCTTGAGATCGACCGGCAGATTGCAGACCTTCGTACCCTGCATGCCGAGCTTTCCGAACTGCGTAGGCAATGCGATTCTGCGCGTCCCGCTGCGCGGTGTGAAATCCTCAAACAACTGGGCGAAACCTCTTCGTCAGACGGTCCCAGAAGTGAACACGTCGCTGAGCGTTGAAGCAAGCTCGAGCACCATGAAAGGTAACGCGAAAGCTACCCGTGCCGTTGCAGCAACTCTTCTACTTCACTTTCCGGGACGACCAGTGGAAATGCGTAACGACCCATCCCTCACCTTTCTTTTCCAAGACTGCGGTTTCGGTCCCGATTAGGCGAACCGCCGAACCTTTATACGTGCCTTGCGTCTCGGTTTCCTGGATGACGACGGCCATGTCGCCACCTATCCGCTCGCTTCCTTTCACCACCTTCCGGCTTGTGTTCTTTGCGAAAGCGACATCGGCGGGAAGATGGTGCCCTGCGTATTCGTCCTTGGACTGCTCGACATGGCCACTCTCGAAGATCTGGACTGCGGGACTGAGTAGCGACAGCGCCTTTGCGGTATCACCGCTGGCGACCGCTGCATGGTACTCCCCAACGACCTCGGTCGGACTGGCGGCGAAGACGGGAAGTGATGTCACGGCAAAAAAGGCGAGGCAAAACAGTCGGCGCATCGAGGCTCCTTATGGACGGAAATTACAAGCCTGACATTACACCAGAGACGGGTAAGCAGCTCAAGATTTTCGCCAGTCCTACCTCCATACTTTGTCGTCCTCGGCGGCAATTGGATTCCCGATCACGTCCGAACTGCACGAACACGTCCAAATAGCTGCATCTTCAGCCACTGACGCACACGCGGCGTGTTCGACTCAAAAG
This sequence comes from Massilia paldalensis, assembly GCF_044901715.1. NCBI lineage: Bacteria > Pseudomonadati > Pseudomonadota > Betaproteobacteria > Burkholderiales > Oxalobacteraceae > Massilia > Massilia paldalensis. The sequence goes on from NZ_JBJCIU010000013.1 coordinate 8,839, forward strand.
GCAGATAGAACAGGTAAGCGCCGACAACGAGCACCAGATACATGCCGGCGTACATGAGGTAATGGGACAACCGGTAGGGCGAGAGCTGGCCGAGACCCAACATCGAAGCGAGCAGATGCCCCATCAAGAGGATCACTGGCACGTGCAGCACGTACAAGGTGAATGAAAAGTTCGCGAAGAACCGTCCCGTCCGGTCCAGCCAGTCCAGCTTGGGCCCCAGGCGGCGCTTGAACTGCATGCTCGACAGGAACAGTACGAACAGCAGGCTGAAAAGTAGGTACTGCGGAAAGCCTTCCGGCGTGATGTCGGTTTTACCCTCCAGCCGGATGACGATGGCGCTGCCGACAAACAGGAACAGCAAGGCCCAGCGCCAGAGCGGACCCGCCTCGATCTTCACCCGTGAGAACGCAGCGCCTAACAGCCATATCGAAAAATAAATCAATATGCTGCCATGCACCAACTGGAAGATGGCGCCGATCGCCAACACCGCCGCGGCCCGTGTCGCGATTGTCCTGCCGCGAAACACCAGCACCAGAAGCGGGAACAGCAGGTAGTACCAGGTTTCATTGGCGAGGCTCCATAATGGGAAGTTGCCGCCGAACGGGGGGACGATGAGCGTTTGCAGGCCAATCATGTTCCCGAAAAACGCGCTCATCGAGTACGCCTCGGACGTCGAAAACGACACGCGCGCCGTATCGAGGGCGCCGATGGCAGAACCTGCAAGCAACACGACGAGGAAAGTCGGCACAAGCACGACCCACAGGCGCGAGACCCGGTCGATCGTGTAATTCTGGAACGCGCGGTCCGAGTCCAGCTTATTGAGAAAGCTTCCGCCGACCAGCCAGCCACTGAGCACGAAAAAGACGATCACGGCAAGGTAAGCGAATCCGGCGCCGAACGCCAAGCCCTGAAACAGCAACGGCGGGTTCGTTACTGTGCCGAAGCCGGGATACATCTGGGCACGCAAATGTGCTGCGGCCACCACCAGCGCTGCGAGGCCCCTCAACAGGGAGATCAACATCGAGTGCCAACAGTCTTCCTGCAGATTCGTCTTTTCGAGAATGGTGATTTTCGGCATGACAGCCTCGCTGTGTGAACAAACCCGAATAACGATATAACCCAACCATTGTTGATGTCCTGACTAGTCCCAAGTGCAGTTGACGCCTGCAGGGCCTTGCTGGTCTTATCCGGTCCGAAGCGCCAAAAGCGCTGCCTTGATGCATTCTCTTGATTTGCGGTACCATGTTTGGATGATGCGCACGATCTTTCGCCTTCTGCTGTGGCTTTCGATCACGGTGCTGTCCCTGCAGGGCGGCGCTGCGATGGCGGTCGGGCAGCCTGAACAGGCCGTGCACGAAACAGTGGTCATGACCGGCCACCAACACCATCGGGCCGCCGCGCAAGCGGACGGAGGGCACTGCACCGAGGCTGACTCCAAGACAGTGGTTTCGTCACACGCCAAGTGCGCCGCTTGCGCAAGTTGCTGCGTTGGCGCCTGCGCGCCTCCAGGACTACTGCCCACCTTCCACGCACCGCCGTTCTCTTCCTCGCTGCACGCTCTTGCGGAAGCCGCGATGACGTCCTTCGTCCCTCCCGCCCTCGAGCGACCACCACGCCTCGATCTCGTTTGATTTTTCCGCGCGCGCTGACGGCGCGCATCCGGGCTGCCTGGTGCAGCCCTCAATCAACACGAAACAAACCATGAAATTTTCACCCCTGCTGCTGTTCGCAGCTGGCGTGCCGCTGCTCGCTTGCGCGCAAGCGCAGCAGACCTTGCCGTCCGCCGCCGACGCGAATGCGCCTGTCGCGCCCCTGCAGTACCAATCCGTCTTCGCCAATGTCGTCGCGTCGAAGGAAGCGCCGCAAGCGCCCGATAAACGCTGGGCTCGCGCTAACCGCGTCGTCCTCGGCGAGGAAGCAGAAGCTTCCGTATCGGGCGAACAGTCCACTGCTGGCGTATCCCAGAAGGTCTCCACGCCAGAACACATGCACGGCAAGCACGAACACGAAGGAGCGCACCAATGAACTCACCTGTACGACCTGGCCTGCGTCGATTGGCTGTAGCGGTCAGTGCCGCGCTGCTCACAGGCTGCGCGAGCTTTTCCCAAGACGGCGGACTCGATGATGTCGCCCGGATGACGCAGGAACGCATCGCCCAGCCGGCACCGTTGAAGCGGGACCAAGACTCGCGGGCCGAAGTGACCGCCCTGCTCGCCAAGCCGCTCACCGCCGACGCTGCGGTGCGCATTGCCCTGCTCAACAACCAGGGCCTGCAGGCGTCCTTCGCCGCGCTCGCGATCGCCGAAGCGGACTTCGTCCAGGCTGGGCGTCTGCCGAACCCGGGCTTCAGCTTTGGTCGGGTACGCGGGGGTGGCGAGACCGAAATCGACCGGGGGCTGTCCTTCGACCTGGCAGCGCTCGTGACCCTGCCGGCCCGCACCCGCATCGAACGTCGGCGCTTCGAACAAGCCAAGCTGCAGGCGGCAATGCAGGCTGTGAACCTGGCGGCCGACACGCGCAAGGCGTATTACTCGGCCGTGGCTGCGGCGCAGGCAGCGGGCTTCGCGGACACGGTACGTGGATCGGCCGAGGCGGCCGCCGAGCTTGCCGCGCGCATGCGCGCCACAGGCAACTGGAGCACCCTCGACGCCGCGCGCGAGCGCGCCTTCTACCAGGACGCGTTGACCCAGCAGGCACAAGCGCGCCTGCAGGCCACGACCGCACGCGAGGAACTGGTCCGCCTGCTGGGCCTGTGGGGCCCTTCCCTCGCATTCACCCTGCCTGACCGGCTGCCTGAGCTGCCCGCGCAGCCAGACCAGCCGGCCAATGCCGAAGCGACCGCGCTGTCGCAGCGGCTCGACGTCCTCATCGCGCGCCAGGATGCGCAGGCGACGGCACAGGCGCTCGGCCTGACCAAAGCGACCGGTTTCATCAACGTGTTCGATGCGGGTTACGCCAACAAGAGCACGACCGGCGCGCCCCGCGAGAACGGCTACGAGGTATCGCTCGAGTTGCCGCTGTTCGACTGGGGCGGCGCGCGCGTGGCGCGGGCACAGGCAACGTACATGCAGGCGGTCTACCGTACCGGCGACATCGCCGTGAAAGCGCGCTCCGAAGTGCGCCAGGCCTATGCGAGCTATCGCACCACCTATGACATCGCCCGCCATTACCGCGACGAGGTCGTTCCCCTGCGCAAGCAGATCGCGGATGAGGTGCTGCTCCGCTACAACGGCATGTTGGCGAGCACCTTCGAATTGCTTGCCGAATCGCGCGAACAGCTTGCGGCCGTCAACGCCTCCATCGCGGCGCAGCGCGATTTCTGGATCGCCGACACCAATCTTCAGACCGCCATGAATGCAGGCGGCAATACTGATTCAAGGACAGCACAATGATTTCCCGTCGAGATTTTTTCAAAGGCGCCGGCGCCGTCGCGGTAAGCACTGCCGCAGTCAGCCGTGTGGGCGCAGCATCGCTGCCCGAAGCGATGGTCATGGACAATGCAAAGACCCATGTGCCGCCGCCACCCGCCACCGGGCGTCCGTTCAACCCGGTCGTGACCCTGAACGGCTGGTCCCTGCCCTGGCGGATGAACAACGGCGTGAAAGAGTTCCACCTGGTTGCCGAACCGGTGGTGCGCGAGTTCGCTCCCGGCATGAAGGTCAACTTGTGGGGCTACAACGGCCAGTCCCCGGGCCCGACCATCGAGGTCGTCGAGGGTGACCGGGTGCGTATTTTCGTGACCAATAAACTCCCCGAGCACACCAGCGTGCACTGGCACGGCCAGCGCCTGCCGAACGGCATGGATGGCGTGACCGGTCTCACCCAGCCGGGTATCTCGCCGGGTAAGACCTTCGTCTACGAGTTCGTGGCGAAGCGCCCGGGTACCTTCATGTACCACCCCCATGCCGACGAGATGACCCAGATGGCGATGGGCATGATGGGCTTCTGGGTGACGCACCCGAAGGACATCGGGCGGTTTGCCGTCGACCGCGACTTCGTCTTCCTGCTCAGCGCCTACGACATCGAACCGGGCAGCTATACCCCGAAGGTCAACACGATGCTGGACCATAACCTCTGGACCTTTAACAGCCGGGTCTTTCCGGGTATCGACACGATGCCGGTACGGCAAGGCGACCGTGTGCGCATCCGTGTCGGCAACCTGACGATGACGAACCACCCGATCCATGTTCACGGTCATGAGTTCGAGGTGACCGGCACCGATGGCGGCTGGACCCCGCCCGGCTCGCGCTGGCCGGAGGTGACCACGGACGTCGCCGTCGGCCAGATGCGGGCGATCGAGTTCATCGCCACCGACCCGGGTGACTGGGCCTTCCACTGCCACAAGTCACATCACACAATGAATGCGATGGGCCACAACGTGCCGACGCTGACTGGCGTTGACCACCGAGGCATTGCCGAGAAGATCAACAAGATCGTGCCGGATTACATGGTCATGGGCGACAAGGGCGGCTCGATGGGAGGCATGGAAATGCCGATCCCGGAAAACACTCTGCCGATGATGACTGGCGACGGGCCATTCGGCGGCGTCGAGATGGGCGGCATGTTCACCGTGCTGAAGGTGCGCAAGGACCAGAAGCGTGGCGACTACAGCGACCCGGGCTGGTACAAGCATCCGGCGGGTACGGTCGCCTACGAATGGACTGGTCAGTTGCCTGAGCCTGCACGCAGCAGCGATGCTGGACGCAGCCTGATGCCGGCCACCAGCAAGCCCGACGTCGAGCTGCAGGTGCGCAAACCCTCGGGGCATGCGGAGCATTAAGGCAAAGCACACTAGCAGCATGACGGAATGCCGGCATGAACATCGTGTCGGCACACTGCACCACGCCTGGCCTCTCAGTTCTTTCGCTCCAGATCCCGGATGTATTCCTTCATTTCGCCAATTTCCTTTTTCTGTGCAGCGATGATCCCGTCGGCGAGCTTGCGAACCCGCGGGTCGGTAATGTTGGCGCGTTCGCTGGTCAGGATAGCAATGGAGTGGTGGGGGATCATGGCGCGCATATAGGCCACGTCGCCCACCGTCGCCTGGCTGCGCACCAGCCATAGCGCACCAAGGAATACCACCAGGCTTCCGATAAGGATTCCTACGTTGACGCCTTTGTTCGGATACATCTTCCACATGAAAGCAAGCATCACGATCGCCATCGTGGCGCCCATGATGAGTGCCATGAACGCTCTTGTTTCGCTGAAGAATATGTGGTCGACTGAATAGACATTCAGATACATCAGCCCGAACATGATGATTGTTCCAGCCGCGATCATCTGAGCGAAGGTTGTGTATTTCATTGTTGCCATCGTATTGCTGCGGTGGGGTGCAGGCGAATCTTGCATTGATTTCTCCTTTAAAACGAATCGACGTAAAACAGCGCCGGGTTAACATGACCCGGCGCCCGATGCTGCCGGTTAGCGCGAGCAAGCCTTTCAGAAGTCCTGATCCTTTCTCTTGTCGCCGGTAGCGGGCATGAATCCGCAATCGCGGAATTGCTCGCACAGCATGTGCCGCATCTCGTTGATCTGGTTCTTCTGCGTCACGACGATGTTCTCGCAGTAGCGATGGAGGGAGTCGTGGTCGATGTCGCTCTTGACCTGGCAGTGCAGGCTGGGCGCGAGTGCGCTGAGATGATGGTTACTGAAGGTGCGCAGGAAGGTCTGGTTGAACTGTGCGCCGGCCGGCGTACTCTCGAGGGTAGCGATCATCCTTTGGCCGTCGGCGGTAAGCTGGGGCGTGTGCTGCATTCCGTACCAGTCGCGCAAGAAGCGCTGGGCCCGCATGATTTCTTCCCGCTGCGTACGATTAGCCTGGCGAGACATGGAGCGAATTTGATCATCGCTCGCCTTGGCCACGGTGGCGCCGTAGCCAGGTGTCGGCGACGTCCCTTCGCCAGGATTGCTGACAGGCGCATTGCGCTGCGTGTCCGTGCCGGCTGCCAGCTCGGTCATCCGCAATGCCGAGTAATGGTGGTCGATGATAAAGACGAGATAGTTCTTCTCGAACGTCGCAGTCGAGCCGCGACCCGGGCCGTCCGCGGACGCCGTTCCCGTGATCGCCACGAGCGCCAAACCCGCGAGTGCACGCGTGGCCAAGGTGCGGCAACGCGATACCGGCGTTGCAGCGTGCGTGAAATACAGATTAGTGCGTTTCATCTTTCTCTCCCGTATGGTTGTGATGCGAGGTTCAAGCCACAGTCTTTGCCTGCTTCGATGTGAGGCTGCGCCGGCGAGCCAGAGCAGCAACGCCGAGTCCGCCCAACAGCATCGACCACGTCGCCGGCTCGGGCACGGCCATAACGACATTGTTCGCCGCTGCCCAGTACACGGTGCCGTCGTCCTCCATGTTCTGGAAAGACACAGAGGTGAGCGGACGATCCGACAGGAACGCGACAAACGCGTCCTGTGAAGCATTCGACAGCGTGAATGTCTCGCTGTCCGCACCGGACACCGCGCTTAGCACGATGGTGCGGTCCGGCATGAAGGCGCCGAATGAATCGGTTCCGAAGAAGTTTCCACCGAAGCCGAATACCCCGGACGAGAACGCGTTGAACGTGATGACGTCGCTGGACATCGTTCCACTCAGCCAGATATCGCCCCCGCTTCCCGACGGGTAAAAGCCGCCGTCGCCAGGTCCTGCACTTACCTGATAGGTGTAGGCGCCGGCCAGGCGGCTCAGGGGGCTGCCGGTTTCTACCATGGCCAGGTCGTCGAAGGTGTCGGTGGCCGAGCCGGACACCGCATTGAGAAAGGCAGCGCGGTCGGTGAAGACCGTGATGTCTGCATGTGCGGCGGAAGCCGCCATCGTCACGGCGCATGCGGCAAGCAGCTTCCGTGTGAGGGACAGACTGGATTTCATTTTGCGGTTCCTTTCGTATGCGCCTTCCCGCTTCCTGCAGGAAGGCATTGTTATCGCGAACGCAAACCCTCAAGCCGCCGCGGCCGATCCCATCCGGCGGCACTCCTCGGCGCATCGTCGGCAAGCGGCCGCGCAATCCTGGCAATGCTGCATCTGGTGCTTGGCGCACTCGTCACCGCACGCCTGGCAGATCTGGGCGCAAAGCTGGCAGAGCGCTCCGGCAAATTCGCTGCCACGGGCCATGAAGCCGGCAGCCAGCCGGCAGATTTGTGCGCAGTCCATGTCGAGTGCGATGCAGCGCGCCATCATCTTGACGTCGTCTTCCTGCAGGCAGGCCGTCGAACACATGTCGCAGGCGTCAGCGCAGGCGTTGCAGGCATCGATACATGATTGATACTGTTGTTGCATGACGTTCTCCTTGAATGGTTGAAAATACCTCTTCAAAACGTCCCTATGGATAGTGCGGGATGGTCATGGCCACCCCGCTTCGTGGTCAGAACCAGATCCGCACGCCGGCAACGATCTGCGTGCTCTTGTTTCGATCTCCCCTCACCCGCGCATAGTCGGCGGTGTCGCCGAAGTTGCGCGCCCAGGTCACGCCGACATAAGGGGCGAACTGGCGCCGGATCTCGTAGCGCAGGCGCAGGCCAAGTTCGAGATCGGACAGTCCGCTGCCCACGCCCCTGGCCGGATCGGAGCGGCTGTACAGGTTGGCCTCGACTTCGGGTTCGAGGATCAGCTGCTGCGTGAACAGCAGTTCGTAACGCACGTTGAAACGCACGGCAAGCCTTCCACCAGACCAGTAGGCGGTCGCTTCCGTATCGAACCAGTACGGCGCCAGGCCGCGCACGCCGAAGGCCAGCCAGTTGCGCGAATCGCCGCCACCGCTGTCGTGGCGTACGCCGAGTTGGGTACTCCAGAAGGTCGCGAAGGTGCGGTCCCACAAGGCTTCCGTACGCAGGGACTGCAGGTGCCCTCCGCGCCGCTCACCCTCGGCCTTGAACCAGGCCTTGTTGTAGTCGTTCCCGTACCATGCTTCGGCGTCTAGATTCTGGCCATGTTCGCCGTCACCCTTCGCGTATTCGAACTTGTCGAGCAGGATCCGGCCGAAGCGCATTTCGTCGTTCATCTCGTTGCCTGGCAGGTGCGCGAAGCTCGTGCCTTCGGCATAGGCGTCCGGATCGCGGGCGTCGGGCGGTGGACTGCCGCCCTGCATCGGGCCCATCTTCATGTCGTGGCCCATTCCGCCCATGCCGCCCATCGCTTGTCCCATGCTGTGGTCCATGCTTGGTTTGCCCTGTTGCGGCGCCGGCTTGGCGTCCTGCACCCGGTCGTCACCCGCATGATTCATCTGCGAGTGATCCATCCCGGGCTGGTCCATCTGCGATTTTTCCATCTGCGTGTGGTCCATCCGGGAATGATCCATTCCTTCCATCGTTTTGGACTGGCCCGTGCCGGATGCCTGGCCGGTGCCGCCCTCCTTCGGCGGCTCGGTCGTCTGAGCCGATGCCGCGTCCGCCGCCACGAGGCCAAAGATCAGCAGCGCGACCGCTGCACCGGTTTTCGTCGTTGCGGTTTTCATGAAACGACCACCTCCCTGAACATGCCTGCTTCCATGTGATAAAGAAGATGGCAGTGGTAAGCCCAATGGCCTGGGGCGTCGGCCGTCACCCGGTAAGTGACGCGCTGGGCCGGCTGCACGTTAATCGTGTGCTTGCGGACCAGGAACTCCCCGCTCGGCGACTCGAGCTCGCTCCACATGCCATGTAGGTGGATCGGATGGTTCATCATGGTGTCGTTCACCAGTACGATGCGCAACCGCTCGCCGTGCCTGAAGTGGACGGGCTTGGACTCCGAAAACTTCTGGCCGTCGAAGGACCACATGAAGCGCTCCATGTTGCCGGTCAGGTGCAATTCGATCTCGCGGGTCGGCTCACGGTCGTCGACCGGTCCGCCGATCGTGTGAAGGTCGGCATAGGTCAGCACGCGCCTCCCGTTGTTGCGCAGATTGATACCGGGGTCGTCGAGATTGGTGCGAGGCATGTCGACGTGCATGTCGACACCCGGGCCATACTCGGTGCGGGCGTGGGTGACTTTCGGAGGCGTGCCCTGGGCCATTGGCGTCGTGTGGCCGCCGCCATGGCCGGCGTGCTGCATCGGCATCTGCATCTGCCCGTGGCCCCCCGCCATTCCGCCATGGGACATGCCCGGCATGTCGTGCATGCCCTCCATCGTGTGCATGTCGTGCGGCGCCTTCCCTTCCTTGCCCGGCGCCGCCTGGCCCATTCCCGACATGCCGCCCATGCTCCCCATTGCCATCGCGCCCATCATGTCCTGCATGGCCAGCCACTGGGGCGGATCCATATCGGGCACCGGGGCAGACATGCCCGCGCGAGGCGCCAGCGTCGCGCGCACAAAACCGGAACGCCCGATCGACTGCGCGAAGATGGTGTAGGCCTGGTCGCCGGTTGGCTCGACCAGCACGTCATAGGTTTCGGCAACGGAAATCCGGAATTCGTCGACCGGCACGGGCTCGACGTCCTGTCCGTCCGCGGCGATTACCATCATTTTCAGACCCGGAATGCGAACGTCGAAGATCGTCGTCGCCGAGCCGTTGATGAAGCGCAGCCTGACTTTCTCACCCGGACGGAACAAGCCGGTCCAGTTCCTGTCCGTAGGCGTACCATTGATCAGGTAGGCCATCCTCACGCCCAGGTTGCGGCTGGCGGTCACGTCGCTGAAGTCGGTCGGCAACATGCGCATCTGGTTCCACATCTTGCGCTTGTCGAGCGCGGCCCCGAGGCCGTTCTTCCGTATGTCGTCCAGGAACTGGCCGATGGTCGGCTGGTTGGTGTTGAAGAAGTCGCTCATTTTCTTGAGCTTGGCAAAGACCTTGGCAGGATCGCCATCGACCCAGTCCGACAGCATGACGACGTAGTCACGGTCCGCCTTCACCCGTTCGCCGTTCTTCGGCTCGATCACGATCGAACCGGCCAGGCCGCTCTGCTCCTGGAATTCGGAATGGCTGTGGTACCAGTAGGTCCCGCTCTGCTTTACCTGGAAGCGATAGGTGAAGGTCTGGCCCGGAGGAATCCCGGTGAAACTGATGCCGGGCACGCCGTCCATCTCCGCCGGCACCAGGATGCCGTGCCAGTGAATGGAACTCGTGACCGGCAGCCGGTTGGTCACGCGCAGCGTCACGGTGTCGCCCTCGCGCCAGTACAGGACCGGCCCAGGAACCTGGCCGTTGACCGCGGTGGCGACCTGCGGTGCGCCAGTGAAGTTGACCGGCGCCGGCACGATCTCCAGGTCGAATTCGGTGCCGCGCAAGATCGGCTGCGCGGCCTGACCGGCTGCCAGCAGTCTGGCTGGGACCAGCCCGGCGAGGGCGGCGGCCCCTGCGCCCTGCAGGAGCCGTCGTCGCCACCGGTTCACGGCGCTCTCCTCAAAAACACGTTGCTGCATGAAGTATTCCCCTAGATGAAGTGATGAAACAATTGCCGCAGTACGGGCCCGCGTCGCGCACGCAGGCGCACTCGCAGCAAACCTCGCTGCGCAGCTACGTGGCGGATGCGGCCTGCGCGCACTCCCAAAGCGTGCGGGCTCCGCGCGTGTTTCGTCGATATCGAAATTCGAATGAAGATGAATGGCTGGCAGGCATCGGTCGATGGCATGTCGCGTGCATCCCGCATGCGCGACGTCTCCGACGGATGCCGGGAGAGCGTTCAGCCCACCTGGGAAGTCAACCGCGTGGCGGTCGCTCTATGCGGGATGGGATCCAGCCCGTGAAGGAGGAGATTGGGGAAACGGAGTCAGTTGCAAACTGCTCTGCTGGCAACCCAGCAACTGCGAACGGCGGGGGCGCCGAGGCGCCGATATAGCCGGCACTGCACGCCCGGCAGGAAGAATGCTTTTGGTGGGCGCCACTATCGCAGGGCATATCATGATCTGCGGCGACGCTGGCGTGCGCTTGTGCGGTCGACTGGGTCATCGACATCGCCATCTCATGCTCGTCGCAGTCATCCATGACCGCAGCTTCCGAGCTTGCCGACGTGGTATGCGCCATTCTGCATGGCGATGTGATCGTGGCGGCGATGCCCTGCATGGGCAGCGACACGATCAGTATCCATAGCATGAGGACTCGAACGAATGGGCGCATGTAATCAATCTAGCACATGCAAAAATGACATGTCCGCACGATACGGCATCGCAACGTTCGAAGCTTACCTGCCGATGGGATTGCCGATACTTTCGCATATGCTAGAATCGACGTGTGAAAGCCATACTGAAAGTCTTGATCGTCTGGATGACGTTGCTGGCGGTGCCGCTCCAAGGCTTCGCTTCCGCGACGATGTCCTTCTGTGTGGCGCCAGTGGCGGCACAGGACAGTCACGACCACGAATCGATGACCGACGACGCCGACATGTCCAGTGCTCACGTCCATGCTGAGCATGCAGGTCCGGACATGCAGGCCGACCATCATCCCGCGTCTCATCATCAGGCCGGCAAATGTGCTACCTGTGCGACATGCGGCTCCTGCTTGTCGATGGCGCCTTCGTTTCTTGCCGTGCTGCCGGCAACTGCTTCTTCGTCAACGACCATTCCATTTGACCGGCATCTCTTGCCATCGGTCTACCTTGCGCTCCTAGAGCGACCTCCACGCGTCTGACCTTTCGCGCTGCTGAACGCTTCGTTCGTGTCAAGGCACGGACATACCTGGCTACGCCTTCGTCGCCGGCACTTCAGCGTACACAGCCCTTCTTTATCTGTAACTGAAACGGACTGCGTCAGACCGGCAAACGCCGTCGCGCGTTCACTGCAATTAAATTTTGACTGTTTTGGAGTATTAAATGACTCGTTTGTCTTCCCTGTTCAGCACCCTCATGGTTTCCGCCGGCCTCGCACTGGCAACCGCCAACGCTTCGGCACAAATGCAGATGCAAGACCACAGTCAGCATAACGCTACGGCTACCGCTTCGCCGAATGATGCGAATGCGCTGACCGATGGTGAGATCAAGAAAGTCGACAAAGACACCGGCAAGCTGACGGTGCAACATGGGCCGCTGACCAATCTCAACATGCCTGGCATGACCATGTCCTTCAAGGTGCAGGATCCGGCGATGCTTGACCAAGTGAAAGCTGGAGACAAAATCCGGCTGCGTGTCGAGCGCATCAACGGCGCCTTCACGGTGACCAAACTGGAAACGGCCAACTGAAGCTGCCGGCGTCCTGCCGTCACTACCGGCGGCCGGACGCCGCACATCGATACCTCGACCTAAAAAATCAGGAGCAAAACATGTCCACCAAACGTATTCTGGCTTTGGCCACCTTCGCTCTCGCGAGTACCGTAACTTCGTCCGCATTCGCGCACGCCAAATTGCAATCTTCGGATCCCCAGGCCGGCAGCACACTCGCGGGTACACCGAAGCAAGTGCGCCTCAAGTTCAACGAGGCACTCGAGCCGGCGTTCAGCAAAATTAAAGTGACGGGTCCTCAAAATAACGAGATTCCGGTCACCGCGCCCACCGTCGATAAGGCTGATCCGACCGTCATGACGGCGCCGCTGCCAGCGCTGTCCTCGGGTGAGTATCACATCCAATGGTCGACGATGACCCACGACGGCCATAAGGCAAAGGGCGAAGTCACGTTCAAGGTCAAGTGATGGGGCTGGATCTGCAAGCTGTCCAGCACCTCGTCACTGCCCTTCTGAACCTCGCAGTAGCCCTCGTCACGGGAGCGAGCGTTTCCCGCTTGTGGATTGGCCGTGACGTATCCAGATGGGCCGACGCGCGCCGCCAGTCCGTCTGCAAGGCTGCGTTGGCCGGTGTCGTGGTCGCTCTGGCCGCGAACGCCGTGCTGTTGTGGCTGGAATCGGCAACCATGGCCGAAGTCCCCGTTTCTGAAGCGGCTGGCGCCACCTGGTCGATGCTGACCTCGACACACCTTGGCCTTGCATGGTCCATTGGGATGTTCGGATTGGCCATGGCTACCGTTGGGACTTGCATGTGCGGCGATCGGAGCCAGAGTTCTGCACTACTGACTTTGGCGTCGCTCGCTGTGTTCTGGTACACGCGGAGCATGGTCAGCCACGCCGCCAGCGAAGGGGACTTCAGCCTGCCCCTGCTGGCGGATTGGATTCACTTGGGCCTGATCAGCTTGTGGGTCGGCGAAGTGTTCCTTGCTGGCGGAGTCATGTTGAGAGCAACCGAAAACATGACTGAGGCCGACAGGCGTGCACGCGCAGAGTACGTGGCGTCCCTGTCCAGTTCGGCGACCTTTGCCCTGTCCGGCATTTTCGTTACAGGCCTGTATGCAAGCTGGCGCAACCTGGGCGGCTTCGACAACCTGGTCGGCAACTCGTATGGCAACACGCTCGTCGCGAAGCTGCTGCTCGTTGGCGTTGCGGCGATGCTGGGTGGGATCAATCGCTTTTTCGTGATGCCGCCATGGCTCGCACCTGAGTCATCAGGAAATGCCGCCCCTGAAGTTTTACCGATGCGCTTCAAGCGCATATTGTGGATCGAAGCGCTTGTCTTGCTTGCAGTCGTCGTTCTGGCAGCCTGGCTTGCATCGACATCGCCCCCGGGTGAACAAATGTAAGAACTTCCAGCTGACTGGTGGTTGTTTTCACGCCGGCAGCCGATCGCATCCGTCGGTTGCCGGCACTCTGGAGAAAAATTATGTTTATCGAAAAATTCAAGAATCTTGCGGTCGCCGCCCTGATCGGTCTTCCGATGGCAGCCAGCGCAGCGACGCAAGCTGTCGAGGTCTACAAGTCCGCAACCTGTGGCTGCTGTGAAGCATGGGTCAAGCACCTGCGGGCCAACGGCTTCAAGGTCAATGCGCACGACGTCGCCAATCCATCCGATACCCGCGAGAAAATGGGCATTCCCGATCGGCTCGGCTCATGCCACACCGCAGTCGTTGGTGGGTATGCGATCGAAGGGCATGTGCCAGCCGCCGAGATCAAGCGGCTGCTCGCTGCAAAGCCAAAAGCGAAGGGGCTGGCGGTCCCGGCCATGCCGCCTGGCTCTCCGGGAATGGAGGGGCCGACGCACATGCCGTATGACGTGCTACTAGTTCGCAATGACGGAAGTACGACTGTCTACAAGCATTACGAGTAAGGCATCCTTAGCCTCGTCAGCTCAAGCACAGTGTATGGACCAGCCAGTCGCGGACAATGCGTCTCTCACCTGCAGTTAATTCCCTGTGCCGCGCAGGCGAAGCGCATTGCTAATGACCGATACCGAGCTCAGACTCATCGCGAGCGCCGCAATCATCGGCGACAAGAGGTGGCCGGTAAACGGATAAAGCAGACCTGCAGCCAAGGGAATCCCGAGCGCGTTGTACACGAAGGCGAAGGCCAGGTTTTGGCGCATGTTCCGCACCGTGTCCAGCGACAGCAGGCGCGCCCGTGCGATGCCGCGCAGGTCGCCTTTGACCAGGGTGACGTGTGCTGAGTTGATCGCGACGTCGGTTCCGGTCCCCATCGCGATACCGACATTGGCCTTGGCCAGGGCCGGGGAGTCATTGATACCGTCGCCGGCCATCGCGACCGTCTTGCCTTGCGCCTGCAGGCGTTCAACGAGTGCCAGCTTGTCCTGCGGCTTGACTTCGCCATACACTTCCGCGATGCCGAGTTTTGCACCGACTGATTTCGCAGTAGTGAGGCCGTCGCCGGTTGCCATGACAACCGTGATGCCGGCGTCCTTGAGCGTTGCCAGCGCTTCCGGCGTGGTCTGCTTGACCGGGTCGGATACCGCGACGAGCCCTAGGAGCCGCCGATCGGCCGCCAGGTACATGACGCTTGCGCCTTCGAGACGCCAGCGTTCCGCCTGGGCGGCGAGCGGCTTCCAATCGACCTTTTCGATATCCATGAGGGCTGTATTGCCCAAAGCAATACGCTTGCCCTCCACCAGCCCTCGCACGCCGATGCCGCTCGACGATTCGAAGCTCTCTGGCTTTGCCAGAGCTAGTCCGCGGCTGCGCGCCTCGGCGACAATTGCGTGCGCCAGCGGGTGTTCGCTGCCCTGGTCAATGCTGGCGGCGATCCGCAACACCTCTTGTTCATCCTCGCCGGGCGCCGGGGCGGCCGCCTGGAACGCGGGTTTGCCTTCGGTAAGCGTGCCAGTCTTGTCGACGATGAGGGTGTCGATCTTGCGCATGCCCTCGATGGCCGCTGCATCGCGGAACAGGATGCCCTGTGTGGCGCCGCGCCCGGTGGCCGCCATGATGGACATCGGCGTCGCCAGCCCGAGTGCGCACGGGCAAGCAATGATCAGGACCGAGACGGCATTGACGAAGCCATACACCCAGCTTGGCTCCGGACCGAAGATCCCCCAACCTACCAGCGTCAGCAAGGCGACCGTGACCACAACCAACACGAAATAGCCGGCTACCACATCGGCCAGCCGCTGCATCGGTGCACGCGATCGCTGTGCCTGGGCAACCATCTGGACGATTTGGGACAGCATGGTCTGCGAGCCCACTTTTTCCGACCGGACGATCAGGCTGCCACTGGCGTTGATAGTGGCGCCGATCACCTGGTCGCCAGGTCGCTTGGTCACAGGCACCGGCTCGCCGGTCAGCATGGACTCGTCGACTGCGCCCTCGCCCTCAAAGACGATGCCGTCGACCGGGACCTTTTCACCGGGACGCACACGGAGCGCATCGCCGACGTGGACATGGGTCAGCGGAATGTCTTCTTCCGTGCCGTCCGCATTGATGCGGCGCGCCGTCTTTGGCGCCAGGCCCAGCAGCGATTTGATTGCGGCGGATGTCTGTGAGCGCGCGCGCAATTCCAGTATCTGGCCCAGGAGAGTCAGCGAAATGATGACCGCGGCCGCCTCGTAGTACACGCCGATGCGGCCATGCATGGCGAAGGTTTGCGGAAACAAGCCGGGCGCGACGGTTGCCACCACGCTATAGCCGTAGGCTGCGCCTACGCCAAGTCCGATCAGCGTCCACATGTTGGGGCTGCGATTCCTGATGGATTGCACCCCACGCGTAAAGAATGGCCACCCAGCCCACAGCACCACCGGGGTGCTCAGCACGAACTCTATCCAGCTTTGCCCGGGCAGGCCGCCGTTAAATATTCGATGTCCCGCCATCGCAAGGACGGTCACGATGACAGTCAAAGGCAGGGTCCACCAGAGGCGCCGCTTGAAATCCACGAGTTCCGGATTCTCCTCTTCTTCCAGCGAAGGCAGCATTGGCTCGAGCGTCATGCCGCAAATCGGGCAATTCCCCGGTTGCGGCTGCCGGATTTCTGGGTGCATCGGACAGGTGTAAATCGTGCCTTCCGGAGCGGCAGCGGCCGGTTCATGGGGAGCGGGGTCTATGTCTTGCTGGGGTGATACACGGAACTTGTCCATGCATTTGGTGCTGCAGAAATGATAGGTCTGCCCTTCGTGCCGAATCTTCTTGACAGGATCGGCGCCGACTTTCATTCCGCAGACCGGATCGGTGAACGGCTTGTCGCCAGTTCCGTCTGCATGGTGAACACCGTGGTCATGTCCGCGATCATGATGATGCTCGCGGCCGTGGTACTGGTGATGTGACTGATCGTTCATACCAAAACCTCTCCCGGTCGAGTTGTTGGTAGTTACATTGGACAAACGCGAGGCTGGAGCGTGCCGGCATTCATCCGGCACGCTCCAGGCCTCAGGCCGCCGTCATATCGCTCGCAGGAAACCCTGCAGCGGTGATCGCGGCGGCAATCGCATCCAAGGTTTTCACGCTTTCCACGCGGACCAGCCTGTCTTCTAACACGACCTCGACTTTGGCTTCCGGATCCAGGGCTTGCACGGTTCGGGTAACCCGGTTGGCGCAGCCGCCACAGGACATCTTTTCTACCTTGAGCGCATACATGGCATTCCTCCTGTTTGATTGCTCTGACTGCACTTTAGACCTTCCCATGATGGGAAGGTCAAGCCTGATTCGCGGTGATTCCGCCCTGTCCGGCCAAAGCTGTTTCGGCAAGCTGCCCAAGGCGTTTCAATGCTCGCTCGACTGTCGTGACATCCGCCGGCTGTTCGACACTTAGCATGCTCGTTCTCAAATCGATGCCAACCCGTAGACAGGGATCGATTGTCCGAATTGCCCCTTTCAGCCGGTAGGCACAGAACATGCAACGCATGCCATTCACGCGAAATTCGACCATATAGCCTCCTGATATTTAAGTTCAAGGAAGCGTAAACCTTCCAACGATGTCAGGGTCAAGGACTCCGAGACCTACCTACTAAGTTGCTCGCTCCCACGCGGCGTTTTTATGCCCGGACTGTTGACGCAAGCCTCGGCGCCGAAGCAGCAAGTAGACTACTGGCACGACGAACATCGACAGCAGCGGTGCAGTAATCATTCCCCCCACCATCGGCGCCGCGATCCGCTGCATGATCTCCGACCCGGCCCCATCGCCGATCATGGCCGGCACCAGGCCGGCGATGATCACCGCGACCGTCATCGCCTTCGGCCGTACGCGCAGCACGGCGCCCTCGCGGATCGCGTCGACCAGATCGGCCTCGCTCCCCTTCCCTTCCGCTAGGCGCGCCTCCCAGGCATGCTTCAGGTACAGCAGCATGATCACGCCGAACTCGGCCGAGACGCCCGCAAGCGCGATGAAGCCCACCCCGCCCGCCACCGACAAGTTGTGCCCGAGCAGCCACAACAGCCAGGCTCCGCCGGCCAGCGCGAACGGCAGGGTCGCCATGATCAGCACAGCCTCGTCGAAGCGGCCGAAGGTCAGGTACAGCAGCACAAGGATGATGGCCAGCGTCGCCGGCACGACCACCTTCAGCTTCGCAACTGCGCGCTCGAGGTATTCGAACTGTCCGGACCAGGACACCGAATACCCGGCCGGCAGCCGCACCTCCTTCGCGACGGCCTGCTGCATTTCCCGTACCGCCGACCTCAAGTCACGTCCCCGCACGTCGACATATACCCAACCGGACAGGCGAGCGTTCTCGCTCTTGAGCATGGGCGGGCCATCGTTGATGCGGATGACGGCCACGTCGCCGAGCCGGATCTGGGCCCCCGCTCCGGTGAGCACGGGCAGCTCGCGCAGCTTCTCCAGCGAATCGCGCACCTCGCGCGGATAACGCACATTGATCGGGAAGCGCTGCAAGCCCTCGACCGTTTCGCCGATATTCTCGCCGCCGACCGCAGCGGAAATCACGCTTTGCACGTCCGCCACGTTCATGCCGAAGCGGGCCGCAGCAGCGCGGTCGATCTGCACGTCGATGTAGCGCCCGCCGTTTAAGCGCTCGGCCAGTGCCGACGAGACGCCATGGACCTTGCGCACCGCAGCCTCAATCGCTCCCGTGACCTTGTCAATCTCCTGCAGGCTGCTTCCCGCAACCTTTATCCCGACCGGGCTCTTCACGCCAGTCGCCAGCATGTCGATGCGGTTGCGAATCGGCGGCACCCAGACATTGGACAGCCCCGGCACCTTGACGACCCGGTCGAGCTCTTCGACCAGCTTATCCGGCGTCATCCCGGCGCGCCACTGGTCGCGCGGCTTGAACTGAATGGTCGTCTCGAACATCTCGAGCGGGGCGGGATCGGTCGCGGTTTCCGCTCTGCCGGCTTTTCCGAACACGGTCTGGACCTCGGGAACCGTCTTGATCAGGCGGTCTGTCAGCTGCAGCAGTTCGGCGGCCTTGCCGACGCCGATACCCGGCAGGGCCGACGGCATGTACAGCAGGTCGCCTTCGTCCAGCGGTGGCATGAACTCGCCGCCTAGCCGGCTGACCGGCCAGATCGTCGCGATGGCGATCAAGGCAGCGACCGCCAACGTGCCCTTCGGGTGGCGCAGCACGGCATCGAGCAGCGGCCGGTACGCGCGGATCAGGAAGCGGTTGAGCGGGTTCGCATCCTCCCGCGGAATCTTTCCGCGGATGAGGTAACCCATCAGGACCGGAATCAGCGTCACCGCCAGGCCGGCGCTTGCTGCCATCGCGTAGGTCTTGGTGTATGCCAGGGGCGCGAACAGCTTTCCTTCCTGGGCCTCCAGCGCGAACACGGGAATGAACGACAACACGATGATGAGCAGCGAGAAGAACAGCGCCGGCCCGACCTCGGCGGCCGCCTGCTCGATCACCTGCCAGTGCGCAGCGCCTTCGAGCTTCTTGCCGGGATGCTGGTGGCTCCAGGCCTCCAGGTGCTTGTGCGCGTTCTCGATCATGACCACGGCCGCGTCGACCATCGCGCCGATCGCGATCGCGATGCCGCCCAGCGACATGATATTGGCGTTCACGCCCTGGTAATACATGATCGTATAGGCTGCGAGAATCCCCAGCGGCAAAGAGACGATGGCCACCAGTGCCGAGCGCAGGTGGAACAGGAACAGCGCACAGACCACGGCGACGACGACGAACTCCTCGACCAGCTTGTGCTCCAGGTTCGTCACCGCGCGCGTGATCAGGCCAGAGCGGTCGTAGGTCGGAACAACTTCCACGCCCGCCGGCAGGCTGGCCTTGAGCTGGGCAAGCTTCGCCTTTACGGCACCGATGGTCTCGAGCGCGTTCTTCCCGGAGCGCATGACGATGATGCCGCCGGCAACCTCGCCCTCCCCGTTCAGCTCCGCAATCCCGCGCCGCATCTCCGGGCCGACCTGCACGCGCGCGACGTCCCCGAGCGTCACCGGCACGCCGCCGGCGCCGGTCCGTAGAGGGATGTGCCGGAAGTCGTCGAGCGAGGCTAGGTAACCGGAAGCGCGGACCATGTACTCGGCCTCGCCCAGTTCCAGCACCGAGCCGCCGGCTTCCTGGTTGGCCTTCTGTACCGCATCGACCACGGTAGCGTGTGTAATCCCGTAGGCGCGCAGCTTGTCAGGGTCGAGCTGGATCTGGTACTGGCGCACCATGCCGCCGATGCTCGCGACTTCGGACACGTTCGGTACCGTCTTCAGTTCATACTTCAGGAACCAGTCCTGCAGGGCGCGCAGCTGCGACAGGTCGTGCTTGCCGGTGCGGTCGACCAGCGCATATTCGTAGACCCAACCGATACCGGTCGCATCCGGCCCAAGCGCCGGCTTGGCCTGCGGCGGCAGGCGCGACTGGATCTGGTTCAGGTATTCCAGCACCCGCGAGCGCGCCCAGTAGGGGTCGGTCCCGTCCTGGAACAGGATGTAGACAATGGAATCGCCGAAGAACGAGTAGCCGCGTACGCTGCGGGCACCCGGCACCGAGAGCATCGTCGTGGTCAGCGGGTAGGTTACCTGGTTCTCGACGATCTGCGGCGCCTGGCCTGGATAGGTCGTGCGGATGATCACCTGCACGTCCGACAGGTCCGGCAGCGCATCGACCGGCGTGCGCTGCACCGACCAGATGCCCCAAGCCACGAGTCCGACGGTGGCCAGCAGCACCAGGAAGCGATTGGCGATCGACCAGCGGATCAGGCGCGCGATCATTTGCCGTCTCCAGGTGCGGCGGCGCGTGTGGCGCGGGAGATCGAGACGACCTTGAACGTCCCGTCATCCGAGGCCTGGAATTCGAACTGCACGGTATCCCCGACCTTGATGTCCTTCGGTAGACCGCCGGCCAGTGGCACGAAGCCCATGGTCATCGGCGGCCACTTCAGGGTGGGAACCGGTCCATGCGAAATCGTCACCTCGTCCTTGGCTATCTGTTCCACCTTGCCGGTGGCGCGATGCGTGGGGGTTTTCGTCGGCATGGTGGGCATGGGCTCCGCGGGGGCGACTCCGCCAAGGCGCTGCAGGGTACCGCGCAGGCTCGCCTCGGAGTCGATCAGGAACTGGCCCGAGGCCACCACCTTCTGGCCTGCACTCAGGCCTTTCACGACCTCGGTCTGCCCATTCGCCTCGGCACCCGTGGCGACCTCCACTGGCGCGAACCTCCCTTGATCGGACACCGTGATCACGACGGTGCGGGTGCCGGTCTGGATCACGGCTTCTGACGGCACCAGCAGCGTTTCACGGCCTTGCGCCGGCGCCATGTGAATGGTCGCGAACATGCCCGGCACCAGCTCCCCTCCGGGGTTCGCCAGCTCGATCCGCGCCTTCAGGGTGCGCGTCGACGCGGTCACTTCCGGCAGCAGCGCCTCGACCTTGCCGCTGAACTCCGTACCAGGAAAAGCCGGGCTAGTTGCCTTGACGGCCATCCCGGGCTGGACCAGCGCCGCCGCGCTCTCCGGCACCTCGGCATTGACCCAGACTGTACGTAGGCCGTTAATCCGGAACAGCGGCGCCCCCAGCGTAACCGCCATCCCTTCACGTACCGCCAGCTCGCTGACGACGCCGTCGATCGGTGCCGTGACAGTGATACGGGTGATGACCTGCGACCGCGCACTCACCTGCCTGACCTGTGCCTCAGTCATGCCCGTCAGCCGCATCCGTTGCAGGGCCGCATCGAGCAGGCCGGCGGTATCGGCGCCAGGCGGCATGCGCTTGATAGCCAGGTATTCCTCCTGCGCGGCCACCCAGTCGGGCACGTACAGCTGGAGCAAGGCCTGGCCCTTGCGCACCGGATCGAGCGGCGCGCGCACGAACAGCTTTTCCACGTAGCCGTTGCTGCGCGCCTGCAGCAGCACGAGATCGCGCTCGTTGAACGCGACATTGCCGACCGCGTCCAGGGTACTGGCCTGGGAGCCCTTCCGGACCTCGACAATGCGCATGCCGAGATTCTGCTGGATGCCCGGGCTGATGGCCACGCCGCCTTCCGCCTGGGCTTCGTCCGCATAGACGGGCACCAGGTCCATGTCCATGAAGGGCGATTTGCCGGGCTTGTCGAACTTCTGGCCGGGGACCATGGGATCGTGCCAGTACAGGATTTTACGCCCCGTTTTATCGGTTCCGGGGACGGCGGCCGCTGCCGGGGCTGCGCCGTGTGCGCCCGCCCGAATCCCGAGGCGATAGGCGCCGGCGCCGGTCAACCCGAGCACAAGCAGCGCGCCGATGAGTGAAATGATGACGCGGCGGTTCATGGCCTGGCCTCCGACTGGTTCATGGAAGGCGGCATGCTGCGGCCCGATGGATAAAGGAAGTTCAGCTGCGCCCAGCGTTTCGCTGTCTCGGCCGCGAGCTGTAAAGCCTGAAGACGGACCTCGAGTTCGTTGCGGCGCGCGGCCAATACCTCGGCCAAGGCTGCCTTGCCGCCACGGTAGGCGGCGAGAACGGCCGCGCTCTGCTCAAGAGCAAGGGGCTCGAGCTCGCGTTTGTAGCGGGCAAGGCGCTCACGGCCGCTGCGCCACTCGTCCAGCATCACCCGCACTTCCGCAGCATGGGTGCGCAGCATCTCCTCGCGCTCGTCCCTGACCTGGTCGGCTTGCATGATCTTTGCTGCTAGTTCGCGGTCCTGGCGGTTCTTCCTGTCCCACTGAAGCGGTACCGACACCCCCACGGATAGCATGTTCGAGTAACCCTGCCCCCGGTGCTGCAGCGACACCTCGACCGACCAGTCAGGATGTCGATTCGCCTCGGCGAGCTGCACTCCCGTGCGTGCGATCTCTTCCTGGCGGTCGAGCACAGCGATTTCGGGGTGGTGCGCGAGCTGGCTGTCGATGGACTCCGGATCGAGCCGGACCTGGTCGATACTTGGAAGACTCTCGGGCGCGACGTCGACATCGGGCCCGGTCCAGCGCGCCAAGGTGCTCTGCGCTGTTCTCACGCGGGTGTCGAATTCGCTTACCTTGTCCTGGGCGGCGCCGATACGGCCTCGGGCCGCGAACACATCGCCCTGGCTGCCCTTCCCGGCCCGGTATGCGGCTTCTGCCGCCTCGAGATCGAGCTGCGCCTGGCTGACCTGCTGATGGACGAGGTCGGCCATCTGCTTCGCAAAATATAGGTCGATCCAGGCCTGTGCGGTCTCCCGCTCGACGCGCGCGATCGCCACTTCCTTTTGGCTTTGTTGCATAAATCAATTGAGCGCGTAGTACCCCAAACCCCAGACGGATTTACGGCATGGTCACCGCTACGGTCGTGGGCGTGCCCAAGCGCGTGAAGCGATTGAGGATGGCGGCACGGACCT
>NZ_JBJCIU010000014.1:0-20628 GCF_044901715.1 Massilia paldalensis
GACCATAGCAAGTCGGTACCACCCCTTCCCATCCCGAACAGGACCGTGAAACGACTTTGCGCCGATGATAGTGCTGCAACCAGTGTGAAAGTAGGTTATCGTCAGGCTAGTTATATGAAAAACCCCACCAGGTGATCCTGGTGGGGTTTTTTGCTTTGGTGCGCCGAATTCACAATCTCACCACAAAATTAAAAAATAATCATTGCGAACAATTATTGAAGTTATAATTGCTTGACTGCAATCTCTTCGATTCGCAATGTTTCCCTTCTTCGATGCCGGAATCCGACTCGCCGTCGCGATGAGCGCCCTGTATGGTCTGCTGGCGGCAGCCTCGCTGTCCGTCAGGATGGCCACCAGAGGCCGCGCGCCGGGCATGCTGAGTCACCAGGTCAATGCGTGGTGGCGGATTTTTCCGATCGTGACGCTTGCCCTGCTGTCCTATCCGCTGGGCGTGCCGCTCCTCGCCGGCCTCGTCTATGTGCTGGCGGTCCTCGAACTGACGCCCCATTATCCCGGCAATGCTAAGCGGTTCCGCGTGGGCGCCGCCGCCGTCGCCGTCGTGGCCATGTGCCTGCACCGCTGGCTGCCGGTAGCTGTTCCCTTCCTGTGGCCCACGGCAATCGCCGTCCAGTTCCTGCAATGGCGGACCAGGCCCGGCGCGGCCGGCATGATCCGCCTGCTGCTGCTCGCCACCGGCGCTGCGATGCATGTCCTCGTCGCGTTCTCGATGTTGCCGTTCGGGGCCCGCACGAACCTGGCCTGGCTGTTCTACCTGTTCATCCTGACCGCCTTGAACGACATCGGCCAGTTCGTGGCCGGCAAGCTGTTCGGACAGCACAAGATCGCCCCGACGGTCAGTCCCAACAAGACCTGGCAGGGCCTGGCAGGCGGCATCGTCGTATCGCAATGCGTCAGCCTCGCGCTCGGCACCTACCTGTCGCTGGCCGGTCCCGTCACGCTGGCGGTGTATGGCCTGCTGTTGTCGGTGGCCGGATTCGCCGGCGACCTGATGTTCTCGAAGGCCAAGCGCAGCCTGTCGATCAAGGATTTTTCCCAGCTGATTCCCGGCCACGGCGGCATCCTCGACCGCGTCGACAGCCTGGTCCTCACCGCGCCCCTCCTGTACTGCCTGTTGCGCAGTTTTCCATAAGGATCACCATGAAGATCGAACATCCCACCGCCTGGACCACGTCCGAGTCCGGATTCACGGGCAGCGACGGCACCCGTTTGTTCTTCCGCGCCTGGCAGCCCGTGGCGCCGGCCACGGACCGTCCGCCACGCGCGCTCGTCTTCCTGCATCGCGGCCATGAGCACTCGGGCCGGATCGCGCCGCTGGTCGAGCGCTTCGGCCTGCAACAGGACTGGGCATTCGCCTACGATGCGCGCGGCCACGGATACTCGCCCGGCGCGCGCGGCGATGCACCCGATTTCGCCACGCTCGTCAGCGACCTGGACGCCTTCGTGCGCCACGTCTGCACGCACTACGGCATCGCCGTCGAAGACATCGTCGTCGTCGCCAACAGCGTGGGCGCCGTCGTCGCCGCCACCTGGCTGCACGATTACGCGCCCCGCATCCGCGGCCTCGTCATGGCGGCCGCGGCGTTCCAGATCAAGCTGTACGTCCCGCTGGCCGAGCCGGCGCTGCGTTTCGCGCGCCGCTTCAAGCCGGAGCTGTTCGTCACCAGCTACATCCGACCCGGCATGCTCACCCATTCGGCGCAGGAGGCCGCCGCGTATGCGGCCGATCCGCTGATCGCCAAGAGCATCTCGGCGAAGATCCTGCTCGAGCTGGCCGACACGGCGGAACGCATCGTCCTCGATGCGGCGGCGATCGACACACCCATCCTGATGCTGGCCGCCGACAAGGACTACGTGGTCAAGGAAGCGCCGCAGCGCCTGTTCTTCGACCGCCTGAGCTCCACGCTCAAGCGCTACGTGCGCCTGGACGACTGCTACCACGCCGTGTTCTACGAGCGCGACACGGCCATGGCCATCCAGGCCAGCCAGGATTTCATCCGCGACTGCTACGCGAGCGCGCCGCAGTCGCCGCAGCGCCACGCGCACGCCGACCGCGAAGGGCACGCGGCGCGCCAGTACGCGGCCCTCGAGCGCAACGAGAGTGGCAGCGCCGCCACGCGTGCCTGGTTCGGCCTGCAGCGCCGCATGCTGGGCGTGCTCGGTCCGCTCAGCGACGGCATGCGCATCGGCCTGAAGCACGGCTTCGATTCGGGCGAATCGCTCGACTATGTCTACCGCAACGAGGCCGGCGGCCGCCTGGGGATCGGCAAGATGATCGACCGCGGCTACCTCGACGCCGTCGGCTGGCGCGGAGTCCGCGTGCGCAAGGCGCAGCTGCAGCGCATGCTGGCCGACCGCATCGCCGCGCTCCCCGCCGACGAGCCGGTACGCATCCTCGACATCGCGGCCGGCTCCGCGCGCTATGTGCTGGAAACCGTGAAGCGCTTCCAGGACCGCGCCATCGACGTCACGCTGCGCGACTACATGCAATACAACGTCGACAATGCGCGCCGCCTGGCGGATGCGCTGCAGCTGCGCGTGCGGGTCGAGGCCGAACTGGCCGACGCCTTCAGCGCCGACAGCTACGCCGGCCTGGAAGGACGGTACGACATCGCCGTCGTCTCCGGCCTGTACGAACTGTTCAGCGACAACGACAAGGTGCTCGCTTCGCTGCAGGGCGTGGTGCGCAGCCTGAAGCCGGGCGGCTGCCTGATCTACACGGCGCAGCCCTGGCACCCGCAGCTGGACATGATCGCCTACACGCTGGTGAACCACCGCGGCGCGCCATGGAAGATGCGTCCGCGCCCGCAGGCCGAGATGGATGCGCTGGTCGCCCTGGCCGGCGCGCGCAAGGTCGACACGGCGATCGGCGTGGACGGGATCTTCACGGTGTCGCTGGCGACGAAGGATGCAGCGCCCGGCGCAGGCGGTTGAACACGGTCAGCGCCGCCAGCAGCAGCACGACGGCCAGCAGGCCGTTGTACCAGGGCGCTCCGGCGCCGGCGCCGATCAGCAGGGCAAGCAGGCCGAACACGAACGCGCGGTCGCTCTTGCCCATCGGGCCCTCGAAGCCGCGGGGCGCGCCTAGCGCCTGCGCCAGCACGCCGGCGAACTCCGCCAGCAGCGCCGCCACGACGGCCAGTACCACCAGCGGCGCCGCGACGCCGGCGGCGAGGGCAAACGGCAGGTACAGCGCCGCGTCCGACACCTGGTCGCACACCTCGTTGAGCAGGGCGCCGAGCCGGGTCTTGTTGCCGGTGCTGGTGGCGAGCATGCCGTCGATGGCATTCAGCGCCATGCGCAGCAGCAGGAACAGGGGCAGCCCGAACCACAGCGCGCGCTGCGACGGCGCCAGCGCCAGCGCGGCGCCGTAGGCCAGGGACAGCATCATCGCACCGATGGTCACCTGGTTCGGCGTGACGCCCGTGCGGTGCAGGGCGGCGAGCAGGGGCCGCAGCAATTGCTGGAAGCGCGGCTTCAACTGGTAGATCGAGAGAGACATCGGCGGTTCCTTCGTTGGTGGAGTCGGACGATCAGGCGGCTGCGGCTGTAGCCCATGGCGCAGTGCACGTAGACGGGATGGCCGTCGTCCTGCAGCCGCGCGAGCAGCGCCAGCACGGGGCGCAGCTGGGACGGGCGCGGCGCCTGCAGGTCGAGCAGCGGAAAGTGGCGATAGCGTGCGTGAAGTAGCGGCGCCACTTCGGGCAGCTCGCCGCACAGGTCGATGACGTGGCAGCCGGGCGGCAGGCCCGCCGCTTCGCGCGCCGTCAGGCGCCGGCCCATCCACACGCCCGGCAGCGGTTGCGAGAAAGGGGCGCGATGCCGTTCGCGCAGGCGCACCAGCATCCAGGTCAGGCGGTAGCCGGCGAGATAGGGCCAGAACAGCAGCCAGGCATGCCAGCGATGGCGGCCCGCATGCTTGGACAGGAATCCCGCATGGCGGCGCCGGTAGGCCAGCGCCACCAGCAGCAGGCCGGCAACCGCCCAGGCGGCGATCCAGCTGTGCAGCGCCGCCACGCCCACCAGCGCCAGCACGCCGGCGGCGATCGTGTAGTAGAAGCTCACGGCATGCCGGCGCGTGGCGCCCGGCCGCACGGCCCATGCGCAGGCGCCGCCCAGCAGCAGGCCGCCGCCGACGTCCGCCAGGTGGTGCTGCCAGGTGAACAGGGTGCTGGCGGCGACCAGCACCAGCCATGCGCACAGCAGCCGGCGCAGGGCGCCGCGGAGCACGGTGCGCAGCGCACACCACACGATGGCGCAATAGGCCACGTGCAGCGAGGGAAACTGGTTGTAGGGACGGTCGACGAGGTCGAGCCAGGCGAACACGAGGCCCGGCAGGCCGCCGACGTCGGCGGGGCGCACCATGCCGAAGCGCGCTGGCAGCACGGCGAACAGCAGGCATCCCGCCACCGTGGCCAGCAGCAGGCGCCGGCTGGCGACGCGCAGCGCTTCATCGCTGCGCACGGCAAAGAACACGAGGCTGAACAGCAGGCCCGCGCTGGCATACGGCACGGCCATCCAGGGCAGGAAGGGGATGGCGGCATCCAGCCCCGTCGCCAGGCTGCGCGTGACCTGCCCCCGTTCGGCGAGCAGGTTCGCCAGCGGATAGCAGCAAGCGAACACGAGCCAGTTCAGGAGCAGGTGGCCCGCGCGCCGGCGCACGAGCACATGCCTGTCCATGAACCGCATCCCTTGTGCTTGTGATAATGGTTGCATTTAGGCATTATGCATGCAATGCACACCCCTGAACAATATCGGCGTTGTCTCGTCCTGGCCGGCGGCGGTTTCCGCTTCGGCTACTACCTCGGCGTGCACGCGGCCGCGGAAGACAGCGGCCACCGGCCGGACGTGCTGCTGGCCAGCTGTGGCGGCGCGATCGCCGCCGTGGCGATCGCCGCCTTGCCGGATGCGCAGGCCCGGCGCGACTGGATCGCCGGTCCCGCCATGCATGCGTTCCTGCGCGGGATCCAGCCCACGCCGCGGGCGACGCCGCTCCGCGCCATCCAAGGCGCCGGCCTGCGCTGGCTGGCCCGCTCGCCGGCCGCGCGCATCGCCGACCTGCACGGCGACTACCTGTTCGAGCTGCCGCCCGCCTTGCCGCTGCCGCCCTCCGAGGCCGCGCCGCCGGATGCCCCGGCGCTGGCGATCGTGGGCGCGCGCCTGCTGTTCCGGCCCGAGGAAGCGGGCGGCGCGCGCGGCGCACGCCGGCTGTTCGCCGAAACCGTGTTCTGCCCGCCGCGCGCGGCGGCCCTGCTGGACGGAATGGCGGCGCCGGCCGCCGATCCGCGCTGGAGCGCCGGCGCGGTCGACCCGCTGCTGCACGCGGATGCCGCCATGCCGGCTGCCGACGCCGCGCGCATCTCGGTCGCGGACATGTTCTATTTCCGCAGCCACGTCGTGGACGGCCGCCACTACACGGGCGGCATCATCGATCTGTTCCCCATCGAGGTGGCGCGGCGCCTCGCCCGCGAAGTGATCATGGAGCGCAAGATGCCCTTCAATCCCTGGTTCGCCCTGCCGGCCCTGCGCGCCGTGCTGGGCATCGACGGCGCCGCGCGCCTGCGCCACGTGCACGCCCAGCAGGCGGACGCCTGGGTCGACACGCGCGATGCGGGGCGGGCACTGCGCGGCCACGCCATCGCCAAGCGGATCGGCTGGCGCCGCAACCGCATCGGCCTGGACGTGCCGGCCTCGCCCGAGGCCTACGCGGCCCAGGTGCGCGCGCAATGGGACTACGGTTACCTGAAGGGGATGGCGGCCTTCGCGGGAGCGCGCCGGTGAGGATCATGGTCATCGGCGGCACCAGCGGCATCGGCCTGGCGCTGGCGCAGCACTATGCGGACCGCGGCGCCGAGCTGGCGCTGTGCGGACGCGATGCCGGCCGCCTGGACGGCCACCCGCTCGGCCGCGATCCGCGCGTGCGCGCCTGGTCGCTGGACATCCGCGACCGCGACGCCGTCGAGAGGGCCGTGCGCGACTTCGGCGCCGGCGGCATCGACGTGCTGATCGTCACCGCCGGCCAGTACGCCGACGCGGCCGGCCTGGCCCACAGTCCGGCGCTCGGACCTGCGCTGGTGCAGACGAATATCGCGGGCCTCGTGCATGCGTTCGAGGCCGCCGCCGCGGTGATGCGGCGACAGGGACACGGCCAGCTGGTCGCGGTGGCGTCGATCGCCGGCCTGTTGAAGGAATACGAAGGCGGTTCGCTGTATGCCGCCAGCAAGCGCGCCGCCATCGCCATCTGCGACACCTACCGCAAGGCGCTGGCGCCGTACGGGATCGCGGTGACGACGTTGGTGCCGGGCTATGTCGACACGGCGCGCTTGCGCGAACTGAATGGGGGCGACGCGAGCGCCAAGCCCTTCCTGATGTCCGAGCAGGCGGCCGTGGCGCGCATGGTGGAGGCGATCGACGCGCGCGTGGCGCGGCGCGTCTTCCCCCTCCGGCTGCACCTGCTGGTGCGCCTGTTCAACCTGCTGCCCTTGCGGCTGCGGCGGCTGCGCAAGAAATAGTCAGGCCGCCTGCACGTTGTCCCACAGCTTGTCGTGCAGCGGCATCAGCAGCACGTTGCACACGGGTTCCAGCACGGCCGCCATGCCGCCGAACGCCAGCGAGCCGGTGGCGAAGAACATCACGAGGAAGGCCACCACCATGTGCATGCCCGTCTGGCTGATCTTTTCGACGCTGCGCACGAGGGTGCGGCGATGTCCGGTGACCCCCTGCGCCTTGCGCGCCCAGGCCCGTTCGTGGAAGGGCAGCAGCAGCACGTTCAGGACGGGTTCCACCAGCACGGCCAGTCCGCCCAGCGCGATCGACCCTGTGAACGCATAGGCGATGACGAAACCGATCGCCATGTGGGTGATGACCTGGCTGCTCTTGCGCGCGACGACCATGGAATGCTCCTGCGATTGAACGATGAGTGAATGATACCCATTCTCATTTACATCGGCCAATCGGATCATTCGAACCGTGCAATAGCCCGGCGCTATGACGTGGCGCGCAAGGCGAGCAGGCGTTCCAGCAGGGGTTCGGCTGCATCGGCGATGCGGTCCAGGCTCGCTTCGCGCAGCGCCGTCGCGTCGACGGCGTGCGCGCTGTGCAGCCCGGCCCAGCGCAGCAGCGCGGCACAGGCGGACGCATGGTCGAACAGGCCATGCAGGTAGGTGCCCAGGATCTGCCCGTCGTCCGAGCAGGCGCCTTCCGGCCGGCCGTCGATGCGGAACGCGGGCCGCTGCAGGGCCGGTCCGCTCGAGGTACCCATGTGGATCTCGTAGCCGCCCACGGCGGCATCCGGCGTATCGGCGGCGAACGCGCAGTGGCCGCTCACTTGCGCGAGGCGCTTCTCGCGCGTGAGCACCGTGTCGACGTCCAGCAGGCCGAGGGCGGCGGAGCTTCCCGCCGCGCCCTCGACGCCGTGCGGATCGTCGACCTGGCGGCCCAGCATCTGGAAGCCGCCGCAGATGCCGATCACCTTGCCGCCGTAGCGCAGGTGGCGGCGCAGCGCCTCGGGCCAGCCCTGGCGCTGCAGCCAGGCCAGGTCGCCGCGCGTGTTCTTGCTGCCCGGGAGGATGACGAGGTCCGCGCCGGGAATCGCCTCTCCCTCGCGCACGAAGCGCAGGTCGACGTCCGGATGCGCGCGCAGCGGGTCGAAGTCCGTGTGGTTGCTCATGCGCGGCGTACTGGGGACGACGACGCGGAACTTGCCGTTGCGCCGGGTCACGCCCTGTACCGCATCCTCGGCATCCAGGTACAGCCCGTGCAGGTAGGGCAGCACCGCCAGCACGGGCTTGCCGGTCTGCGCTTCCAGCCAGTTCAGGCCCGGTTCCAGCAGCTTGATGTCGCCGCGGAAGCGGTTGATGACGAAGCCGATCACGCGCGCCCGCTCGCTGTCGGACAGGCAGGACAGCGTGCCGACCAGGTGGGCGAACACGCCGCCGCGGTCGATGTCGGCCACCAGCACGACGGGGCAGTCGACCGCCTCGGCGAAGCCCATGTTGGCGATGTCGCGCGCGCGCAGGTTGATCTCGGCCGGGCTGCCCGCGCCTTCGACGATCACGGCCTCGTACTGCGCCTGCAGGCGCGCATGCGATTCCAGCACGGCGCCCATCGCCACCGTCTTGTACTGGTGGTAGTCGCGCGCGTTCATCTCGGCGCGCACGCGGCCGTGGATGATGACCTGGGCGCCGATGTCGCTCGACGGCTTGAGCAGCACCGGGTTCATGTCCGTATGAGGATCGATGCCAGCGGCGATCGCCTGCAGCGCCTGGGCGCGGCCGATTTCCCCGCCGTCGGCCGTGACGGCGCTGTTCAGCGCCATGTTCTGCGGCTTGAACGGCGCCACCCGCACGCCGCGCCGGCGCAGCAGGCGGCACAGGGCGGCGACCACGGTGCTCTTGCCCGCATCCGACGTCGTGCCCTGCACCATCAGGGTGGTGTACGGGAAGCCGCTCATGGCTTCGGCTTTGCGCCGCGGTGCTGGCGCGCGATCTCGAGCTTTTCGCACAGCTGCTCGGCGCCGGCGATCATGCGCGGGCCGGCGCGGTTCACGAGGTTGCCGTCGATCGTGAACAGGTTGTCGTTGCGGACCGCCGCCAGGTTCGGGTAGGGCTTCCACAGGCTCACGCCGCCGTAGTTCTTCTCGGCGGTGGCGAAGATCGCTTCGGGATTTTCCTGCAGCACGCCTTCGATGGAGACCACGGGCGCCGTCACGGCCAGCCTGGCGAAGATGTTCTCGCCGCCGCACAGGCGCAAGGCGTCGCTGACGATCTGCTTGCCGTTGAGCGTGTACAGCGGCTTGTCCCAGACCTGGTAGAAGGTGCGCACGACGGGGCGGTTGGCATAGCGCTGGCGCAGGTCGCCGATCCGCTTGCGCAGGTCGGCGGCGGCGGGGCCCGCCACGGCATCCGTTCCCATCAGCTGGCCCAGCTTGGCGACGTTGTCCGCGATGTCTTCCAGCTTCTGCGGCTCGCTGTGGAACATCGGCACGCCCAGCTGCTTGACGACGTCGATCTGGCGTTCGGAACTGCCGTGGCGCCAGACCACGACGAGGTCGGGCTTCAGCGCGATGATGCGTTCCAGGTCGAGTTCGCGGTTCGAGCCCACCTGCGGGATCTTCTTCGCTTCCTCGGGAAAGTCGCTGTACGACACCACGCCCACGACGTGGCTGCCGCCGCCGGCGGCGAACAGCAGCTCGGTGATGTGCGGCGCCAGCGCGATCACGCGCAACGCCGGCTTCTGTACCGTGACGGTATTGCCGGCGTCGTCCTTGACGCTGACGGCGGCGTGCACGTGCACGGCGGTGGCCACGGTGGCGGCCAGGAAGAGCAATCGTTTCATCGTTCGGTCCATTCTCGGGTCCACTCCTGCAGTGCTTGTTCGATCCGGCGCCAGTGCGCCTCGCTGGCGGGCAGGCCCACGCGGATGCCGCGCGCGGCCTCGCGGAACAGCCGTACCCAGATCGCGCGGCGGGCCATGTGCTCGTGGAAGGCTTCCGCCCGGGCTTCCGGCCACCAGTGGAACAGCGGCGTGCCGCTGGCCGCGATGCCGGCGCCGGCCAGCAGCGCGCGCATGCGTTCGCCGTCGCGCGCCAGCCGGTCCCGCGTCGCGCGCTGCCAGGCGCTGTCGTCCAGTGCCGCGATGGCGATTTCCTGCGCCGGTCCGCTCACGGCCCAGGGGCCGAGCAGGTCGTCCAGCGCGTGCAGCAAGGGCGGCGCGGCGCCGACGAAGCCCAGGCGCAGGCCGGCCAGGCCGAAGAACTTGCCCACCGAGCGCAGCACGATCAGGCCATCCGCACCCGCGTGGGCCGCGATGCCGGGCGAACGCGCCGTGTCGCCGAACGCCTCGTCGACGACGAGCCAGCCGCCGCGCGCGGCCAGGCGCGCATGCCAGTCCAGCAGCCGCTCGGGCGCCACCACCGCGCCGGTCGGATTGTTCGGGTTGCAGACGACGAGCACGTCGCTCGTCTCGACCGCCGCGTCGAGCGCGTCGTACGGCACCTGGCGCAATTGGTGGCCGTGGCGTCCCCAGTGGTGGGCGTGTTCCGCATACGATGGCGCCGCGACCGTCACGCGCGCCGGCGCGCGCAGGCGCGGCAGCGCCTGGATCGCGGCCTGGGTGCCGGCCACGGGCAGCAGCAGCGGGGCGCCATAGTAGTCGCAGGCAGCGCGTACCAGTTCCGGACTCGGCTCGGGCAGGCGCTGCCAGGCATCCGGCGATGGGGCCGGCGCGGGATAGCCGACCGGGTTGATGCCGGTCGACAGGTCGATCCAGTCGTCGCCGCCATAGTGCAGCCGGGCGGCGCGCAGGTTGCCGCCGTGTTCAAGCATGGGCGCCTCCCGACAGGACGAATGCGGCCGCGATGGCGGCGCCGATCCACAGCAGCGTGGTGCGCCACACGAGGCGCCACGCGCGCACGATGTCGATGCCGCGCGCGGCAGGGCCGCTGCCCAGCACGGGGCGTTGTTCGACTTCGCCGTCGTACACGGCGGCGCCGCCCAGCGACACGCCCAGGGCGCCGGCGCCGCTGGCCATCACGGGGCCCGCGTTCGGGCTGCTCCATTGCGGCGCCTGGGCGCGCCAGCAGCGCCAGGCGCGCAGGCGGCCGCCATCGGCCAGCAGCACGTAGGACAGCGCGGTCAGGCGCGCCGGCACATAGTTCAGGACGTCGTCGATGCGCGCGGCGACGCGGCCGAACAGGTTGAAGCGTTCGTTGCGGTAGCCCCACATCGCATCGAGCGTGTTCGCCAGGCGGAACAGCACGGCGCCGGCGCCGCCGGCGACGAGGAACCAGAACAGCGTGCCGAACACGGCATCGTTGCCGTTCTCCAGCAGCGACTCGGCGCCGGCCTTGGCCAGGTCGGCCTCGCCGGCTTGCGCCGTATCGCGGCTGACGATGCGCGAGGTCAGCCAGCGCGCATGCGCCAGGTCGCCCTCCGCCAGCGCGGCGTGGATGGGCAGCGTATGGTCGCGCAGGCTGCGCAGGCCGATGCAGACATACAGCAGCAGCGCATGCAGCGCCAGGCCGGCGCCACCCGGCGACGCGCAGGCGTACCAGGCCAGCGCGGACAGGGGCAGCACGGCCAGCGTCCAGGCGAGCAGGCCACGCCCGATGCGCATCGTCCCGCGGTTCAGGCGCCGCTCCAGCCGGTGCGCCAGGTTGCCGAAGCCGACCAGCGGATGCCAGCGCCGCGCTTCGCCCAGCAGCAGGTCGAGCGCCACCCCGGCCGCCAGCAGCAGCGCCAGGGTCAGGGGCGGCAGCCCGCTCAGCACGGCGCGCCTTTCAGCGCGAGCGGCAGGCCGGCCGCGACGAACAGCACGCGGTCGCAGCGCGCGGCCACGTCCTGGTGCAGGCGTCCCGCTTCGTCGACGAAGGCGCGCGAGATGGCGCCGTAGGGCACGACGCCCATGCCCACTTCGTTGGACACGAACACGACGTCGCCGTCGCCGGGGGCGTCGAGCCAGTCCAGCAGCGCGCGGCGTTCCTGGTGGAACAGGGGCGCCAGGTCGATCGGGCCCACCTCGGGGTAATCCTGGTGCGTGGAGAACATCAGGTTCGTGAGCCACAGCGTCAGGCAATCGACGAGCACGATGCGTCCGGGGGCGCACAGGCCGCGCAGCGTGCCGGCCAGCGCGGTCGGCTCCTCCACGGTGCGCCAGTCGCAGGGCCGGCGCGCGCGGTGGTGGGCGATGCGCTCGGCCATTTCGCCGTCGCCGGCGCGCGAGGTGGCCAGGTACACGACCTCCTTGCCGGAGTCGCGCGCGAGGCGTTCCGCCAGCGCGCTCTTGCCGGAACGGGCGCCGCCCAGGACGAGGGTGCGCGTCATGGCGCCACTCCTGGCGCCGCTGCGAACAGGCTGGCCGCCGCCGCCGGGTTCGAGGCGAAGAAGCCGTGGAAGTAGGAGGCCGTGAGCGAACCGGCGCGATAGACGGCTTCGCCCTCCACGCCGGACGGGTGCTTCGTCGTCCATGCCACGGGTTCGGCCGGCGTGTCCAGCAGCGAGTAGTGGAAGGTATGGCCGCGCAATTCCCCGGCGGCGGTCGGCATCGCCTGCGGCCCCAGGCCGGCCAGGCGCGCCTGCATGCGCACGCGGCCCGGCAGCAGCGCGGGCATGGGCCAGGTCAGGCCTTCCTTGTCGGTGATCGATTCGCACACGGCCATCATGCCGCCGCATTCGGCCACGATCGGCGTGCCGGCGCGGTGCAGGGCGCGGATCGATTCCTGCCAGCGCGCAGCGCGCGCCAGCGTGGCGCCGTGCAGTTCCGGATAACCGCCCGGCAGGTAGACGGCATTGGCGCCGTCCGGCACGGGTTCGTCCGCCAGCGGCGAAAAGAAGCGCAGCTCCGCGCCCAGCGCGTGCAGCACGTCGACGTTGGCCGGATACAGGAAGCAGAATGCGGCGTCGCGGGCGACCGCCACCGTCTTCCCGGCGAGGAGCGGCGCGATGGGCTCCGCCGGCACGCTGGCCGGCATGCGCGGCGCCAGCGCATCCCACGCCTGGCGGTCCAGCTGCAGGCCGTCGGCCAGGGCGTCGAGCATGGCGTCCAGGCCGTCGACGTCGTCCGGGGTCACCAGGCCCAGGTGGCGTTCCGGCAGGCGCTGCGCCTGTTTCGGCAGCGTCGCCAGCAGCGGAATGTCGCGCAGCGAGGCGGCGACCATGCGCGCGTGGCCCTCGCTGGCGATGCGGTTGGCGACCACGCCGGCCAGCTGCACGGGACCGTAGTCGCGCAAGCCCATCACGACGGCGCCGGCGGTCTGCGCCATGGCGGAGGCGTCGATCACGGCCAGCACGGGAATGTCGAACGTGCGCGCCAGGTCGGCTGCCGACGGATTGCCGTCGTACAGGCCCATCACGCCCTCGACCAGCACCACGTCGGCGTCCAGCGCCGCCTGCGCCAGGCGCTGGCGGCAGGCTTCCGGCCCGACCATCCACAAGTCGAGCGAATGGACCTTCTCTCCGCTGGCGCGTTCCAGCAGCATCGGGTCGATGAAGTCGGGACCGCACTTGAACACGCGCACGCGCTGGCCTTCGCGCCTGAACTTGCGCGCCAGCGCCGCCGTGACGGACGTCTTGCCCTGTCCGGACGCGATCGCCGCGACCATGACCATGCGTGCACCTGGCAGTCCCATCACCACTCCGTTCCCGCTTGCGCGCCAATGCCGGCCTTGAACGCGTGCTTGACGACGTTCATCTCGGTGACCGTGTCGGCGACGTCGATCAGTTCCGGCGGCGCCGCGCGTCCCGTGACGACGACGTGCTGCATCAGCGGGCGCTCGAGCAGGTCGGCGATCACGTCGTGCACGTCGAGGTAGCGGTATTTCAGGGCGATGTTCAGTTCGTCCAGCACCACCAGGCCGTAGGCGGGGTCGGCGAGGAAGCGGCGTGCCTGTTCCCACGCTTCGCGGGCCTTGGCGATGTCGCGTTCGCGGTCCTGGGTTTCCCAGGTATAGCCTTCGCCCATCGCGTGGAAGCTGACTTCGTCGGGAAAGCGGCGCAGGAACTGTTCTTCGCCGGTGGACATGGCGCCCTTGATGAACTGGACCACGCCGACCTTCATGCCGTGCCCCAGCGCGCGCACGGCCATGCCGAAGGCGCTCGAGCTCTTGCCCTTGCCGTTGCCCGTATTGACGATGATGATGCCGATCTTCTTGTCGGCGGCCGCGATCTTCGCGTCGATGACGGCCTTCTTGCGTTCCATGCGCTCGCGGTGGCGCTGGTTCAGCGCGTCCTCCGCGGTGCGCTGTCCGGCGCTCTGTTCGGGACTCGTATCGGTCATTGGGATACCTCCAGGGGAATGAAGATGCGCCGGCCGCCATGTTCGATCATCTCGATGGGATGGCACAGGTAGGCGCTGAGCAGGTCGGCGCGCAGCGTGTCGCGCGCGGGACCGGCGTGCCAGCGGCCGGCGCCGTCCAGCAGCAGGGCGTGGGTGGAGATGCCGGCGGCCAGCGTCAGGTCGTGGCCGATGGCGACGACGGTCTTGCCGCGCTCGCGGCACAGGCGCGCCAGCAGCGACATCACGCTCACCTGGTGCGCCAGGTCGAGCGCGTTGGCGGGTTCGTCCAGCAGCAGCAGCGGCGTGTCCTGGGCCAGCAGGGCAGCGATGGCCACGCGCTGGCGCTCGCCGCCGGACAGGGTACGGACGTCGCGTGCCGCCAGGAGCGCGACTTCCATCGCGTCCAGGGCGTCGTGGGCGGCCGCGTGGTCGTCGCTGCCCTCCCAGTAGCGCCTGCCGTGGTAGGGGTGGCGCGCCGACAGCACGGTCTCGAGCACGCTGTAGGCGAATGCGTCCTGGCGCGCCTGGGCCAGGTAGGCGCGCTGGCGCGCCAGCGCTTCGAGCGGCCAGTCGGGCAGCGCGCGGCCGTCGATCTCGATGGTCCCGGATGCTGGCGCCTGCAGCCCGGCCAGCGTGCGCATCAGCGTGCTCTTGCCAGCGCCGTTGCGGCCGATGATGCTCCAGCATTCGCCGGCGCCGACCTGCCAGTCCAGGTCCTGCACGAGGGTGCGGCCGGCGACCTGCAGGGTCAATGCGCGGGTGACGATCATCGGGTTCATTTGCGCAGCTGGTGCAATTGGTAGAGGAAGACGGGCGCGCCGATCAGCGCGGTGATGGCGCCCACCGGCAGCTGCGTCGGCGCGATCACGGTACGCGCCAGGGTATCGCACAGCACCAGCAGGCCGCCGCCCGCCAGCACCGCCGACGGAATCAGCACGCGGTGGTCGGGGCCGAACGCGAAGCGGCAGGCATGCGGCACGATCAGGCCGACGAAGCCGATCGAGCCGGCCGAGTTCACGGCGCTCGCGGTCAACAGGGCCGAGATGAAGAACAGGCCCTTGCGCAGTGCGCCGACGCGGATGCCCAGCGTGGCCGCGCTGTCCGCATGCAGGGCCAGCATGTTCAGCGCGCGCGCATTGCGCAGCGCGAACGCCAGGCCCACGGCCAGCACGATCCAGGGGAGCAGGCGCAGCGGCACGCCGGACAAATCGCCGATCATCCAGAACACCATGCTGCGCAGGCGGCTTTCCGGCGCGATGGACAGCATCAGCGTGACGAGGGCCATGCTGGCCGACATCAGGATCACGCCCGTCAGCAGCAACTGCGAACTGCCGCCTTCCGCGGCGCTACCATGGCGCAGGTCGCGCCGCGCCAGCACGTACAGCAGCAGCGAGATGGCGACGGCACCGGCGATCGCCGCCGCGTCGACGGTGGCCGCCGCGCACATCATCAGCAGGGCGAAGAGCGCGCCGACGGAGGCGCCGGCGGATATGCCCAGCACGTACGGATCGGCCAGCGGGTTGCGCAGCAGCGCCTGCATCATGACGCCGGCCAGGGCCAGCGCGCCGCCCGTCACGAAGGCCATCAGCGCGCGGGTGGCGCGCAGCGCGACGAGGGAAGCGGCCAGCGTGTCCGTGCGTCCGTCCAGCGCCTGCATCACCGCCCCCGGCAACTCCGCGGGCGCCACCGCGACCGAGCCGCTCATGCCGGCCACGAGCAGGCTGGCGATGGACAGGCAGGCGAGGACGCCGACGATGAGGACGGCGCGGCGGCGAAGGGGGGCGGTGGCTTGCATGCGTGGACGAGGGCGGGTCGATGGTTAGCGGATGCCGTAGCGCAGCGCCGCGAACCAGGTCTGGCCGGCGGTACGGTAGTTGCGCGCCAGCTCGTAGCGCTTGTCGCCGACGTTTTCCACGCGCAGCAGCAGCGACCAGTCGGGGCTGACGTGCCAGCTAGTGTACAGGTTCACGAGACCGTAGCCGCCCAGGCGGTTGCGGTTGGCGGCGTCGTCGAAGCGATCGCCCGAACCCTGCACCTCGGCGCCGACGGCGACGGGACCGACCGTATAGTCGGCCGCCAGCGTGGCATGGCGCTTGGCGCGGCGGGCCAGTCGCTTGTCCGTGGTGTCGTCGCGCGGATCCTGGACGTCGGCGCTGGCGCGCAGGTCCAGGTTGCCGAAGCGGCGCTCGGCTTCCAGCGTCAGGCCTTCCAGCGTGGCGCGATTGACGTTGTAGGCGCAGCTGCCGGTGGCGGC
Source organism: Massilia paldalensis (assembly GCF_044901715.1). Lineage (NCBI taxonomy): Bacteria > Pseudomonadati > Pseudomonadota > Betaproteobacteria > Burkholderiales > Oxalobacteraceae > Massilia > Massilia paldalensis. The sequence goes on from NZ_JBJCIU010000014.1 coordinate 16,046, forward strand.
GCCGGGGCAGGGCGTGACGTTGACGAGCAGGTCGGTCAGGCGGTTGTGGTAGTAGTTCGCCTTCAGCTCCGTTCCGGCCACCTGCCAGCGCAGGCCGACCTCGGCGTTCTTGCCCTGTTCCGGCTTGTTGGTCGGCAGGCCGTAGCCGGGGTAGTACAGCTCATTGAAGGTCGGCGCGCGGAAGCTGGTGCCGACGCTGGCGGTGGCGCGCAGGTCCTTGCTGAACTCGTAGCCGTAGCCGGCCGCGCCGGTCGTCTTCGAGCCGTACACGGAGTGGTCGTTGCGCACGCTGACGTCGACCAGGTGGCTGCCGCGGCGCATGTCGTACGACGCCGCCACCGAATTGGTGATGCGTGCGCGGGTCAGGGCCGCGCTGGAGCTGGACAATACGTCTTCCTTGCGGTGGCCGACCAGCACCTGCAGCGTGTCCGGGCCGACGTCGAAGGTGTTCTGCCAGGTGTACTCGTCCTGGCGCGTATTGATCCGGCTGATGCCGGACGCCGTGAAGCTGCCCGACTTGTCGTTCGAGCGCGCGGCCTGCAGGGTGCTGTGCCACCAGGGCAGGATACGGTCGTTGGCGAACACCGCATAGCTTTCCAGCTCCTGCAGGTTATGCGTGTCGTAGGCGGCGCTGCCGTTGTCGTATTGCGCGTTCAGGCGGCTCTTGAGCAGCTGGGCGCCGATCTCGTGCCCCGGCGCGACCTGCAACGCGACGCGGCCGTTGAAGCTGTTGCGGGTATAGCCGTCGTCGTCGCGGTTGTAGCTGCTGCCCACGCCCGGCCGGGTGGCGTTGAAACCCCGCGATTCCTCGTGGGTGCCGCTCAGCGCATAGCTGACCGAATGCTCGCCGCCGGTGGATCCGGAAACACCGGCGTCGTACTGGTTGCTGCCATAGGTGCCGCCGCCACCGCTGGCGACGAATGCCGGCTGGCCGTCGCTCTTGCGGGTGAAGATCTGCACCACGCCGCCGATCGCGTCGGCGCCGTACAGGGAGCTCAGGGGGCCGTAGACGACCTCGATGTGGTCGATCGAGGACAGCGGAATCGCGTTCCAGCTGGCGCTGCCCGTGGTCGAGGAGCCGACGCGTACGCCGTCGACCAGCACGACGACCTGGTTCGCGTTCGAGCCGCGCAGGTAGACGCTGGTATTGGTGCCGGCGCCGCCGTTGCGGACGATCTCGATGCCGCGCTGGCGGCGCAGCACGTCGGCCACGGAACCCAGTCCCGAGCGGGTGATCTCGTCGCGCCCGATGACGGTGACGTCGGCGATCACGTCCTCGGCGCGCTGCGGTGTGCGCGACGCGGTGACGACGACGGTCTCGGGGTTGGCGGTATCGGCGAAGGCGCAAGGGGAGGCAATGGCGAATGCGAGCGCCACCGCGGCTGCCAGGCGTGAAACTTGAAGATGCATGATGTTCTAAAGTCGGACAACCGGCCGACGTCCCCGTCAGCCAGATGAACAGAAACGCGCGCAGACAGTCGTGCGCGCGCGCTTCCACCTTTTGGCCGGTATCCGGGCTGGCGAGTATGGCCGTCCGACCTTCCCATGCGAAGCACAGTGGTCGTGGGGACGGTTGCCGCGCGAAGACGTTCGCGATGCGGCACTTGCTTACCGTTGCGGGGGCAGCACACCTTGCGTTGCGCCGATGCGGCGACAACGTCGTGTTTCCCGTTTAACTGCGCCCGAGAATACGGGCGCGAGCACCAAAACGGCGCCATTATAAGGGTTTTAGGCGATGTCCAGTACCTGCAACTGGCCGTAGCCGATGCGGTGTGGCGTGCTGGCTGCTTCCAGCGCAGCCTGTTCGAGCGACAAGCCGGGCCGCATCGCCAGCAGCAGGCGAATGGTGCCGGCGTGGCAGATCACCAGCGCTTCGGCGGCCCCTGCGGCCAGCAGCCCGGCGCGGAAGGCAGCCACGCGGCGCGCCACGTCCATCACGTTCTCGGCGCCGCCGGGGCGGTAGTGGAGCAGGTCGGCGTTCCAGGCGTCGACGTCCGCGCGCGGGATCGCCGACCACGGCCGCATCTCCCAGGCGCCGAAATCCATCTCGGCCAGGCGCGCATCGACGTACAATGCGGCGGGCGTGAGCGCGCTGGCCAGGTCGCGGCAACGCCGCAGGGGACTCGTGTAGACGGGCAGGTCGCCGGGCAAGCCGGCTTCCCGCAGCGCGGCCAGTACCTGGTCCAGCGCGGCGGCATCCGCCGGCACGTCGCTGGCGCCATAGCACAGGCCGTGCTCGACGGCGGGGCGCGGATGGCGCAGCAGGTGCAGTTTCATGCGGGCCAGGCGCCGTGGCCCAGCGTCGCCAGGATCGCGGCGTAGATCGCCACCTCGGCCAGCTGCTGCACGGCGCCCAGGCAGTCGCCCGTGTAGCCGCCCAGGCGCACCACGAATTTGCGGCCCAGCCACAGCGTGGCGCCGGCGGCCGCCAGGATGGCCGCCAGCACGGCGCCGGCGGTCATCCAGCCCGCGGCCAGCAGCACGGCTGCCGGCAGGACGCAGGTGAATGCGGCGATGGCGATTTCGCCGGTGCGCATCTGCTGGGCGAGCGGCTTGGCCTTGCCTTCGCCGCGCACGTAGTCAAGCTTCCAGATGAGCGAGGTCGCGGCCAGGCGCGACAGCGGGTGGGCGAGGCACAACGCGGCCACGGCCAGCAGCGGGGGCAAGGCGGCGAGCAGTACCAGCTTCGCGGCCAGCATGCAGACGACGCCGATCGCGCCGTAGGCGCCGACGCGCGAATCCTTCATGATGTCCAGCACGCGCTCGCGCGTCATGCCGCCGCCCAGGCCATCGCAGGTGTCGGCGAACCCGTCTTCGTGGAAGGCGCCCGTGACATAGATCGACGCCGCGGTCGACAGCACGGCCGCCGCCGGCGCGGGCAGGACCAGCGCGGCCGCGAAGTAGACGGCCGCGGCGATGACGCCGACCACGCAGCCGACCAGCGGGAAGTAACGCGACGCATGCTGCAGCCAGCTCGCCTCGAAGCCGACCCACGCCGGGATCGGCAGCCGCGTGAAGAATTGCAGCGCAATGAAGAAGAGGCGGACCTGCTGCATGGCGGCGCGACCGGTCGGGCTCAGGCGTCGGCCGTTTTTTCGCTGACGCTCGCCGACGCGAACGTCGCCATCTGCGCCAGGAAGTTGGCGGCCGCATGCAGCAGCGGCAGCGCCAGCGCGGCACCGGTGCCTTCGCCCAGGCGCAGGCCCAGCTGCAGCAGCGGGGCGGCGCCCAGCTGGCCGAGCATGCGGCGGTGGCCCGCTTCGTCCGAGCAGTGCGCGAACACGCAGTAATCGAGGATGGCCGGGGCCACGCGCGCGGCGACCAGCAGGGCGCTGCTGACAATGAAGCCGTCGATCAGCAGCACTTTGCGCAGTTCGGCCGCCTTCAGCATGGCGCCGACCATCATCGCGATCTCGAAGCCGCCGAAGGTGGCCAGCACGGCGAGCGGTTCGTGGACGCCCTCGTGGCGCTCGACCGCGGCTTCGATCACGCGCTGCTTGTGCAGCACGCCTTCCGGCGACAGGCCGGTGCCGGCGCCGACGCACGCGGCAACGGGCACGCCGGTCAGCTTGTGCATCAGGGCCGCGGCGGCCGTCGTGTTCCCGATGCCCATCTCGCCGAAGCCAACGACGTTGCCGGGCAGGGCGGCGGCGATGGCGGCGCCATGTTCCAGCGCGGCGGCGCATTGTTCCGCACTCATCGCCGGCTCGACGGCGAAGTTGCGCGTGCCGTGGGCGATCTTGCGGTCGACGAGGCCGTCGCGCGGGCCGAAATCGTGGTTCACTCCGGCGTCGACGACGTGCAGCGCGCAGCCGTTCTGGCGCGCGAACACATTGATCGCCGCGCCGTCGGCCAGGAAGTTCTCGACCATCTGCCAGGTGACGTCCTGCGGATACGCCGAGATACCTTCCGCGACGACGCCATGGTCGCCCGCGAACACGACGATGGCCGGACGGTCGACGGTCACGGCCGTGGTCTGCTGGATCAGGCCCAGGCGCTTGGCCAGGGTTTCCAGTGTGCCGAGGCTGCCGAGCGGCTTGGTCTTGTGATTGATGGCGTCGTCGAGGGCGGCCGCCAGCGTAGGGTTGGCCGTCGGGGCGATGGTCGGGATGCGCATACGGAAGTCAGTGATATAAAGGCGGCAAAGATAGCACACTGGAAACGCATGGGCTGATCATCGACATCTATATAGGGCTGCCGGGCCTTGTTGCGCCGCTGCCGCATGGTTCGACAACTGCCTCTTGCGGACCTGCTCATCCGTTTGCTATAGTTCGCCTCCTGCTTCTGCAGCGCAGTAAAAGCTGAACGAAATCAAGTAGTTGAGCTAGGTGTTTTGACAATGCCGCTGGCGCCGAAGAAAAAAGAGGGGTTGACGAGTTAGGTAGTTTGCTTCATAATCTCGTTCCTCTGCTGCTGACGAACAAAACGATTCGCAAGCGCAGCAAGGAAGTACAGAATTCGAGTTCTTTAACAATCAACAGTCGATAAGTGTGGGCGTTTGATGAAGTGCCAGCAGCTGCTTCGGTAGCTGCTGAATGCTTAAATTATCAAATGTTCACGCAAAAGAAATACGTTGCTTCAGC
>NZ_JBJCIU010000015.1:0-19747 GCF_044901715.1 Massilia paldalensis
TTTCAATGCCGCGTTGTAGTCTTTCCAGTTGGTCGTTCGGTACTTCAGCTTTACGGGAGCAATCATGCCGTCAGTTTACCCGTGCTGCGCCTCGGCCGCTGATGGGCCGATTTGTGCAACAAAGCCCAGTCGCCACTGGTGGCATTGTAAAAGTGGACAAGAAGTTGAAATGCGTCAAGATTTGGGGAAAGAAAGTTTGCAGATAAAGATTGAAGCATAGCAGTGCCACGCGCACTTCTTATAAACTCGACATTACATTTTCTAATGTCGAGCCAAACCTTTCTTTACCCTGCACATCTGCAAATAGCCCAGGCCTGCATACCATGAACGGACCGGCTGTCTTCGAGCTTGCTGAAAACAGGGCGCATTCGTTTCATTTGGTATATCATGATATACCAAATGGAGGCCTTATGACGAAGGTTGTTTCCCCTGACATCACTCATCCGGAACAGACTGGTTCCACACAGAATTCCTTCGCCGCCTTACGTCGCGAACTAAAATCCGGCCGCGATTTGGTGCAGGCGATCCGTACTGGTTTCGAAGCCGATCTGTTGGCAGCGGCCGGGGACTATTTTGAGGTTCCTGCCGCACGTATCAGGGCCATCGCGCGGGTGACTGACACGACCGCGCACAGGCTGGTCAAGCGTCATGCACTTTTGGATGCCTCCGCCTCCGAACGGCTTTGGCGGCTTGCGGACGTTGCGGCGATGGCGGAAGATGTCTTTGAGGACGAGTTGGCAGCCAAGCAATGGCTACGCTCGCCCAACCAAGCATTCCTTGGCGTGGCCCCGATCGACTACCTGGACACAGAACCTGGCGCGAAAGCCGTCCGTCAGGTTTTGAACGCGATCGCCACCGGCGGCGCGGTATGAGGATATGGCGTATTGCCCAACACAAGTACGCACTTGATCGGCTGTGTGCCGGTTCCGCGCTGTATGGTGGACGCTGGAATCCTGTTGGGCTGCCTGCACTGTATTGCGGCGCTTCAATCGCCATCTGCGCGCTGGAAAAATTTATGCACATTGGATCGGCACCACTGCCACCGCTGGTCCTCGTCGCGGTCGACATTCCAGACCAAAGCAAGGTCTTTTCCCCTACTGCAAGCGAACTACCGTCCGGCTGGGACGAACTGCCGACGTCGGTCAGCGCGCAAGCTCTCGGCCGGGGATGGCTTGAGCGTGGCGAAGCGCTGGCCATGCGTGTGCCGTCGGCGGTTTTGCCAGAAGAAAGCAATGTGATCTTGAATCCGCGTCATCCCAATTTTGAATATGTGACGCTAACAGTTGTGCGGCCATTTTCATTCGACCAGCGCATGTTCAAACAGTAATACCTAGCTGACCGACATGGGCACAACGCTTCGGCGGAAGGCAAGGCGGCGTCGATAAGACTGGATAGGTTGATCGCGCTTGCGCGGCAGTGAGCGGAAAAGCTCGGCCTGATTCCGAAAAGAGTCACACATTTAGTTCATCCTCGGCAGCAAGTCACACATTTGCTTCATGAACTGCCACGCATTTCCTTCAATGCACGGTGGCGGTGCTGATGAACGCTTCCACGCTTAAAGCGGCGGTCGAACTCCGCCAGGCTGAGGAACATTCGTTAGACGCTGGCCAGTGTCACGCTGATTCTGGCGCCCTCGAGAACGCAGCGGCTCAGGCGTGCAGCCGATCTTGGGCGCAATCGATCCCATCGCCGCTTACTGTTGGCCTCGCTAGCCATGCTCACGGCACGCTCAATGACTTTAGGAACACTACTTAGCTTGCTTCTTAATAGCTCCATTTTCCCAAATAACGAAGTTTCCTGAAACGCAATGGTTTGGTTTCCTATCGGCAAGGATACAGCACAGACTGTACTCGGCGAATCGATGACTTATCTCAAATGATGTAGTGGAGAAACTATCCCGGAGTGGGAGCGAGGCATATGATCAGGCATCAGCACGGTCTCTTGAGAGTGAGGTTGGTCGCGCGAACACAATAACTTTTCCTTACTGCTCTCTCGTTTTTTCGATGACCCGTTTTACCTGCGAGGAGCTTTCGCGCGTGCTCACTTTTTGCGGCGCATGGATTTACTGCGCCGTTTCGACAGCACATGGGGGTACCATGAGCGATTCAGTTGATAAGCAGCAACTTGTCCGCTACAAGCAGAAAAGAGGTATGTACACGCGCTTGCTCGATGAGGCGTCCGAGATCGTGCGCTGCTCGGATAACAAGACCGCCGCAAAAGTAAGGCCGAGGGAATACGCGATGAGGTGGCCATACATGCAGGTCAACTCGAAGGGGAAGTGGTCGTGGATGGTGTTCGACCTCGACCACATCCACGCCATGGTGTGGCAGACGGCCGGCCTGCCACCGCCGAATATCATCGTGCGCAATCCAGTCACCGGCAAATCCCATCTGTATTACGCGATCAAGCCGGTGCTCAGGTGGGTAAACGCGCGTGGCGCGCCCCAGAAGTACTTCGAAGCAGTCTACGAGGCCTATGCCGACAAGCTGGACGCCGATCCGTGCTATCGCGGCCCGGTCGCCAAGACGCCCGGACACGCGTGGTGGGAAACCCTGGTGCTGCACGAGCGCGTCTACCATCTCGGCGACCTGGGTGAATATGTCGAGCTCAAGCTGAAGAGCCGGCGCCGTAAGACCGAAGAGCAGAAGAACTCGCGCAACTGCAAGCTGTTCGACAAGCTGCGCTTCTACGCCTACGACATCGTCGAGCGCGAGCGCAGCAAGGACTCGTATTCCCGCTTCATAAACCTGCTCGACGTCTTCGCTGACGAGAACAACAACTTTAAGGCTGCGGGCCACCCCGACGGCAACCTTTCCTGCGCCGAGGTTGATTCGACCGTGCGCTCCGTTGCCCGCTGGACCTGGGATCACTACGTCGGCAGCCGCCGATGCCGGCGCGGAATCATGAACCTCAGCGATGCGCTCCCCCTGGACGTCAAGCAGCGCCTGTCCGCTGAGCGGACCCACGTGCAGCGCCGCCAGAGCACCGGCGCGAAGATCCAAGCCGCGTGCGAGCTGCTGCGCCGGGGCGCTCAGCCCCTCACCCTCGCAGCCGTCGCTAAGGCCGCCGGACTGGCCCGCCAGACCGTGGCCAAGCATCGCGCGCTGCTCGAGCCATACAAGCGCCTGGCCGCCGTCGACGCGGCTGTCCCGGCGACACCAGCTACGGATGCAGCACCGATCTCGGCGCGTGGCGCACACCTACAAGGGACTGCTTCGACCGCAATGCCGGACGTTAATTTTGGTGTTCATCAGGTATTCCGCGCAGCAGTCCAGTGAAATGTTGATGACGGGTGAGCTCGGGTTTTGGGACGCGGCTGTGTTTGATGTGACCGGTTGCAGTCGAGTTTCAGGAACGAGCCCAGGCATTGGTCCGGGTGGCCGCCGCGTTCTGCGCCGAGCAGGCGGTCGCTCCGATCGAACTGCCGGATCCAATGGAACGTACCGCTCCTAAAAGACTTCTACTCACTACAACTTATCGAGCTAGTATCGGCGCCGCCGGAGAAGCGTACCTGCGTCCGACGCGCTGGCTTAGTGCCACGCACTGAACTCCAGGCCGTCGCGCCCGCGCTGGCTATCCTAGGTCGGTAACAGGCCGAAGCGATGTGCACGTAGACAGGCACGCTGAGTCTCGTTGAGCCGTTTGCGCAATGGGGCGGGCAATTGCAGTAAAGTGCAGTTCGCATCGTCCAGCGCCGGGAAGCACAACATGCGGCCGTCGTCGTTGAAACCGATGAGGCCAACGTCGAACAAGGCGTCAAGACTGGCAAATAGGGGCAAACCATTATGCGGGTCAAGCCGGCATCGCCCTGTTCTGACCGAAAGTGTTTGCACGCGCTCAACGCGACCTCGATAGTTTGGCTGTCGAAGCGAACGCGCGAATACCCGGCTTCCTGTACCGCTAGCCCATGGGCAACTATGTCTTCCAAGGAAATCACGGTTAAGATGACCAGACCGACAGTTTATGCCGCAATCCGGATGACACCTCGACTTCACGCTTTTCGTTCTGTTCTCCCTGCCCCTACGTCCAGTGGCACGGCGATCAGTGCGTTTTGGAGGCCGGATGAGCCAGCATGAACGCGATCTCCTAATCGCCCGTTACTGGACGTTCTATGAAGGTTCCCCACTCCCCCAGTGGATCGAGGACCTCGTCGGAACCGACATATTGGAAATGTATGGCAAGCGATACAGTACGACGCGATGGGTAGAACATTGGTGGTGTATCCCATGCGCGATCGAGCTTGAGCACCGCCGGCACCCGATCACATCCCTGCGCGAACTTCACCGCGTCACCACGCGTATTCTCGCCGACGGGTATGACTTCGGCCCGGCCATCGCGCTATCCGAGGACATCACCCAGGAAAACTGGACCCGCTACCTGGAGGCCAGCCGGACGGTGACCGAATGGAGCGCGGACGCGCTGCGACGGCAGATCGAAGCGACGCCAGCAGCAGTTAAGCTGAGAAAAGAGCTCGCTGCAAAAAAACTTCCGGAAGGCGCCGCGGCGAACCTTGCCCTGATGCGGACAATTGTCGGGCTCGAGAAAAAGTCAGACGAGGAAGCGGCTCACACGTCGACGTTGCAGGCATCGAGCTGAAAGTGCACAAACTGAACGGAACCGCCTGCCTGGATCTCCTAGCATCGGTAGACGCCGAATCGACTCGATAGGCCGGTCCGTTCTTCGTTCCCCGATGAGGGTGCTGGTCGTGTCAGAACGTTGACCACTCGAATTTGGCGTTACCTCCTCGCTGCCGGGTTCCGACAGTGGTTTGCACCTTGTCGACTACGCGAACTCTGGTGTTTATTCTTTTAAACCAGAGCGCTGCCATCAGCATCACAAGGCGGTGGAAACGGTCGCCTTGACTGTGGAAGAGTAGCACGCAACCTTACTGGAAGCGCTACGTACCGCGATTCGCTGCGAGTCTCCCACGTACGACGGCGCCGGATGCCAGTGTCAACCGGTCAGCATAAAACGGTGGCCGCAGTCGAGTTTCCAGTATTTCGAGCAGAGCGTGATAGCTGTGCTGGCGTCCGGGCTCACCTCTACGCTCGTGCTTTTGATTACGAAGCTCGGCTGAGCAGCTCACCGAATGAAACGGACAGATTCAACACAAGCCTGACGGACTTTGGGTGGATAGGAAACCGTGGGCTAGCCCTCATGCACATGGCATAGGCCCATGCCTGACGTCTCGTACTCGCTCATCGGCAGGCCATCCTGCTGGCGTAGCCGCATCCATACGCCCGTAACAGAGCGTGGATATACCCTTGGCCCAGGCCTAACAAGCCAGCGCATGACGTTCCCTCCGAAGAGGGAAGACTAATGCCAGCCCCCATGTCGAATGTGAGATATGCCCAGTCGCGTACATGCGAACAAATCATGTCGTCGTAGGGAAGATAAGTGTGCTGCCACAGGTGTCGGATGCCCTCTATCCTGGCGTCCATTGTGACTTTATAAGCTGCTTATATCTGCAGGGGCAACGGCATTCTGGGAGCAATCAAGGCTATCGACGACGCGACGTGACGGCGTCGGGATACGTTATAAGCAGCTCGTACTCTCATCTGGAGTTTCGGTCCGCGACGCGAAAAACGGTGCCACCCCGCACGATGCTAACCCGTCAAATTTATAAGCTGCTTATAAAAGTAGGGGGAACCACTTTTGGCTGCCCATGTTATTTGCGTAGTAGCATATGGTTCACCGTACACTCCCTGCAATATAAGCTGCTTATATTGCAGTGGCCGCATGAGAAACCACCACGCGATATTGCGCGTGCCAGCGTAACCTGCCTCTCGGTTACTCTAGGCAACACGATGATGCGAGATGCAACTTGTTCGCTGCCTGTTCCATTTGACCTAACGGCACGGCCCATCCAGTCCCGGTTTCACACTTTTCCTGTGTACTCGTCACGCGGCCGCCTCTGTGCTCCGGTACAGGTCGCTCATCCCTTACCACACACTACGCGACCGTCAATTACCACTCCTACATAACGTCGTGCAGTTCGACAGTATCGAATGGCACTCAACGCGCACGAATGTACGCCACTTCAATAGTCGGCAAGCAGGCGTTCCGCTCCATATCAACGAGCTGTACTCAGCTGCACTAATGGAAAACTGCTCTGTTGGGTGTACCGCTATAAGCAGCTTATAAACCCTAAGCTGTTGAATATCAAAACGTTCCATATCAATAGCCGGTACTCACATGCAGCTGTCAACCGCCACTGCGGTCGCGGAAATCGCCACATTGCGCGTTGCAGACACAATATTCTGTATTCATACGTTACGTCAGGTAAGTGCTTTTACGACATCCAAGGTCCCCGATGGTACTCACCTTGGAGGTGCCATCGCGATCGTTTGCTTGCACGGCCCCTTGCTCATAGGGGTGCAGTCTATCCTCCATCGTGGAAAGGTGAGACTGCACGGTCGGCATAGTCCACCTTTATCGATATGACCGAGCGGCGAATTCCAAGGACGATCATTCCATTACGAGTCCATCCGGGTAGCCAGGCTCTTCTGGAATACGATGAAACACGACGGCTCCGCTATCACTTCCGCCGCCGCGTACGACCTAGCCTGGCAGGTAACGGAGCCTCAGCACAATGTGCGACACAAGCGATTTCCCTAGAGCACAACCGGACACGAAACGCACCATCGGCGGTGCCCCGATCAGCTGGTTCCGTATGCCTCGTCAGGGGTATGGCGAAATCCGGTACCGACACAACCGGAAAGCTCCCTGTGCAGGCTCACCTAAGCGCGCATTCTCGCTGTTCCGCTCACCTATCTCACCAGGCCGGGCATCCTGTGACACTGGCGCGAACCCGCCCAATCGCAACGCAGTTTGCTGGCGTAGTGTACAAACAGGCTTGGGAACACGGACGCGATACAGCGCCCGGTCACCCAGTCATCCGACACGATCCGACAGGGTTGCGTGTAGCTCACGTCCCCGTCGGAGCTCACCTTCGGGAAATGCCGAGCTCGCAACCGTTGGTCGTTGATGTAGAGATGTGCGGTGCTTTCACTCGATTGCGCCGATGAGATACCAAGTTCACGTGACGCCAGCAGCTTACCTAGGCCATACCGGGCGAGGCCACCGGAGTTGCACTGCTTGTATTTGACGGTACCGTGAAACTCCACGTAGGTTCTCACCTTTCGACCGGACCAGGCAGCGCATAAGCGCCCGTTGCCATCAAACCCGCCAGATTATCCAGTCACGGCAGTAAAAACGTTCCCATGAGGCTGCAAAGGCGTCCAACGACCAGGTTGCGGGCCGCCGTCCCGCGTCACTCCCCGTAAAGGCTCACCTTAGTCCCGCCGCTGTTGCGGTGTCCGGTCCGTAAAGGTGAGCGATGACGACCGCTTCCAGAAGATCCCAGATTCCCAGATTTGCGACGCGCCTGGCAATTCAGCGGGCAAGAAGCGTGTGGCTCACCAGGGAGTATCGTTCTCCGGCGCGCCGCTTCGGGTGGAGCAAAAAAGAAGGGCGCCGACGGCGCCCTGACAAGTTGCTGATGCATTCGCGGAACCGGGGATCGCAGCCTGTGCGGCCACGCCCCAGCCCATGGACTAGCCAGCCGGATTGTTCGCCTTCTGCTTTTTCGGCACCTCGAGCGTCACGGCAAACTCGCGTAACGCCGCCATTGCCCGTTCCAGGGCCAGCTCGACATCGACGCCATCCTCGACCTGGATCAGGATATCGCGCGCCTTCACATGAACACGGAACGCCGACTCGCCATTCCTGTCGATGATCGTGCGCGGTGTGGGCGATTTCGTTCGTACACGTTTGGCTTCGAAAGGCTTGAGCAACACCGCCCGCAGCTCGGACTGGTCCATCTGCGGTTTGTCGATCAGGACTTCGACGGCGCGGAGGATGGCTTCTTGACCTTCCGGATGCTTCGCCAGGACTTCCTTGATGACGCGAGCCTTGCGGTACGTGATCAGTTCGGGGTACTTGGCCATGAGATCCAGCAGCGGCTGGGGCAGGTCGAACAGACTCAGACATTGCGACACGCGCGCCTGGGTGCAACCAAACACTGTCGCCACCGCGGATTGTGTAGATGCGTACCCTTCCTTGAGCGCCGTCTGGTAGGCCAGGCCACGTTCGTAATCGGACAGCTTGACGTTGCTTTCGTTGTGCACCAGCGTCGCCAGGCATGCGTCGCGATCCGACAGATGCATCACGCGCGCATCGAGTTCGGACCAGCCGATCAATCGCGCTGCGCGAACACGGCGGTGGCCGGCGATCAGCTCGAACTTGCCGCTGTCGAGCACACGCACCGTAATCGGCTCGTCCTGTCCGCGCCCCTTCAGGGTTTCACCGAGAAGCTGCAGCTCGGTCTCGTCGTACTTCTTCCGTGGCTGATACGGGGAGTCGACAATCAGGTGCAGCGGCACGCGCCGCGTCGTGGTCGCACCGGCTTGATCCGCAATTGACGGACGCGCCGGCTCGTCCGTTGCCGGCTGACGTTCCTGGTCCTGGTTATCGCTCAACAGGTCGGTCAGCGATTTCGAAGGGCCACTCGGCAAATCGTTCATGTGCATCGGTGCGGCCCGTGGAGTGGACCGCAGGCGTTCGGCCAGAGAGGCGTTGAAATCGGCCTCGGATTGCTGATGTTTCGTCACAAATTCTCCGTTTCATCAATGGTCAGCGCTTAGGCCGCGCGCAAACCGTCCTTCTGCGCAGCGGAACTGAGTACTCCCATTCTCTCGACCAGTTCGCGCGTCGCCGCGCGCAGTTCGTCGGATGGCGTACTTGTCGGCCGTGCAAGGGCCAACGGCAGGCCATCGTCTTCGTCCAGGACTTTCTTGAATTCTTCGCTTGTGCTGATCTGGTTGTCCATCCAGGCTTCCGGGTACTTGCTGGTGAGCGCGATTACCTGTGCTGCCACACGGACCCGTTTCGCGTCGAAGAAATTGCCGAGTACCGACAGCTGAGGGAATTTACTATATGTGTTCTTCATCTCGCCGATGACATCGGCCAGGTAGGATACGGATTTCGTGCTGTAGCGCTCCATCGACACCGGCGCGACCGCGAAGTCACTCGCCAGTAACGCGCCGCGCGTAGTCTGGTTTTTCGCTGGTGGCGCGTCGAACATCACGACGTCGTACTGGGACAGGTCGAGATTGGGATTACGGCCCGAGAAGCCTTCATCGAGCCAGCGGGCGATCGCCAGCTCCGGCTTCTTGCCCATGATTGCGTCGACCGTAAATAAGGCTTCCAGACGGTCGAGCGTGACCTCCGAAGGGATCAGGTGTGGCCCGTTGTCGCCGAATGGCTTCTTAATGACTTTGGAGAGCGGTTGCACCGCACCGTTCTGCTGCCATTGCGGCAGCAGATGGCCCAGGTGATATTCGACACAGGTCGACTGCGGCAGTCCGGCGCTGGCGGCTTCGTCGGGTGTAAGCTCAGGATCGTAGCCGAAGGAGATCGTCAGGTTCGCCTGGAAGTCCAGGTCAATGACTAGGACCCGTAGACCCATCAGCGCGAGAATGCAGGCGATATTGGAGCTGATCGTTGTCTTGCCGACGCCGCCCTTCGGTGCATACACCGTCAGGATACGTTTGGTCTTCGGCGTCATGCCCGATTTACGCGCGCGGTGTGCCGCGAGATCGAACACGTTTTCGACGGTGAAGATCCGTGTTTTCGGTCCACTGCCGCCCTGGCGTTCGATCTGCAGGCCCGCCTCGTCGGCGTCGCGGCGCACGGAATCTACACTGATGCCTAGCAGCTTTGCTACACCCTGCACTTTGAATGTCTTGCGTCCCAAGTCCATCTCCCGAGTTTCAATATCGCAATTGTCTCCTAGCTTTTTATCTCGTGCAAGGAAAAAATCTGAATATTAGATAAACCCCTAGCAATAGCCTTTCCGTACGAAGACCAAGATTTTGCCTCGCAACGCACCAGCCGATCTCAACTCAGCAGTCAGAAAGGTGAGGTCGTACAGGGACCGAATGAGAAACAAACGGTCTCGCCAGAGATTCGTACAACGGAATCCGTAGATGATGGTTACCTGTGAGGGACCCGTGTCAATGCACAACTTTAATGGAGCAATGCGTCCGCAAAAGGTGAGCCTGTACAGGGATTATTGACATGGATGGAACCAAAGTCTTTTTACTTTTGCAAAAAAGGAAAGAGAATGTTTCGGTGTATAAGCAAGAACTGCATCAGGTCGAGGGCCCTGACGCATGCAAAAAGACTTCACGTTCTGAGGTGAGCTTCCACAGGGAGCCCGATTTCGTCAATGCAATGTCGGACGTGGTCTTTGGAAGAAATGCGTGGCCGTCGCCGTGGGTTCAAAGGTGAGCTTCTACGGGCAGTTCCAGCCTTCTTGGCAACTATCGCCTAAGGATGTTACTTCGCTACGAGTGCTTGCGGAACGCCTGGCGATACGGATATCGGTGTCCGGTACTGGAGTCGTCCCAAGACGGCTAAAACCAAGCCGCCAAAGTCGACGGATTGAGAGGTTTTTATTGAAAAACAAAGTTAACCCTTGTTTACCTGTTTACGGGAGCTGAAACCCAGCATTCATGCGGGTTCCAGCGGTTTTAGGTGAGATTGCGCGGTGACATCGGTGAGTTTCTACAGGGAGATCGGTGAGTTTTTGCAGGGATAGACTGCTGTTTGGGTGAGCCGTGACAGGGATACTAGGTGAGCGGATTCAGGTACTCGGCAGGAGCAAAGTGAGGGCGAACAGGGACCAGTCCCCGTTTATTGGTGAGGTTATACAGGGAGAGCGCTTCAAGGTGAGTCTCCACAGGGACAGGCGATGCCGTCGTCGCGCCTAAAGGCTGGACACGTGTTGATGGTTGGGAAGCAGGATACCCTCGCATTTTTCAATGGTGAGTCTGCACAGGGACTGGTATCGCAAGCTTGCCAAAAGGTGAGCTTCCATAGGGAGCCCAAAGTAACCTGCCTAGCATCAGTTACTCCACATATGCTTCTGCCTTATCGATAACCGCTAAAGTGTTTTATGGAAACGCGACCGTTTTGGCATTCGTTCCAAAGGACGTGATTTACTCCAGCAATCCTCGATGACAAGGTCTACATGGCCCGATACGGCTCTTTCGAGTTGGATCATGTAGCCGAAGCGAGTGAACTCTCAGTGCCCGCTTACGTATCGATGTGTTAATGCATGGCGACGTTCGTCGAGCTCGTCAGCCATTGTTTTGTCGGCATTGAGAGAGCAAGTGCAATGAGCCTCGGGGGACAGCCTTTTCCAGGCATCGCGTTGGTGTGTTTTTTGTCCGAAAAAAGAGATGGGTTGAGAGATCTTTATTGAAAATCCAAAGTTAACCTTCGTTTACCTGTTTACGTCGACTGAAACCCAGCAACCATGCGGGTTTCGGCGGTTTTTGGTGAGATTCCACAGGCACCTGGGTGAGGGAGCTCGGGGACATCGGTGAGCGTGTACAGGGAGAAGATGACTGTCGAGTGAGGGAATGCAGGGACATGTGGTGAGTGGACACAGGGACCGAAATGCCCGAAGGTGAGGCTAGACAGGGACTGTTTAACAAAGTTGGTGAGCTTTGCCGGGGACGTCGCTTCCAAGGTGAGACTCCGCAGGGACCGGGGCGAACTGCTAACCACCCTTCACATCAATGTGGCCCTCGCTTTTCGTCGCGTGGCTCAAGCTCACTCGCAACGGCTCTATATCGTGAGCTTTTTCAGGGATCCATCTACGTTGGACAGGCATACGGTGAGTCTGTACAGGGACCAACGCGCCGCGCGCCGTGTCATGTCATCGCGGCTGCCGCTTGCCGCGACTGGGCGTCAATGCGCCCGTCAGCCGCATTAAGGCCGGGTAGCGACGATCGGAGGTCTAACCCCGCCTGGGCGCCTCGATTTCTTCTGGTGCTTCGCAATCCGTTAAGAGGTAAGCGCGCTGGCCGCCAGCGACGGCGCGCATTGCCCCGTCATAGGGGACGACAGGTGAGTGCCCACAGGGACCACTTGCAGTGCCGTTATGTAAAGGTGAGGTGCCACAGGGACGAGATTTGTCGCTACCTCTGCACCGAGAAGATCCATTTCATAGCCGTCCCATGAAAGGTGAGCTTTTTCAGGGACCAGAAACTCCGATGTCACCAAAGGTGATACCAAGCAGGGACATCACGATTGGTGAACGGCTGTGTTCACCCTTACAAAGGTGAATATACTTGACTCACTTATGGTGACCCATGCAATAATGCGCGTTGGCAATGAGTAGACACGGCGTGGCGAGGACGGAGAGATAGGAATGGCAGAGAAGCCCCAGGTGACGGCCATCGGCACGGCCGATGTGGTCGACGCTTCCGTCAAGCCGGCGGCACCGCGTTCGGAACTTGAGATTCGTAAATCGAACGAGGCGATCGGATTGCGGGTCGTGTCCGGCCGCCTGACACTCCTGAACCGCAAGGTGTTTAACGTCCTCATGTACCACGCCCAGCGCATCCGCAAGCTGGGGCAGGACGCGCCCATCGATACCCCGGCGGCCCAAAAGTATTTCTGGGTACCCCTCTCGGTGCTGGCTCGCAATGCGAGCTACGACAGCCGGGACATGCAGTTTTTGCGCGAGCAGATCGCCGAAATGCAGGACATCAAGCTCTTGCTCGAGACCGACCGCCAGTGGACTAGCGAGCGCCTGATTGCATCCGTCACCTTCGTCAATCCCAAGGGCTTGAATAGCCGCACCGGCCAGGTGTGGGTCGGTTTTGCGTTTCCGCCGGAAGTCCACGAAAGTGTCATGCAGCCGGAGACTTATACCCGGCTGAGCATTCACTACCAAGGGCTGCTGAAATCCGGCACCGCGCTTGCGCTCTATGAACTGTGCCGGCGCTATGCGACCAACCCGTCGAAGCTGACGTCGACCTATACCGTCGAGCACTGGTACGGATTGTTAACGGGCAACCCGATGCCGGAAAAGCCCGAGGATCTGCCCGAGTACAAGTACTTCAAGCGTGACGTCCTGAAAAGCGCCATCGCTGAAGTCAACCGCGTGACGGACATCGAGGTAGAACTCATCGAACACAAGCAGGGCCGCCGCGTCCAGCAGCTGCAGTTCCGCGTCGAGTTCAAGCCGGACACGCAGCATGAACCTCGCGCGCCCTTCGCCATCGATTTGACCCTGCTCGAAAAGCTGATGGCCCTGGGCATGACGCAGCAGGAAGCAAGCAACGTCATTGGTGACTACCCCGACGAGAAGATCACCCAGGCGCTCGCCGTCGTCGAGGCGCGCGTCAACTCGGCCAATGGTAGTCCGGTTCAATCCAAGGTGGCATATCTGCGCTGGGCCCTGAAGAGCGAAGCCAAACTGCCGGAGAAAAAGGCGGAACCGAGACTCACGAAGGGCACCGCGGCCGAGGGACCGACATTGCTCGAGCGTTTCCTGGCCGCGCGGGCCAAGCTCGCCCTCGACGTTTTTACGGAAATGGATGCTGAACAACGTGCAGCGACCTACGAGCAGTTCAAGGCGCAGGCCACCGGCAGGGTGCCGCCGCTCGAAAAAGCGCTCGACAAGGGTGTGACGCGCACTGCGCTGAGCCTTTGGTACGCCGACGCGCTGTGGGGCGAACCTACCGTGGAGAAGCTGTCGCACTTCGCGGACAAGAGTCAGGTATTGATCTGACGACCAACACGACCTCTGCAGATACCAGCGATTTGCAGCTTAGCCGTGATTTATTGCTGAGGATGATGTTGAACCATTCCAGCCATCCGGTCGACCATCGCACGGATATCCTCGATGCGCAGATGGGGCTCATTGCGTAAAAGCTGCTTATACAACAGCGAGATGAGCGGAATGGCATCCACAGGTCTGACCGGCACTGCCACCGCAGGGCGCCCGCGTTGGATGAGGCGAACGAAATAATGCGAGTCTTGGAATTCGATCTGCAACGACTTGTCGTGCTTGGGCCCGTGTCCGTCAAATTTGACCGAACGAAGCTTGTTCTCGAAAACGGCTAAGGTCTGGTACGCCTCCTGGACCGTCAGTTGCATCACGATCTTGTTCGGCCAGTCGAACGCCTTCGTCCCGGCGCCCGCCAGTGCGATGGCACCCTCGATATTGACCGTGTACTGCCTCGTTGACCTGGTCTGGGCCTCGGCGATACACAGCGCGGCACCAGAGCCGACGATTTTGAAGGAGTAGTAGGGCGCACCGCCGGTGGCGTCCGGCTGCGGCGCCACCGGCACCATGCCCAGCTCGGCCAGATAGTGCCGTGCAGCGCCTGCGCGGGGCGTGCGCTGCGCGATCGCATCGAGGGCATCGAAGAAGCGGCGCTGTTCGCGGCACGCCACCACCACCACCTGGTCGACCGTGGAAGTGCTGCCAAGCCGGAGGAGAGTGCAGCGCACAGCTGGATCGAGCACGCGCACCGTCGCCTCGAGCTCGTCCCGCCGATGGCGATCGCCGCCGGCGAAGGCGAGCAAAGCGGCCTGAAACTGCTTGCCGGCCTGCGTGCCCGCCAGCTCAAGCAGCTGGTCACGCGAAACGGTCGGGAGCGAAGCCTCGGCCAGGATGCTGGTGATTTCAGACAGCTTCATTCGACTTCTTCTTCCTCGGTCTCGCCGTTTCGTACAGCTCGGCGGACCGTTCCAGAGCCAGACCCAGGTATTCCTTCACGTCGGCCTTCGTGCGGCCGTTCTTCAATTCTCGGGCCGCGAACGTGTTGCGCAAGGTTCGGCCGCCAGCGCGGTTGACGTCGATTCCTGCGCGGGCGAATGTCGCCTTCACTTGGCGCCAGAGCGTCACCTTCGACATCGGCTTGCCCGTGTGGTCGCCCGGGAACACGAGGTCGCCCTCGATGATCCGGTTGCCCTTCGCGTCCTCGGCCAGCCTCTCCACCAGCCAGCGGCGCAGTGCGTCGGCGCCATAGTCGTAGACCACGGTTTCGTGCTCATAGCTGGTGTCGTGCTTGTCCTCCGGATTGATCTGCAGGCGGATCGGCCCGTGCTTGAAAGCGTCGTCGACTTCGTCGATGTGCAGGCCGATCACTTCCGCTACGCGCAGCCCGCCGAAAAGCATCGAAGCCTGGGCGGCGTGGTCACGGCGGCGCTTCCACGCCTTCGGCAGGCGGCCGGCGCGGTTCGGGCCCGGCGGCTCGACGGAGGGGAGGGCGTCAACGAAGGCGTCGATCTGCTCCTGCTCCAGCGCCTCGGTGCCCTCGTTCTTGGCCAGGTATCGATTCTCGCTGGCCAGCTTGGTCGCCGATGTCGCCGGGTTCGGCGCGATCTTCAGGTGGGCGTAGCACCGCTCCAGCAGACGCAGGTATCTCTCAGTAATGTCGCTGTTCTGCTCGCCGCGGTGCCGCAGCTGGCTGACGAAGCGCACCAGGTCCTGCTCGCCCACGTGGGAGAAGGGTTTCTTCTGGGCGGCCAGCCACTTCGCAAATTTGCTGAACATGAAGCCGTAGATGGTGGCGGATTTGGCGGACACTGGTTCAGGCTCGGCTTCGCCCAGGCGGCGGCTGGTCAGGGCAAATTCAGCGGTTCGGACAAAGGCCGTGAACGAGGCTACCGGGTTGGCATCCCACTGTCTCGGATCGGTCATGTGCACCTCGCATTTTGCGCCGGATACGATGGCCAGATGGCCGGCGCCGAAGGCGCCATCCAGCAGGGTTTTTGAAGGGTTGATATATCCCACATGATACCATAAATGAAACTAACAGACAGGCAACCTGATGCAGACACAAGGTAACGCCACTGTCACTGGCCGCCGGTGCCGGCCCGGTGGGACTCTTTCTGCTCTCTCTGTTCTTTTTGTTCTTTTCGCTCTCTTAGCACCCGACGGCGGGCGGCCAGGTGAAGGGCAGGGCGTGAATAGTCCGCGGCGTGTCTGGAGGGGTGAGTCTAATTTCTTTATTTGTGCGTTAGTTTCATTTGTGGTTTTAGCCCATACGCCCAAGATAAGAACTTACCAAGTAAGTCTCAAGAACCGCAGTGTAGAAAAACAAACGGCCCAATCTTACGAAAGGACCGTCATCGTTTTATCGCAGGGCTTCGCCCTGAGGACTTGGAAAATTTAGTCCGCCGAACGATTGTAGGCGTAGTGAATAATAAAGTTGCGGATCGCCAAAATCGGCGCGAACTGGGCGCGGAAATCCCGCGCCCAGTTCTTTTGTATAGTGGAAGAATTCTTTCATTTATGCTCCTTCAGTCGCTTTATGTCTTGCTACGAAGCTAGCACTGAACCTCTTTAGGTGTCAACCGGGAACGACGTTAAAAGATGCTCGGTCGAAACTAGCCCTTTCTCTAACAAAACTCCCTTCTTGCAAGATTAGCCTTTTGTTAGACGGTACTCAAACCTTTCGTTATGCCAACCAATACCACTGCCACCTATAAGATCGCCAGCAGCCTAACGCCTTGTATTGTCACCGCCGCCCAAACCCCCAACGTTGATGTTGCTGTCGACACCGGGGCCAGACCGTACGCTCACTGACGTCACAGCTAAACGCCCGTCAGTATCCGCGATGAAGGCCACACCTGAGGTGGCCTTCATCACAGTTGGGGGACACGTGTCCCCCAAAGTGTAGTCACACTAACCAGGTCGACCTGACTACGGTGAACAGGCCGGCACGACCTTCACCGCGACGGATGTGGCCAATGGCTTGGCGACGATCAGCATCCACAATCCCAATGGCCACTCGTCAAATTCATGGTTACGGTTCAGTATCCTCAGCGGAAAGCTACGCTCAGGTGTAGCATCTTTTTCTCCGTTGGGGGACACGTGTCCCCCAAAAGCGTCAGTTCATATTGGCACGTGTCATCCGCTAGTCAAGCATGCTGACGGTCAAGTTTGTGGAACTACAGGCGCTTGTACAACATGTTCCAATAGGTTCGACTGGGTTTCATAGTGTCCTGGTTATCGGTCCGAATCGTTGCGACATGGTGAGGCTGCCTTGCGCTGGATGGGCCTCTCGCAGTAGAAGAGAGGCCTTCTCGGAAGGTATAGCGATTGAAGGACGGACGGGCGATATTCACTGGCGCCGCCCATGGCCAGGCATGGTCAAAAATTTCGTGATTCGTCACTTAAAAATGTGGACACGTGTCGTTGGTTGCACGGCGTCGCCAGAGAGAAGATGAGGACACCAAATTAGCGTATATCGCCTGTTCACTGGCGCGTAAAAGTCAGACACGTACCGACAGCAACTTGGGAGCCCAAGCTTTTGTCAGCCAATGCTATGCATAGGTTGGCCGCGTCGAGTAAGCCCTGCGCACGGCCTTCGGGCGTGTCCTCCCTAAACACTTTGCTCACCACGGCAATCAGTCGCTCGTCGTCCGACTGGTCTAGCGCAGTGTTCTGCTCAAGCAGCCAAGCGTCGAATTGCATGTTATTCATATTGTTCAAGTCCATAACTTCCTCATCGAGTAAATGATAAGTCCATGATAAGTGGCCACTACAATGGCGCAAGTCTGCCGTCCGTATTCTTTCACTGACTCGGAAGCGTTCCTGTATGGGCGCTACAGGCCGCGCACAAGCTATCAAGAATCGTCCGGCCCTAAAACGTAGGTTACTCGCAAGAAGTGCCATCGCTAAAAGTATTGGATTTTGAAGAGAAATCAAAATTAGATCTCATCGCGAGGGCGAATAGCCATAAAAATTGGTCTGACGAGCAGGCCATCTCCTAAGAGCTACGTCACTCGCTGACACTCGCCAGGATGCGTTTTGCCATCATTCCCTTGGGGCTACGCTCCGGTTGGAACTCAACGCAATCACCCTTATTAGGCGCATTACAGCGAAAGCTGTTTACGTTGAAGAAGTACTCGCCGCCAGCATCGGCCACAATGTACCCAAATCCTTTTGCGGCGTCGAAAAACTTCACGCGACCGCGGATCCGTGCGTCTGCATCGGAAAGGTTCGGCACAACGGTGGGGCCGCTCCCTATCGCATCAGCTCTAGCCGCTTCCATCGCACTTGTAGTAGCTCTCCGCACCATCGCATCGAGGCCACCGATCGATGCCGCTCGCTCTAGATCGTTCGCGGCCGTCAGCGTCCCCACAGCACTTTGGCTGGCTACAAAGTCAATCAAGCGATTAGCAATACCTTTCGCTACGCTATCGGCCGGCGCCATCGCAATGATGCTGCGCTTACCGTCCTTGCCGAACACGACCGACACAATGTCGGTCACCCAGACGCGCAGCGTCGCATCTTGCACCCGGGTGACCGTCGAGCTAGACAGTGCCGAACCGCGGAACTGGTTGCCCACGCTGATCTGGCTCGTCTGAAACGTGCCAGAGGTCTCAATCCACAGGAGGCGGGACTTGAACTGCATGCGCGACCACAGCAGGTGGCCGATGCGGAAGCTCAGGACTGTAACCATGCCGAGCGCCATGACGATCAGGGTGCTGCGGCTGATTTCCATGCGCGTCATCTTGGCAAATTGCGCTGTGAAGTGCACTGCGGTCCAGCCGCACGCAGCCGCCATACCGACGGCCCAAGCGCCGAGCAGGAGCAGGAAGCGCGAGTAGCGGGTCTGGAATGCTTCGGCCCAGGTAAAGAGCCGCAGGGTGCTGGTCGGCACCGGCTGGGTCTCTTCCAGCAGGAAGCCGCCGAACGAACCGCGTTCGCCTTCGGATACCTCGGGCGGAATGTTCGCATAGACCCGGTTCGGGATATCACGCTCCCACGAATTTTGGAAGTCGCGGCTAATCTCGGTCCAGAGCTGGGCTGGGGCGCAGTTCATGGCGATCTTAGTCTGCTCGCACGAAACGCTGGTATGCGCGGCACTATCGAGGTGCGAAACGATCGCGCAGAAGAACAGCGCCGATGCGACCATGGATCCGACCAGCAGCAGGGTTGGCGCAATCCACATCGGAGCGATGTCGATATGCGGTGCAACACGCGGGATCATCACCGGGGCCATGATCGAGAACACGACCAGGCCCATCAGCTTCCAGAGCGCCCTATCGCCAGTTTCGGCAGGCTGAGCCGGTTCCGTGGACTGGACGTCGAGCCGGCCCGGGTTCAGGAAAGGCGTCACCAGCGAGAGGCCACTCATGGGCAGGAAGATCCAGCTGGCGACGCCCTCATATGGCGTACCCTCGAACACGAAGAAAGACGCAACCAGCGAGGCGAACAGCGCCAACATGCCGATCAAAGAATGGAAGTGCTGCACGGCCGCGGCCTGCACTTCTGTCGGCGACGTCACGAGACTCTTAAACATCGAGTACAGCACGCCATTGAGCGCACCATGGGGCTCCGGAAAGTCGATTGCGCGGTGGCGCAGGGTGTCGAGGATCTGTTCGGTGCCGCGGCCAATCCCGGTTTCAGTCAGCGGCAGCTCGCCGGCCAGGCCGAGGGGAGACTTGCGCCCCAAGTAGAAGCGGGCTTGAGACAGCGCCTGGATCAGCAGCTTGACCGCGACACCCAGCACGAGCGTAGCAACAGTGACCGCGACCGCGCCAATCTTATTGTGGTGACTCTGGAACAGCTCCTTGGCGGTGATCATCGCAGCGATGCCGCCGACTGTCGTGGCGAGCGCCGCAAGAAGCAGAAAGACATTCTCGAATTGGAATGGATTGGGAAAGTTGTTGAGTAAATTGTCGTCGCGGTTATATTGGTAGCTCATGGTATGGCCTTAAAGTGACTGTAACACTTCTATTAGACCGTTCATTTCCCCTGAAGCAACCGACACCTACGCGCCTTTATAAACAGATCGGTGGACTTCCCCCGGTTCGCTAGACAAATCATGACCTCACGCTGAGGCGCGTTCAAAGGCCTCGGGGCTGACACCGCCCAGATGACTATGGCGCCGAGTCCGATTGTAAAAGACTTCGATGTAGTCGA
>NZ_JBJCIU010000016.1:0-18350 GCF_044901715.1 Massilia paldalensis
ACTACATCGAGATGTTCTACAATCCGAAGCGGCGCCACAGCTTCAATAAACGGCTGTCGCCAGTCGAGTTTGAAAAGCGGCATTTTTTACGGCTGCAGAGTATCTAGGAAAATGGTGGCGATTCAGGTGGCGATTCATGAAGACTAACTATCCAGATGGCTACAAGATTCCGATCAGGTCAGTGCCACCTCACCCTGTTGATTCAGGGTCGGTAGATTCAGATGCGTGGGGCGCGGCCGTTTGAAATCGAAGCTACTGAGCGCCACCTCGCTGGCGACGATATGCCGCGTGGGCGACCAGTCAGCGATGCCGTCTTCCTCGACCGCACCACCATGGCGCTGAAACGGTACCAGCGTATCGCCGTCGATAGCGTCGCTCACCGTGGTGTCGTCGCTCAGCACCAGCGTATGGCCGTTCGCGCTGTGCTCATACCAATAGCTCCAGCCCACGGCTTCCCAGCGCCGGTGAAGGTAATTGTGGTCGCTTTCGTCAAACTGGCAAGCGTCGGTCATCACGGCGTTGTCGCCGGTGATGCGACAATCCCACATGGGCAGCGCGCCATAGTCGGCGAAGATGCTCTCCGTCTGTTCGCGCAGCGTCTTGTGATGGAACAGGTAGTTATCTTTGCGCAGCTTCAGGTAGGCCAGCCATGGCGCCAACTCGGCTTCGTAGAGGGCCATCCCGCCGTCAGTCCGGAGGAACCGGAAACCAAAGACGTAGCCACTGAAATAGCGCAAGCTGCCATCTGCACGGACCAGCTCAACGCACATCAGCTTACCCAACACGTCCTTCAGCGACAGTGTGGCGTTATCTGAGAGCAGTTCGACGGTATATTCAAAGTCGCGCGACAGTGCTTCTGTCGCGTGCAGCCTGTTCGGGAGCAGCTGCGCCGCTGGCCCGTCGGCGTGAGGAAATGACAGGCGAAGAATCCGGTGGTTCTGAAGCCGCTCGATGAGGTCGTGGATCGCCGACATGCTTGCTTTCTGCTGGATAATCGTGATGAATACACGTGGTAGAGATAGCTCGATCTGCCAGTTCGTTTGCCTTGAAGCGTCAGCGTGCGACGGTGTTGAGCAGCCGAACAGTTCCGCATCGAACTTGTCCTGCGGAAACCGAGCGTATCGCGTTCCAGAATGACGCCTTTGGATGCGCGTCAACACCGCTGATGTCTAGTGTGTTCCTTGTATGCGACCGTTGGCACCTCGGCGCTCATCGTGCTGTCAGGCTTTGCCCCAGTGAGCCGACGTGTCAGTAGAAATATCGTGGATAGACGAAGAAGGATTTCATTGCGACGGCCGCCACCGTTTCCCTTTGCAACGGCTTGTGTTTAAAATGCAATAACTATGACCGAGCCCGCCGCCACCGCATCCACGATCCGCTTAGCCGCCATTGCGTCCCTACTCGACAAAGATTTCCGGGTGCCCTCTTACCAGCGCGGCTACCGCTGGACCCGGGACCAAGTCACCGAACTGTTGGACGATATCCGCGAATTTCTGCAGGAGCCAGACGACGGTGACGCGCCGTCGTTCTACTGCCTGCAACCCATCGTCGTACGTGCCTACGCTGACCACATCTGGGATGTCGTCGATGGCCAGCAACGTCTGACCACCCTCTTCTTGATCCTGCGCCACCTCGACGACCTCGTGACGCAGCGCGGTCAACGACGCTTTCGTATGTCCTACGAGACGCGTCGGGCGAGCGAGGAATTTCTCGAGAAATTCCACGCGGATGATGTGCGCAAAAACATCGACTTTTATTACATGCACCAGGCGTCGGACACCATCAAGGCCTGGTTCGCCGGATGTGATGCGGTCGAACGGGCGCGCTTCGCCGACTGCCTACTCAACGATGGCAGCACCGGTAAGAGCGTCAAGGTGATCTGGTATGAACTGGCACCCGATGAGGATCCCATACAAGCTTTTACCCGCCTCAACGTCGGCAAGATCGCACTCAACGATGCCGAGCTGATTCGCGCGCTGTTCCTGCGTGAAGGGAATTTCGCCGCGAACGGTACCTGGGCGGAACGCAGTGCCATCGCCCAAGAATGGGACGAGATCGAAAAGACCCTGCAGGATGACGATGTTTGGTACTTCCTCTACGGTGGCGAGCATCGCTATGCCAGTCGCATCGAGTACATCTTCGAACTGATCGCGCGTGAGCATGGGGGGCTTACCACGGTCACGCCTGAACACCATGCGACGTTTCACTACTGGCGCCGCCGTTTAGAAGCGCCGGGCACCAGTGTGCAAAGCGAATGGCTGACCGTGAAGCATTACTTTATGCGTCTGCATGAATGGTTCCGCGATCGCACCTTGTATCACTTGGTCGGTTACTTGATCAATGATGACGGCGATATGGTCGCGATTCGCAAGGAGGCGGCGGCGCTGACACGCAGCGCGTTTCGGCAGGCCCTCAAGCGGCGCATCCGCGACCGCCTTCTACAACGTCTACCGGCTGCGGGTGATCCGGCCGCCGGCCTCGAGGAAAGCTTACGTGTCAGGCTAGGCAAACTCGATTACGACACCCCCTCGCAGCATGCCAGCATCCGTTCGGTCCTGCTGCTCTTTAACATCGCTGCCCTGCTCGAAAACGAGAAGGCCACCATGCGCTTCCCGTTCGCCCACTTCAGGAAAGAGCAGTGGGACATCGAGCATATCCGTGCTTTGGCCAGCGCAGTGCCGGCTAGCAGCCGCGAACGGCGTGACTGGCTAGACGACCTCGTGCGTTACCTTGATGCTATGGGCGTCAACGACGACACGCGGCGCAAAGCGGCCGCATTGCTGCTGCAGTTGGGGGACGGCGCGACGGCGCCCGGACCGGCGTTCTCGAATGCTTTCTTGGATTTGTATCAGCAGGTGCGCAAGGATTACGATGGAGAAGGCGAATTGGCCGACGACAATAAGCTGGGTAACCTCACCTTGCTCGACGCTGCGACAAACCGTGGCTATGGTAACGCGATGTTTCCGATCAAGCGCAGCAAGATTATTGCGCGCGACCGCGGTGGCGTCTTCGTCCCGCTGTGCACCAGGAACGTCTTCCTGAAGTGCTATAGCACGCGCATTGACCACCTCAGCGGCTGGTCACCAGATGACCGCAAGGATTATTTCAAGGCCATCGTCGACAGCCTGACCGCGCTACTCGGCGGAAATATGGGAGCCGCACAATGAACGCCACGTCGCCGGTGCCGACCACCGAACTCAGTTTTCGTGAACTGATTACGCGCTATCAACGCGTGCGCATTCCCGTGATCCAACGCGACTATGCGCAGGGGCGCGATAGCGCCCACGAGGTGCGCGACGAGTTCCTGCACGCCTTGCACACCGCCCTCGCGCGTGAGCCTGGCGATCCGGCCCTGCCGCTGAATCTCGACTTCGTGTACGGTCGTCGCGAGGACTCGGCCTGTTTCGCACCGCTGGACGGCCAGCAACGCCTGACGACCCTGTTTTTGCTCCACTGGTACTTGGCCTGGCACGATGGCGAGTACACCGACTTCGCCAGCTTTATACGCGAGGGTGACAGCAGCCGTTTCGGCTACGCGATCCGACCGAGTAGCCGCGAGTTCTTCGATGCGCTGAGCGGCTGGGTTCCGGCGTTGATGCCACGTGCAGACACGCTGCCCGCGACACTGGTGCGTGACCAGAACTGGTTCTTCGAAGCCTGGAACGCCGACCCGACCATTCAAGCTGCGCTGGCCATGCTGAACGCTATTCACCGGCGCTTCTACGGTGCGCACGGCATGTACGCGCGCCTAGCGCACGCCGAGCGCCCTTACATCACCCTGCACTTGCTCGATCTCGACCGCTTTGCGCTGGCAGACGACCTATATATCAAGATGAATGCGCGCGGTAAGCCGCTCACGCCGTTCGAACATTTTAAGGCACAGTTCGAGGCGCATTTGGCGACCATGTCGAGCGCACGCACCTACAGCGTGCGCGAGCGACCGGCCACGCTCAAGGAATACGTCAGCCACCGCATCGACGGTGCCTGGACCGACTTGTTCTGGCATGCGCTCAAGGCCAAGCCCGAACTGCTCGACCAAAGCTTCATGCGCCTGATACACGTGGTGGTGATTGTGACCCGTGATCCGCGCAGCCCGGACATCGAAAAACTACTCTCGGAATTGCACGACGCCGCCACGCCGCTGTCGTTCCGTCGTTACCAGGACGCTGGCTGCGTCGATCAAGCCTTTGTCGAGACCTTGATCGCGGTACTCGATGCCTGGTCCGGCGCTGACACGGGCATGCGCGCCGTGCTCGGCGACTCGCCGTATTTTGACGAGCGCGCCGCCTTTGACGCCATCTTGCGTGGTGGCCAGCGCTGGACCTATACCCGCTTGGTGCAATTCCACGCCTACGCTGCCTTCATCGTTCACTTTGGCCGCGAACCGGCGCGCCACCAGTTCCGCGACTGGCTGCGCATTATCGCCAACCTGGCGCGCAACAGTGCCCTCGACAACGTCAGCACCTTCCGTCTGAGCCTGGCCACGATGCAGCGCCTGCTGCCGCACGCATCAGCCATCCTCGACCACTTCGCATCCGGACCACTGGACGTGCAAGGCTTCATTGGCTTGCAGGTGGATGAGGAACGACTCAAAGCAGCGCTGATCCTGCGCGATGAAACAGCCTGGCGCGGGCGTGTTGAGCGCGCTGAGCAGCATGGTTACTTCCAGGGGCAAATCGGCTTCCTGCTGAAATTTGCAGGCATACGTGAGGCTTGGAAGAGCCCTTCCGGCATCGACTGGACGCCGCCACAAGACGAGGCGCTGCGCCGGCGTTTCGATGAGTACTACGTGCGTGCGCTGGCGCTGTTCACGGACGCAGGATTGCGCGACTTCCCAGACCAGGTGTTCGAACGCGCCCTGCTGTCGATTGGCGATTACTTACTCAAGGCAGACAGCAACTGGAGCTTTGGCGAATCGACCGGCCGCGACACCAGTTGGAAGCGCCTGTTACGCGGCAATGGCGATGATGACGGTGATGATGCGAAACGACGCGCCATGTTTCAGGTCTTGCTGGACCGAATCGATCCCGATGCTGCGGTCACACCGCAGTTGGAAGACATCGTCCGAACCACGCCACCGACTGGCGACTGGCGTGAGCCTTTCATTCGCTACCCGCAGATGATCCGCTACTGCGGCATGCGTATGATCCGCTTCCACAACGAAAACCATGTCTACCTGTTGCGCAAGCAGAGGATGAGCGGCGAGCACGCCGAGCTCTACACGTATCACTTGCATGTCAGCGCCCTCCACAAGATGACGCAGGAAGGCAGCTTTGCCCCCTTCACGGAAGCGAGGTACGAAGCGGTCGACACCGACCGCGAAGAACCATGTATTCAGCTGCGCGGCGAAGTCGCCGGCGCGCCATTGATCCTCGAGATCCGCCACGAGCCCAGCACAGTTTTCTTCGCCTTTGCGCTGACGGCCAGCGTTGCGAAGCCGACGGCCGAGCGACTGGCTGCCGTCGGCTTCGCGGCCAGCACCGACGGCACCTTGCGTCGCGCCGTACCGCGCGGCGACGCGATCTCTGCGCTGTCAGAGACGATTAGCGCATTGTACGAGTCCTAGGCGATGCGTCGAATGACGACGCGGCAGCAAATTAGCATGCCTTCCAAGCAGAAGGTGTCGAAGCACGAGAGCTAGCGAGACCGCATTGGCTCGCTGGTCGACGACCAGTGAGCGCAATGCGGTCTAAGGCAACGAGGCGGTAAAGCGGATTGCCCAGATGGCGGCAGCAGCTTGCTTACACGACCGCGGTCAAATGGGGTACGACCACCAACTTCAGTAGTTCCGGCGCATGCTGGCGCGCGTCAGGTAAACGGTCCTTGGCCCATTCAGATCGCTCAGTTTGCGTCAGCAACTGCGTGTCTTGCCGCAATGCGGCCAGTGCAGCGCCGACGGCAGATGGTGGGCTGGTCACCAGTAAATTTTTGATGGCCAAGGGCGGCAGATGCTGGCTGCTGAGCAAAAGCGCTGCTTTTCGGGGCGCCCAGTTCCACAGGCATTCTGCTGCCCGCCTTCCCAGGTCCGGATGATCGAGCAAGGCTTCCATGTCTAAGCTGGTGTCGGGACCGTAGGCGAAGAGGAAGCCCGCAATCTCAAACGGAAACAAGCTCAAACCCTGCATGGTTGGCACAGACGTCAACAGTTGGCGCTTGAAGGGCGTTGACAACAAGCCGGGATGACGCGCCAGGAACACCAAGTCCTCATTGGCCAGTTCGCTTAAGGCGCGTTCGGCGTCCTGCTCGAGTTGTTCCATCACCCACGCGAGCAGCGGCGAATAGTGATAGTCGGCAGAATGCCGCGTAAACAAACCTGCCCCAAACTGCGACGATTGCGAAGACGACTGGTCGAACTGACGATGACGGTAAGCCACCAAGGACGGCCACCAGGCCAGCGCGATCTCGTGATTCGTGCGCGCTCGGTCCGACACCACCACATCCAACAGCGCTTGCTCGGCACCTGGGTTGCCGATCACCGCGTACCACCAATCTGGCTGTGCTACCCACGCCTTGTTGGCGGCTTGTGCGAGCAAGCCGGCGACGAACACCGGCGCCATCTTGTCGTATTGCGGCGCCGTCTCGAGCATCGTTAGCCAGTGCCGCACGATGCGCAAAAAATCATGCAGTGGCAAGGGCAGACGGTCCCAACTATAGGACGAGTACGACGCCCCATAGCTGTTCAGCCAATTTGGAACGGTGTCCGGCAGCGTCTCAAACCAGCTTGGGAACTGCCAGCTCGACGTCACCCCGTCACAGGGTTCTGTGCGCAGACTCCATGCCCAACAGATCGCAATCCACTCCACCTGCGAGGCGGGCGTGTGCAGCGCGCGCGAATAAGGGATCAGCACATCCTGTTCGCGACGCAAGCGCGACACCACCGGGCCTAGCAGCCTGGGCAGAGTATTGCCCATGGTTTCTCCTCGTACCAGGCGACGGCCCACGGCAGCAAACAAGGCTTCCCCCGCCCCCAGGTAGGCCGGATCGGCCAACAGCGTGCCCAAGTGAACGGCCACACCTTCGAGCTCTGAGATGGACAGTGCGTCGAAGGCGGCATCCAAGAACGGTCGTCGCTGCTCGTCGAAACACGCCGGCATCCAAGCCCCGACCTTACCCTCAATCAACTGACGCGTGAGGTAGTTGCGCAAAAGAAGACGGATCACGACAGGGCGCTTGAAATCGTAAGCGCTGCCGGTTCGCGTAATAAAGTGCGCGAGCAGAACGTCAAATTGACAGACGCCGTTCGCCAGCGTCGCCCAATCATCTTGGCTGAGTTCGCCGCTCCAAGGCAGATGCCAACTCGTCCAACGTGCTTGGACCAAGCGTTCCGTGAGACTCAGGTCGGCTTCCTTGCGGTTGAAGAGCAGATTCAGTAAGGCGGACAAGTCGGTACCTCGGCCGACCGCCGCGGCCAATTTGCGCTCGCCCTGCTCGGACACGGCCTGCGCCAGCACGAGAACGTCCTCGACTTGCGTAAACCATTGACCGCTGGGATCAAACTTATTCAACAGTTGCTGGGCGCCTGCGCTACTAAATGAGGTTTCTGTGCCCGCCTTATTCAGACGCTGTTCCACCCACGTCAGCAGGAGTTCGCGCCAGTTCGGTAACAGTGTCCACACCCAGCTTTCGAGTTCGAGCCGCTTTACTAACTTCGCTCCCCTGCCTTGTACGCTGGCGTTCGCCTCCGGCAGGGAGGGCATCGGCCAAGGTGAAATGATCAGCAACGGTGCACCTTGACGATGCTGCATCACCAACTGCAACGCCTCACCCGTCGCATCGTCACGGAGGACGACCACCAGCGGCTTCTGGTGGTGCAGGTAGTCCAGATGCTTATCCAACACGCCGTCCAGCGTAGCTTCGAAGACGACGTGGTGATGACTGACGGCGTCCAGCTTACGGGTCAGCAAATCGAATTCGATATGGTCGGGCACATAAAGCCATTGGGTCTGACTTGGTCCCACACCCAAGGCGCCAGGGGTCAACCAGAAATCCAAGGTGGGTTTCGAATAATAGCGGCTAGGCCCGACTGGGGCATTATTCTCCATTTTTTTTGCCTCGCCGATGACCCAGGTAGCTTCGCGCTGCAGCGCTAGCGCAGGAAAATCCGGGAACATGGGCGGCGCGAAGGTATGCCGCCCCGTCTTTTTCTCGAGATTCAGATCGTTGATGTCCAACTCGAGGTACTCGACCAGATGCTGCGTCTCATCGGGCCGGTTCAGCCACCAAGTCGGGTCGCCACGGTCCAAGGCACCGATCATCTTGCTCAGCGTACGCGGGTTATCAATTGTGAATACGCCGGGATACGTATCCATCAGAATTCCGGCGAGGGCATCATTCGAGCGGATGTCCTTACGTTTGCGGGCAGCCTTGATCGGGTTTTGCATGTTCACTCCATGGTTCGGTTGTGCATGCATGATATGCCGTCAAGAAAACGAAGTAAACGCCGGCCCGTTTGCGAAAATCGCATAACAATCGCACTAATTTGCGCAACCATGCACTGCCGCCTATAGTTCGGTTCAAGCGCAGCCTACTCGGCGGCGCTGCCCTTCTGGTGCATTGATGCATTGACCTTACTTAGGAGAAATATTATGTGGGAATCCATTCTGAAAGCCGTGGTGGTGGCCGTGGTGACCAAAGCTGCCGAAGAAATTGCAAAGCAAATCCAAGACTAGGGGATCGTAAAAGCCGCGAGCCTCATGGCGCCGGTGGGTCTTGGTTCTTCGTGCTTCATCGTGAAGAGCTTCGCGTCCGCTGCCACGACAATTCAAGGCGTTGAGCTTATGCATCGTATTCGCAAAGGCCAGTTTGACTTGCGTGCGCTGGCAACTCAGGGGCAAACTCCGCCCGAAATCTGGGCAGCTGTCCTAGCTGCTTGAACTCACGGGGCATTCGGCTCAGTCTGCGCTCCCTCATCCAAAATTTGCACCAGAACCCCGTTGGGCGCATCCTGACCAGTCCCAAATCGGATTACCTCATCGGGAAAAAACACCAGGAAACCAGTGCCTTGATGCACGTTCTTGGTTTGCGGTACTATGGTGGAATCATGCGCTCGCTCTTCCGCTTTCTCCTTTGGCTTTCGATCACGGTGTTGTCCGTCCAGGGCAGCGCTGCGATGGCTATCGGAAAAACTGAAAAGATCGTGCATGAAACAGTCGTCACGACTGCCCACCAGCATCATCAAGCCGCTGAGCAAAGTGTGGGCGACCACTGCAGCAAGCACGACTCGAAGACCGCAGCATCGCCGCATGCTAAGTGCGCCGCTTGCGCAGCTTGCTGCGTCGGTAGCGCGGCGCCTCCAGGTCTGACGCCAAG
This sequence comes from Massilia paldalensis, assembly GCF_044901715.1. NCBI lineage: Bacteria > Pseudomonadati > Pseudomonadota > Betaproteobacteria > Burkholderiales > Oxalobacteraceae > Massilia > Massilia paldalensis. The sequence goes on from NZ_JBJCIU010000016.1 coordinate 9,310, forward strand.
TTTCCACACACCGCCGCTGGCCTCCTCGCACCATGCGAATCCGGAGGCCGCGATGACGTCCTTCGTCCCTTCGGCCCTCGAACGGCCGCCCCGAGATCTGTTCGTTTGATTTTCGGGCGCGCTCACGGCGCGCATTCGGGCCGGCTGTCCGGCTCCCAATCACACGAAACAAAGACATGAAATTCTCACACCTGCTGCTGCTCGCAGCTGGCGTGCCGCTGCTCGCTTCGGCGCAAACGGACCGGCCGATGCCGCCCGCAGCCGACGCGAATGCACCTGTCACGCCTTTGCAGTACCAATCCGTCTTCGCCGATTACGTCACGGCGAAGGAAGCGCCGCAGTCGCCTGACAAAGTCTGGGTTCGCGCGAACCGCGCGGTCCTCGGCGAGGAGGGCGAAGCCTCGACACCGAGCGGACAGCCCACTGCCAGCGCCTCCGAAAAGACCGCCAAGCCGGAGCCGATGCACGGCAAGCACGAACACCATGGAGAGCACCAATGAACGCACCGGTACGACCAGGCCTGCGCCGGCTCGCAGTGGCGGCCGCTGCCGCCTTGCTCTCGGGCTGCGCGAGCTTTTCCCAGGATGGCGGTGTCAATGACGTCGCCCGGTTGACGCAGGAGCGCATTGGCCAACCGGCGCCCATCAAGCGGGACCAGGACGCGAAGGCCGAAGTGGCCGCCCTGCTGTCGAAGCCTCTCAACGCTGATGCCGCGGTGCGCATCGCCCTGCTCAACAACCAGGCACTGCAGGCGACGCTGGCCGAACTGGCGATCGCCGAAGCGGACTTCGTCCAGGCCGGCCGGCTGCCCAACCCAGGCCTGAGCTTCGGCCGGATCCGCGGTGGCGGCGAGACCGAAATCGACCGTGGCCTGTCCTTCAACCTTGCTGCCCTCCTGACCCTGCCGGCACGCACCGGCATCGAGCGCCGCCGCTTCGAACAGACCAAGCTGCAGGCCGCCATGCAGGCCGTGACGCTGGCTGCCGACACGCGCAAGGCGTATTACTCCGCCGTCGCCGCGGCCCAGGCATCGTCCTTCGCGGACAAGGTGCGCGGATCGGCCGAAGCGGCCGCCGAGCTGGGCGCGCGCATGCGCGCTGCGGGGAACTGGAGCGCGCTGGACGCGGCACGCGAGCGGGCCTATTACCAGGACGCGGTGACGCAGCAGGCGCAGGCCCGCCTGCAGGCCACGACGACGCGCGAGGAGCTGGTCCGCTTGCTGGGCCTGTGGGGCCCTTCCCTCAAGTTCACCCTGCCGGACCGGCTTCCCGATCTCCCCGTCCAGGCACGGGAGGTAGCGAATGCCGAAGCCGATGCGCTGTCGCAGCGGCTCGACGTCCTCATCGCGCGCCAGGATGCGGAGGCGACGGCCAAGGCGCTCGGGTTGACCCGTGCGACCGGATTTATCAATGTCTTCGATGCGGGTTACGTCAACAAGAGCACGACCGGCATGCCGCGCGAGAACGGCTATGAGGTTTCACTGGAGCTGCCGCTGTTCGACTGGGGCGGCGCGCGCGTGGCACGTGCGCAGGCGTCGTACATGCAGGCAGTCCACCGCACCGGCGACGTCGCCGTGAAGGCACGATCCGAGGTGCGCCAGGCCTATGCCACCTATCGCACCGCCTACGACATCGCCCGTCACTACCGCGACGAGGTCGTTCCCGTGCGCAAGCAGATCGCCGATGAGGTACTGCTTCGATATAACGGCATGCTCGCCAGTACCTTCGAGCTGCTGGCCGAATCCCGAGAACAGCTTGCCAGCGTCAATGCCTCGATCGCCGCGCAGCGCGACTTCTGGATCGCCGACACCAATCTTCAGTCCGCCATGACTGCCGGCGGCAACTTTGAATCAAGGACAGCACAATGATTTCCCGTCGAGATTTCTTCAAAGGCGCCGGCGCCGTCGCCGTGAGCACTGCCGCAGTCAGTCGGGTGGGCGCGGCATCGCTGCCCGAAGCGATGGTCATGAACAATGCGAAAACCCATGTACCGCCGCCGCCGGCCACCGGGCGCCCGTTCAACCCGGTCGTGACCCTGAACGGCTGGTCCCTGCCCTGGCGCATGAACAATGGTGTGAAGGAGTTCCACCTGGTGGCCGAACCAGTCCTGCGCGAGTTCGCGCCTGGCATGAAGGTCAACCTGTGGGGCTACAACGGCCAGTCCCCGGGACCGACCATCGAAGTCGTCGAAGGCGACCGGGTACGCATTTTCGTGACCAACAAACTCCCCGAGCATACCAGCGTCCACTGGCACGGCCAGCGCCTGCCGAACGGCATGGATGGCGTGACCGGTCTGACCCAGCCGGGTATTGCGCCGGGTAAAACCTTCGTCTACGAGTTCGTGGCGAGGCGCCCCGGCACCTTCATGTACCACCCGCACGCCGACGAGATGACCCAGATGGCGATGGGCATGATGGGCTTCTGGGTGACCCATCCGAAGGACATCGCGAAGTTTGCCGTCGACCGCGACTTCGTGTTCCTGCTCAGCGCCTACGACATCGAGCCGGGCAGCTATACGCCAAGGGTAAACGAGATGACCGACTTCAACCTGTGGACCTTCAACAGCCGGGTATTCCCGGGCATCGACACCATGCCTGTGCGCCAGGGTGACCGCGTGCGCATCCGCGTCGGCAACCTGACGATGACGAACCATCCGATCCACCTCCACGGCCACGAGTTCGAGGTGACGGGAACCGACGGCGGCTGGACTCCGCCAGGGTCGCGTTGGCCGGAGGTGACGACCGACGTCGCGGTCGGCCAGATGCGCGCCATCGAATTCATCGCCACGGACCTGGGCGACTGGGCCTTCCACTGCCATAAATCGCATCACACGATGAACGCGATGGGCCACGATGTCCCGAACCTGATCGGGGTCGACCATCGCGGCATCGCCGAGAAGATCACCAAGATCGTGCCGGACTATATGGTCATGGGCGAAAAGGGAGGATCGATGGGCGGCATGGAAATGCCAATCCCGGAAAACACCCTGCCGATGATGACCGGCGATGGTCCGTTCGGCGGCGTCGAGATGGGCGGCATGTTCACCGTGCTGAAGGTGCGCAAGGACCAGAAGCGCGGCGACTACACCGATCCGGGCTGGTACAAGCACCCCGCCGGGACGGTCGCCTACGAATGGACCGGACACTTGCCCGACCCGGCGCGCAGCGACGACGCCGGCCGCAGCCTGATGCCAGCCAAGACCAAGCCCGACGTGGAGCTGCAGGTCCGCAAGCCCACCGGGCACGGCGAACACTGAAGGGGCGCAGCTAGTCCTGTTCCTGCCTCCGGCCACTCGGTGCGAAACCGCATTCGTTGAAGCGCATGCACAGCATCTCACGCATGTCGTTGATCTGGTTCTTCTGCGTGACCACGATGTTCTCGCAATAGCGCCGCAAGCCTTGGTGATCGAGGTCGTTCTGTACCTGGCAGTGGACACTGGGCGCGAGGATCGTGAAGTGGTGGTTGCTGAAGGTGCGCAGGAACGTGCGATCGAATTGCGCCCCGGCCGGCGTATTCTCGAGCAACTGGATCATCTGGCGCCCTTCCGGCATCAGGACAGGGTTGTGCTGGATGCCGTACCAGTCACGCAGGAATCGCTGCGCCTTGGTGATTTCCTCCCGCTGCACGCGGTTGTCCTGGCGCGCCAGTGAACGGATGCGCTCGTCGGTGGCTTTTGCCGGCGTCGCCCCGTAACCTGGGGTCGGCGACGTTCCTTCGTCCGGGTTCTGGATGGCGGCGTCGCGCGTGCGATCGGTACCGGCCGCCAGTTCCGTTATCCGCAATGCCGAGAAATGGTGGTCGATGACGAACACCAGGTAATCCTTCTCATACGCAGCGGTTGCTCCACTGCCCGGTGCGTCCGCCAGCGCGGGCTGCAGTGTCGCTGCGCCGACCACTGCGGCAAGCAGTGCGTTACGCATCGGGCTCCCGACTTTCGTACATCTGCGCGCTGAGGTCATAGTTTGGTTGCTCATATTGCCTCCATGGTCGAGGTTCATTGAAGGCCGTGCTAATCGTTCAGCCAACGGTCAGTAGATCGCATAGCCGGTGATTGGTTCGTACCCTCATTTTTTCGTTTCCAGATCGCGGATGTACTCCTTCATTTCACCGATCTCCTTTTTTTGTGCAGCAATGATCCCGTCGGCCAGTTTGCGAACCCTCGGGTCGGTAATGTTCGCGCGTTCGCTCGTCAGGATGGCGATGGAGTGGTGGGGAATCATGGCCTTCATATATGCCACATCACCGACCGTCGCCTGGCTTCGCACCAACCAGAGCGATACGACGAATACCACGAGGCTTCCCACAAGAATACCTATGTTGGCTCCTTTGTTCGGATACATCTTCCACATGAACGCGAGCATCACGATAGCCATGGTGGCGCCCATGATGAGTGCCATGAAAGCCCTCGTTTCACTGAAAAAGATGTGATCGACCGAATAGGTGTTCAGATACATCAGCCCAAACATGATGATGGTCCCGACCAGGATCATTTGAGCGAATGTCGTGTATTTCATTGTTGCCATTGCATGCTCTTGACGAGGCGCGTGCGATTCGTCCATTGGTTTCTCCTTTTGAATTGACCGATATAAAGCGGCGCCGGGACGACATTGGGCCGGCGCCGATGCCTTGCCAACGAATTATCAAACCACAGCAGCAGCCACCATCCGGCGGCACTCTTCCGCACAGCGCCGGCAGGCGGCGGCGCAATCCTTGCAGTGCTGCGCCTGATGCTTGGCGCACTCGTCACCGCATGCCTGGCACACCTGAGCGCAGACCTGGCAGAGTGCTGCCGTAAATTCACTGCCCCTGGCCATGAAGGCGGCAGCCAGTCGGCAGATTTGGGCGCAGTCCATGTCAAGTGCAATGCAGCGCGCCATCATCTTGACGTCGTCTTCCTGCAGGCAGGCCGTCGAGCACATGTCGCATGCGTCGGCGCAGGCGTTGCAAGCTTCGATACAGGATTGATACTGGTGTTGCATGATGTTCTCCTTGAATGGTTGTGAATACCTCTTCAGGACGTCCGTTTTGGAAATCGCAAAGCGGGTCATGGCCGCCCCGCATAGTTGTCAGTACCAGATGCGCACTCCGGCCACGATCTGCGTGCTCTTGTTGCGCTCGCCCCTCGCGCGCGCATAGTCGGCCGTGCCACCGTAGTTGTGTGCCCAGGTCACGCCGATATACGGGGCGAACTGGCGCCGGATTTCGTAGCGCAGGCGCAGGCTCAGGCCGAGGTCGGACAGGCCGCTGCCCAGGCCCCTGGCCGGATCGGATCCGCTGTACAGGTTGCCCTCGACTTCGGGCTCGAGGATCAGGCGTTGGGTGAACAGCAGTTCGTAGCGCACCTTGAAGCGCGCGCCAAGCCTGCCGCCGGTCCAGTAGGCAGTCGCTTCCGTGTCGAACCAATAAGGCGCCAAGCCGCGCACACCGAAGGCCAGCCAGTTGCGTGAATCGCCCCCGCCGGTGTCGTGGCGCACGCCGAGCTGCGTACTCCAGAACGTTGCGAAGGTGTGGTCCCACAAGGCTTCCGTGCGCAGGCTCTGCAAATGTCCGTCGCGCCGCTCGCCTTCTGCCTTGAACCATGCCTTGTTGTAGTCGTTCCCGTACCAGGCCTCGCCATCGAGGTTCTGCCCATGTTCGCCATCACCCTTGGCATATTCGAAGTTATCGAGAAGGATGCGGCCGAACCGCATTTCGTCGTTCATTTCGTTACCGGGCAGGTCGGCGAAGGTCGTACCCTCGGCATAGGCATTCGGGTCGCGGGCATCGGGAGGCGGACTGCCACCCTGCATCGGCCCCATCTTCATGCCCTGGTCCATGCCTGCCATGCCATTGCCTTGGCCTGCCTTGCCCTGTTTCGGCGACGATTCGGGAGCCCGCATCTGCTCCCCGTTCGCGTGATTCATCTGCGAATGGTCCATCTGTGAATGATCCATCTGCGAGTGGTCCATCGTCGACTGGCCCTTTTTTGACTGGTCCGTCTTTGGTTGGCCCATCTGCGAATGGTCCATCCCTTCCATCGATCCGGAGTGGCTCGTGCTGGGTGCCTGGCCTGTCTCGCCTTGCTTTGCCTGTTCGGTTACCTGGGCAGATACCGCAGTCCCCGCCGACATGCCAAGGACCAGCAGCGCGACGGCTGCATCTGTTTTCGACATTGCGGTTCTCATGAGACGACTACCTCCCTGAACATGCCTGCTTCCATGTGGTACAGCAGGTGGCAGTGATATGCCCAGTGGCCTGGGGCGTCGGCCGTCACGCGGTAGGTGATACGCTGGGCCGGCTGCACGTTGATCGTATGCTTGCGGACCTGGAAATCGCCGTTCGGCGACTCGAGCTCGCTCCACATGCCGTGCAGGTGGATCGGGTGGTTCATCATGGTGTCGTTGACCAGTACGATGCGGAGCCGCTCGCCCTTCCTGAAGTGGACCGGCTTGGACTCCGAGAACTTCTGGCCGTCGAAGGACCACATGAACCGTTCCATGTTGCCGGTCAGGTGCAATTCGATCTCGCGGGTGGGCTGCCGGTCGTCGATCGGCCCGCCGATGGTGCGGAGATCGGCATAGGTCAGCACCCGTCGGCCGTTGGCGCGCAGGTTGACGCCGGGGTCATCGAGATTGGTGCGCGGCATGTCGACGTGCATGTCGACGCCCGGGCCATACTCGGTGCGCGCGTGCGTGACCTTGGGGGGCGTGCCCTGAGCCATTTGCATCGAATGGCCGCCATGCTGCATCTGCCCCATCGGCATCCCTCCATGGGACATGCCCTGCATATCGTGCATGCCTTCCATCGAGTGCATGTCGTGCGGCGCTTTCCCTTGCGTTCCCTGGGCCGGCACGGCTGCGCCGTGGTGCATGCCACCCATGCTCGGCATCGCCATCGCGCCCATCATGTCCTGCATGGCCAGCCACTGGGGCGCATCCATCTCCGGCACCGGCGCCGACATGCCCATGCGTGGCGCCAGCGTCGCACGGACGAAGCCTGAGCGCCCGATCGACTGTGCGAAGATGGTGTAGGCACGGTCATCAAGCGGTTCGACCAGCACGTCGTAGGTCTCGGCCACGGAAATCCTGAACTCGTCGACCGCCACCGGCTCGACGTCCTGTCCATCCGCCGAGACGACCGTCATCTTCAGGCCGGGGATACGCACGTCGAAAATGGTCGTCGCCGCTCCGTTGATGAAGCGCAGCTTGACCTTCTCCCCGGGTCGGAACAGTGCAGTCCAGTTCTTGTCGGCCGGCGCGCCATTGATCAGGTAGGCCAGTCTCACGCCCAGGTTGCGGCTGGCGGTGACATCGCTGAAGTCGGTCGGCAGCATGCGCATCTGGTTCCACATCTTTCGTTTCTCGAGTGCGGCGGACAGCCCGTTCTGCCCGACGTCGCTCAGGAACTGGCCAACGGTTGGCTGGTTCATGTTGAAGAAGTCGCTCATCTTCTTCAGCTTGGCGAAGACCTTGGCCGGGTCGCCATCGACCCAATCAGTCAGCATGACCACGTAGTCGCGGTCAGCCTTGACCCGCTCGCCGCCCTTTGGCTCGATCACGATCGGACCGTACAAGCCGCTTTGCTCCTGGAACTCGGAATGGCTGTGGTACCAGTAGGTTCCGCTCTGCTTGACCTCGAAGCGGTAGGTGAAGGTCTGGCCCGGCAGGATGCCGCCGAAGCTGATTCCCGGCACACCGTCCATCTCCGCCGGAAGCAGGATGCCGTGCCAGTGAATCGAACTCGTCACCGGAAGCCGGTTCGTCACACGCAGGGTGATCGTATCGCCCTCACGCCAGTACAGGATCGGCGCCGGCACCTGGCCATTGACCGCCGTGGCCACCTGCGGCGTCCCTGTAAAATTGACCGGGGCAGGCGCAATCTCCAGATCAAATTCCGTGCCGCGCAATATCGGCTGCTGCATTTGTCCAGCAGCCATCAGCCTGGCCGGTGCCAGGCCTGCCAACGCAGCAGCGGCACCTGCCCCCTGCAGGATTCGCCGCCGCCACCGGTTGACGGCGCCCCCCCTAAAAACGTTTTGCTGCATAAAGTTTTCCCTAGATGTGAATCACATGACAGCTGATCGACCCAGTAGGCGAAGTGCATTGCGTAACACGAAGACGGAGCAAGCAAATGCCTGCGTCTTGGAGCACAGTGAGAAATAGGCTGACAAGCATGGGCCGACGGCGTTGGCGCTCGGCCGTGCACACGCAATGCACCTTAAGCATCGCCAGGAACGTGATCGTGTCGGCCAGGCTAGAAGGTCACACGCGCGGAGGCCGTTCTATGCGGGACGGGATCCATCCCGTGAAGGAGGAGCCTGGAGGGAGGGTATCGTTTGCGAAGTGCTCTTCCGGGAGGATGGTCAATGCAAACGGCGGGGGCGCAGATGCTCCTACCCAGCACGCACTACAGGCCCTGCAGGACGAATGCTCCTGGTGCCCGCCCTGATCGCAGGGCATATCCTGATGAGCGACATTGGCGCCGGCATGTTCCTGTGCCTTCGGCTGGGCCATCGACATCATCACGCCAGGATCGGCGCAGTCATCCATGGACTCTGCACCCGCGCCTGCGATTGACGCATGCGCCATCGTGCATGGCAGTTTGATCGTCGCAGCAATGCCCTGCACGGGCAGCGACACGATCAGTAACCAGAGCATGAGGGTTCGGACTAGAAGGCGCATGTAAATTAATCTATCACATGCAAAAATGACATATGGGCACGATACGGCTTCGCAACATACCGAACAGCAGGGTTTCCGATATTTCCGCATATGCTAGAATCGCCGCGTGAAAGCCATCCTGAAAGTACTGATCGTCTGGATGACGTTGCTGGCGGTGCCGCTTCAAGGCTTCGCTTCCGCAACGATGTCCTGCTGCCCGCCGCCGTCGGCCGCGGCACAGCATGATCACGATCATGAACCGATGGCCGGTGACGACGGTTGTGGTGCAAACTTGTGGCTGGGCTAAAATGACGGTCTTTGCCCAGCATGCGTAATTGTCCAAGCAAGACTGACCTGTTCAAAGGCCGACACTTCGAGCAGGAGATCATCATTCTTTGCGTGC
>NZ_JBJCIU010000017.1:0-13699 GCF_044901715.1 Massilia paldalensis
CGCAGTTTGGCCAGGAGTACCAAGGCAAAGAGGCAGACAAGGACTTTAGAAAAAAATTCCTTCCGGCGCTGCAGGCAGCCTTATCTGTCTACCCTCAAGCCAAGGTCAAGCAGGTCACAGGCGGCCTTATGCTCATGGCCTCACCGCCACCCATCCCCTACAGTTTATGATGACTGTATCAACATAATTACGCATAATCGGACCCCCCGCAACCTATGAACCGCGCCCATCGAGGCGCGTTTCTGTTTATAAGCCTGTGGATTCAAGAACTTATCCACGCATAATCGGACCCCCCCATTACGCATAATCGGACCCCCCTACCCCCCATTTTCCACGCATAATCGGACCCCCTCATTACGCATAATCGGACCCCCCCTAAACCTGTAAGGTATTGCCTTTAAGTTTTTCCTTTATATTTCCCTATAGCATGAGGGCCGCAGGCCATTGAAAAGTAGGGCAAGTTCACGCAGCGGCCTACGGCCGGGCACCCCGCTACGCGAGGTTCCCCGGACAAGCCGGCTACCCTCCTGAAAATCGACAGCCCGCCAGCGGGCTAGGATGCGCCTAGCGGCTCATAAACGAAACACAACAACACGCATAAGCCAACAAATCACACCATGCTTTCGGCGGGCTACGGAGTTGGCCGCAAGCGGCCAAGCCCTACCGGGCCGGCTCCTACCGCCTCATGCCGGCAAGCCGGCACCCGCTACATGGCGTGATGAAACGCATCGAGCACGCTACGGCCGGAATAGTCTATCAAAAAGGTATGCCCTGGCCTCGGGCCACAACGAAAGCAAGTGGCCGGCAGCTGGCAAGGGATAACGACAGAAAGGGAATAGGCCTAGGACACGATAACAGCCTCTCAGAGCCGTTTTCTTGGGTCTGCACGATAATCGGACCTGTCTAACACCAAAAAACGCTTCTGCGCCCTTTCCTGCCCTTCTGCCAGGCCTTTTAAACGACCACTTACCCGCGCTGACCTGCAAGCGATCAAAGAATAGAACAGCTCACCCGACGTTAAGCCCTTGCTGTAGGAAGTTGCCTGGTTTAGGTCCATCGTCTTCCAAGCGGACCAGTTGCAGGCTTCCCGGGTTACCATCAGCCGTTCCGCCACTTGCGCCTAGGCTATATAAATAAATCGTGGAATTCCTTTTGGAATTCCAAGTGGTTAGCTTTAAAGATAGCTTAAGGATTGCCATGTTGAATTCTATAAGGTATTCTTTAAAGAATACCAGTTGGAATTCCTTGGGGCTTTCCAGTTGGATAACCATTCCTCAACCTACCCGTTCAAGGTTGCCATGCCATCAATCGTTTTTGTCTCGCCGAAGGGCGGGGCGGGCAAGACCACTTCTGCGCTCGTCCTGGCCACCCAGATTGCACAAGGGGCCGATGTGACTGTCATCGACGCCGATCCGAATCATCCGATTAAGACTTGGGCAGCGGCCGGCAACGCGCCGTCGCGCATGACGGTGGTATCGGATGTGACCGAGGAAACGATCGCGGACCGGATCGTGGAAGCGGCGGCACGCACTCCGTTCGTCGTGGTCGACCTGGAAGGCACAGCGGCAGCCATCGTCGCCTACGCCATAGCCGAGGCTGACTTTGTCATCGTGCCGACGCAGGGTTCCCAGCTTGACGCCGAGCAGGCTAGCAACGCCTTCCGGCTGATCCGCGCGCACGAGCGCGGGATCCAGAAACACAAGCCGGACTACAGGTTGCCCTACGCGGTGCTATTTACCCGGACTTCGGTGGCCATCAGCAGCCGCGATACCAAACATATCCGGGCAAGCTTCGATAGTGCCGGAATCCCTTATCTGAAAACTGAGCTGCACGAGCGCGCGGCCTATAAAGCCATGTTCTCGTTCCGCCAGCCGCTGGAAAGCCTGCCGGCCTCAGAAGTATCGAACATCCCCAAGGCGATAGAGAATGCCAAGGAATTCCTGGCCGAAGTGATCGAGCGCATTCGCTGCACCAAGCCATTCAACAATGAAAAGGCCGCATAATGAGCCGTGCTAATCCCTTGGACGGACTGAATCTGGAAGAGTTTCAACCCAAAGCCCCGGAAGCCAAGCCGAAAGCCGACCGCGATGAGATTGGCAGGATCGCTAAGGAAAACGGCTTTCCGAGCCGCCAGGCGCCGATTGAGAAGCCGGCCGAGGAGCGGCCTCGCCAGCATTATTTTCGCACTGGTCGAAACAAGCAGATCAATATCAAAGGTTCTCCGGAATGCGATGAGCACTTGCAGCGTCTGGTCGGCGAACTCAACGTTCCGAAAGGCGTGATCCTCGAAGAAGCGTTGAAGGCGCTAGAATCCATCAAATTTACCGCCGAGCTTACCGAGCGTCTAGACCGGGAATTTCCCAATAGGCGAAAGCAAGGATAGTCATAAGGAATTCCTTAAAGAATTCTTAAAGGAATTCCATAATGAATTCGTTTTTGCAGTTGAGGTCTATTTCAACCTGACATAGCAGCGGCTGCCCAATTCCTTTCTTTGGCAACAACATGCGTCGTACACTAGTGCCTGAGCGAAGGGCCGCTATCGGCCGCTATCGGCCACAAGCGGTCACACGGGTTAAGCTGAAAGTATATTCGTGCCAGTTTTGTCAGAAATCTGAAAGGGAAATGATGGGTATTACCAACTACGCATTGGATACATTTGCCGCCCAAGAAATGTCGAAGCTCAAGCACCTTTCTATCATCTCTTTGGCTGACGATTTTCCTAGCGCACACGCTTGGCTCGCACAGCTTGTGCTCAGCCGTATTTTTCACGGACACGTGCCAGATGAGAAAGCTGCGTTGGCATTCGCGATTGTGCGACGAACACACGCTGCACTGCAGGAATGGGAACTCGCAAGCGCCGCGGCAAAGGGAAATTTACGAAGCGTAGGGAATTACTTCAGCATACTGCGGCACGTTGAAAGCTGTATTAGCTCGACTTGGCAGGCATTGGAATTTGGGCGCAAGCCCATGGGAGAAGTACTGTTCACTAAAGAGGGTGAACACAACGTATATAAGCGATTGAACTGGGTTTATAACGTGTCGCGTCATTTTGACCCACAGGCACTTCCTCAAGGGGACTTACATCGAACGTGGTTGAGCGATGACGCGATCCACACCCGGGAACATTTAGTCTTGTTTGCTGAATTGCGCGACGTAATCGCAATGCTAGGGCGCATATCTAACCATGTAAGTGGTCTTACGACCACTGAAAAGTGAGAGACCGCTTTGGGTCGATTGCAGGCGCTCGTAACACTTCACGAGATTTTTCGACTTGGCAACGTGCTATGCTGCCCCCATCGGCTGCAATCGGCCAATAGTGGTCGTAATCAGCGTGTGTGAATGCCGTCGTCGCTATACTCCCATAAGACTAGTTAGTCTCTTCAATTTGCAAGGATGCCATGGAAGTTCGAATGACCAATGCGGCAGACTGGATACTGTTGAAGCAAGTCCGTCTGGCGGCGCTATCCGATACACCGACAGCATTTGGCGTTAGTTATGAAATGGCAGCTAAGTACACTGACGAACAATGGCAGGAGCGAGCCTCGGCCACCGCTGGACCAGAGTTCTGGTTGGCGTTCATTGATGGCGAACCGGTTGGAATGGTAGGTGGCGTCGTCAGTCAAACGCATCGCTACAACTTGATCGGCATGTGGGTCGAGCCGCGTGTACGGGGCTCAGACATCGCCGCGCGGTTGGTTGCGACAGTTAAGTATCGAGCTCTGCAGAAAGGGTACGAGCGCGTCTTTTTGGATGTCGCTCCAGTCAACGAAAGGGCCGCCAACTTCTATCTCAAGCATGGCTTCGTTTTCATCGACGAGTATGAGTCCTTGGCAAGCAACCCGCAAATCATGGTCCAAACAATGTTATGGACAGAGAATGACCATGTTGAGCAACCGGGAGTGCTGGATCAACGAACTTCCGCTTAGGGTCGAAACCAGCCGTTGGACCAGCTGACCAGGCGGGCGTAGCGGACGATTTTTTCCAAATTCTGTGCGCGCCTTCTCGGAGGGCGAACAGAGCAGATGAGGGCGGCTCAAGTCCTGACGAATGTCAGGATGCCGCCGCAGGACGGCACCCTCTGTATCGCGGGAGCATGTAGAGGCGGGTTTGGCCGGGTCAACTCCGGCCAGCCTCGATGCGAGCGGCCTGTGACTTAGATGCAACCTGGTGCAACCGAATGCAACCCGATGCAACCCAAATGCCCCCTTGTGCACATCATATACACCCTTGTGCACCTTTGTGCACCTCATATGCACCCGGCCTTAGTCATTTTAGCTGCTCATATAGGCACGATAGATATGAATACAAAACTCGGGAGTTTTCTATTCATATCCGTGTCAAAGGGGTACCCTTTGGAACCCTTGGTAGCTACCTGATTTGCCATCTAGAAGGTCCGACCGACGGTCGGGCGATGATCCTAGGAGGGTCATGGATGACCTCTATAGAGGTCATAATTGGCTGATGTCATGTTGACCTATGTGGGCGCTTAAACGCTGGATCAGCCCTCGGCCGCCTGCTACCTTAAACAATATCTGACTGTTTAGGACTTGCAAAGTAGCGCCTAAATTCCATCGATCTCGCTCACGACGCATTTTTCCTCGTCCAGAACTGCCACGTCCCGACCCTGCAGCTTCGCTAGCAGGGCGACTTCGTACAGCGCGATCGCTTTAAGCAAAACATCGGCTTCGGTGGAGTTGCTGGCGACAGCAAGCCGTGCCAGTTTGGCTTCTAGCGCAGGCGACATGCTGAGGGTCATTTGAACGGTTTTGGTGTCAGTTACCATGGCGACTTCCTTTCGTTGTAAGTTTATCTTGCAGGTCTATCCTAAACCACTGCACTAAGGAGTTCATGCGAATTCGCGGGTTCCCCGCACCCCTAATTCTTTACACACATTACGCACTAAACAAAATAGCGATTTTTGTAACGTAAGCGTATGATTTTAAAAGGAAATATGCTGTCTACAATTTGCTCATCGCAGACATGTGAAAAAATCTTAAAAATCTATAAATATAATAAAATCAATGACTTAGGTTGTCTACAAACGTAAACAAATGAAACGTGAACGATAGAAGGATTCTTCTCAAAATTTATCGATAGACGACCTTGAAGGTCGGGCTATCCTCAGGCCGGCTCTGCCGACGGTCATAAACGCGGGTGGTTGCGATATTTGCGTGACCCAACCACTCCTGTACCTTTGCGATATCGGCGCCGTGATCGAGCGCGTTGGTAGCGGCGGTAGCACGCAGCGCATGGGGTCCGAAGCCGGCAACGTCGATCTTTAGGGCAATGGCGTAGCGGGCCAGCAGCTTGTAGACGCCGTCTGGCGTGATCGATGCCGTTCCACTCTGGGTGTTATTGCTGACTGGACGGAATAAAGCACTTGCTTTGTCCTCACCGTGGCCGGCCAGAGCGAGGTAGGCGGCAATCGCATCTGCCGCGCCGGGGTGTAGTGACACGTAGCGGATCTTGCTGCCCTTGCCGTGTACCTGCAGGTGCCTGACACCGCGGCGTTCGTGCACATCGGCCACGCGGAGAGAACAAAGCTCGGCGCGCCGAAGACCGTGATAGAGCAGGGTGGCCAAGATCGCGCGATCGCGTAATCCACGTAAAGTGGATGCGTCCGCGACTTCAAGTAGGGCACGTGCCTGGTGGTCTCCGATCGCTGGCGTCTTTCCTTCGCTGCTGGCGATTTTCGGCCGTTTGACGCCATCGACCGGATTGCCCTGGACTGCATTGGCCTCGCAAAGGGCCTCGAACAGGGACGACAACGCGGCGAGCTTTCGGCGGATCGACGCGCCACTCAGCGCACGTCGCTCCAGGTCGCGACGCCAGGCCAGCACGTGAGCACGTGACACGTCACGGAAATGCGCCGGATTCTCCAGCCCTGTAAAGGCCATGAACTCCTGCACGTCATTTTGGTAGGCGCGGCGGGTTTGCGGGTTGTCGATGTTGGCGAACCAGGTCAGCGCCGGCGGCACCTCGGCCAACTGGTGGAAGTCATGCACGGATAACCCACGCGACGGCGTGGCGACTGGCATCAAAGTGTGTTCGGGATCGTCGGGCATGGCTTACCTGGTCGAGAGCGTTAATAGCCCACTCTACTCTTGATAACCTATTTTATCAATAGTAAAAACCAGTAGCCATCTTCGTTGGGTTATGATCATCGCAGGCGAAAGCCACGAGGTTAGAGCTAACTGGGCGTCTTCCCTGTAAACTAAGGCCTACATTTTAAAAGCAGAGCAATGATCAATACTGTAAAGTTATTCCGGTTTATCCGGTATGGTTTGGTGGGCGCGGTCGGTACGCTAGCACAATATGTCATTCTCGTCGGTGCAGTGGCGGCGCATATCGCCACACCTGTAGTGGCTTCAATGGCTGGCGCAGTCGTGGGCGCCCTTGTGAATTACATTCTAAACGCCAAATATACTTTTCATAATACGGGACATGCGCAGGCATTGCCTAAGTTTGCAATCACCGCTATTGTAGGCGCGCTGATGAATGGCGTAATCATGAAAATCCTGATCCATACCCTAGGGTTGCATTACCTGTTCGCACAGGTGCTAGCGACTGGAATAGTGCTAGGAATAACCTATGGTGTGAATTCGCGTTGGACGTTTCGTCACGCTGCGAATCCTTCCGATTGACGCTCCAGCGCATCGATCAACTACTAAGTTGGATAGCGTACTGCCCGGCGACGGATCAGGAAACTGAACTGTATTATCAGCAGGGCCAGCGCCACCAAGCTGATAATATTTCCCCAATGTTCCTGCTTGGTCGGTACGCGTTCTATCACGATCGTTTGCTCTCCGGCGGGGGCCACATAGCTTGTCAAGCGGCTTGTGACGTCCCGAAACACGGTGATTTCTCTACCGTGTTCATCAACGGCTTTCCAGCCTGGAAAGTAGAACTGCTGGATCATGACTAAGGTCGGTTCGGTAGTAATGGAATGCACCATAAACCGCGCACCCTTGCGGGAAGCTTCGACAAGCTTGCCTTTGTCACTAACGATAAAGGCTGGCTGGTTGGCGATGGCGTATTGTTCAAATGGCTTGAATGTTTCTTGAACACTTTTTCCCAATTTCGTTCCAGCAGGGAAATACTCAATCGGTGACAAACGCCATTTGACTTGCTCGTTGTTCTGGAACGGTGGGGCGACAATGGGCATGTTGTGGAAGCGTCCCGCGATATCCACCCATTGTGCTGCGCTCATCAGCAGAAGCACAATCGCCCCCATTTTTAAGAGGCAGGCGCGACTGTCTTCTTGCTGCGCGCCAGCGACACAGCAAACAAAGAGCGAGATGAGTGAAAACTCCATCACCGTCAGCAAGCGAAATACAAATTGAATCTGTGCAAAAGGTGAAGGGCGATGGAAAATGAAAGGGAAAAACCCACTCATTAAGGCGAAGCATAATATACCAGAAACGATCCACATCAGCGCCAGCGTAGTTGCTGCACCGAGCACCCGCTGCTGGCGCCAATTGCGCCACGTTTGTGCTGACAGGTACAGGAAAAAAACTAGATAAGCGCAGGCGAGCAATAGCAGCTTTATCCAGAATCGATCGGACAATGTCTGGAGTACGAGCCATATATTGGTGGTAGCGACATCGCGAGCGAGGCCGCCAGAATTTGCTTCCGGGAGCAATAACATTGCGGGCAGAAGATAAAATGCCGTCAGGCCCACACTTAAGATAGTCGTGACTGTTACCAGTACAAAACGTTGAATTCGCAGGTTAGCAGGCAACTCTTTGCACAGGCAGATTAATGCGTAAGCGAACGCCAGTGGCGCGATCAGCATCGCCGTCAAAAGGTGAGAGAGAAACAAAGCACTGATACCGATTGCCAGCAGCGCCGCCCCTCGCACGCCCCCCTTCTGCAGGGTGGTTCGGATGCCAAGGAAGATGAGCGGTATCCAAACGAAAGCTGTGTACTCAGCCATGGCGCCGCGCTCGTACAGGTCAAGATTCAAATGGTAAGGAGCAGTGGCGTAAAACAGCGCGACGATCAATGCCAACCGAGGGCTGATGTGCTGACGAGCCCAAGGATAAAACGTAACGGCCGAGGCGATTGACAGCAGCAGAGCGCCTAGTCCCAGCACCCGTCCCGGCGCCAGTGCATGCAAAGTTAGAAAGTCGATCAGCACGAAAAACGCAGATGCCATTGGTGGATAAATCAGCAAGGCCGGGCTGCCCAGGCCATGCAATTGATCAGGCAACCAGCGTGGATACAGCGTGCCTAGTTCCACTGCATCGCGCCAGGACAAGAACAGCATCAGATGGAATTTGATGTCGTGCGACTCACGCACGCCATGTACTAGATTGGGTGCCAACAGGAGGCAGGCCAAGCCAACGTATGCCCAAGTTAGGCGTTTATTCATGGGTTTTGCTCACCCCGATTAATCAAGTATACCGGTCGCTTTTTGGATTCAAAATAAATACGGCCCACGTATTCCCCTAGCACACCAATTCCAATGAGCTGGATACCCCCCAAAAATAGGACCGCTGTCGCCACCGATGCATAGCCCGGAAGGTCCACGCCAAAGATTAGTGTGCGTATCGTCAGCCAGAGAGCGTGGCAGATGGACAGAACTGCTATCAACGATCCAGCATAGGTCCAGACACGCAAAGGCAGAGTGCTGAAGCTAGTAAAGCCTTCCAGCGCAAAGTTCCACAGTTTCCACCCGGAAAATTTGGTTGTGCCGGCTGCGCGCACTTCACGCGTGTAGTCGACGACAGTCGTTTTGTAGCCAACCCAGGCAAATAAACCCTTCATGAAGCGTCGGGTCTCGGGTAGGCATTTCAACGAGCTCACAACCTGACGCGACATAAGTCGAAAGTCGCCAACATTTTCTGGTATCTTGACTTCAGAGAGCTTATTATGCAGGCGGTAAAAGACTAGCGCAGTCCAGCGCTTCAACACTGAGTCCGAGTCGCGATTGTTTCTGCGAGCCAATACCACGTCATAGCCTTCACGCCATTTTTCTACCAAAATCTTGATCACTTGGGGCGGATCCTGTAGATCGGCATCAAACGGTACTACTACATCTCCCCGCGATTCGTCAATTGCTGCTGACAAGGCCGCTTCCTTACCGAAATTACGAGTTAAATCCACTACCCGCACGCGGGAATCGAGGCTGGCATGCCAAACTAGGTGTGCGAGTGTTTGATCGCGACTGCCATCATTGACGCAGACGATTTCAAACTCTAAATGCGGAATGACCTCAAGAGCGCCGATCACTTCCTTAAAAAATAGGGGAATTACTTCTTCTTCGTTATAGAAGGGAACGGCTAACGACAACAAAATCTTGCCAGTACGTGGGGGAAGGACAGGTTGTACGCTTGATTCAGGCATAGGTGACGGAAGCGCGAGCTCAGGTTGCGATGCAGTTAGGAGTAATATGAGCTAAGACTGCGTAGCTTTTTTTTTAGATAACAAACATGCGCATGTTATATTCTAAAAAGTTTTTCCGCCAGTTATTTTTTTGGTAACGAACGGCTTTGTTGCATAAATCCGCAAGTCATTGATTTTATTGAACAAAAATTTCGCTGCTAAATTTATAATTCACTGAAAAATCAAAGGCTTATCGTTTATTTATGCAACAAAGCCCCTGGGATGCGTTCGCGGTGAGCGTCACCGAGGCGCAGAAGCTCGCTCAGCCCGATGATTTCGATTTCCTGCACCGCATCGGCGAGAGCTATGCGACCTTACGCCGCTACGCGCCGGAATTCCTCGACGTGCTCAAGCTGCGGGCAGCGCCCGCCGCCAAGGATGTGCTCGATGCCATCGAGGTGCTGCGCGGCATGAACACCGACAACGCCCGCAAGGTGCCCGCCGATGCACCGACCGCTTTCATCAAGAAGCGCTGGGAAAAACTGGTGATGACCGACGCCGGCATCGACCGGCGCTATTACGAACTGTGCGCGCTGTCGGAGTTGAAGAACGCGCTGCGCTCGGGCGACATTTGGGTACAGGGTTCACGTCAGTTCAAGGACTTCGAGGACTACCTGGTGCCACCCGAGAAGTTCGCCAACCTCAAGCAGTCCAGCGCATTGCCGCTGGCCGTGGCCACCGACTGCGACCAGTACCTGAGCGAGCGCTTGGAACTGCTGGAGGCGCAACTTGCCACGGTCAATCGCATGGCGGCGGCCAACGACCTGCCGGACGCCATCATCACCGAGTCGGGCCTGAAGATCACGCCGCTGGATGCGGCGGTGCCCGACACCGCGCAGGCGTTGATTGATCAGACGGCCATGATTCTGCCGCACGTCAAGATCACCGAACTGCTGCTCGAAGTCGATGAGTGGACGGGCTTCACCCGGCACTTTACGCACCTGAAATCGGGCGACGTGGCCAAAGACAAAAACTTGTTGCTAACGACGATCCTGGCCGATGCGATCAACCTGGGCCTGACCAAGATGGCCGAGTCATGCCCCGGCACGACCTACGCCAAACTCGCCTGGCTGCAAGCCTGGCACACCCGCGACGAAACCTATTCGACGGCGCTGGCCGAGTTGGTCAACGCGCAGTTCCGGCACCCCTTCGCCGGACATTGGGGCGACGGCACCACGTCATCGTCGGACGGCCAGAACTTCCGCACCGGCAGCAAGGCCGAGAGTACCGGGCACATCAATCCGAAATATGGCAGCAGCCCAGGCAGGACGTTCTACACCCACATATCCGACCAGTACGCGCCGTTCCACACCAAGGTGGTCAATGTCGGCGTGCGCGACTCGACCTATGTGCTCGATGGCCTGCTATACCATGAGTCCGACTTGCGCATCGAGGAGCACTACACCGACACGGCGGGCTTCACCGATCACGTCTTTGCGTTGATGCACCTGCTGGGCTTCCGTTTCGCGCCGCGCATCCGAGACTTAGGCGACACCAAGCTCTACATTCCGAAAGGCGAAGCCGCCTATGACGCGCTGAAACCGATGGTCGGCGGCACGCTCAACATCAAGCATGTCCGCGCCCATTGGGACGAAATCCTGCGGCTGGCGACCTCAATCAAGCAGGGAACAGTGACGGCCTCGCTGATGCTGCGCAAACTCGGCAGCTACCCACGCCAGAATGGCCTGGCCGTGGCCCTGCGCGAGCTGGGTCGCATCGAACGTACGTTGTTCATCCTGGACTGGCTGCAAAGCGTCGAGCTGCGCCGCCGTGTTCACGCTGGGCTGAACAAGGGCGAAGCCCGCAACGCGCTGGCCAGGGCGGTGTTCTTCAACCGGCTGGGCGAAATCCGTGACCGCAACTTTGAGCAGCAGCGCTACCGCGCCAGTGGCCTCAACCTGGTGACGGCGGCCGTTGTGCTGTGGAACACGGTCTATCTGGAACGTGCGGCGCATGGGCTGCGCGGCAATGGTCATGCCGTCGATGAGGCGCTGTTGCAGTACCTGTCGCCGCTGGGCTGGGAGCATATCAACCTGACTGGCGATTACCTCTGGCGCAGCAGCGCCAAGATCGGCGCGGGCAAGTTCAGGCCGCTACGACATCTGCAACCGGCTTAACGTGCTTTATTTTCCGTTTTCTGAAGCGACCCCTTCTTTGACA
The DNA here is from genome assembly GCF_044901715.1 of Massilia paldalensis. Taxonomy (NCBI): domain Bacteria; kingdom Pseudomonadati; phylum Pseudomonadota; class Betaproteobacteria; order Burkholderiales; family Oxalobacteraceae; genus Massilia; species Massilia paldalensis. Next base: position 11,548 of record NZ_JBJCIU010000017.1, read on the forward strand.
AATTTGATTTGTAAGTCGCCCGTGGTAAGCATCTGCATCAGCCGGTGCAGATCGTCCAAATTGGTCGCCAAACGACCCGGTAGATGTCAACAAAGATGTAGCGTCAAGTCATGCTGCTTTTCGTTATTCCTCTGGCGCTTTTCGTTCCGGGTTAAGCCAGACTTCATGGCTCAATTTCCAATCCCGTGTGGCTCCTGACCAGCGCTCAGGGCGACGCTGCTTTCAATGACACGCCCAAGCTCTGTGCAATCGCGTTGATATCGTTACGTGCCAAGCTTTGCTGCAAAAGCTTGTTCTTCTTCGTATGCGGTCATACCAGGTACGACGTAGAACTTCGGGCGCTATTTTTGAACCCGGTTAGAAAAATATTTTTGTCCTACCGCCGGCGCAGAACGAGGTTTATGTCAAATGCGAAAATAATTATTGTATCCGGGTGCTAACGCCGGTACAGTTACCGAAGTTTGTACCCACGGAAAGACAAATCATGGATGAACCGAAGCGTCGGCCGGGCCGGCCAATCGGATCGGGCGCGCAACTGTCGCCCGTCGAGCGCAACCGTAAGAGCCGGAAGAACATGGCGGCCGAAGGCGCGACCAGGTTGGATTTTTACCTGGCCCCGGCCCACGCTGACCAGCTCGCGCAGCTGATGCAGCATTGGGACATCGACAGTAGGAAGGAAGCCGTACAGCGCGCCCTGGACATCGTGCACCAGACCATTGCCAACAACCGAAAGGCCGCGTGATGAGCTACAGCTACGAAATCAAGCCGCGCCCGGCCGAGCTGGGCAGCGGGTGGAAACTGGACCTGCTGCAGGACGGCCAGGAAGTTGGCGGCGGCGTGTTTCCAGTTCTCGAGAACGACCCGCAGGCCGGCATGGACTGGTGGAACGGCTGCAGCGAACAGGAGCGCGCTCACTGGCTAATGATGGCTGCATCGGCTCGACCGGCCGACGCTTACCATGCTTACCTGCTGGCCGAGGCATACGCCGACGCCGAGAGCACCGCCTATGAATGGCTCGATTCAAGGGACGGTGAACTATGAAAAAGTCCGACGCAATGGCAAATATCCAAACCCGCGCGGATGCCGCGCTGGAGGCCCAGGACGCACGCGGTGAACAGACCGACCTGTTCGGCGGCGCTGCCTCGGCACAGCCACAAGCTGCGCAATCGGCCGACATTGAGCCGGCGCCGGCGACCAGGCGCGCGCGATCGGCAGCGGAGGACACCAGGCCGGCTAAGGTAAAGCCGCCAAAGGAGGCGAAGCCGACTGCAGCTGTAATTCCTCTCAAGGCCAAGACCAAGGCCAGCACCGCACCAGCTACGAAGCGCGAAACTAAGCTACTGGCGGCGTCGGCCGACATTGCCGGCGTCCGCCCCGATGGCGATGACATGGCGTTCATGCACACAATCATGTGTCAGGTTGGTTTGCCCCGTTCAGCTGTCAAAGGAACCACCTTTGAGCGTCAATCCGGCAGCTCGGGGCTGCTAGTCGAAGCTGGCAAGTTATGGGACGGCCAAAAGTTCGTTCAACAGCCTATTCCGTATGGCACGACGCCACGCTTGATGTTGGCTTGGATGAACACTTTTGCAGTTCGTCATAAGACCCAGGAAATACCCGTAGGCGACAGCGCAAGCGACTTTTTGCGGATGATCGGGAGGGAAACCACTGGCGGCCGTAACGGTTCACTAACCATGCTACGCAAGCAAGTTCAAGCGCTTTCGGCTTGTCGCATGACGTTGGGTTTTAATGCCAATGGAAAGGCGTACACCTACGATGGAAAGCCTATCAAGCGGTTCGATGCGTGGCTGCACAACGAGGATGAGCAGCGGTCCTTTTGGCCTGCTAGCGTCGCCTTCTCCGATGAGTATTACCAGACGCTGGTAACTCATGCCGTGCCGATTGATATGCGCGCCCTGATGGCCCTGAAAGGCTCGTCCTTGGCGATGGATGTTTATGTGTGGTTGGCCGAGCGCCTACACCGCATCAACGGCCGCCCGCTGATTTTGCATTGGGTGAACCTGCGAGCGCAGTTTGGCCAGGAGTACCAAGGCAAAGAGGCAGACAAGGACTTTAGAAAAAAATTCCTTCCGGCGCTGCAGGCAGCCTTATCTGTCTACCCTCAAGCCAAGGTCAAGCAGGTCACAGGCGGCCT
>NZ_JBJCIU010000018.1:0-11727 GCF_044901715.1 Massilia paldalensis
TATGCCTGATGACCATAGCAAGTCGGTACCACCCCTTCCCATCCCGAACAGGACCGTGAAACGACTTTGCGCCGATGATAGTGCTGCAACCAGTGTGAAAGTAGGTTATCGTCAGGCTAGTTATATGCAGAAGCCCACCAAGTGATCTTGGTGGGCTTTTTGCTTTTGGGACGCTCGTCTCATCCCTGATGAGACGAACGCCTAGACCGCCAGTCCGACCCAGCGCGAGCCGGCCGCATGGCTGGCCAGCACCGCGTCGATGAACTTCATCCCCGCCACGCCATCCACCACCGTCGGCAACGGCAGGCTCGCCTCGGGCAACGGCTGTCCCGCATCGATCGCATGGATCTGCGCGGCCGCATCCCGGTACAGCTGGGCGAACGCTTCCAGATAACCTTCCGGATGGCCACTGGGCACGCGCGTGGCGTGCTCCGCTGCGGCGCCCTGCACCCGGCCGCGCGTCAGGCGCTGCGCCACGCCACCCTGGGGTGTCAGCCATAGCTCGTTCGGATTCTCCTGGTCGAAGGACAGGCTCGCCTTCGCGCCGAACACGCGCAGCTTGAGCGCATTCTCGCAACCCGTTGCCATCTGGCTCGACCACAGCATGCCGCGCGCGCCGTTCGGATAGCGCAGCATCACCTGCACATGGTCGTCCAGCGTGCGGTCCGGCGTGAACGCATGCAGCTCGGCCAGGAGTTCGTTCGGCTGCACGCCGCTGACGAAACCGGCGAGCTGGAACGCATGGGTGCCGATGTCGCTCGTGCAGCCGGTCGGGCCGGCGCGCCGCGGATCGTTGTGCCAGTTGGTCGCCTGGAATGAAGGGGCCTGGTTCTCGGCCTCGGCCATCCAGTCCTGCGCATACTCCACGTGCACGAGGCGGATGTCGCCGATCGCGCCGGAGGAGACCAGTTCGCGCGCATGCCGCACCATCGGATAACCCGTGTAGGTATGGGTGAGCGCGAACACGCGGTTTTGCCGATGCGCCAGCGCCGCCAGCGCTGCCCCTTCGGCCAGCGCGATGCCGAGCGGCTTGTCGCAGATGACGTGGATGCCCGCTTCCAGGAAGGCCGTGGCCACCGGCGCATGCAGGTGGTTGGGCGTGACGATCGCGACGACGTCGATGCCGTCCCCGCGGGCCGCCTCGACGCGTGCCATCTCCCGGTAGTCCGTATAGCTGCGCGCCGGATCCAGGCGGATCGCGGCGCCGCTGTGCCGCGCGCGTTCCGGATCGCTCGACAGGGCGCCCGCCACCACTTCGTAGCAGTCGTCCAGGCGCGCGGCGATGCGATGCACCGCGCCGATGAAGGCGCCGTCACCGCCGCCCACCATGCCCAGGCGCAGCCGGCGTTTCGGCATTGTTGCCGCTGTACTCGCTCCGATCGCCGTCATGCCGATATCCCCATCAGCCGGCGCACCTGTTCGCGGTCCGCGCCGCTGCCGGCGAAGTCGTCGAACGCGCGCTCCGCCACGCGGATGATGTGGCGGCGGATGAAGTCCGCGCCTTCGCGCGCGCCGTCCTCCGGATGCTTGAGGGCGCACTCCCATTCCAGGACGGCCCAGCCGGCGTAGTCGTACTGCGCCATCTTCGAGAAGATGGCGGAGAAGTCGACTTGGCCGTCGCCCAGCGAGCGGAAACGGCCGGCGCGCTCCAGCCAGCCACTGTATCCGCCGTACACGCCCTGGCGTCCGTTCGGCCGGAACTCGGCATCCTTCACGTGGAAGGCCTTGATGCGCTCGTGGTAGATGTCGATGAAGGCGAGATAATCCAGCTGCTGCAGCACGAAGTGGCTCGGGTCGTACAGGATGTTCGCGCGCCGGTGGCCGCCGACGGCATCGAGGAAGCGCTCGAAGGTCACGCCGTCGTGCAGGTCCTCGCCCGGATGCAGTTCGTAGCAGACGTCGACGCCGGCGTCGTCGAAGACGTCGAGGATCGGACGCCAGCGCCGGCCCAGTTCATCGAACGCTTCCTCCACCAGCCCGGACGGGCGCTGCGGCCACGGATACATATAGGGCCAGGCGAGGGCGCCGGAAAAGCTCGCGTGCGTGACGAGGCCCAGGCGCCGCGATGCCTGCGCCGCCGCCTTGACCTGCTCCACGGCCCAGGCCTGGCGCGCCTGCGGATTGCCGCGCACGTGCGGCGCGGCGAAACCGTCGAACAGCTGGTCGTAGGCCGGGTGCACGGCCACCAGCTGGCCCTGCAGGTGGGTCGACAGTTCCGTGATCTGCAGGCCGTGCTCGGCCAGCAGCCCCTTGATGTCGTCGCAATAGGTCTGGCTTTCGGCCGCCACGTCGAGGTCGAACAGGCGCTTGTCGGTCGGCAGCTGGATGCCTTCGTAGCCCAGTCCGCGCGCCCAGCCGGCCAGGTGGGCGAGGGTGTCGAAGGGCGCTTCCTGGCCCATGAACTGGGCGAGGAAGATCGCCGGTCCCTTGATGGTCTTCATGCTGGTCCTCGTCGATCAATAGGGCGAATCGGGGAAGTAGAACTGCTTGCCGTTCTCGCGCGTGATCAGGACCGACGGCACGATCGTCTTGGCCGGCAGGGCCTGGCCCTTCAGGCGCGCGTTCGCCGTCATCTTGATGGCGTCGTAGATGAACTTGGGCGAGTAGGACACGTCGGCCTGCACCAGCTTGTCGCCGTCGAGGATCTTCTTGACCGCGAACTTGGCGCCGGCGCCGCCGAACACTTCCTTGATGTCGGTGCGCTTGGCCTGCTCGATGGCCTTCAGCACGCCGACCGCCATGTCGTCGTCGGCCGCCCACACGGCATCGATCTGCTTGAAGCGAGTCAGGTAGTCCTGCATGACCTTGAAGGCGTCGTCGCGGTTCCAGTTGCCGTACTTCGCGTCCAGCACCTTGATGTTCGGGTACTTCCTGATCTCCTCGTTGAAGGCGTTGGTGCGCTCGTTGTCGATGGTGCTCGGCATGCCGCGCAGGACGACGATATTGCCCTTGCCGTTCATGCGCTTCGCCAGGTATTCGGCCGGCAGGCGGCCGAAGGCCGTGTTGTCGCCGGCCACATAGGCGTTCTGGGCCGCGGGATTGGTCAGGCCGCGGTCCACCACCGTCACGTAGACGCCCTTGTTCTTGACCTGGGCGGCCGGCTGGGTGAGCGAACTCGATTCCAGCGGCAGCAGCACCAGCGCGTTCATCTTGTTCACCACCAGCAGGTCCTGCACCTGGTTGGCCTGCTCGGGCGTGCTGGCGGCCGTCTTGACGATGACCTTCAGCGTCGGGTTGGCCGCTTCCAGCTCGCGCTTGGCCTGGTTGGCCCACCAGACGATGCCGCCCGTGAAGCCGTGGGTGGCGGTCGGGATGGAGACGCCGAGCGTAACTTTTTCGGCGGCGATGGCCTGGCCGGCGCCGAATGCGAGGGCGCAGGCGGCGGCGAGGCAGGTCAGTAACTTGTTCGATGAGCGCATGTGGATTCCTGTTCAAATAATCGAATCAAATAATCGAATCAAATAATCGAATATCAGCGGCGGCCGCGCTGCAGATATGCGACGGCGATGATCACCACGCCCTGCACGGCGGGATTCAGGTGTACGCTGATGATGCTGGTGAGGTTGAGGATGTTGCCGATCACGGACAGCAGGATCGCGCCGACCACCGTGCCCATGACGCGGCCGGCGCCGCCGCGCAGCGACGTGCCGCCGACGACCACCGCGGCGATGGCTTCCAGCTCCCACAGGATGCCGGTGGTCGGCGTGGCCGAGCCCAGGCGCGGGACGTAGAGGACGGTGGCGATCGCCACGCACACGCCCAGCAGCAGGTAAGTAAGCACCTTGACGCGGTCGACGCGGATCGCGGCATAGCGCGCCACCTGTTCGTTCGAGCCGATGGCCTGCACATGCTGGCCGTAGGCCGTGCGGTTCAGGACGACGGCGCCGGCGATCGCCACGAAGGCGAACACCCACACCGGAATCGGCACGCCCAGCACGCTCTGGTAGTACACCGGGCCATAGGTTTCGGACAGGGTGAAGTCGAGGTTCAGCGCGCCGCCGTCCGCCAGCCAGGTCAGCACCGCGCGGAACAGGCCCAGCGTGCCCAGCGTGACGATGAAGGGTTCGATCCGTCCGCGCGAGACGAGCAGGCCGTGGGCGATGCCGAACACGGCGCCGAAGGCCAGCGCCAGCGCGATGCCGAGCGCGATGATCACGGGCGCGGATGGCGGATGGGCGCCGGCGGCCAGCGCGTTCATCGCGACGATCATGGTGCCGGCGATGAGCGCCGCCATCGAGCCCACCGACAGGTCGATGCCCCCGGAAACGATCACGAAGGTCATGCCGACGGCGATGATGCCGATGAAGGCCGTGCGCGTGAGCACGTTCATCATGTTGTCGAACGTGGCGAAGTCCGGGTTGAGCAGGCCGCCGGCGATGCACAGCAGGACCAGCGCGACGACCGGTCCGAGGCCGGTCAGCCGGCGCAGGCCGGCGCGGGATCCGGCCGTGCCAGTGTCACGTGCGATGGCAGGCTTGGTGCCCGACTCAGTGGCTGGTTTCATGGTGGGTGTCGGTTGCATGTGCGATCAGGTTTTCTTCGGTGAGTTGGTCCGGTCCGAGCACGGCCTGCAGGCGTCCGCCGTGCAGTACCGCCACGCGGTGGGCGAGGCCGATCAGCTCGATGAGCTCGGACGAGATGACGACCACCGCGCGGCCTTCCTGCGCCAGGCGATGGATGAGCGCATAGATGTCGCGCTTGGCGCCGACGTCGACGCCGCGGGTCGGCTCGTCCAGCACGACGACGCGCGGATCGGAATGCAGGTACTTGGCCAGCGCCAGCTTCTGCTGGTTGCCGCCGGACAGCGAGCGCGCCGCGCAGTCCGGGTCGCGCAGGCGGATGCCGAAATCCACGATGGCCCGGTCGAGCGCCCGGCGCCCCGCCTCGAGGTCCAGCCAGGGACGGGCGTCGCGCTCGAGCGTCATCATGGTGAGGTTCTCGCGCAGGCCCAGGTCCACGTGCAGGCCCTTGCCCTTGCGGTCTTCGCTCAGGTAGGTCAGGCCCAGGCGCATGGCGTCGCGCGGGTTGCGGATGGTGGCCGGGCGTCCATCGATCTCGATGCGTCCGCCGCTGCGTGGCCGCAGCCCGAGGATGGCTTCGAAGGCTTCCGTGCGGCCGGCGCCCACAAGTCCCGCGAACCCGAGGATCTCGCCGGCGCGCACCTCGAAGTGCAGGTCCTCGATCCAGCCAGGGACGCGCAGGTCCGCCACGCGCAGCAGCACGGGCGCGTCGGCGGGAACGAAGGCCTTGGGCTGGAACATATCGGACACGTCGCGGCCCACCATCAGGTTGGCCATCTGCTGGCGGTTGACGTCGGCCGTGCGGGCGCGCGTCACGAACTTCCCGTCGCGCATGACGACGACTTCGTCCGTGTGCGCCTCCATCTCGTCGAGCTTGTGCGAGATATAGACGATGGTGACGCCCTCCGCCTTCAGGCGCGCCATCAGGTCGAACAGCGTGCGGGTTTCGCCGGGCGACAGGCTGGCGGTCGGCTCGTCCATGATCAGCAGGCGCGCCTTGCGCGACAGTGCCTTGGCGATTTCGACCAGCTGCTTCTCGGCGACGATCAGGTCCGAAACGCGCGTGTCCGGATCGACGGCCAGGCCCACCTGCGCCAGGCAGGCGGCCGCCTCGCGCGCCATGGCACGCCGGTCGAGCAGGCCTGCGCGGGTCGTTTCGTGGCCGAGGAAGATGTTCTGGGCGATGCTCAGGTGCTCGGCCAGGTTGAATTCCTGGTGGATGAGGGCGATGCCGAGCGCCTGCGCGTCGCGCACGTCGGCAAACCGGCGCGCGACGCCGTCGACGACGAGCTGGCCCCCGGTGGGGCGCTCGTAGCCTGCCAGGATCTTCATCAGGGTCGACTTGCCGGCGCCGTTCTCGCCTAGCAGGCCGACGACGCGGCCCGGTTCGAGCGCGAAGTCGACCCCGTGCAGCACGCGCACCGGGCCGAAGTCCTTGACGATGTGGTCGAAGCGGACGGACAGGCTCATGGTCGGGACGGCGTCACTTGGCCGCGGGATCGGCGAGGACGGCCTGCAGGCCCTTCATCGAGGCGGCGACCGTCTCCAGCTGGCCCATCCCGTTCGGATACTCTTCCTGCTCGATGATGATCCAGTCGGTGCCGCCGACCTGGCGCACGGCGCGCGTCAGCGCCACCCAGTCGGTCTTGTCCTGGCCGATGATCGGCACGCCGCTGGCGGCCGGCGCGCCTTCGGCCAGCTTGGCCTTGAAGTGGGTGGTGCGGGTGCGGCCCGGATAGGTCTTCACGTAGGCCACCGGGTCCTTGCCGGCGAAGGTCGTCCAGCCCACGTCCTGCTGCATGACGGTTGCCCTGGGCGTGCCGCGCGCGATGACGTCCCAGGGCGTGCTGCCGACCGCGCCGCGCATTTCCTGGGCGTGGTTGTGGTAGCCGATAGTCATGCCCTTCGCCGCCAGCTTGCCGGAGAGGGCCGTCAATTCCTTGCTCATCTGCGCGCTCTGCTCGGTGCTGGCGCCGCGCTTGTCCATCGAGATGACGAGGCTCGTGCAGCCCAGCGTCTTGTAGAACGCCGTGGTGGCGTCGAACTTGTCGGCGGCGAGCGCGTCGAAATGCATGTGGGCGCCGGCGCATTGCAGGTGCGTCTTGTCCATGAACGCTTTCAGGCCCGCCGCGTTGTCCTTGTACGGACCGAACTCGCCCGCGAATTCCACGCCCTGGAAGCCGAGTCCCGCGATCTTCGTGAGCGTGCCTTCGAAGTCCTGCTTGATCTCGTCCTTGACGGACCACAGTTGCACGCTGATGCGCGGGTTGGTGCCGGCGTGCGCCGCGCCGGCGGCGAGCAGGGCGGCGGCAATAGCCAGTCTGGTCTTGTTCATGATGTCCTTGTTGTCGATGTCGTGTCGTTCAGATCCGGCCGGCCTTCATTTCGTCCACCGCATAGGCGGAGGCGCGCGCAGTCAGGGCCATGAAGGTCAGCGACGGGTTCTGCCAGGCGCCGGAAGCCATCGAGGCGCCGTCGGTGACGAAGAGGTTGGGCACGTCGTGCGCCTGGTTGAAGCCGTTCAGCACGGACGTCTTCGCGTCGCGTCCCATGCGCGCCGTGCCCATCTCGTGGATCGCCAGGCCGGGCGGATACTCCTCCGCCGTCGCGATGGTCCTGCGCACGTCCTTCACGCCCAGGTATTCGAGGATGTTGGCGGCGGTGTCGGCCATGTCCTCGCGCATCTTGTGGTCGTTGTCGCAATGGCTCGCATCGATGTGCAGCAGCGGCATGCCCCATTTGTCCTTCCTGGTCGGGTGCAGGCTGACGGCATTCTCGAAGCGCGGCAGCATCTCGCCCTGGCCGTGCAGGCCGAAGCGCCAGGGGCCGGGCTTCCTGATCATGGCCTTGTACTCCTTGCCGAAGCCCGGCTTGGCGGCCGCGGCCTGCCAGCCTTCGCGCGCGGCGCCGCCGGCCAGCGCATAGCCGCGCGTGAACAGGGGGTGCTTGTCGACGACATTGCGAAAGCGCGGGATGTAGGCCCCGGTCGGACGGCGGCCCTGGTAGTACTCGTTCTCGAAGCCTTCGACGCGGCCGTCGGCGCCGGCGGCCCACAGGTGGTCCGTCAGGTAGTGGCCGAGCACGCCGGACGAGTTGGCGAGGCCGTTCGGGAAGGTGCTCGACGTCGAGTTCAGCAGGATCGCGGTGGACGCCAGCGTCGAGGCGCACAGCATCACGACCCTGGCGTGGTACTCGCGCGTCTCCATCGTTTCCGCATCGATCACGCGCACGCCGGTGGCGCGGTTGGTCTTCGGGTCGTAGATCACGCTGTGCACGATGCTGTTGGTGGCGATGCGCAGGCGTCCCGTCTTCAGCGCCGCCGGCAGCGTCGAGCTCTGGGTCGAGAAATAGGCGCCGAACGAGCAGCCGCGCGCGCACTGGCTGCGCGCCTGGCACTGGACGCGGCCCTGTTCCAGGTGCGCCGCCGTGGCCCGGTTCAGGTTGGCGGTGCGGCCCATGATCATGCGCGCCGGCGCATACCGGGCGTCGAATTTCTGCTTGAACGCCTGTTCGACCGCGTTGAATTCGAACGGCGGCAGGAATTCGCCGTCCGGCAGCACGGCCAGTCCCTCCTTGCTGCCGCTGATGCCCGCATGGCGCTCGACGTGGCTGTACCAGGGCGCCAGGTCGGCATAGCGGATCGGCCAGTCGGTGCCGTGGCCGTCCTTCAGGTTGGCCTCGAAATCCAGGTCGCTCCAGCGGTAGGACTGGCGCGCCCACATCAGCGACTTGCCGCCCAGCTGGTTGCCGCGGATCCAGCTGAACGGGCGGCCGTCCGGCGTCGAATAGGGCATGTCGCGGTCGTTGTTGAAGAACTGCTGCGTGTGCTCGTCGAAGGCGTAGCACTGGCGCTGGATGGCGTACTGTTCGTCCGCCACGTGCGCGTCGACCTTGCCGCGGTTCGGCATGGTCCAGGGATCGCGGTTCTCGCCGACGTAGCCGACGCCATGCTCGACCGGGCGGCCGCGCTCGACCATCAGCGTCTTGAGCCCCCGTTCCGTGAGTTCCTTGGCGGCCCAGCCGCCGGTGATGCCGGATCCGACGACGATGGCGTCGAAGCGTTCCGGGGTGGTCTTGATGATGAATGAGGAAAGAGGTTCCATGTGAGCGAGCCTTTGTTCAGATTGCCCACGTGTGGGTGGCGCTGGTGACTTTCAGGTGGCCGATGAAGCCGCCCGGTACCGGCAGGTAGGCCAGCTCGCGCGAGGCACCCGCTTCCGAGGTGTAGTAGGCAAACGCGACATACCCCTTCAGCTGGCGGAAGAAGCGCTGGTCGCCGGCATGGAAAGGCGCCGCGCCGCTGTCGATGGCGCGCAGCAGGGACGCCTGGCGCAGCGGGGACAGCGCCGCGAACGGCTTGCCGTCGCCTGCGCGGGCCACCGCGTCGATGCGCGCCAGGCCGCTTCGGAACGCGTCCTGCGCGGGCTGTAGCGCGCACACGGCCAGCAGGTGGTCGACGGTGCGATGCGCATCGACCGCCAGCGCGCCCGGGGTGTCCGTTTGCGGAATGATCAGTTCGGCCAGCACGCCCGTCAGGGCCAGTTCGTCGGGGGACAGGTATTCGGGCGCGGCGGCCTTGGTGGCAGCTTTCGTTGTGGCCGTCGTTGCAGCAGCGAGGACGTCGCTGCTCAGCGCGAAGTCGCCCAATGCCAGGCCGCAGAACGCGGCCAGCCGCGCCAGGGTCTGGCGCCGTGCACCGTCGGGCTCTTGCGGCCCGTGATCGGTGCGGTGTTCAATGTGTGACATGCCTCTCCTCCAAGAAAGACGACGACAACAGCGATAACGCGTCAAGCGGGACTGCGGGCTCCTTGGCGCCTGGCGCCGGCCCGTCCTGCCGCCAGCGACAGCAGGTATTGTTTTGGTGTGATCCCGACGACGCTGCGGAACTGCTTGGTGAAATAACTCTGGCCGCCGAAGCCCGTCTCCGCGGCCACGCGGGCGATGCTGCCGGCGGTCGGCAGCATCCTGCACGCCTCGTGCACCTTCATGTGCAGGATGTATTGCTTGGGCGTCAGCGAGAAATGCTGCTTGAACTTGCGCTCGAACGTCGACAGCGACATGCAGGACAGCTTCGCCAGGTGGTCGATGCTGATGTGTTCCATCAGGTGCGCCTGCAGGTATTCGATGCAGGCCTTGAATTCGTGGAACGGGGCGATGGTGTCCTGGGAGCGCCGGGCATCGCGCGAAAATCCTTCGATGCCGACGATGTCGCCGTGCCGGTTGCGGATCGGCGCCTTGGTCGTGAACAGCCAGGTGAGCTCGCCCTTGCCGCTGTCGATGACCTCGAGCTTGTTCTTGACCGTGGAACCGGTGTCGATCACCGCCAGGTCGTCGGCCCGGATGCGGTCGGCGATGTCGCTGCGGAAGAAATCGTGGTCGGTCTTGCCGATGATGTCGTTTACGCCCGCCAGGTCATGCTGCTCCTGCAGCAGGCGGTTACCCCAGACGAACTGGCCGGCAGTGTTCTTGGCAAAGTAATACGTATCGGACAGGGTGTCGAACAGGGTGCTCGGCGTCGAGATGCCGTGCTCGGTAAAGAAATTGGCACATTCCTTATAAGGCAGGGCCGGCGTGCGCGTGCACGGGCCATCCTTGCGGTCCGGGTCCGGACCATGGGCGACAACCATGCCTCTGCCGATGATCAGTGTGCTCATCCTGCTGTGTCTCCGTCTCGGTGTCGGGAACTCTGAAAACGTCGTCTTCGGTTCCCTTGTGCGGTGATCTTAGCATTTGGAAAAGTTTGGACATGTCAGAAAATCGGAAAAATTTATAACGAAATCGGCAAGGTGATCGATGTTGATAGCGCTCACAAGATGAGCATGCTAGATTGGCCGCGCCTGTGTTGACAGGCATTCCAGGCGGCTCCCGCGGCTGCTGTCCAGAACAAGAAACTATAAGGAGATACCGATGATTCGCTTTCGGACGCTTGCCCGCCTGGGCGCTTTGGGCGCCGTGCTGGCGCTGTGCGCGCCGTCGCAAGCCGCCGACAATGGCTGGATGCCGCTCTTCAACGGCAAGGACCTGTCGGGGTGGACGACCTGGCTGAGTATGCAGCCGCCCGTCGACAACATGAAAGTGCCGACGTCGACGCGCGGCGCGAATACGGATCCGCGCAAGGTGTTCACGGTGGTAGATGGCACGCTGCGCATCTCGGGTGAGGAATGGGGCGCCGTGTCGACCGTCGGCGAGTACGACAACTTCCACCTCAAGTTCGACATGAAGTGGGGCACGAAGAAATGGGCGCCACGCCTGGAGACCCCGCGCGACAGCGGCATCCTGTATTACGCGGTCGGCCGGCCGGATGCGCAGGACGGCAACTGGATGCGTAGCCACGAGTTCCAGCTCAAGGAAGACGAGTGCGGCGATTACTACAGCCTGGACGGCGTGATGGTCGATGCTCATGCGAGCGATACCCATCTGGGCAACTGGACGTTCCAGCGCTACGATCCGGCGCAGCCCATCCATGCCAATATCGCCGGACGCATCGAAAAGCGCGGCAACTACGAAAAGCCGGTGGGCGAGTGGAATACGATGGAGATCATCGCCGACGGCAAGATGATCATCCACATCGTCAACGGTCACGAAGTCCTGCGTGCCGAAAACTCGCGCCAATCCGTCGAGGGCAAGGTCGTGCCGCTGACGCGCGGCAAGTTCTCGATCCAGACGGAAGGGGCCGAGGTGTTCTTCCGCAATATCCAGGTCAAACGCCTGAGCGGACCGGCCAGCGCCGAAGCGTTCTGACGGCAGCCACGCGTGTCGATGCCTCTTGCATGACAGGGGGCATCTTTGCTATAGTCTTGCTCCTCCGACGCAGACGCAGCTTCACGGCAGCGAAAGCGGAAGAAAAAGAAGAGTTGACGAGTTAGACGAAACGCTGCATAATCTCTCTTCTCTGCTGCTGACGAACAAAACGATTCGCAAGCGCAGCAAGGCAGTACGGAATTCGAGTTCTTTAACAATCAACAGTCGATAAGTGTGGGCGTTTGATGAACGTGCCAGCAGCTGTTTCGGTAGCTGCTGAATGCTTAAATTATCAAATGTTCACGCAAAAGAAATACGTTGCTTCAGCGATGAAGTGACGGTCAGTATTTTGAGTGAGCGACTCTGCAGAAATGCAGATGACACGAAAGTGTCGCAAACAGAGATTGAACTGAAGAGTTTGATCCTGGCTCAGATTGAACGCTGGCGGCATGCTTTACACATGCAA